>DASRRO010000021.1:0-2663 GCA_035656855.1 Acidobacteriaceae bacterium | reverse complement strand
TTCTCGATCGTTGAGTACGTCCTCAGGAACCGGGCCGGATCATTGAGATCCCATGGGGCTCATCGGCCCGCGCAGCCATGCATTGCCCGGTTTCTTGTCGTCTTTTCCCCAGGTCCAGTACATACCGACATACGCATAGTTTTCCGTCTGCCCCGCAACAGAGTGGCCGTAGCAAAACAAGAACTGCTCGCCGGGGTGATGCTTGAAGTGGTAGTACCCGCCCACGTCGATCATTGTCGAGCGCTCAGTCTGCGCTGCAGCATAGCCTTCGCGTCCATGGGCAAAGACTTCGGCGCCCAGCTCCAGCCTCTCGCTGAGTTCGCGTTTTACCAGCCATCCGGTATAGGGAAAATCGCGATAATTCGCCTGCGGAACTACCTGATAGCCGACGCCTCCATCGAAAAGCCAGCGGCCATAGTTCTTTTGCAGCCAGACGGGGAGTTTGTACCAGACCTTTCCTACGCCGAGTCCTTTGTCATAATTTCCCGTCGGCATTTCGAACATGGTGAAGGTGCCGATCTGCGGAAAGTGCTTGGTTTCTTTAATGATGGCCAGCTTCACACCCAGTTCCATGTCCGTGAGACCGAACGCACTAGGTCCCGTCCCGCCGGGCAGATAGACAGGATTGTTCGATGGCGCGATCACACCCAGGGGCAGAATGGCGTGGAGTTGCACTCGAGGAATGGCGCCCCAGTTGAACTCAAAGCCCGGGCCCGTCGCGTCGGTTTCGACCGGTGTGCCATCCATACTGCCGAAGATATAGAACTCATAGTGATGCAGATCGACCGGTACCGGGTCGTCGGTTTGATACGGCGGCCCCTGCGCCCGCACCTTCGGCGCAGCGAAGACAAAGACGCTAAGAAAGAGCAGCGTTAGCCTGGAACACTTGCCGTTCATTCTTCGCGTCCTCCCTGCACGCCGACAAAGGACCATGGAATTCCAAAAAGTTCGTGTATGCGAGGCAGCGGCATCACTTAGGCGGCCACGCGCCTCGGATCGGCGCACTGGAAGGCGATCCTGAAAGGCCTTTTCGCGCAGAATTTGGCGCCTCTAAACCGCTGCCAGAGCCTCCCCGATCCACTCCTCGAAGGCCTCCATGCTCTCATCACGGCCCAGAAATCCCCGCACCATCGCCCGTCCGGGAGCCGACCCTCCGCGGTCCAGCACCGTCTCCCGGTAGCGCAGGATGGCCGGGTCCTCCAGCAGCGCAGCCCGATTGAACTGGTTAAAGAAATCGATCGCGATCACCTTGTCGTAGAGATAGGTGTAGTAGTTCGACGAGTAGCCGCAGAGATGCGTGAAGCTGGCATACATGCGGTTGCCATCGATCCAGAGATAGGGCAGGAAGCGCTCATAATCCGCCCGCAGCAGCGCGTCTAAATCGAGCTCCGCGCCCGGCGCATCCGGGTCGCGATCGTGCACATCGAGCGAGTAGTTGGTGTAGAAGAGTTGCGTCCGCACCCAGTCGGCGCGGCCAAAGGCCCCTGCCTGGTTCATCGTCGCCACCAGTTCCGTGGGGATCGGCTCGCCCGTCTGGTAGTGGCGTGCGAAGCTCTGCAGCAGCTTCGCGTCGCGGAAGAACTCCTCCAGCATCTGCGACGGCACCTCGACGAAATCGCCCTCTGTCGCGATACCGCTAATGCCCGCCCAAGCCTGTTGGCCGCCCAGGATGGCATGCATCAGATGGCCAAATTCATGGAAATACGTCACCACATCGGAGTGCTGCATCAGCCCGGGGTCATCGCTCTTGTCATCGCCGCCCGGGAAATTGCATATGAGTGCCGCCTCGGGAATCTGCCGCCCCGCAATGCCCGGTACCAGCGGCGCCGCGCTGAACCACTTATCCTTCCCCTCGCGCGGATGCATATCGAGATAGAAGCGCCCCACTTGCTTTGCACCATCGAAGACATCCCACGCCGAGACCGACGGATGCCACACCTCAGCATCCGGCGCTGGGCAAAACTCCACCTTGAACAGCCGGGAAGCGGTCGCGAGCACCCCGGCCTCCACCTGCTGGTAGGGGAAATACGGCCGCACCGCCTGCGAGTCAAAGGCAAACTCGCGTCGCCGATACTGCTCCACCCAATAGCCGCGGCTCGCCGCATCGATCATCCGAAGCTCCGGCCGCTGGCTCTGCGCGAAATCGAGAACGATGCCGTACTCGCGCTGCGCCCCGGTACGGGTCGCTTCCTCCAGCTGCTCCAGAAACCGCTTCATATTGGCCGCCGAGCCGATCATCTGGTCCGCCGTGGCGAAATCCGCCCAGGTGGCAAAGCCCAGCAGCTTCGCAATCGCATGCCGGGTGCGGAAGAGGTCGAGCAGCAGCTCACGATTCGCCGGAAAAGCGCGCGTGTTGTAGGCCAGAAACATGCGCCGCCGCAGCGCATCGCTGGCAGCGAAGGTCATCACCGGCAGGTAGTCCGGATAGTCGGTGGTCAGCACCACTTTGCCCGTCTCGTCCGCCGGATGGTGCTTGCGGAAGTCCTCCGGCAGCCCCTCGAGCTCGCTCAGGTCGACGACCTCCACCGTCTGCGTGCCCTCCTGCACATTGCGCCCGATGGTCAAGCTGAGCAGCGTCGCCTTGTCTTGCAGCTCGCGCAGCTTGGCGCGCGTGGGCTCGTCCTTGTCCACGCCGGCCAACCGGTATTGCAGCAGCGTCCGCT
>DASRRO010000020.1:0-3530 GCA_035656855.1 Acidobacteriaceae bacterium | reverse complement strand
GCGGAGAGATCGACGGTTTGACGATTGACCTTTGTAGCCATGGGGACTGGCCTCAATCCGGTAGTTTGTCCTGATTGTGTGATGATCACGGGTCGCCGTGGATTCGCACAAAGCCACATCTCGCCAGGATGTGGGGCCAGTATTAGTTGGTATAGACGCGGACGTAGTCGACGAGCATTTCGGCGGGGAACTTTGTGGTGTTGTCGGGGGCTTTGGGCCAGTCGCCACCGATCGCCAGGTTGAGCAGCAGATAGAAGGCGTTGCCGGAGTCGAAGGGCCAGACGGCGCCGGGGCGGTTGAAGTCGGCCGGAGTGTTGGTGGCGTAGATGTTCTCGGGCGAGTCGATGTAGAAGCTGATCTTGCCTTTTGCCCAGATGATGCCGTAGGAGTGCCAGTCGGCGGCGGAGAAGGATTCTCCCTTCGGGGCGAGGTAGTGCTTCGTCGTATCGCCGTTGGTGCCGTGGAGCGAGCCGGCGATCCAGTCCGGCGTGGGAGCGTTGATGTGCTCCATAATGTCCTGCTCGCCGCAGGCCGGCCATTTGTCGGTGGCGATGTTGTTGCCGAGGGTCCAGAAAGCGGGCCAGGTTCCCTGCCCTTCGGGAAGTTTCATGCGGGCTTCCATGCGGCCGTAAGCGACGCTGAAGAGGCCCTGCGTCTTGAGACGTGCGGAGGTGTAGACGCCGGGCGAGGGCTGGCGGGCGACGATGTGGAGATATCCGTCGTCGGCGATGAAGGCGTTGGGATGCGCGGGATCGCATGGCTCGGTGGCGTCGCCATAGGCACAGTAGTGCTCGAATTCGCGATTGCCGAAGCCGGAGTGGCCGGTGTCGTAGGTCCAGATATCGGGATTGGGTTTGGGACCCAGGTCGGCGGCGTCGTTGAATTCGTCGCTCCACACCATGGTGTTGAACGGGATGTTGGGAGTGAAGGTCTGGCTGGCGGCTTTGCCGGGCTGTCCGTTGACGATGGCGACGGCTTTGACCGTGAGGTTGGAGGCGACGAGGAAAGGCGCGAGATATTGCGTGGAATGCGCGGTAGGCTCTGAGCCATCGGTAGTGTAGTAGATGGTTTCGCCGGGCGTGGTGGGGTTGAAGGAGACGATCTGTGCGCCGTTGAGCGCGGGCGTGGTGACGATGGCCGGTGGGGCGGATTGTGCGGGCGATGGGGACTGGGCCAGAGCGGCGGCACATGTCATGATCATGGTTACGAATATGGCGGCTCGCATTGGCTTGTCCCCCGGCGCGGTGGTTGAGGGTACCAGAGTATCGCGGGACCGGCCTTGAAATGCTGCTTTCTTGGGTCCTGTCTTCGCTTTGGTAACGGTGCGCTCTATCGGTTGCGGAGGGCTTCGCGGGCGGCGTCGCGGGCCTGGGTGGCTGCCGGCGACAGAGGCGTTTGGATAGGCATACGGGCGAGCATAGCCTCCAGCAGATAGGTGTGATTTTCAAAAAGTGCGAGCTGCGCTGGATCAGGGGGCGAGGTTTGCCAGACGATGTTGTCCTGTTGCACGGTACCGAGCCAATTTTGAAAGCCGGCGAGCTGAAAGTCGTCGCGCATGATGACGACGAGCAGAGTGACGGCGAGGCGGTCCTGCTCGCCGTAGCTATAGATGCCGGTTGTGCTGCGCAGGCGGTTCTCGACGGCAGCGAAGAGCGCCTGCTGATCGGCTGGGGTGAAGCGCGGATCGCTGGCGAGCGCGGCGAGCAGGTCGGCGGTATGAGCGGCGGAATGGATCCAGCCTTTCACCGGCTCGAAGCCGCGATTATCGCGCTCGTCGCGGAGGTAGTTGAGCGCTGCGGCGAGCAGTGAGCGGTACTGGGCGGATGAGAGGAATGGCTGCTGGAGATCGCCCTGTGCGAACGACGCGAGCGTGAGCGCAGAGAAGGATCGCTGGAAGACGGAGTCGTTGCCGGACTCGCCGATGCCGCTGGTGAGATTTTGCTGGAGCGGTGGAAGCAGGGCGAGAAGCTGCTGCTCGGTGAGCATGCCGTGCCGGATCCAGATGTCGAGGATGGTGTAAGCGAGCTCGTCGCGAAGCGCGGGATCGGGAGAGGCGAGCCAGGGTGTGAGCTCCTGAGCGAGGACGAAGGCTGACGCGCCGGGCGGGACGGCAAAATGATGTGCAGCGATCTCTCGGAAGTATCGCCGGTCGTGGTTTGCCTCTTGCGCGTGAGCGGCGGGGATGGCGGCAAGAATGCAGAGTACCGCTATGGTTACGATATTTCTGGCCATGGCCGTTCTCTCCTGGAGCGGGAGCCGCCGTCTGAGGCGAGCGCGCCGGTCGCGCGGTTTTACCGGGTTCGATCCCTTTGGTCGCTCACGTGGGTTTGCGGGCGACCTGATCTTAGCCCACATCTCTGCGGGATGTGGGCCACCCGGAATCAATCGGCCATCTTTGGGACAAAAGCCCACGCTGCCGGTGCGAGACGTGGGCTTTCGATTCTGCTGCGGATGAACTTGCGAAAACGGTCTAGCGGTAGCCGCCGGAGACCAGTAGCGTTTCGCCGGTGACCCAGCCGGAATCATCCGAGGCGAGAAAGACGGCGACCGGAGCTATGTCATTGGGCTGGCCCATGCGGCCAAATGGGGTGTTGGCCACGATGCGCTTTTCAAATTCGCCGCCCATGATACCGACGGAGTGCGTGCCTTCGGTTTCGACTCCGCCGGGATTCAGCCCGTTGACGCGAATCTTGCGCGGGGCAAGTTCCTTGGAGAGCACATGAGTGATGGAATCGACGGCGCCCTTGGTGGCGGTGTAGATCACGCTGCCGGGAGGCGTAGCGCGCACGATGGTGGAGCCGATGTTGATGACCGAACCGCCGGCAGGATTGAAGTACTTGAGAGCTTCCTTGGTGGCCTGGATGAGACCGAGGACGTTGATGTTGAACTGGCGGTGGAACTCCTCCTCGGTGAACTCGTCGATCGGTGCAAACTTGAAGACGCCGGCGTTGTTGACGAGGATGTCGACCTGGCCGAAGGCCTTTTTGGTTTCGGCGAAGAGGCGCTGCACATCGCTGGCGAGAGCGACATTGCCCTGCACCGCGATGGCCTTGCCGCCTTTGGCAGCAATGTCGGCGACGACTTTCTCCGCGCCGTCGCGACTGGATGCGTAATTGACGACGACGGAGGCGCCGGCGGCGGCGAGGGTGCGGGCAATCTCCGCGCCGATGCCCTTGGATGCCCCGGTGATCACAGCAACTTTTCCCTGAAGCTTACTCATCTCTGCTCCTCTGCTTCGACAATTCGAAGAATGTCGAACTGAAGAAAAGATGTTTGGCGAAAGAGAACGATGCTCTAAGTTGCTGGGACGCCGGTGTGAAGAGGGTGATATCCCAGCTTTCGCTGCGCTTAAGATCGGGCACCCGATGATGTGGGGAGTCGCTGTCAGATGCTGGCCAGGCGGTCGAGGTAGGCGTGGAGAACGTCGCGCTGCAGGGTGAGGTTGGCATATTTGCCCCGGCGCTCGATGCGGATAAGGCCGGCGGTTTCGAGCTCCTTCATGTGATGCGAGAGGGTGGCGGGGCTGACGG
>DASRRO010000019.1:0-24690 GCA_035656855.1 Acidobacteriaceae bacterium | reverse complement strand
CGGTGTACTTCTATCAGCCTTGAGCGCATCGGCCCAGGTCGATCCCAACCTTTATGCAGGCCTCAAGTGGCGTAACGACGGTCCATTCCATGGCGGCCGTATCTCCTCCGTGACCGGTGTCGTCGGCGAACCTGGCACGTACTATTTCGGTGCGCCGCTCGGCGGCATCTGGAAGACCACCAGCGCCGGCGTGACCTGGTTCCCCATCTTCGATCAGGAGACGAGCGTGGATAGCGTCGGCGCCATCCAGGTCGCTCCCTCCAATCCCGATATCGTTTATGCCGGTGCTGGCGATCCCATCCAGGGCAGCCTCGGGAACGGCATGTGGAAATCGACGGATGCCGGCAAGACCTGGCAGCACATCGGCCTGGAAGACACCGTAAAAATTACCAACATCCTCGTCGATCCCACCGATCCGAACCTCGTGGTCGTCTCCGCCCTCGGCGATGAAACCCGCCACGGCGGCGGTGTCTACCGCTCCACGGATGGCGGCCAGAACTGGACCAGCGTCCTCAAGGCGCCCGGCTACGAAGGCACGCGCGACCTGGAGTACGCGTACGACGATCCGAGCATCATGCTGACCGCCACACAGGGCACCGGCGGTTTAGGCGGCGGTCGCGGCAACCGCGGCTCTCAGGCCAAGACCAAGCCAGCGATGGTTTTCAAGTCCACTGATGAGGGCAAGACCTGGACCCAAATCAAGATTCCGCCGTTCGAGGGCCGCGTCGCTCTAGCAGTCGCCATGCACACCAAGGGCGAGCGCATGTACATCGTCGGCAACAACATCGAGAACGGCTCCGGTCTTTATCGTTCCGACGACAGCGGCGCTACATGGCAGCACATGGCAGGAAAAGATCTTCGCATCAGCAATGGCCAGGGCTCATATAGCAGCGGCGTCTTCGTTGACTCGCAGAATCCGGACATCGTTTACACCATGAGTACCGCCATGTACCGCTCCATCGACGGCGGCGTCAACTTCGAACCCTTCAAGGGCGCGCCCGGCGGCGAGGACTATCACAAGCTCTGGATCGATCCCACCAATGGCAAGCACATACTGGTCGGCTCCGACCAGGGAGCCAGCGTCACGCTCGACGATGGCAAGACATGGAGCCTCTGGTACACCGAGCCCATCGCGCAGGTCTACCACGTCTCCACCGACAATCAGTATCCCTACCACATCATCGCGGCCCAGCAGGATACCGGCGCAGTGATGATCAGCAGTCGCGGCAACTGGGGCCAGGTGAACTTCACTGACTGGAGCCCGCTGCCTTCCTCCGAATTTGGCGTGCTCACGCCGGATCCCAAAAACCCCAACATCATCTACGGTGTCGGCTACGGTCCAGGCGGCGGTGGCAGCGGCCTGATCAAAATCGATATGTCGACGGGGCAGTGGCAAAACGTCGCACCCAACTTTGGTGTCGATGCAAAAAAATATACGGCCTACCGGGACTTCCAGAAGAAGTTCGATCTGTCCTTTGAACCGAGTGCTCTCTACGTGGCGTATCAGTGCCTGCTGGTCTCGCGCGATGGCGCTCATTCGTGGACGACGGTCAGCCCTGATTTGACTACCGCCAGAGGTGTGCCCACAGTAGCCTGCGGTAAGGATCGTCCGCAGCCGAAGGCGCCGCCTGCGGCCGCGGCCACCCCCAAACCCGCAAACGCCACCACGCCGGCCCCCGCCGCCCAGGCTCCGCCTCCGCCTCCGCCCTCCATCGCGGACTTCTCCATCTCCAGGGTGAAGCCGGGAGTGATGTGGACCGTGAGCACAAACGGCCAGATTTACAACACCATCGACCACGGCAGGGTCTGGTCCAACGTTACCAATATCGCGAATGTGCCGCCGCATACCAACTTCAACACCATTGACGCGGGCGATGACCTCGACACCGCTTATGTTGCCGGACGCATCGCGGCCACACGCGGCGAGACATTACCTGACAGCGAAGACGGTGATGTGCCGCTCGTCTGGCGGACGCAGGACAGCGGCAAGACGTGGACCAAAATCGTCAACGGCTTGCCTTCGGACGAGCGCACCGGAAGCTGGGTGAACAGTCTGCGTGTCGATCCGAAGCAGCCCGGGCTCCTGTTCGCCGGCACTGAAACCACTGTCTACGTCAGTTTCGATCACGGCGATCACTGGCAGTCGCTGCAACAGAACCTGCCCAGCACATCGATCCGCGATCTCGACGTTCATACGGATCATCATCAGGACGATCTGGTGGTGGGTACTTACGGCCGCGGGTTCTGGGTTCTCGACGACATCACGCCGCTGCGCCAGATCGCCGCCGGCGTCAAGCGCATCAGTTCCTCGCCCGCCTATTTCTTTGAGCCCGAGGACGCAATCCGTGCCCGTATCAACAGCAACTGGGATCAGCCTTTCTCGATCGAAATGCCGCATGCAGAAAACGTCCCGTACGGTGCCATCGTGGATTATTACCTCAGCCAGGAACCCAGCGGACCGATCCAGCTCCAGGTCTTCGATGCGCATGGCGACCTGGTTCGCACCATGTCGAGCAAACTGCCACCGCCCATCGAAGGCGCAATGTATCCGCGCTATTGGCTGGCCAGTCCGGAGTCGCGTGCCCTCAGCACTCATGTGGGCCTGAATCGGGTGAACTGGAACCTGCAGTATGATGACCCGCCGGCGCTGCGGCACGATCTGGAAAACCAGATGAACATGGTGGCTGGCTCGACTTATCCTGGCCCTCATGGACCGCAGGTGATTCCGGGCGTTTATACATTGAAGCTCACCGTGGACGGGCAAGCTTATACGCGCCAGGTCACGGTAGTGAACGATCCGCGCGTGGGGCAGAGCCCCGCACTGATGGCCACGCTGCGCGCGCAGAACAAGCTCACACTGCTGGCCGTTCAGGGTATGAAAGAGAGCTTTGAAGGGCACGCGGAAGTGGAAGCCGTGAAAGGCCAGGTGTCAGCGCTGATGCACGGCAAACTGCCGGCAGACGTGGCCACGCAGGCGAAGACATTGGACGCCAGCCTGACGAAGATTGGCGGCGTCGTCCCTGCTCCTGGGGAGGAATTTCGCCGGCCGGAGACGCCCAAGCCGAACGAGTTGCAGTCGTTTCTAACGCTCAACGACAACTACAACACTATGGTCAGCATGATGCAGGTCGGCCTGGATATGGCGCCCACCCCGACCCAAATTGCCACCTGGGAGAGCGACTGCAGGAATTACAACCGCACTTTGGCCGCATGGAACAACATGCAGCGACAGTTCACCGAATTTAACGCGGTGCTGACCAGAAACCAACTGCACGAACTCACGCCTGAACGCACGAAGCTCGCCGACGCATCGTGCAGCGTTGCCCCCGATGTGACCAGGAATGTTAATAAGCCGGCGGCTCGACACTAACTGAGACTCAATACAGGCAGGCGGAGACGGCTCTTCGCCTGCCCTCGCAGTAAACCTCTGATCTGCTTAAAACTCAAGCCGCGCGGCAAACTGCGCAAGGCGGTAATTGGTCAACAGACTCGTCGCTTGTCCAAAAGACTGCGGGTTGTCGAGCGTCGCACTGATCGACTGAGGATCGAATCGCACGCTGTTGGTGATATTGAACATGTCCCAGCGCAGAATCAGCTTTGTTTTCTCGGTGAACCCGATTGTCTTGTTGACTCCCTCATCCCAGTCGAAGTAGCCATCTCCGCGAAGAGGGTTGCGGCTGCCGGACTGCCCGGGCAATGCATGGTCGAAATCGGCGAAGACTCCGGACGGGTTGGCGAAGCGCTGCGTGAGCTTGCCGCGGGCGCCGTCTCGCGATGAGATGGAAGCGATTTGTTCTGCGTATCCCTGGATATCCCAGTTGGTTGGGTAATAGGCGCCGTTGTTCATTTCGAAGGGAAATCCGGTAGTCCAGCGCACGATACCGGTAGTCTGCCAGCCTCCGACGATGAGATTGGTGAGATGACCCGAACTCGGAAGCAGCTTTTTGCCGGCGCCAAAGGGAAGATCCCACACAAAGTTGGAATTGATCTGGTGGCGAACGTCATAGTCCGAAGGCCCATAGAGCTGGTTCGGAATGTACGTGTTCATGATCTGCGCGTAATTGGTGCTGGCCGAGTTTCCCAAACGCTCTGCCTGCGACGTGATATCGAGAGACTTGGAGAAGGTGTAGTTAAAGTCGGCCTGGACGCCGCCGAAGTGCTGGCGGTAGACAGCTTCGAAGCCGTTGAAATTCGAGTACCCGATGGAGCGCCACGCGTAGAGCGCCGAATACTGATCGTGGTAGTAACGAAAGGCCGGATAATTGACTCCCGCCCCGATGTTGCTGTTAGGCAGCGATCCAGGCGTATCCAGCTGGTAGAGGGCATAGGTCTCGTTATAGATGTTGGCGAGGTAGAGAGCGTAAACGTTCTGGGTAGCGGTAAGAGGACCATACCCCAGACCAATGTCCTGATTGTCGAGACCGGCGAACTCCTGCTGCCAGTAGGGATCATTGGCGACTGAGGAGGGGGAGACATTGGCGCGCGCCATTTTGGCCAGTCTGGCTGCTGCTGCGAAATAAGATTGGCCGCCAATCGTCAGGTTGATGGGCATGGCCACGTCTTCCTGCGCAAGCTGGCGGTGCCCGTAGCGCCCCACCCAGGACAGCTCGATGGAGGCGCCGTTGTGGAGGCCGCGGGTGATGGAGAAATCGAAGAGGTGGGAATAAGGAGTCTTCATAGCCGAATCGAGACCCCAGCTGATGGCGAAGCTTCCGTTGCCGCTGGAGGCGGGAACAGCAGGAAATCCACCGGGTGGCGCCGAGGGGAGCAGGGATTGCGGCACGGCGCCGAGTGCTGTGAAGCGAGGCGCGGATTCGATGGGCTCTGAGCCCGGTGCGTTGGAGAGGTGGGAGGAAAGGCCGTAAGAGCCTGTGGTGTCGAAGTTCTGCACCGCAGCCGCGCCGAAGTGATCGAAGACCAGAGAATAACCGGCGCGGATGCTGCTCTGCTGGTTGCCGAAGACCTTGTTCCAGAATCCGCTTGATGTAGCTGGTGAGAAAGCGAAGGCGAGCCGCGGCCCGAGGTCGTTCTTGTCCGGAGTCCAGAAGTCGGGGGCATGGTTGTAACGGCCGCCGAGATTGAAGCCGAGTTCGCCGGCATCATTGGCCGCTCCGCCGCTGGCTCCCTGAGCGACACTGGCATCCAGATAGCTGGCCAGAGAGTACGGCGCGCAGGCCCCTCCGGCGAATTGGCAGGTTCCCACCTGCGTGCCGCTGGTCTCAGCAGGCGCCTGCAGGTAGGAGTATCGCAGACCGTAGGTAATGGTCAGAGTATTGGTGGCGCGCCAGGTGTCCTGACCATAGAATTCATATTCGTTCCAGCGGTAATCCCGCTTGATGGGAGCACCGACCGCAAGGGTGGCGCCGGTTTTCGTGTAGTTGTAGACCGCATCCCCTTCGGTGACGGTGCCCACAACGTTCATCAGGGCGGCGTTGTATTCATTGCCGTAATTGGAAAAGTCAACCGCGGGGTATCCGTAGACCTCGGGATCGAACGGTCCATAACTGTTGGCGATTGTGGAGCTGCGCGTCAGCCAGCCCTGGTTCATCTGGCCGTCAGGATACGACTGCGCATTGCTGGAGCGCTGATCGTCAATGATGCGAATGTCTGTACCAAACGCGAGATCGTGGTTGTGCCGGGTCCAGGAGAAGTTGTCGACCACATTGCTGACCGGAATGATGAACGAGGTCGAGTAATCCGTAGACTGCGGCTGCGCTACTTCGGCGAAATAGACGATGGGCTGGTTAGCGGCTCCTGCCGAATTTACACCCTCACGGGTGAGGCCGTACCGCAGGTCATTCACCAGGGCGGGGCTGATCACCCAGGTGTACCCGGCGGCGAAACCCTTATTATTCGTGAGCACCGTGCTCTGCGGCGGCTGGCCCGGGAAGGCCGGCGGGCTCGGCTCGCGATCGTTCTGGAGATTGCCTCGCCAGAAGAGAGTGTGCTTGCCGTTAGCGCCGGCGTTCCAGTCAATGCGTGCAATGTACGTGTCGTACTTGCGATGGATGGTGTAGGGGAAGCGGTATCCAATGCTGTTTAAGCCATCCCCCTGGGTCGGATCGTTTCCCTGGGGGTAGCTGTTCAGGACCTGCAGCAGGGCGTCGTCGTTGCCGATTCCCTGCGGGTCCATGCTTTGAATGTCCGCCGGGGTGAGAGTATAGACGGCGTCGCCGCCAGCATTGGCGTATTCGTACTGCAGATTGCCGGCGCGGTAGCTGGTGGTCGGAACGGTGCCTGCGTTGACGCTGGTTCCCTGCGAGTCGCGGCGGCCTTCATAATTCACGAAATAGAAGAGCCGGTCCCTGATCACAGGGCCGCCTACCGCTCCGCCAAAAATATTGCGCACCAGACTTTCCGGGCGATTGGGAAGGCTCGCTGCCAGCTCCTGCTGCTTATTGAAAAAGTCGTTGGCCTCGAGAAGATTGGAGCGGTTGTATTCGTAAGCCGCGCCGTGCAGCGCATTCGAGCCGCTGCGCGTGACCAGAGCTACCTGAGCGCCCGAGGATCGACCTTCCTGTGCATTCGGATTGCTGGTCGTCACGCGGAACTCCGCGACCGAATCCTGGGTGGAACGCAGCACGCTGGTGAACGCGTAGCCGTTGTTGATGTCGTTCACGTCAACGCCGTCGAGCGTGATGTTGGACTGATCGCTGCGTCCTCCATTGACGGAGCCGGCGCGGGAATCGGTCGGATTGTTCCCGACCCCCTGAGTGCCCGTGACGTCGTCGGAGCGGCCCAGAAACGTCACGCCCGGCTGCAGGCTGAGCAAGTCGGGCACATTGCGCTGGTCCAGCGGCAGAGATTCCACCTGGTGGCTGTCGAAGGCGTTGCCCAGAGTGGCGTCAGTGGTGTTGAGCAGGGGCTCGGCACTGGAACTGACGGTTACCTGCTGGGTCACGGTGGCCGGCTGCAGCTGGACATTGGCCGTGGCCGGCTGGCTGACCAGCAGATCCAGATTCGCGTGTTCCGCGGTTGCAAACTGCGGCGCAGAAACCGTGAGCGTATAGCGACCCGGTATTAGCTGCGAAAACTGATATTGGCCACTGTTGTCGGTCGTGCCCTGGCGAACGGCGCCCGTTGCCTCAAGAGTCAGCTTCACGGTGGCGTTAGGAACGACAGCGCCGCTGCTGTCCGTTACCCGGCCATTGAGCGATGTGGTCGCCTGCGCCAGCAGAAGACCGGGCGCAGCAGAGATGAGCAGGCACAGGACGAAAAGCGGACGAAGTATCCGGGGAAAGTTCACGGCTGGGCTCCAGAAAATAGAGAGGTCCACAGTGAGCAGGGGCCTCCTATTGCAAGTTGCTATGTTCAGGTGCTGTTCAGCCGCACAGGCGACGTGGCGCTGCGCCGCATCCGAGGGACTTCAGGGAGCAATTCGCAGAAGTTTAACACACCAGTTCCGGGCGGCCCCCCGAGGGAAGCCGCAGTCGAAACGGGTCAGGCGCCCACTTATGCGGGGATGGGGGCGCTGTCAAAAGCCTGCACCGACTGATGGAGAGTGTCAAAGACCATGGAGGAAGGAATGATCGCAGCAAGGTGGTGGCGCTGGAAGTCGGCCGCAGCGCTTGAGGGCATGCGAGCAAAACCCAGAGCCACGCCGGCTTCGGCGAGCTCCGTGTGTAGCTGGGTAATCACGCGTGCCGCCGAATAGTCGATGTTAGTGATGGCCTCGGCGTCGACAATCAGCCATCGCACGGGCGTGGGTGACGGACCGATGAGGGTAAGAATCTCTTCGGCGAAACGAGGAGCGTTGGCATAGAAGAGCGCGGCGCCAAAGCGGTAGAGGATAAGGCCTGGCCGGGTGACGACGCCGGGAGCGGGCGGAACAATATGCCAGGACTGGCTGGACGGCTCGGAAATCACGACGCCAGTGTGGGGACGATAGCTGTGGCGCACGATGCGCAGCAGCGAGAGGATCATGGCCAGCAGGATGCCGGGCTCGACTCCGGCGGCGACGACGACGACCGCAGTGGTGAGGGCCACGGCGTATTCACCGGGGCTCTCCTGGCGGATAGCGATCAATCCACGCAAGTCAACCAGATGGATCGCAACGAGGAGGACGAGCGAGCCCAGCACGCACTGGGGAAGGTATTCCAGAGGCCGGGTGAGAAACAGGAGAACGCAGGCTACCACGCAGGCGGTGGCGATCTGCGCGATCTGACTCTGCCCGCCGGCTCGCTCCACCATGGCGGTCTGGGTGGGGCTGCCATTCACGACAAAGGTTCCGGTGAGGGCTGCGGCCGCATTGGCGGCGCTGAGGCCCAGCAGGTCCTGGTTCTCGCTGAGCTTCTGGCGGTGGCGCAGAGCGTAAGCGCGGGCGGTGGCGGCGCTCTGCGTGATGATGAGGATGGCGCAGGATCCAGCGAGGGGAATGAGGGAGGGAATCTCATGCCAGGCGGGCATCGGCAGATGGAGATGCGGCAGGCCGCCGGTAACGGAGCCGATGGTGGCGATGCCGTGAGCGGGGAATTGCCACCAGGCGCTGGCGGCGATGGCAGCCACGACGGCGATGAGCGCCCCGGGGATTTTTGGCGCCCAGCGCTGCAAACCGAGGACGGTGACGAGGACGCCGAGGGAGACGAGGAGGGTAGGCAGCCGGACTGAGGGCAACTCGCGGACGACTTCGGCGAGCTGCAGGACGGTTCGGCGAGAGTGGACCGGAAGGCCGAGTGTTTCGCCGAGCACGGCGATGCCGACCTGAAAGCCGACTCCAGTGAGGAAGCCGACGAGGACGGTCTGGGAGAGGAAGTCCGCGATAAAACCCAGGCGGAAGAGACGGCCGAGCAGCAGGAAGCCGGCGACCAGTAAGGCGACCGAACCCGCGAGAGCGATGTAGTGGGGGCTTCCAGGGGCAGCCAGAGGCGCGAGTCCACCAGCGAGGACGGCGGCTGTGGCGGAGTCCGCGGCAACAACCAGGAAGCGCGAGGAGCCGATGAATGCGAAGGCGGCGAGAGGCAGCAGCAGCGTATAGAGGCCGGTAACGACGGGCATGCCAGCGATGCGGGCGTAGCCCAGGGCCTGGGGGATGTTCATCGCCGCCAGGCCAACGCCGGCGCCCACATCGCGGAGAGCTTGTTGGCGGCGGACGGGCCGAATGCCGGCGAGCAGTCTCAAGATGGGAAACTTCTGTGCAGGAGGACGATCACACGACTCCCGAGGATTTGGATTGGAGAAATGCTAACGCAATTGGGTGGTGAATCCGTGAAGAGTTGGCGCGGATTTTCAGCGGAGTGCCTCGCGCGGCAGCCAGGGTTTGCAGGGCACCGGCGTTATTGCGGGAGCGGCTTGACGTTGGGTTCCTTGCCGGGAGGCAGCACTTTGACCGGCGGCTCTTTACCGGGAGGCATGGGACGGACGGGCGGCTCCTTGCCGTTGCGAAAGGGAGCGACGTAGTCGGATAGCCTGGTCGCGTTAGCGGAGAGCAGGCGGCCGCTGTTGGTGAAGGTGAGAGTCCAAACCAAATATTTTCCGGGCGCGTTGCGGTCGGTGAAGATGACCTGGCGGGTAGAGGCGCCCTCGTTGATGTGGAGTGTGGGCAGAGGAGCAAGGGCGAGAGAGATATCGGATCCGGAACGCTGGAGGGCGTGCGATTCGGCACCGACCATATCGGTGTAACAGAGGCCCATCAGGAGCCATTGACCGTCGGGCTGGAGGGCCTTCTCTGCAATCTCTGGCGGGACCACGCGATTGAAAACGGCGATGCTGCGCTCGCTGCCATAGGCGGACCTGAAGGGCGTCGCATTGCGATAGAGAACAGGAACGACGTACACCCGGTCTTTGTTCAGGGGGACCAGCGCCGTAAAGAGGGAGACAGCTCCGTCGCGAGAGATGCGCTGGTAATGAAGCAGGAGATGGTCGGGGAACTCGGGACAGACAGCCTCGTTTGAGTTCCAGTCCGGGACGTGCAGGTTGAAGCCAAAGAAGGCGGCTTCGCCGGCGATAGCGGCAGCTTTGGTGCGGAGAAGCGCGGCATCATGAGCGTCGGCCTGAGTGGCGGAGTGATGGTCAAGCTGGAGGAAACGCGGTGGCTCGGAGGCTGCGGATTCGGCAGGAGGCGCTGCTGCGGGAGCGGTCTGCTCCGCTAAGGATGCCAGAGACTGGCTGCAAAGGGCGAGAAGCAGGACCGAGGGGAGAGCAAGGGCTCTCCTGCAATTCACGAGGGACATTCGATTCCAAATGTAGCAGGAGAGGGGAGCAGCAAAGCGGGCAGCCACAAGGGCTGCCCGCTGGAGGATTGGTCCTGACCGCTTATTGGCCAGAATGATGGGTTGCGTGGTGGACGGGAGCATGGTGCACCGGAGCTTTCGGGGCAGCCTTAGGTTCGCCGTCCTTCAGAATGATCATGGGCGGGTTCTGGGTATAAGAGTCGAAAGTTGCGATGTACGTCACTTTGTCGCCCAGCTTCGGGAGATCCTTCAAAGGCGTCTTCATGTTGATGGTGAAGTCAGCCTTCTGGGACTGCTGCGCATCCTGGGAGACGGCCATCTGAACCGAGTCAGGCGTAGCCGAGATGACGACTCCGGGAACCTCCGCGGTAACGCCGTTCATGACACTCCAGATCACCTGCTGATCGGCCGTTTGCCCGTTGGACAGGATGAACTCCTTGTCAGAGAGCGCCATGTTCTTCAGGTTGGTGGAGCAATCTGGCGGCACGTTGACAGGCGCAGCCGCGGGGGCCGCTGCGGGGGTAGAGGCGGGAGCCGCTGCCGGTGCAGCTGCAGGGGCGGACCCAGCTGGTGGCGCCGGCGGCGGGGCGGGCGTCACATTCGTGCAGCCTGCCGTGCTGGAGATGGCCGTGTGGGCCAGATCAGCGGGCGATGGCGGCGGAGGAGCCTGGGACGGGTTGTAATCCGCGGGCGGGAAGATGTTGGCCGGAACAGAAGCGAGTTGCTGAACCGGGGCGAAACCTTGTGGAGGATTGGAGCGGCAGGCGGCATCGTTCTGCGCGCAGTGGTACTTGGTGAACCAGTATTCGGCGGCGGCCAGGGCTTGTTGCTGATAGGGCGGCTTGGCGAAAGCAGCGAAGCGGGTCAGGAACCAGGCAGCCATCTTCTGGTTCTGGGGGTCCTTGTTATCGAGAGAGACGTAAGCATTGCCCAGGTAGTAGGTGTCGAGCAGAGCCGGAACCACCGTTGTCTGGGTGGGGTCCTTATAGGACTGGAGTTCTTTGGTATAGGCGTCGATGGCGCCCTTGTAGTCCTTCTTGGCGGCGTCGTCGGCGCCGATGGCGCTATAGAAGACCGGGGTGGCGAGGGCCTTGACCTTGTCGTAGTCGGCATCGGTCATGCATTGATCTTTGGGAGCGCTCAGGCCCTTCTGGGCGTAGTCGGCGGCATCGTCCAGCATCTGCTGATTGCCGTTGGACTGCTGGTGCTCGAGGTAGACGACAAAAATCAGAGCGCGGAGGTTAGTGGAATCGACCTGCAGGAGGCGCTTGGCCGCGTCGAGCGCTTTGGGAGCATTGTTCGACTGCTGGTAAGCGACCATGAGAGATTCCAGCATGCCCTGTTTGGCGACGCTGTTCGGATACTGCTGGAGGAAGGCCTCGATAGCCTCGGCCTTGGCTGTGGGCGCGGACTGGCTGCTGGCGTTCGCCCAGGCATTGTATTCCGTGGCGTCCTTAATGGTGATGTTGCCGCAGTTAGCCGGAGTGCCGGCCTGACCGGAGGCTGGTTGGGAACCGGTGGTCTGGGCAAAGGCGGAGGGACCGACGATTGCGCAGGACCAGATGCCAGCCATCGCAACCGATGCAAGAACGAGCTTCTTCATTCAACGCTCCTGGGAGAATTCGTGTGGTGAAACCAAGCTTCAAAAAGGCTGCTGGAACGCACAGCCAAACCGGGCAGAATCAGGCTGTTTCGATCGTCGCGCGCCGCACATTACACACCGGGACCATCGCCCGGTAATGATGGTGGATTATAAAAACCATTTGTGCGTGCTGACAAGTTAAGGTCATGGGCACTGGCTGACTCGCTTTCGATGGGATGCGCGAGAGTGCGCGATGTGTGGCCCGCCCGAAGCAAGAGCCAGCTTACACGAGCCCGGCGGGAATGCCAGCGAAAAAAGGGGTTGAGGGCCCGGGAATGAAGAGGGTGAAGGGCCGAGCGGCGGGGGCAGGAGGCGCTATTTCGAGGACTGGATGAGACGGATGCGGGTGGTGAAAGCGCGACCGAGCGGCTGTTCGAAGTTGAGGTACTGCGGCGAGTCAACGTTGTTGTTCACGATGTAGGGGTCGGAGGCGTCAGTGGCGTTTTCGAGGAGTCCGCGAATGCCGAAGTATTTGCCACGAAAGTGGAAACGCCATTCGAGGCCGGGGCTGAGGGAGAGGAAGCTGGGGAATCGATGGGAACCGGCAGGGCCGATGATTTGCTGATTGGCGTTGACGGAATCGAAGGGGAAGCCGGTGTCCCAGAGAAGCGTATAGACGAAGTCCCAGTTCTTGTGAACGGTGGGCAGCCAGGGCGCCCACGCGGGGAGCCATCCCCAGGAGATGACGCGGTTAGGTGTGTCCCACGGGAGGGGGCCGGGTTGCTGTGGCCCGAGGATGGAGAGAGAAGGAACGTAATCGAGAGCGGCGTTGGTGGTGGCGGAGGAACGGGTATAGGCGCCGAAGAGAGTCGAGCCGCCGAAGGGAGTGTCGGGGCCGCCGGCAAAAGTGTGGCGCGCCTCGATTTCCCATGAGTGGAAGTGATCCTGGCGATCGCTGGTGAGGAGATACGTGCCGTAGAGAGCGCCCGGACCGCTCTGGTTGGCGTACACGAACTCATCGGCGACGCGCTTCTGCATGTAGTTGGCCGCGAAATAGATCTCGTGCGGCAGCATGTGCTGGATGCCGATACTCCAGTTGATGGCATGCGCTTCGTGCAGGTTCCCGGTGTCTTCGTTCTGCACGAATGTGGTTTGGATGGGAAGGCCCAGAGGCGTCGTGCCGTCGGCGGCATACAACGTGTCATAGCGCGTGCCGGCATAGGCGCGGGCCAGGTACTCCAGCTGAGTGTGCTCGTTGTATTCACCGATGCCGGCGGAGAAGGTGGTTTTGCCCTGGCCGATGTGCGGCGAATAGTTCATCGCAATGCGCGGTGACCAGAGAGGACCGCGGATGATTTCATCCCAGTCGAAACGGAGGCCGGGCACGATGAGGAGGCCTTTGACGGGAGTCCAGCGGTCCTCGCCATACGCGCCGAGTTCAACGTTATGGAGCCGGAAAGGAGCGAATGACGGGAAAACACTGCGGCGGAGGAGGGTCCGGGCTTCGCTCAGATAGTTGATGGGAGCGAAGGTCTGGGCTTCTCTGGATCCGAGGTGGTCGAGATCGATGCCGGCGCGCAGCTCGTGGCTGCCGCCGTGTTGAATGGGCGGGAAGAAGAGGTTGACGTATCCCTCCTCACGTTGAGAGCGGGTGGTCGAAGTCTCGAAGTTGCTGCCGGTGGGGAGTTCGGGGGTGACGTCGTAAGGGAGGTCGCCGTGCGGCTCAAATCCCTCGCGATAGCGCAGAACGCCGAAGCCGGTGGTGACGAGGATGTTATTGGGGAAGCTGTGCTGTTCCTGCAGGTAGGGAAGCCAGGCGATGATGTCGTGGTTGTCGGTGCTCTGCTGCGGGTTGAGGGCGGAGAGGCCATCGTAGGGGGAGTGGAAGTCGTTCCAGAGCAGGTTGGCGGTGAGGGTATTGCGCGAGCCCAGATTCTGCTGGAACTTGATCAGGTTGCTGCCTTCGATGAGGTGGTTGGTGTCGGCATTGGTGGGCAGCTCGGGGATATAGGTGTCGCTGCAGCGCATGTCAATGGCGTCGAAAAACCAGAGGCGATTGCGGCGAATGGGTCCGGAGAAGGTGATGCGGGGCTCGAAGGCATCGAAGCGGAGGCCGTTGAGATTGCGGACGGAAGGCACGAAATTGGTGGCGTCGTAGCGAAACTTGTTGTCGCCGGTTCCGGTCGTGAAGGCGATGACGCCGCCGGTACTGCGGCCGTATTCGACGGGATAGCGCGTGGTTTCGGTGTCGACGGAGCGAACGGCGTCGGTGCTGAAATGAAGGCTGAGGTTCCCGGAGATGGGAGAACGGATATCAAAGCCGTCGAGTGTATCCAGAGTCATATAGGTAGCGCCGCCAGCCACATGCACCTGGCCGTATTCGTCGGGAACCACCGAGGGGATAAAAGGGAGCAGATTGCGGATGTCGCGGTTGGTAGGAAAAGGAACGTTGATCACCTCCGGCACGGCGAGGGTGAGCTGGTTGGAGGTCTGCTCAGTGTCAATGACAGCTGTGGAGGCATGCACGTTGACCTCCTGCTGTAAAACCTCCTGGTGGGTAAGGACGACGCGGATGGTTTTTCCCTGGGGATCGATGTCGCTTTGGGTGGTTTGATAAAAGCCCTGCTTTTCAACCCGGAGACTGTAAGGCTGGGACTGATGGATAAGCCAGGAGGCGCGACCGTCGTAATCGGTCATGGTGCGAAGGTCGGGCAGGCCCGCCTCCTGAATCGTGACCTCAGCGCTGGGCACGAGGACGCCATTCTGGTCGACAACGGTGAGAGAAACCGAGGAACCGCCGGAAGGGAGAGCGCTGACGGAAAGATGCTGCGGCTGGGCGATGGCGGCGAGGCCGCATATGAGAGACAGCACAGCCATCGCGGGGACCGCCCGGCAGCAGAAGCGCACCATGCACCTAACCTACGGCAAGTGGTTGGATGCGTGGGATGCAATTCGGCGAGCATCGTTGCGGTTCTGTCATGGGTTGCTCACGGAAATCGCATGCAAGGAATTGCTTATTAGGTCTGATGTGAAAGCCGCCATACCTTAATCGATGTGACAACAAGGATTCTGGACGAGTCCGAGCGACCGGGAGGGCATGGTTCAAGGCATGCAGGGTATACAGACGGATGCCAAATGCGGGAAATTCGCTTGAAACGGGTCGCCGGGAGGGTTACCGTGAAGGCATCTGACGAACTCCGCGTACCCAGGGTAGAGCATCCATCATTCCGGCATCGTGACCCAATAGTTGGGTTTGGCCCCCCTTATCCACAAGATGTTGCGGTGGGTGTGTTGACCCTCCGGGACCAAGGCGGCTACAGTCGTGTTGATGATGGCTTGGACCCTGTCTATCCCCCATGATTGGACGAGGAGCAACTGCTCATGCTGAAGCTGAAGAAGATTCAGATTCTGGGCTTTAAGTCGTTTTCCGACCGGACCGAGGTGATGCTGCCCGGGCAAGGCATCGCTATCGTGGTGGGTCCGAACGGGTGCGGCAAGTCGAACATTCTGGACGCTGTGAGCTGGGTGCTCGGCGAGCAGAGTGCCAAGAGTCTGCGCGGCGGCAAGATGGAGGACGTGATCTTCGCCGGCACGCGGGATCGCAAGCCGCTGGGCATGGCCGAAGTGTCACTAACGCTGGTCGATCCGGAGGCTTACGAAGGGCCTCTGCTGGTCGAGCCGGAAGTGGTGATCGACGAGGGTGGACCCGACTGGGACGAGGAGAAGCTGCGGGCCGAGCGCGAGGCGGAGGTGGAGGAGATCATCGCCGAATCGCAGCCGGGAATGGCGATTGAGGGCGAAGTGGCGATGGCAGCCCAAGCCGAGCCGGCAGCAGACGCTGTGGCTGAGAACGGACACGCGGCGGAGGGCGAGAACGGCGTTCCTTCGGTGGTCCTGAAGATTCGCCGGCGGAAATTCAACCGGACCCCGCAAAAGGGCGAGATGGTGGTGTCGCGGCGGCTGTTCCGGACCGGAGACAGTGAGTATCTGCTGAATGGAAAGCTGTGTCGGCTGCGGGATATTCAGGACATCTTTATGGGCACCGGTTTGGGGCCGGAGTCGTACGCGATCATCGGACAGGAGCGCATCGGGCAGTTGTTGAGCTCCCGGCCGCACGACCGGCGCGCGATCATTGAAGAGGCGGCGGGGATTACGCGCTTCAAGACGAAGAAGCGGCTGGCGGAGCTGCGCCTGGAGCAGGCGAAACAGAACCTGGCGAGGGTGAACGACATTTTCGAAGAGGTGACGCGGCAGATGGCGTCGCTGAAGCGGCAGGCGGCCAAGGCCGAGCGCTACGGCAAGCTCCGCGACGAGATGCGAGCCAAGCTGAAGGTGGTGTTGGCCAGCCGGATTGCGCAGATGGATGCGCGTCATACGGAGCTGGAAACGGAGATCGCATCGCTGACGGAAAAGATCGACGCAGGCGCAGAGCAGGTGAGCAGCCTCGAAGTCGAGCACACCACGCTGATGGAGCGCGGGTACCTGCTGGAGGATGCGGCGAAAGAGGCCGAGACGCGCGCAAACCAGCGTGCGGTCGAGATCGAACGCGCGGATGCGCGTCACCAGACCAACCAGGAGCGGATCGCCGAGTTGGATGTGCGGATGGCCGCGGCCCGGGCGGAGCTGGAACTGGCAGCGGAGCACGTCCGCAGCATGACGGCGGAACGCGATGCGCAGCGGACCTTCCTGGAGACGGCAGAGCAGGAAGCTGTGGCGTTTCGGGAGCAGGCGCGACAGAAGCAGGAAGCGATGCGGCAGGCGGTGGCGGCAGTCTCTGAAGCGGAGCTGCAGTCGGAGACGGCGCGGCGGCTGGCGGCGCAGCTGCTATCGCAGGTGAGCAACACGCGCAATCAGACCGCGCAGGGCGAAGAGTCGCTGGCGTCGCTGGTGCGTGAGTCTGAGCGTCTCGGTGTGGAGATGGAATCGGCGCGTCGCGATCTGGCAGCGCTGGGTTCCGAGCGCGGTCAGATGTCGATGACCTTCGAGTCGGTGACCGAGACGTTGCGGCGGCTGGAAGGCGACATTGCCACGCTGCGCGGCGAGATGGAGACGAACCGAGCCGAAGAACAGCAGGCACGGCGACATGGGGATCAGCTGCGGGCCGAGCACGCGACGCTGAGTGGGCGGCGGACTTCACTGGAATCGCTGATCCGGGAACACAGCTACTCGACGGACACGGTACGGAAGCTGTTCCAGTCGCACTCGCTGGGCGGCGGGTTGGCCCCGGTAGGGACGCTGGCTGATTTTCTGGAAGTGAACGGCGAGTACGAGAGCGTCGTCGATGAGTTTCTGCGCGACGAGCTGAACTACATCGTGGTGAAGAGCTGGGATTCGGCAGATGAAGGGATGCGGCTGCTGAAAGCTGGCGTCGATGGGCGGGCAACATTCCTTGTGCATCCGGAGGATTCGCAGGCCAAATTTTCGTTCACTGCCGAGGATGCAACTTACGAACAGCGCTCGGCTCGGCCGATTGTGCCGCTGCGGAACTGTATTCGCGTGCTGGATGGGTTTGGGCGGTCACTCGAGGTGATTCTGCCCAAGCTGCGCGAAGGGTATGTGGCTCCCGACTCTGAAACCGCGCGGTCGCTGGCCCTGGAAAACCCATCGGCGTTCTTTCTCTCGCCGTCGGGCGAGACCTTCCACAACGTGACGGTGACGGGCGGCAAGCCGGGCTCTGAAGGGCCGCTGGCACTGAAGCGCGAATTGCGCGACACACAGCAGAAGCTTTCATATGTGGAGCGCGAATTATCGCAGGCGGAGACGCGCACGGCGACGCTGGCGAAAACGGTCACGGATCTGACGCGCCTCATCGATGCGAAGGCGGAAGATCGTCGCCAGGCGGAAAAAGAGAGCGCGAACCAGAGCGCCGCACTGCGGCAGATGGAAATGGAGGTTCAGCGGCTGGAGCGGCGGCTGCACGATTGGACGCTCGAAAGCGAACGGAATCGCGATGCGCGGACGGCGAAGGAGAGCTTCCTGGAACAGCGGCGGGAAGAGGCAGTGCGGCTGGAGGCTGATCAGCAGCGGGCCGAGGCCGGCATCGAGGAACTGCAGCGGCGGGTGATCGAGCTGCGGACGGCACGGGATCTGGCCCAGCAGGAAGCCGCGCAGATCTCCGCGGAGCTGGCGGGCCTCGAAGAGCGGCGGCGCGGCGCGGAGCAGGCCTTTGCGCGCATCGATCGGATGTTTCGTGAACTGGAAGCGCGGGTGGCGCAGATCGAGCAGCAACTGGCCGCAGCGAAGGCGGAGCAGGAGCAGCGCGCGCGGGAGAACGACCATCTCAGCGCAACGCGGTCGCAGCTGATCGAAACGCGGGATGCGGCGCAGAAGGAAGCCGCTGCGGCGCACGGGCAGATTGTGGCTCTGCGGGCTTCGATTGCTGCGATGGAGCAGGACCTGAAAGGGCTGCGGGCGGAGATCGATGCGCAACGGGAAGCGCGGGGCACGGCGGGCAGCTATGCGGCGACGCTCACCGCCGAGTTGCGGCATACGGAAGAAGCATGCGTGGCGGATTTGGGCGTGGAAGCAGGCGCGCTGCGTGAGGAAGCCGAACTGGCGCGGATCGACGGCGAAACCCTGGTTGCTGAAGACGCAGTGTGCCGTGAGATGAAGCAGCGGCTCGACAACATGGGTCCGGTGAACATGATGGCGCTGGAGGAGTACAACGAAACAGCGCAGCGGCACGAGTTCCTTGAGACGCAGCGTAAGGATCTGCTGGATTCGATTGACAACACGCAGGCGACGATCAAAGAAATCGACGAGATCTCGCGAACAAAGTTCGACGAGGCGTTTGCGCGGATCAACGAGAACTTCAGCGCGACCTTTGGGAAGCTCTTCGGCGGCGGTCAGGCATTCATTCGACTGACCGACGAAGAAAACGTGGCCGACAGCGGCATCGACATCGTCGCGCAGCCGCCGGGCAAGAAGCTGCAGAACGTGTTGCTGCTCTCGGGAGGCGAAAAAGCCCTGACCGCGCTGTCTCTGCTGATTGGGATCTTTCTGTATCAGCCGAGCCCATTCTGTGTACTCGACGAAGTGGATGCGCCGCTGGACGAGACGAACGTCGGTCGCCTGGCCGATATGCTGCGGGCAATGGCGGAGGAGACGCAGTTTGTCCTGGTGACGCACTCCAAGCGCATGATGCAGGCCGCGGACATGATCTACGGCGTGACCATGCAGGAGCCTGGCGTGTCAAAGGTGGTGAGCGTGCGGCTGGGTGGCAACGAATACCCACGCGCGGGGCGGGCGGCCGAGGCGCGGCTGGCGATGGCGTAGGGGCGAGCGTACAGCGGACAGCGTATAGCAGACACCTAAGACCACGCGCGGAAGGGCTGCCGGCCGACATCTGGATCATTGCTCCGGGGCTGGCGGTGGCACAACGGCGGGTTGCTGGAGTAAAAGGGACTCCATGACCGAGACTGTATCCGCTGTCCCGACTGAACTGACCACCGAGCAGGTGGTGGAACTCACCCGACAACTGAATTACGGCACATGGCGGTTCCAGAAGGGCTGGAATCCCATGCACCTGGCCGATGCCGAAGGGTGTTACTTTACCGATGGCAAAGGGAAGAGGTATCTCGACCTGTCGGCGCAGCTGATGTGTGTGAACCTGGGGCACAAGAATCCCGCAGTGATTGCGGCCATTGCTGAACAGGCGCAGGCGTTGGCATTTGCCTCACCAGCTTATGCGACCGAGGCGCGCGCGGAGCTGAGCCGACTCTTACTGGAAGTGCTGCCCAAGGGGCTGACAAAGTTCTTTTTCGCAACCTCAGGGACTGAGGCCAACGAGGCGGCCTTCAAGATCGCGCGCATGGTCACGGGCAAAACAAAGATTCTGGCGCGCTACCGGTCGTATCACGGATCGACGACGGGGTCGATCGCCGCCACCGGCGATCCGCGGCGCTGGGCCATGGAGTCGGTGGGGGGCAAGGGGCAGGGATTCGTCTTCGCGCCCGAGGTGAATTGCTATAAATGTCCGATCCGGCATACGTATCCACAGTGCGGGATTGCGTGCGCGGAGTACCTGGAGCACATGATCCGCAACGAAAGCGACGTGGCCGCGGTGATTGTGGAGCCCGTGGTGGGTACGAACGGCGTGCTGGTGCCGCCACCGGAGTATATGCCGATGCTGCGCGAGATTTGTACGCGTCACGGTGTCCTGTTGATCGCCGATGAGGTGATGAGCGGATGGGGCCGCACCGGGAAATGGTTCGCGATGGACAACTGGGGCGTGAAGCCGGACATTCTGACGACGGCGAAGGGAATCACCTCAGCCTATGTTCCCCTGGGCCTGTGCGCCACCACGGCGGAGATCGCCGCATACTTTGACGATCACTACTTCGCGCATGGACACACATACGAGGCTCATCCGATCACGCTGAAACCGGCGGTAGCGACGATTCGCGAGATGCAGCGATTGGATCTGGTGAACCGGGCAAGTCGGATGGGCGCTTATCTGGAGCCGAAGCTGCGGGCTCTGCAGGCGAAACATCCTTCGATTGGCGAGGTGCGCGGCCTGGGACTCTTCTGGGCTCTGGACCTGGTGAGGAATCGCGCAACGAAAGAGCCATTCAACACGATGCGGGAAAAAGTGGAAGGCAAGCCGCTCGTCGTGGATCGCGTGGCTGCGGAAATGCTGAAGCGCGGCGTGGCGATTCAGGCGTGGGTCAGTCACATGGTGATCGCGCCGCCGCTGATCGTGGAAGAATCTGATTTGGATTTGGCAATCGACGCGCTCGACGCCGCGCTGGTGGTGGCAGACGGGGAAGCAGAGTAGAGCCATCCACCAGAGGGAGCACGGAGTGATTTCTGTGTGCCCTCAGTGGTGGTTCGGCCTGGGATTTTACCGCTTCTTGATGAAGCCCCCGCTTTGCAGCTCAGTCATCGCCTGGCGGAGTTCCGCCTGGGTGTTCATCACGATCGGGCCGTACCATGCGACCGGCTCCTCAATTGGCTTGCCGGAAACGAGCAGGAAGCGGATACCTTCCGGACCGGCCTGAACCTGGATCTCGTCGCCGCGGTCGAAGAGCACGAGGGAATGGTTGGTCGCGTCGTAAACAGGCTGCGCATTCGGATCGACTCCTGATTCTGTGAGCACGGCCTGCGGAGTTGAGGCGTCGCGGAAGGTGCCCGCACCGGCGAAGACGTAGGCAAAGGCATTGCGTGTCGTCTCGACCTTGAGACGCCGCTTTTTGTTGGGCGGCACCGAGACGTCAATGTAGTTCGGATCGGCGGCCACGCCTTCGACGGGCCCGCGTTTTCCCCAGAACTCCCCGCAGATGATGCGGGCGGTGGTGCCATCGTCCTCGGTGACCTCGGGGATGGCGGCGCTGGGGATGTCCTGGTATCGCGGGTCCGTCATCTTCAACTGCGAGGGCAAGTTCGCCCAGAGTTGGAAGCCGTGCATGCGGCCGCGGTCGTCGCCTTTCGGCATTTCCTGGTGGAGGATGCCGCTGCCGGCCGTCATCCACTGAACGTCGCCGGCGGTCATTTTGCCCTTGTTGCCGAGCGAATCGCCGTGCTCGACAGAGCCAGCGAGGACATAGGTAATGGTCTCGATGCCGCGGTGCGGATGCCAGGGAAATCCGGCCAGGTAGTCAGCAGGGTTCTCGTTGCGGAAGTCATCGAGGAGGAGAAACGGATCGAACTCTTTGGTTTTGCCGAAGCCGAAGGCTCGCTGGAGGCGCACGCCAGCGCCTTCGAGAGTGGGCTTGGTCGACAGAATTTCCTTTACGGGCCTGAGTGACATGGCGTCCTTCTTTGCTGGGGATACTTGAGTGTCAGTGTGTCAGATTCGCGAGAGGCGAGAAGGATTCAAGCGCAGCTAGCGGGTGGGTGCGCATGGCGCCAAGGATGGGATGGATTTCGCTGATCGGTTGATCAGCTTGATGTAAACATCTGCATTAGAAGACGGTTATGCAGCCGGTCCCGTGAGTTGTGGGTAAGACCGGCTGCACCTCCGCCTGGATCATTCTCCGTGGCGGAACCCTACGCTGCTGGTGGACGAGCTAGCGCCAGTGGCCTTCGATCCAGACATAGCCGCCGCGGGCGTGGCGCCAGTGGCCCGCGACCCAGACTGCGTGAGGACGAGGCGGCTGAGCCCAGCGGCCAGAGACCCAAACGTAATGGGCACCGTCCCAGCGGTGGTAGCCGCCGACCCAGGCCCATCCGAGGTGAGGCCGAGGGCCAGGATGTTCGATGACAACCGGAGGCGGCCCGACGCGGACGACGACCTGCTGTGCGAATGCCGGCGGCAGGCTGAGGAGCGCGGCCGCGGCGACGAGGAGAAG
Source organism: Acidobacteriaceae bacterium (assembly GCA_035656855.1). Taxonomy (GTDB): domain Bacteria; phylum Acidobacteriota; class Terriglobia; order Terriglobales; family Acidobacteriaceae; genus Palsa-343. The sequence continues at coordinate 2,650 of DASRRO010000019.1, read as the reverse complement.
CTTCTTCATGAGTGGGTGTTCCTTTCCCAAAGGTGAATCTCTGGCGGCGGTACTGCGGATCGTTAACGCCGCTCAGGGGATCGAACCCAATGGCTCAAAGGAGGTTGCGCGACATTCGCATGAATCTTTGCTGCTGCTGGTGAACGCCGGAGAGAGCGGGAGTTCGCTCCTCATTGTCCGGAACGGAGGGCCCAGGCGACCATGGTGTCTCCTGAGCGGCCGGTGACGCGCTCGGCTTCCGCGGTCAGGGATTCCTCCAGGTTCTGGCTGTCGAGGCGGACCTCGCAGGCGGCGATCTGATCCGGAGCAGCGCCGTGAAAGCACAGCTCGCAGACGCCGAGACCACCGTCGACCTGGAGCGGCGGACCGAAGAGACGACAGGTCATGGGCCGAGCGGCATAGAGGTCGCAAAGCCCGGTGGCTGGATCGAGGGCCGGACAGGGCTCGTCGTTGGCGAAGTCCTCGAGGAGGTCGGCGCGGGACTCATCGAGGACACCGGTTTCGGGATTGCCGGGAAATTCGGGGGAAAGGCGCGCGACGGAATCCTCGGAGCGGCGACGAACGGCCGCAGCACGCTGAGGATCCGACGCTGAGAGGGAGGCGAGACCTTCGCGGAGGCGGGCGGCGTCGAGCTGCGAGATGGGGAAGACGCCGATGCAGCACTGCGTGCAGCCTGGAGCGCAGAGCAGCCAGGAGCCGGAGCGGCGCGCGGCGTCGGCTACAGCGGCATCGACGATCTGGACGAGCTGCGTGTCGCCGTGAGACAGCATGCGTTCAGAATAGCGAAGCCGCGGCGACGATGAAGCAATCGTCATGCGAAGACGGTATTCTCAGGTGAATCTGCAGGCACCTTTGGCACAGGAGGAAACGGTTGAAGTCCATGGGCACGAAAGGGAAGCGAGCGGCGCTGCTGGCCGCTGCGGCACTGGGGTTGATGCTCACGGCGGAATGGGCAAGGGCGCAGGAGAACTACGAGATTCAGGTGTATCCGTCGGAGACGATGGAGCCTGGAGTGCTGCTGACGGAGCTGCACAGCAACTACACGGTTGAGGGAAGCACAGCGCCTTCGTTCGGCATGCAGCCAACTGAGGGCCAGGAACACGAGACGGTTGAGTTCACGGAGGGGATTAACAAGTGGTCGGAAGTTGGGTTCTACGTTTTCACTGAAGAGAAGAGCGGGACAGGCGTGGAGTGGGTGGGAGACCACATTCGGCCGCGAGTGCGGATTCCGCCGAGCTGGCACTGGCCGGTGGGCGTGAGCCTGTCCAATGAGATTGGCTATGCGCGAGCGGCGTATTCGAACCCAACGTGGTCGTGGCAGATGATGCCGATCGTCGATCAGACGCTGGGAAAGTGGTACTGGTCAGTGAACACCACGATGAACTGGGGCATTCATCCGACGTCGCTGCCGCCGGGAACGCCGAAGTCGGTGGTGGATGATTACTACCGGAATGTCTCGCCGCACGGAGTCACATTTGGTCCGGCGGTTGCGGTGACATATCAGCCGAGCCACTATTACAACTTCGGGATCGAGTATTACGGATCCTATGGCGAGTTCGGGCATTTCGTGAGCGCGCACAACCAGCAGCAGCAGTTCTTTCCCGTAGTGAACCTGTTTGTATCGCCGAAGTGGGAGATCAACTTCGGCGCAGGATGGGGTGCGACGGCTTCCACCGATCACCTGATCGTGAAGGGAATTCTGGGTCGCTACTTCAACTGGGGCAATCTGCGCAGGACCCATCACGTGCCGCGTCCGCAGTAGGCAGGAGCGGCGATTTACAGCATGGGGGGTACCCCCCCCATAGGTGGCATCTGGCAAGTCGCAGATTCTTCTGGGCGGCGAGGGTAATACCTTTTGGGTATTACCCTGATCCGGCATCCATCGTCGGTTTTTCAAAGAGCAGAGACGCTCGCGGCCTGGGCCGCAGGGAGCGGGCCGGAACGATCAGTGCCGAGCCGCGTCCTTCATGGAAAAAGCTCTGTTCGCGTATCGGCGGACAGAGCTTTCCTCTCTTTCAGCTTAGGATTGGCGGCGGGCAGAGGCAAGGAGAATCGTGGGCGGGAGGGGTACGAAGGTCACGGGGCGGCGGGGCGGCGTTCCTGGACTGGAAGGCAGGGTCTTGTCGGGGGCGGGACGATTCGTGGGGGTGAGCAGCGGGACAGATTACTGAACCCTGGCGCGTTTTTCGTAAGCGTCCTGTCTTCCCATCTGGACCGTCGGTGAACAACAGTTCACGATAAGGCGCATGGATGGGACTGCGCAGCCGAGTCGGAAGCGGCGGATTTGCCGCCGGGTGGAAGAGAAGCTACGGATTGTGAAGCAGACGCTGGAGCCTGGTGCCAGCGTGGCAGGTATCGCACTGGCGAACGGCGTGAACGCCGACCAGGTATTTCGCTGGAAGCGACAGCACGAACGGGGCGAGTTGCAGTTACGCAGACCGAAGCCGGGCGCTGCTCTGGTACCGGTGACGATCGCGACAGAACCGGAAGTGCCGAAGCTGGCCGAGACTCCGACGCCGGTGCCTGGACTGCCATCCGCAGGCAGCGTTACGATCGAGTTTCCCGGGCGTGCACTGCTGAGCATCGAAGGCGCTGCCGATCCCGCCGTGATTCGCGCTGTGCTGGAGAGCCTGACACGGTGATCGACCTG
>DASRRO010000018.1:0-19450 GCA_035656855.1 Acidobacteriaceae bacterium | reverse complement strand
CAGTTCTGGAGGTAGAGGAAATAGGCCGCTTTCCACAAGTGGGTTGGGGGTAAGACTCTGGCCAGACGGCCAACAAACTGAGCGCCAACCAGGGTAGCCGTCAGAACGAGATAATAGATGGGGAAGATACGCAACACCCGTCTGGCGTAGAACGTACGAAAGTAATTCTGCGTGGATCGCGTTCGCAGCAATATTCCCGTTATCAGGAAACCGGAGAGCGCGAAAAAAAGGTCGACTCCGCCCCAAAGGGGCACCATAGCGTACCGAAATAAGGTGCTCGCTCGGCTCGGATCGACAAATAATCCCGACAGTCCGGCTCCGTGGGAGCACAGCACTCCAAGAATTGCCAAACCGCGTATCCCATCCAGTTCGGGAAGATGGTTACGGGCCTTCTCTCCGGTCATTCGCAGAGGCTCCTCATCACCGAACCGGGTCGGCTGACTGCTGCCAGTTCATGGTTGCCAGCCTTTGATCCACCAGTTCCCTTATGTGCCGGTGAATCCACTCCACCGACTGGTCGCCGTCGATGACGGCGACGCGCCTGGGCTCACGGGCGGCAATCGCGCGGTACTGATCGTAGACGCGGCGGTAGAAGGCCTCGTCTTCTTTTTCAAAGCGGCCCTCGTCCTTACCGGCGGCGGCGTTGCGGTCGTTGCGGCGGCGGGCGCGGGCGAGGGAACGGTCGAAGTCGGGGAGAAGAAGGATGGTGAGGTCGGGGTCGAGGCCGCCGCACATCGCGGCATGCATGCGGAGGACGACCTCACTGCCGAGCCGGCGGCCGCCGCCCTGGTAAGCCTCGGTGGAGTCGGTGAAGCGATCGCAGAGGAGAATGCGGCCCTGGTCGAGGGCGGGGCGGAGGACTTCGGCGATGGCCTGGGCACGGTCGGAAAACATGAGGCCGAGTTCGGTCATGGGGGCGATGTGCTCGGTGCGGGAATCAAGGATCAGGGACCGGATGCGGTCGCCGATCCGCGTGCCGCCGGGCTGGCGGGTGACGGTGATGGGGAGGCCGAGGGATTCGAGGTGGGCGGCGAGCTTGCGGAGCTGGGTGGACTTGCCGGAGCCGTCCAGGCCTTCGAAGGTGAGGAAGAAGCCGGGCATAAATGCAGGGTACAGGGCGCAGGAGACAGGGTACAGGAAGGCGGGTTGCTGGATTGAGGCAGCGGTGAAGAGGAACATTGCCGTTCGCTGCGATGAAGAGTTGGTCAGAATTCAGGATTGCTCTGACCAGGCGCCGGGATTGGAACGAGTATGAGCGACGGGATCCAGGAAGACCTGGGGGGGTGCTGGACAGGGATCCGTGCGACTGGGTTTCTTTACAGGAGGGTCCATGAAGTGGGGAGTCGTATGGGTCTTTGCCGTTTTCGCCGGATGGGCGACATCGGGGGCGGCGCAGGCAACGGGAGACGAATCTGGAAGGCGGCCCCAGGTCTTCGGAGGGTTTTCGTATCTGGCTCGCAACTACTCGCGGGGCATTCAATCGGGAGGCATGCCGGGATGGGAGGCGTCGCTGCCGGTGCCGCTCAGCCAGAAGTCGGGATGGGGATTCGGGATGGACGGAGCCGGCTATTACAAGGGGAATCCGTTCGGATCGAATTTCGATCTGACGTTCGTCACAGCGGGACCGGTGTACGCAAGAGGCTGGGAAGGGAAACCCTGTTCGGAGAGGGGACGGTGGGAATTGCGCACCTGAACGGCGCCACGGGGCCGGCGGATACGTCGATGAACGTGACGATTCCCCGGCTCTCCGCGAATTTCACCCCGGCTGTAACGGCGGGAGGCGGGCTGGATTTCCGAGTGGCGCATAATCTGCTCTGGCGGGTGCAGGGAGATTACGTCTTCACGCATTTCACGTCGGCGGACAATCAGATCCACGACATCGTCGATGGGAACGTTCGGGTCTCGACAGGGCCGGTGTGGCGGTTTTGAAGGTTGGGTGCTGCCGCGCGTAGAATCGGTGCGAAGCAACGGCAGCACGCGCCGACGGCCATGAGCGGATTCCTGAAAAGTCGACTTTGTTGCATCGCGGCTGCGCTGGCCCTGGTTGTGTGTCTGGCGGCGCTGCTGGTGCATCCGGCTGCCTCCCCGGCGGGCGCTGTGCTGGCGGTCTTTCTGCTGTTGCCGGTGGCGCTGTTTGGATTCGTGCTGTTGCCGCTGTCGCTGGGCTCGGTGGTGAAATGGGAACCGCGCCTGGCGGTGCCGGTTCTGATTCGTGGGCAGCTGTTCCAGCGGCCTCCTCCTGTCTCTCTCCAGTAATTCCTTTCCAGATTTGAGCAGTGGTGCATTCGGGCTGCGGCCGCGGTGCGCTTCTGCTTTTGCCTCCATGGAAGGACAAGCCGGGAGGATAGGAATGATCGTCACGCTTCTGGTGAATGGGTTTGTGGTGTGGTTTGTGGTGCAGGCGGTCCGGTCGCTGATCCGGGACAGACGAAAGCAGGCAGAGAGAAGCAGGAATCAGGAAGAGCTGGTGGTCTCGCCGAGGTCGGGTCTGGCGATGGGGGCGATGTTTCTGGGGCTGCAGGCGATTGTGAATCCGGAGGCGCGGCACGCCATTGTCGAGATTCTGGAAGAGCAGAGCCTGGATGACGGGAGCGGGGAAGAGCCGCCCGGCGGACGGGCGTTCCATGAGGGGCTGCGGCGGATTCGCCGGGGAGAAGAGGTGGAGAACCTGACGGTTGCTCTGGATGCGCCTGGCCAATTGGGTGACGGCGCTGCGAGCGGTCTTCAGGAGGAGACAAGGTCGAGCTGAGTGGCCTCGCCGGTTGACGGCGCATGCAGTGACGTGACGTGGGCGATGGCCTGGGTGAGGCGGGCTTCCTGTGCGCGCGCTTTTTTGCGCTGGACGCGGGTGTAGATGTGCTCGACGCGCTCGACGCGCCAGGCGCCGGTATGGAGGGCATCGGTGTGGACGCCGTCGCCGGGGAGGAAGACGATGTCGCCGGGGCGAGGCAGGGTGCGGAGCGTGTCGAGGGGGATGAGGTTGACGCAGGCGCCGTCGGCGGTAAGGAACTCGAGGCAGTTGGCGCTGTCAATGTCGGCCTCGCGGGAGCGGCGGATTTCCTGGCGGGCGCGGAGAGCCTGATACCAGGTGGCTGCGGTGATGGGCAGAGCGACCAGGAAGGCCAGGATGTTGGCGATATAGCTGACGGTGGCGATCTGAACTCTCATGGTGATCTCCGCCCGGAGCGGTGGGGGCCCGACAACGGTGCGGCTTCTTTTTTACCAGAGGCGGGAAGGGGTAAGCGAGGGGGCCGCTTCGGAGCGCACTGCGAAAATCTCGCAGTGCGAACCGGGATCAAGCGAGCGAACTGTTTACACTGTGAAATTGCGGCGGACGGCGTTCCCACGGCTCCGTTGCCGCAACCTCAGGAGGAATATGTCTTTCCGCTTTGCCGCCGTGATGGGGCTTCTTGCCGCCGCTCTCTCCCTGCATGCCCAGACTGCTGCGAATCCGATCAAAATTACGGCTGACCTGACCGATGCGCCACGGAAGATGATTCATGCGCAGATGACGATTCCGGTTGCGCCGGGCCCGCTGACGCTGCTGTATGCGGAATGGATTCCAGGCGAGCACATGCCGGATGGGCCAGTCGACAACCTGGCGGGGCTGTTCATCACCGCAAATGGGAAGCAGCTGGCGTGGACGCGCGACGACGTGAACATGTTCGCGATCCGCGTGACCGTGCCGGAGGGCGTGCACGAACTGCATGTGAAGGATGATTTTCTGGCGACGGCACCGCCGAGCGGCTTCTCCGCGGGCGCCTCGACGAGCGCGAACCTGGCGCTGCTGAGCTGGAACGAGGTGGTGCTGTATCCGGCGGGGCACAAGGACGATGGGGACATTTATGTTCAGCCGTCGGTGGTGATCCCGGAGGGCTGGCAGTATGGGACGGCGCTGCCGCGCGCAGGAGGCAAGGAGTCGGACACGAAGCCGGGGGAGGATGGGTCGGTGCGTTTTCAGGCAGTGTCGCTGAAAGAGCTGATCGATTCGCCGCTGCTGGCGGGGCGTTACTTTAAGCAGTTCGACCTGGCGCCGGAGGTAACGCCGAAGCATTATCTCGACGTGGCGGCGGATGGCCCTGAGGATCTGAAACTGACGCCGGAGACGCTGGCGGGCTACGGCAACCTGGTGCGCGAGACGGGCGCGGTATACAAGTCGCGGCACTACACCAGCTATCACTTTCTGGTGACGGCGAGCGATCAGGTGGCGCACTTTGGGCTGGAGCATCACCAGTCGAGCGACGATCGCGTGCCGGAGAAGACGTTTGTCGACGACAATCTGCTGCTGCTCTCGGCCGATCTGCTGCCGCACGAGTTCACGCACTCGTGGAACGGGAAGGATCGGCGGCCAGCGGGGCTGACGACGGGGAACTTCGAAGACCCGATGATCGGGAACCTGCTCTGGGTGTACGAGGGGCTGACGGATTACATGGGGAATGTGCTGGCGGCGCGCACGCATTTGTGGACGGACGCGCAGTACCACGATTTTCTGGCGACGGACGCGGCGATGCTCGATGCCCGGCCGGGGCGCACGTGGCGCGATCTGCAGGATACGGCGACGGCGGCGCAGATTCTCTACGAGACGGACGACGCGTGGGACAACTGGCGACGGAGCACGGATTATTACGGGGAAGGCGACCTGGTGTGGCTTGATGTGGATACGACGATCCGCAAGCTGACGCACGACAAGAAGAGCCTCAACGATTTTCTCGGCGCGTTTGAGTCAGTGGGCGGGGACAATCCGCCGAAAGCGGTGCCGTACACGTTCGATGACATTGTGAACGGGCTGAACGCAGTGGTGCCCTACGACTGGGCGGGATTTCTGCGGGAGCGGTTGACGAGCAAATCGCCGCACGCGCCGCTGGGCGGGATCGAGAACGGCGGTTACAAGCTGGTGTTCTCCGATCAGCCGAACGAGCTGCTGCAGGCGCGGATGGGGCTGGCCGGAGCGAACGTGGCCTGGTGGTCGATTGGGATCAACGTGAATGGCGAAGGCAAGATCGAAGATGTGCTGGTGGGCTCGCCGGCGGACAAGGCAAAGCTGGGGCCGGGCATGCAGATTGTCGCGGTGAATGGGCGGCAGTACAGCGCGCCACTGCTGAACCAGGCGATTCGGGATGCGAAGGACAATTCGAATCCGATTTCGCTGATCGTGGTGAACACCGGGGTCTACAAGGTGATTGGGATCGACTACCACGAGGGGCTGCGGTATCCGCATTTGCAGCGGGTGGACGGGACGCCGGATCGGCTGGATGAGATTCTGAAACCGCTGACGAGCGCGCCGAAGGGCTAGCCGCCCGGGCGAACGCGCTTCGCGCAAGAACTGCTACGAGGCCGCTTCCGGGATGCGGGCGGCCTCTTTTTGCTGCAGCCCTTTGAGCACCGCGTCGGCGGCCTGCTGGCCGGTGCGGATGCAGTCGGGGACGCCGATGCCTTCGTAAGCGTTGCCGGCGAGGGCGAGGCCGGGAAGGGAAGCGACGGCTTCGCGGACGAACTGCATGCGGTCGAGGTGGCCGACCCCATACTGCGCCATGGACTGACGCCAGCGGGCGATGCGGATGAAGTTCGGTTTCGCGTGAACGCCCAGAACTTCGGCAAGTTCTTTTTCCACGATGTCGGTGAGCTGTGCGTCGGTCTGATCGAGGAGAGCGTCGTTGCCGGAGCCGCCGAGGAAGCAGCGGAGAACGCCTTTGTCGGAAGGAGTGCGTCCCGCAAATTTGTTGTGGACGAAGGTGCAGGCGAGCATGCGGCGGCCTTCGCTGGTCGGAACCAGGTAGCCGAAGCCGAGGGGCAGCGTGCGGAGGTCGTCGCGCTGATAGCCGAGGGTGACGGTGATCGACGAGCTGTAAGGGACGCCCTGCAGGGCTTCGCCGAGGGCGTGATGAATGGAGCGGAGCAGTCCGCCGGCGGTCCAGGCGGGGAGCGCGAGGATGATGGCGTCGTAGCGCTCGCGCCCGAAGGCGGTTTCAACGAGCCAGCTGTCGTGTTGCTGCGCGATGGATTCGACGGGCGAGCTGAGATGCACGGAGCCGGGAGCGAGTTGAGCGGCGAGGCCGTCGGTCATCTGGCTCATGCCGTCGCGGAGGGTGGTGAAGAGGGAGCGGGGCCCGCTGGGCGTGGTGTGGGATGGCGGACGCGGAGGCGCGGCGGTTCTGCGCGCGGCGAGCATGGCGCGGGAGAGGCTGCGGTGCTTCTGCTCCATGGTGACCATGCGAGGCAGCACGGCGCGGACGCTGAGCTGATCGGCGTTGCCGCCGTAGACGCCGGAGAGCAGCGGCGAGACGAGGCGGTCGACGGTTTCCTGTCCGAAGTGGCGGCGGGTCATGGCGGCGACGGATTCGTCTTCGGTGGCAGGCACGGGCGGGAAGAGAAATTCGCGCGCCATGTGCAGCTTGGTTCCCCAGGAGAAGAGCGGCGTGAGGATGGTGGGAATGAGCTTCGTCGGCACCATGAACATGAGGCCGTCGGGGAGGGGGATCAGGCGATTCCGAACGAGGATGTACGTCTTGCGTTCGCGGTCGTTGGAGGGGAGAAGCTGGTCGGCGATGCCGAGTTCGCGGCAGAGCGCGGCGGCCGCGGGCTTTTCGGAGAGGAAGGAGTCGGGGCCGCCTTCGACGACGCAGCCATCGATGGTCTCGGAGCGGATGACGCCGCCGAGGCGGCCGGAGGCTTCGTAGAGGGAGTACGCGATCGGCTGGCCGGAGCGGCGGGCCTTTTCAAGGGTCCACGCGGCGCTGAGGCCGGCGATGCCTCCGCCGAGGATGGCGATGCGTTGGGGCGAGTTGGGGAGGGTGGTCATGTTCGATTCGAAAAAGCACAGGGGCACAAGGCTTTTTTAAAAAACTTGTCACACGGCACGACTGCAGTCATGCCTGGTACAAAAACCCCGGGGCTGAAGCCCGTCATCCTCAGGTCGTATTGTTCCACGGGCTCAAGCCCGTGGCTTTCTCCGTTGTCCTGCTGCGCAGGACCGCTGCGCGCAGCGGTGACGATGATTTAACAACACGAACGGTCGACGACGCGGTCAACGATGCGAACGGCGGTCATTTCCCCAATCCAGCTGCAGATCCCGGGCCTGAGAGGTGAAGCCACGCCATTACGAGTGCGCTACCTCTAACTGAATCAGATTATGCGCTTCGCATCCAGGGGAGGCCGCGGTGGACTGATTCGGGTCGGGGTGGTAGCCGCGCGGCTGGTAGATGCAGCAGGGCTCCTCGGCCATGACGTCGCCGGTGACGGCGTAGGCGCGGGCGCGGGATCCTCCACAGATGTTGCGGAACTCGCAGGCGCCGCATTTGCCGTGGAGCTGATCGGAGTCGCGGAGCTTCACAAAGATGGGCGACTCCTGGTAGATGTGCGCGAGCGTGTCGGTGTGCAGGTCGCCACCTTCGATGGGCAGGAATCCGCTGGGGTAGACCTTGCCGATGTGGGAGATGAAGACGAAGCCGCGTCCGTCGTTGACGCGCTTGGTGGCCCAGCCGACGGCTTTGTCTTCGGAACCGGTGCCAGGGTGGCTGGCCCATCCATGATGGCTGGTGGGGCGCGCGCCTGCATCGTCGTGGACGCCGACGGTGGGGCGGTTTTCTTTCATGCGCTGCTGGATAAGGTAGCGGCGATAGTGCATGGCTTCGGTGGTCTTGATGGCGAAGGGGACGCGCTTGGTGAGGTCCCACATTTTCGCGAAGACGTCTTCGAATTCTTCGCCGGTGAGCAGGTCGGTGAGCTGGCCGCGGCCCACGGGAACGAGGAAGAAGAAGCTCCACATGACGATTTGCTTTTCGGTGAGGAGAACGGACAGGCGGTCGAGGTCGGAGATGTTCAGACGGCTGACGACGGTGTGCACCTGAATGGGGAGGGCTGCTTCGTTCGCATATTGGATGGCATCGACGGTGCGCTGCCAGGTGCCGGGGATACCGCGGATGGAGTCGTGAATCGCGGGGATGGAGCCGTCGAGGGAGACGGCCAGGCGCGACAGGCCGGAGTCCTTCATGCGGGCGATGGCGTCGCGAGTGAGCAGGGGGGTGGCGCTGGGGGTCAGGGCGGCGTGGACGCCTTTCTTCGCGGCATGCTCGATGAGCTGGAAGATGTCGGGGCGCTTGAGGGGGTCGCCGCCGGTGAAGACGAAGAGGGGAACCTGGAGGTCGGCGACCTGATCGATGAGGTTGGTGGCCTCGGCGGTGCTGAGCTGGGTGGGGTGAGCCAGGGGCTGAGCGGAGGCGCGGCAGTGCTTACAGGCGAGATCGCAGGCCTGGGTGGTTTCCCAGATGGCAAGGAAGGGGGCGCGATCGTAGTCGAGCGTGGTCATGGCCTGGCGGATATCCATGAAATGAATGTGGCAGGAGGGGGCGGGGGGCGGATGTGATGGGAGTCACAAAGGCGAGGGTACAGGGTGCAGGGTACAGAACTTCAGGCGGCGAGGAGGTCGCTTACGGCGACGCGATCGCGGAGATAGTCGGCGAGGGTGCGGGGCTCGCGTTCGAGGATGGCACGGAGGACGAGGGAATTGCCGCCGGGGAGGCCCTGGCGGTCGAAGTCCTCGTACATGTGTTTGAGGCCGTTGCGCAGAGGGCCGGGCTTGAGACCGGAGGCGTCGGCCCAGTCCTCGAAAGGAAGCTCGACGGCTTTGATCGGGAAGCCGAGAGCTTCCGTCATAAGCGCGGCCACTTCGTGGCGGTCGGGCATGCCGGGCGCGCAAAGCTCGAAGGTGCCGTAGTCGAGGCGATGCGTGGTGAAGGCGAGAGCGGCGGCTTCGGCGACGTCGCGGTAATCCACCCAGGAGGTGCGGGCGTGAACTGAATAGGGCATGGCGTAGCAGCGGTTCTGGGCTACATCGTCCCATACCTTCTCCAAAGTCTGCATGAAGAGAGTGGGCTGGAGGACGGTGAAGTTCATGCCGGATTCGTAGAGGGCTTCCTCGACGGGAAGCTTGGCGGCGTGGTTGCGCAGGCCGAGTATGGGCGGATGGATGATGCTGGAGAAGACGAATCGGGAAACGCCGGCGGCGCGGGCGGCGTCAACCATGGCGATGCCCATGTCAATTTCGTTGGGGGCGAAGCCGGGGTTGATGTGGAAGACGCCGTCGACGCCCTCGACGGCTTTGCGGAGGCTGTGGGGATCGGAGAGGTCGCCGATGGCGATCTCATCGGCGCCTCGCTGGCGCACTTCGGCTTCGCGGCGGCGGTCCCGGAGGAGCGCGCGCACGGTAACGCCACGCTGGTGCAGCTCCGGTACGACCAGGCCTGCATATTGGCCGGTGGCACCGACCGCTAAAACCTTCATTCAGATCTCCCAGGTGGTCGTTAGTTAGACGCTGACAGGAGAGCGGCAGATGTATGGAAATCCATGGAGTTGATGACACAAAAGGGGAAGAATCCAGGGAGGGTCTCTGCACCAGAAGTGGTGCAACCCCGGAATCAACCCCGGCACGGTATGACATGGGGGGCCAGCCGGGGTAACCGGGCATTCACGGTATACTGAGAGACGTGACTGCCTTCACAACAGACATCGCCACGACTACGCCGCAGACCGGGAATCCCGGCGCGGGCAAGCGCATTTTGCTGCTGAAGCCCCGCGGATTTTGCGCCGGGGTTGTGCGCGCCATCGACATTGTGCGGATTGCGCTTGAGACGTTTGGCGCGCCGATCTACGTCCGCAAGGAGATCGTGCATAACCGGTTTGTGGTGAATGAGCTGGCGGAAAAGGGCGCAATCTTTGTGGACGACATCCACCAGGTGCCGGAGGGCGCGCGGGTCATTTACTCGGCGCACGGCGTATCGCCGGCGGTGCGCGAACAGTCGAAGGAGCGCAAGCTGAAGGTGATTGACGCGACCTGCCCGCTGGTGACCAAGGTCCACGTGGAGGCGGTGAAGTTCGCGCGGCAGGGGTATTCGCTGGTGCTGATCGGTCACCGGGATCACGACGAGATTGAAGGTACGCTGGGCGAGGCGCCGGATGTGACGCAGGTGGTGTCGAGCGTGGAAGAGGTGCAGACGCTGGAGGTGCCGGATCCGGAGCACGTGGCGTATCTGACCCAGACGACGCTCTCGCTGGATGAGTCGCGGGACATCATTCAGGCGCTGAAGGTGAAGTTCCCGAAGATTGTGGGACCGCACTCGCAGGACATTTGCTATGCCACGGAGAATCGGCAGGTGGCGGTGAAGAACGTGGCGCACAGCGCGGATCTGGTGCTGGTGGTGGGCTCGAACAACAGCTCGAACTCGAACCGGCTGGTCGAGGTTTCGCGAAATCTGGGCACCAAGGGTTATCTGATCGACAACGCAGAGGCCATCGACCCAGGATGGCTGGGCGGGGTGAACAACGTGGCCGTCACGGCGGGTGCTTCGGCGCCGGAGATCCTGGTCGAGGGCGTGATCAGCTATCTGAAACAAAATGGTTTTGGAACCGTGGACGAGGTCGAGGTGATGCCGGAGAATGTGCGCTTCGGGCTGCCTCCGGAGATCGTCCAGGCCATTCATTCGGCTCCGGCATCCGTCTAGACAGGCGTGCGGGCATCGCATAAACGAGGAGGTTTTTGCTGACACCTGTTGACGCTATGAGCACACCCACCGAACCCGCGCGAGGCCGGCCCACGACGAAGCCCAGCGAGGTCTTTGCCCCGATCGCGGATGGGACGGGCAATGGGGCGCAGTCCGTGCGGTTCGGGCGTATCGATGCGGCCCTGGAAGAGGTAACCCAGGCGCTCGGGCGGGCCCGCGATTATGTGCTGGGGCGGCAGCATGGTGAGGGCTACTGGAGCGGCGAGCTCGAAGCCGATGCCATGCTGGAGGCGGACTACATCTTCCTGCACGTGCTGCTGGGCACGGGCGATGCGGGGAAGATGCGGCGGGCGCTGGCGGAGATCATGCGCTACCGGAACGACGACGGCAGCTGGTCGCTGTATCCGGGGGGACCGGGCAACGTCAGCCTGGCGGTGAAGTGCTATTTCGCGAACAAGCTGATGGATGTTTCCGCGGATGAGCCGCACATGGTGCAGACGCGGGAGTGGATTCTGGCCCACGGCGGCGTGACCGCGTGCAATACCTTCACCAAGATTTACCTGTGCGCGCTGGGGCAGTACGAATACAACTCGGTGCCGGCAATTCCGCCGGAGATCGTGCTGTTTCCGAAGTGGTTCTACTTCAACATCTACGAGATCTCGGCGTGGTCGCGGGGCATTCTGGTGCCGCTGTCGATCGCGTACGCGAAGAAGCCGTACAAGAAGATTCCGCATGAGCATGCGATTGATGAGCTTTTCGTCGGGGGCCGCGAGCATGCCGATCTGCGGCTGAAGTGGAATCGGGAGCAGCTCGTCAGCTGGCGAAACTTCTTTATTTTTCTGGACCGCGTAACACACTGGTTCGAGCGGGTTCACATTCGGCCGCTGCGTTCTCTGGCGCTGAAGAAGGCGCAGAAGTGGATGCTGCAGCGTCTGGAGAAGTCGGATGGGCTGGGCGCCATCTATCCCGCCATTCTGAACTCAATCATCGCGCTGCGCTGCCTGGGATATTCCCTGGACGACCCGCAGGTGATCCGGGCGATGGATGAGTTCGAGAAGCTGGGGATCGACGAGCCGCTCGGAACGGCTGACTATCCGGAGCCAACCTTCCGCATGCAGCCGTGTATGTCCCCGGTGTGGGACACGGCGCAGGCGATGTTTGTGCTGGGTGAGGCGGGGTTGGATCGCAGAGATCCGCGGCTGCTGAAGGCCGCCGACTGGATGTTGTCGAAGGAAGTGCGCCACAAGGGCGACTGGGCAGTGAAGGTGCCGCGCACGCAGCCGGGCGGGTGGTACTTCGAGTTTAACAATGAGTTCTACCCGGATGTCGATGACACTGCGCAGGTTTTGCTGGCGTTGAATAAGGTCGATAATCCCCGGGAACGGTACCAGTACGACGTGTGCCAACGGGCGATCGAGTGGGTGTTCGCCATGCAGTGCAGGAACGGCGGATGGGGCAGCTTCGACAAAGACAACACGAAGATGATCTTCCAGCACATCCCGTTCGCGGATCACAACGCGATGCTGGACCCGCCGACGGCGGATATCACGGGGCGCATTCTCGAGATGCTGGCGACCTACGGCTACACGAGCAAAGACCGGCGGGTGGAGAAAGCGATCAAGTTCATCTACTCCGAACAGGAGCCGGACGGAAGCTGGTTTGGGCGCTGGGGCGTGAATTATCTGTACGGCACGTATCTGGTGTTGCGCGGTCTGGAGGCGATGGGGGTGTGGAATCACGAGCCCCAGATCCAGCAGGCCGCGGAGTGGGTACGGAGCGTGCAGAATGCGGATGGGGGCTGGGGCGAGAGCTGCGACAGCTACGACAATCCAACGCTGCGCGGAGTGGGCTTCAGCACACCTTCGCAAACGGCGTGGGGGCTGCTGGCGCTGCTGGCGGCAGGCGATACGCGAAGCGACTCGGTGGCCAAGGGCATCCAATGGTTGTTGAGCCACCAGCAAATCGATTCACAGGGACAAGGGTTCTGGGACGAAAGCATGGGCGAAGGGAAGACTCGTCAGGCGATCATTACCGGAACCGGATTTCCGCGGGTATTTTATCTGGCCTACACGCTGTACCGGGATTATTTTCCCCTGCTGGCCCTGAGCACTTACAGGAAGGCGATGACAGCAGCGGCGGGCGAGTCGACGGTTCAGTAGAAAAGCAGGTCCGTCCGCTGCGCGCGCCAGCCGGCGTGCTTCGGTCGGGATGACAAGCTTTTGGGATGACAAGTTTAGTTTTGGAGGAAGGACTGAATGGCGGTACCAATTTCACAGGCGTGGACAGTAGCCACGTACGTCCTGAAGCAAAAGATGAAGGGGCGCAAGCGGTTTCCGCTGGTGACGATGCTGGAACCGCTGTTCCGCTGCAACCTGGCGTGCGCCGGGTGCGGCAAGATTCAGTATCCGCCGCATATTCTGAAGCAGGAACTGACGCCGGAGGAGTGTTTCCGGGCGATTGAAGAGGCGGGCACGCCGATGGTGTCGATTCCGGGCGGCGAGCCGCTGCTGCATCCGCAGATCGATCAGATTGTCGCCGGTCTGGTGGCGCGGAAGAAGTACGTCTACCTGTGCACGAATGCGCTGCTGCTGAAGGAAAAGCTGCACCTCTTTACACCGAGCAAGTATCTGTCGTTTTCCGTGCACCTCGACGGGCAGCGGGAGCACCACGATTTCTCGGTGTGCCGCGAAGGCGGATACGACATCGCTCTGGAGGGAATCAAGGCGGCGGTGGCGGCGGGGTTCCGGGTGACGACGAACACGACTCTGTTCGATGGCGCGGATCCCAACTCAGTACGCGGGCATTTCGACGACCTGATGGCGGTGGGCGTGGAAGCGATGATGGTGGCGCCCGGCTACACCTACGAGAAGGCGCCGGACCAGAAGCATTTTCTGGGGAGGGCACGGTCGCGGCGGCTGTTCCGCGCGATTCTGTCGAACCGGAAGAAGAGCTGGAAGTTCAACGCGAACCCGCTGTATCTGGAATTCATCATGGGGCGGCGCGACTTCCACTGCACGCCGTGGGCGATGCCGACGTACAGCATCTTCGGCTGGCAGAAGCCCTGCTATCTGCTGCAGGACGGCTACGCGGATACGTTCCAGGAGCTGCTCGACTCGACTGACTGGGAGAATTACGGGACGGAGAGCGGCAATCCAAAATGCGCGAACTGCATGGTGCACTCCGGCTATGAAGGCACGGGCGTGAATTATACGTTCGGATCGCTGAAGGGCCTGCTGGAGACAGCGAAGGCGATGATGAATCGCTACCCGGACAAGGGCGCGCAGGACCTGCTGAACGAGCCGGTGCGGCCCGCGCACAGCTTCAATCCGCTGGTACAGATTGAAACGCGCGTGACCGTGGAAGAGGAAACGCACGCATGAGTAATGCCGCAACCACACCCGAAACGAAGACAAAGCTCGATCCCAACTCCGTTGAAGTGATGGAGGGCCGCCAGCGCGAGCAGCTCGAGGGGTGGATTCCTTCGCTGGCGAGCGAAGATGAGATTCGCCAGGCACTGGAAAAAGCCTTCGACTATCGCGGCGACGTAACGCTGACGCTGAAAGACGGACGCGTAGTTCATGGGTACGTCTTCGATCGGCGCACGGGCGCGACACTGGCCGATTCCGCGGTGCGCGTGATGCCGTCGGACGATCGGACGAAGATCACTGTTTCTTATGCGGAGATTGCGGCGCTGTCATTTACGGGCCGCGACAATGCCGCAGGGAAGACGTTTGACGCCTGGATCCGCAAATACTGGGAGAAGAAGGCCGCCGGCGAGAAGAACATCGCGATCCATCCGGAGTCGCTGGAAGGGTAGGCCGGGGACCCCGCAGCCGGCTCCGCCGCAAGCCATTCTTCAGGATGGTTCGCAGCGAAAGAAACCAAGTCTTTCCTTGCCAGCGAGCGTCTAATCCTTCATCAGAGCAGTCCCCATTCAGTCCTTTTTTGGAGGCAGTTTTTGCGATCGACTTTTCTGGCCGGTCTGGCGCTCGTGGTGTGCGCGACCTGCTCCTTCCCCCAGCAAACGTCCACGAGTTCGCAAACGCCGCAGTCCGGCGGGTCTCAGCAACAACAGCGGCCGCCGGAGACTCCGGCCGGCACGCCCACTCTGCCCAACGCGCCGACGCCGACACCGAAGCACGACATCCCCAAACCTCTGAAGCAGCCGAAGCGCATTCTGGGCATCATGCCGAATTACCGGGCGGTGAGCGCGGGGGCGATTCCACCGCCGCCAACGCCGAAAGAAGCCTTCAAAATCGCAACGGAAAACAGCTTCGATTATTCGGCATTCGTCTTTGTGGGGATCACCTCGCTGCTGGCCGAGGGAACCAATACGCATCCGCAGCTGGGCAAGGGGATCCCCGGATTCTGGGGGTATAGCTGGCGCGGCTTCGTGGACAAGACCGACGGCAATTACTGGGTCGATTTCGTGATGCCGACCATCGTGCATGAGGACGAGCGGTACTACGCGAAGGGGGAAGGACCGATCCTCAACCGCGCTGTCTACGCCGCAACACGGATTCTGATCACCCCGGACTACCACGGCAAGAATACCTTCAATACCGCTGAGATCCTGGGCCGGGGCATCTCTCAGGCGATCTCGCTGACCTACTACCCTTCGTCGGACCAGACGGCGGGTGGGTTCAGCGATAAGTATGCCTACGCTTTGGGGCGCGATGCGCTGACGAATGTCTTCCGGGAGTTCTGGCCGGACATAGCCCACCATCTGAAGAAACATCGGTCCGACTAAGGGCGAGCCCAAATGCCTGAAAGAATGCGAAGGCTCACGGAACAAATCGGCTCCAGCTGACACCTGCATTCAAGAGGGGAAGAATCAGCAGCGGCAGGCGGCGGGGTCCGGGGGGTTGTGCAGCCCGGCGAGCCGTGGGGGAAGGGAAAACACCCTTTCCTTCGCGGACGCGGCCATGCCAGGGTTCTGGTCCATCCCCCGACCCCAGTGCTGGAGCGTTTCCCGTGTTCTGCACCAAATGTGGATCGGCGTGTCCCCCGGAATACAAGTTCTGTAATCACTGCGGCGCGGCACTTGCGCGTCCAGCGCCTGGGGCATCTGCCCCTGCCCTGGCCGTTGCCGTGCCTGCGCCGGCTCCCTACGCAGCGGCGCCCCCGGCTATACCGCCGGCGGTCTACCCGGGAATGCCGCCGGGGGTGGTTCCGGCAGCGGGACAACCGGTGTATTACATAAGCCCGCAGGCGGCGGTGCATCCGCACACCGTGCAACAGATCAACCTGCTGCACAGCCTGCGCACGCGGATCCAGAGCCTGGCGTCGACCGAGGAGCTGGAGGGATTCAGCCTGAAGGCAATGTTCTCGGAGGTCTTCCGCAAACGCAGTGTGGCCGATATTGAGGACTACATCCTCGTGGGGAGCACGAAGACCACGCCTCCAATCGATGTAGTGCAGACGGGCTGGCCAAAGCCATGGCTGTTCTTCCGCGTTCTGGCGACGCTGGTGGTCGCCTACGTTGTGTGCACCTTCACGCTGATGCATCTCTCGGACGCCGGCAATCTGATTCCGGCGGTGATGATCCTGGGTGCGTTCGCCGTCCCGCTCACGACGCTCACGTTTTTCTTTGAGATGAACACGCCGCGCAACGTCTCGATCCACAGGATTGCAACGCTGTTCCTGCTGGGCGCGGTAGTTTCACTGATCTTCGCGCTGATCGGTTACACGATGCCGGTACTGGGCTCGATGGGGACGATGGCGGCGGGCATCGTGGAGGAAGTCGCCAAGCTGCTGACTGTGGTGATTGTGGTGCGGGGCGTGCGCTACAAGTACATCCTGAACGGGCTGCTGTTCGGCGCGACGGTGGGCGCGGGCTTCGCCGCGTTTGAAACGTCCGGCTACGCGCTGAACCAGGGATTGCTCGCGGGATCCTCGATCCACAATGGAGTGGTGCTGATGCTCCAGGTGCTGCGGACCCGCGCGTTTCTCACGCCCTGGGGCCACGTGGCATGGACGGCCATCGCGGCGGGCGCTTTCTGGCGCGTGAAGGGCAGCCAGCCGGTGCAGGTGTCGATGCTGTTCGACAGCCGGTTCCTGAAGGCTTTCATGATTCCGGTCGTGCTGCACACGCTCTGGGACGCTCCATGGCAGTTGCCATTTGACGGGAATTACATCATCTCGGCTCTGGTGAGCTGGTATGTGGTCTTCGGCCTCGTTCAGCAGGGATTGCGCCAGGTACAGGAAGAACAGAGAGCGCACCTGCAGACGACGCTGGACAAGGTGGAGGCGTCGTTACAGCCTCCAGGTACGGTCGCAGTCTGATCCAACTTTTGCCCTGCAGCTCCGGGGGAGCGGCAGGATGTCCGAGGAGAGTTTGCCATGAAATTCTGCAGCAACTGTGGCAAGGAACTGGAAGGCAGTGGACGCTTTTGCGTGAACTGCGGAGCGGACACGGCAGCCGCGATGAGCACCGCGGCGGCTCCCCTTCCGGGGCCGATCGCCAGCATGCCGCCGCCTCCGCCGATGGCCGCTGGGCCCGCGCAATACGCGTCAACGGGGGCAGGACCGATTCCTGTGATGGTCTCGGCAGCCCCAGCCGCGCCGGCGCAAAAGCGCGGAGGGATGACGGGCACGCTGGTGGTTCTGGCCGCGATCGTAGCCGGCGGCTATTACTACTACAACCATCCCAAAACGTCTGCGCCGACGCCTGCGCCGGCGCCGATCCCGACCCCCTCGGGCAACGATAAGGCGCTGGTGCAGCAGCAGTCGTTCAATGCGCAGTGGCAGGACGAGAGCGGAATGCTGATCCTGACGTCGGCCAAGTGGACCAACAGCGCCAACGTCACGCTGTCCACGGCAACGGTGCAGTGCGAGCAGTACAACGCCGACGGCACGGATCTGTCGCAATATCGCGTGACGCTGAACGGTCCGACGGATCCCAACGCTGCCAGCACGTACAGCAACGTTCAGATGGGCGCGGTGGCCACCGGAATGAGCAAGGTGAACTGCGACGTGGTGCACGTGAAGGAGTAACGGCGGACAGGGAACTGGCCACAGGCGGAAACCCGGAGCGCGCGATTCGGCTCAGTGAAGCAGGTTCATCAGGCTGCCGCCGGCGAAGGGCTCCGGCGTGAGGGTGAGCGCCAGCAGCACGAGGGCCACCAGCGCCAGCCAGGCACGGCGACCCAGTTGCGCAGGCACGTGCGGCACACTGGGATGACGAAGGCTGGGCAGCAGAAAGCAGCCCCAGACCAGCCATCCCACCCACAGCATGGTTCCGGCAAAGAAGAGAAGAAAGATGACGGCGCTGGTGATCCAGCGGTGCGCTCGGGGCGAGAGCGCATAGAGGATGTGTCCGCCGTCAAGCTGGCCGGCGGGGATGAGATTGACCGAGGTGATGAAGAGGCCGATCCAGGCCGCGACCAGGACGGGATGCGGATTGAAGGCGCCATCGAGCGGCGGCAGAGAGGGATCAAAGAGCCGCAGGATTGCGTGCAGGATTGAAAGTCCCAGGGGTACGCTCACGCTGATGCTGGGAGCGGAGTGAAAACCAGCAGCGACGGGGCTGGAGAGCAGCAGCCCGATGACAAGAACCGGGAGGGTGACGACCATGCCGGCCAGCGGTCCGGAGATGCCGATATCCAGCAGGGCAGTGCGCGATGGAACTCGCGAGCGCAGGCGGATGAACGCGCCAAAGGTTCCGATGAGGGTGGGGGCAGGCAGAATCCACGGCAAGGACGAACGCACGCCGTGGAAGCGGCAGGCCATGAAGTGAGCGGCCTCATGGGCGCCGAGGATGCCGAGCAGCGTGAGCGCAAAGGACCAGCCGCCGGCAAGTTGATCAGGATGGCGCACCACCCAGGCAAGAGGGAAGAAGCCGGCGTTGGCGGCGAAGGGCGGATCGCCGTTGCGAAAGTTGAACATGAGAACGGCGCCGGCACTGAGGGTAGTGAACAGGCCGACGACCAGCAGGGAAATGGCGATGCCGGCCTGTTCCAGCTGCGAGGCGGGACGCGCAGTGGCCTCGCGCGGCGAGGCTTCACCGAGCGGACCGGGCATTTGAATCGCGGGATGACCCATGCTCAGCGGTCCTGCGGACAAGAATCTTCGGGACCGCTCCAGTGTACCGGCGAAGGGGGTGAAAGGGCGGGAACTTTATTGGTCGAGGAGGTGGAGCTCTTTGCCGGGCTTGAAGCGAACGGCCTTGCCGGGAGCGATGCTGACTTCAGCGCCGGTGCGTGGATTGCGGCCAATGCCGGTTTTCCGGGGCCGGACGTTGAAGACGCCGAAGCCGCGAAGCTCGATGCGCTGGCCTTCGGCCAGGGCGTGCTTCAGGGTTTCGAAGACGGTATCGACGGCAGCCTCGGCCTTATTGCGCTGGAGGCCGGTACGCTCAATCACCTGGTGAATAATGTCCTGTTTTATCAAGGTGTTCTCCCGTCTGGGGAATGGTCTGACCCAAGGCTGATCCTAGAAACGTTTTCCTCCATTGTCAATGCAGCCTTGCTCCCGTAAGATGCAATTTCAGCACCATTTGCGGCGAAACAGGCCGGCAAAACGGGCGTATTTTCGTCCTGTGCCGCAGCCAGGCGCCTATCACCCCCGTCCCGCCCTCCGGGGCGAAGACGGCAAGGAGCAACATGTCGATCAAGAGCGATCGCTGGATACGGGAGCAGGCCCTGAAGGGCATGATCGAACCGTTCAGCGAAAAGCAGGTGCGGGAAGGCGTGGTTTCCTACGGCCTTTCTTCGTACGGCTATGACCTGCGCGTTTCCGATGAGTTTCGGATTTTTACGAATGTCAACAGCGCGGTTGTCGATCCGAAAAAGTTTGACGAACGCTCTTTTGTCTCGGTGCAGGCGGAATCGATGCTGGTGCCGCCGAACAGCTTTGCTTTGGCGCGCTCGGTAGAGTATTTCCGGATACCCAGGGACGTTCTAACCATCTGCGTGGGGAAGTCAACTTACGCGCGTTGTGGCATCATTGT
Source organism: Acidobacteriaceae bacterium (assembly GCA_035656855.1). Taxonomy (GTDB): domain Bacteria; phylum Acidobacteriota; class Terriglobia; order Terriglobales; family Acidobacteriaceae; genus Palsa-343. The sequence continues at coordinate 4 of DASRRO010000018.1, read as the reverse complement.
GAAT
>DASRRO010000017.1:0-121620 GCA_035656855.1 Acidobacteriaceae bacterium | reverse complement strand
GTGAAAGCGGAGAAGGCACGCCGCAAGGAGGTCGCATGATGTGGAGTCCGGATGTAATGGTGTTTGTCTTTCTGGCGGTGGGCGCGGTAGCGCTGTTCTCGTTTCTGACGGTGAACTCGTGGTCGCAGGCGCGGCAGCGGGAGCGGGAGAGCTACTACAAGAACGACATGCTGAAGAAGCTGGCAGATTCACAGGGCCCGGGAGCAGCTTCCGCGCTGGAAATCATGCGGGAGGAGGCGCGCATCTCGACGGTCAGGATGCAGCAAGGGCTGCAGATCGGCGGTTTGGTCACGGCAGCAGTGGGACTGGGGCTGATGATCTTTCTGCGAGCGCTGATCGGACCCAACGGCGTCTTTCTGTGCGGACTGATTCCCCTGTTGATTGGCATTGCGCTGTACGGGGGATCGTTTCTGGTGAAAAGCGCGCCGGGAGTATAAGGCTCAGGAGAACCAGGGATCGCGGGCGCGGCGTGAGTTTCAGCGGATTCTCTGGGCCTCGGAGTGAACTGAAAGCACGAGGTCGGAATCCTCGCGGAGGCCATTTGCAACGGAGATGTAGCGGACCTTCGAGAGAACCCAAGATCCTTCGAGCGGAGCAGTCTGCGCGACTTTAGTCGGAATTGTTGTGGTTCCCCGGTAGGTAATCCATTCGCCGGGTACGACCAAAATCATTGTCGAGCCGATCTGAGCGCACCCATAATAATCCTGCCATTGGCCCGGTGTGGGCGATTTGGCCGAGGTCGACTCTTTGGCCTCGATCGCGATTCCGGATTCGACCATGGGCGAGGTTCCACATTGTGCGATGACCTGGTCGCGATCCGGATTCGTTGGCAAGCTGATCGGCTTGGCACCGGTGTTTCGGAGTCGCATCTCGTAGAAAATTTGGCCGTTGGCGGGAGAGCTGGAATCCGGAGACTCGATGCTTTGAATTTGCTCGATGGTAAGCATGACCTGAGGAGCGGGCTGAGGTCCGTCGATAACCCCGCCAAACCCCGCCCTGCCGCTGGCAACGACGACGGGCTTTGCCGTCTTCGCCTGGGTCGCGGACGCGTCGAGGACTGCCTTCTCCTGGCAGGTGCCGCAATGCCAGGACGCGAGCCCAAAAGCCAGGACGAGTAGGTGAACCGGAGTGCAGCACTGATCGCTTTGGCCGTCGTGTTACGGACCAGGGGTTTCAAGGGGGTGTACCGGCGACCCGCAATGGCTGCCCGCGTGGAGTCTATGGACTTGGGTTGGCGGAATGGGCGCTGACCGACGCTCAGCGAATTCTCCGGGCTTCGGAATGAGCTGAAAACACGAGATCGGAATCATCGAGGAAGCCATTCGCAAGTGATACTTACGAGCCGTCACCGTGTTTGAACCACGTCTTCCATAGATGAATGTATCGCCCCCGATCCCTTTCGAATTCGCCCATACCCGGACCAAATTCCCCTGTCTTGCCATAGATGTCAGCCAACGCACTAACAGCAATGTACTCGTCGTATATATCAGATGAATCTAACTCTTTGATTAAGAAAGCAGTAGAACTCCTGTCCGCTACTTTCTTTATGGCCAATAATGCGGCGTGTCGCACCTCGGTACTGTCGGAATGAGACAGCTTTTCGAAATCGCCGATCTCGGAATGCGTGGCAAAACGAAGAAAAACGAATTCTGCACTCCCCGTCAATGGAATTTCACGGCTGGGTGCTGTCTCTAGCCTCTCCAGATACGCCCTAAAAAGTGTCGACGCGCCACGTCCGCGCTTAAGCAGGATTGTTGCCGCCCATAACGCAACGGTATTCTCTTTCCCGGCAGCCACGTCGCCGAGAAGTGACAGGCTTGCCGGCGAGAGCACTTGAAATTGATCTAGTAACTCAATTATCGACTGGGCATCGGTATTGGCACCACTTCTATACTTTTCTCGCAAATAGTCATCAATATCAGACTCGAGGGAGGTTGCCTCCGATGCGGACGACGTGAGAGGGAAATCCCGAGGGACGGGTACTGCACCGGAGATCGGCCAATAGGCTGAACCTCCCCGGGAGCCCAGAAAAAGCAGATAGTGAATCATCGGCGCCAGTCGATCAAAACTTTCCGGTGAACTAGCCCGAATCACATTTCCTTTCGCTACATCTTTATATCCCTGAATCACGGTGAGATTGTAATCGTTCGCGCTTCCCAAGGAACCGGCCAATTCGCAGATGCACACTTTGCTCGCCTGAGCGATTCGCGATTCAAGCGGAGGCGGCGCCACAGCAATCTGAGCAACACTTACAGATACGACGAGAATTGGGGTAAGTGACAAAAGCACTTTCATGAGTGTCCGCCCTTGCAAAACTATCTAGCGATGTTGGTTACAGTGATATGGTCACGAAATCGCGTGAGTGTTTGTGTCTGCACTGACGTGCCGCTGCCAATGGAAGTGGAACCGAGACGGTATGTTTGTGTCGCGGAATCTACGGCGTCTGTCAGGAGAGGGTTCTGTGGTGGCATTGTAGTGATCGAACCGTCTGGGTTAAGGGCGGCACAATATGTATCGGTAAAATTGGCCACACCGCTGGCGCCTGGTGTGCCATTGGCTTTGTATCCATAGCCAGGAGACTGATAGATAGTTATGCCCGTAAACTGCTCGTTTAGGTCCATACCAAATAACGGGCTTCCGAAATAGCTTAGCATTTCCCATGTGAATTGGGTCTCCCATCCCTTATTACCAGCTACAAATGGACCACAGGTTTGGGCTCCCGCCAGGGGACTCTGCGATACAAACGAAAGCTGGTAAGGAGAATCAATCGCGGTAGTCGTCGTTGAGGTGAGAGGAGATCCTCCGGACGGAGTGTAGGCTAAGCTTATAGTGAGATCGTTGTGGCTACGACTGGCCCCTGCCGCGTAGACCGTAACGGTGTTGCCACTAGTGGTTGTGGTAGTGACGATTGTGCTGCTGCTGAAGCTGGCGATTGAACCACTCGAACTGGATAAAGACCACGAATATGACCCGCTGCCCCCACCGTTAGCCGTAACCACGGCGCTGGTCGCGGCCTCCGTGAAAGTCGAAGGAAGAGCAAGGCCACCATTGTAGAACAGAGCATTACCGAGTGATAGAGTCGGTGCGACATTGTCATTCCCGCTGGGTGTCTTGCGGGAAAGTGGGCAGCCAAGGCGCGGATCGTTACTGTTGTAGTAGCCGGAAGTATTTGACCGAGTAGAGCCGACCGAGACGGCGGTGTGGGTACCGTAATAATCTGCCGTTGCAATGCCGGTATTTTGAACGGACCAATTCCCATAGAAGGAATCGCTTACATCGCCGAGCGTTCCGCCCTCGCATTCATCCGGAGCCTGAACTCCCTGATATGACCAGCTACCGTCGAGAATTCCCAAAGGGTCGTACCAGAGGCTGGCAGTTAGGCCATAGCCGCAGCACGCGGCACAGCCGTAAGCGACATGCCCATACGTCTGCGCCCTTTTCGTTGCGGCTTGGAACGTTTGGCGATTCAGGCCTGATCGGCGGTGCTGGGGCGATCCTTATTCATGTAGTAGCCGATGCCGGCGAGCATGAAGCCCGTGGCCAGCAGGGCGCGACGGACGGGCGGCGACCAAAACGTGCGGGCCAGCTTCCACAGACTGGGAGCCGGGGTCTGGCGGCGGAGGTCGCGATCCGTGAGCTGCGGTGGAATGGAGCGCTGGATGGCTTCGATGAGCTCGGGATCGATCTGGCCGAAGAGTTTTGTAAGAGCGATGAAGTTGCGCAGGGCTCGGATCGTTTCCGGCTGAGCCGCGGCTTTGGCGAGGTGGCCGACCAGATCATCCCCGGCGGCAACGGCGCCGCGGAGCGTGCTAAGGATCTTTTGTTCGTGCAGGACATCGAGGAGCTCGTAGAACTCCAGAATCGCTGCCGCGTGCTCGGTGGGAGCGTTGGCGAGGCGCTGCTCAAGCTCCGCCTGGTGGTTGCGCGGGGGGAAGTCGATCTGGATGGGTTTCGCCATGAAGGTCAGGCCTTTCTGTTCGCCACCTGCTCCGGCCGGGCGGCGGGCTGGATCTGGACGAGGTTGGAGCCGGGAAGACGGTAATCCGGCCGAGCCCACTTGCGCTCGACTTCAACGCCGTTCTGCGGGGTGGCCGTGTGGAAGCGGTGATTGGTATGGGGCAACGGCGGGCGGCCCTTCAGCGGCAGGGGCTCGATCTGCACCGGGGTTTCTTTGTAGGCCGGAGTGTGGACCGCGACATCCACGTTGTTGCTGGTGAGAGTGTTGATGGGCTCGAGCCGGGAATTCAACGGAGCGTAAAGCTGATTGCCGCTCACGCGATCGGTAACGAGGACGCGGAGCTGAATTTCGCCGTCACGGGATTTGACCTTGACCCAGCGGCCGCTTTCAAGACCGCGCTCCCTGGCCAGTTCAGGAGAAACTTCCAGAAACGTGTCGGGGGCTTTCATGACGATACCGGGGACACGATAGGTCATGTTGCCGGCCTCGAAGTGTTCGAGCATGCGGCCGTTGTTCAGGTGCAGGTCGTATTCGGCGTCTTCCTTCTGGCTGGGTTCTGCCCACGCGACGGGATGGAACCTGGCTTTGCCGTCGGGGAAATGGAATTTATCGATATAAAGCAGGGGCGTGTCGGTGCCGTCAGCCTGTACCGGCCACTGCAGGCTCTTGTAGCCGGCGAGGCGCGCGTAGGTGACGCCGGCGAAGAGCGGGGCGATGCCGGCGCACTCGTCCATAACATCCGAAGGTGATTTGTAACTCCAACCAGCACCTAATCGGTTGGCGACATCCTGGATGATCTGCCAGTCAGGGCGAGTGCCGGGGAGCGGCTTCATGACTTCGTAGAGGCGCTGGATGCGGCGCTCGGTGCTGACGTAGGTGCCTTCCTTTTCAAAGCTCGGCGTGCCGGGAAGAATGACGTCGGCGTATTGCGCAGTGAGGGTGAAGAAGATTTCCTGGAGGACGAAGAGTTCGAGCTTCTCGAGGCCTGCGGCGAGATAGTGCTTATTGGACTCGGAACTGATCATGTCTTCGCCGATGAGGTAGAGGGACTTGATTTTGCCCTCGTGCATGCCGTCGACCATGACGTGGTTGTCCATGCCGTCGCGGTCAGACAGGGGCACTCCCCACGCAAGCTCCCATTTTTTGCGGATCTCGGGATCGGAGACGTCCATGTAGCCGGGGAACTTGTCGGGCATGGAGCCGAAGTCGCTGCAACCCTGGACGTTGTTGTGTCCGCGGAGAGGATAACCGCCGGTGCCGGGCCGGCCGTAGTTGCCGGTGAGCAACAGCAGGTTGGAGATGGCGGTGGAGGTGTCGGAGCCGTGTTTGTGCTGAGTGACACCCATGGCCCAGAGGATGCAGACCTTGTCGGCGTGGGCGATTTCTTCAGCGACCGTTTTGATGGTCGCGGCGGGAATGCCGGCGCGCTGCTCGGCAAACTCCAGGGTGAAGGGCTGGAGACTTTCCGCGTATTGATCGAAATTGTTGACGCGTCGATCGATGAAGTCCTGCGCGTGCCAGCCGTTGTCGAGGATGTACTTGGCGACGGTGTTGAGCCAGATGAGGTCGGTGGAGGGATGGGGGCGAATCCAGATGTCGGCGCGGGCGGCCATCTCATTTTTGCGCAGGTCGGAGACGATGAGGCGCTGGCCTCGCAGCTTATGGGCACGCTTGACGCGGGTGGCGAGGACGGGATGGTTTTCGGCAGGATTGGCGCCGACGATGACCACCACGTCGGCCCGCTCGATGTCGGAGATGGAGCCGGAATCGCCGCCATAACCAACGGTGCGGTTGAGTCCTTTGGTGGCAGGTGACTGGCAGTAGCGAGAGCAGTTGTCGACGTTGTTGGTGCCGATCACCGCTCGGGCTAGCTTCTGCATCAGGTAGCTCTCCTCGTTGGTGCATTTTGAGGAGGCGATGAATTCGAGGGCGTCGGGACCATGGTGGGCCTTAATGGCCTGCATTTTGGCGGCGATGAAGTCGAGGGCCTCGTCCCAGGTGGCCTGGCGGAATTTGTCGCCATCGCGGATGAGGGGTGTGGTGATGCGGTCGCCGCTGTTGACGAAGTTGAAGCCGAATTTTCCTTTGATGCAGGTGGAGATGCCATTAGCGGGTCCATCGGCGGGCTCAATCTTGAGGACCTCGCGCTCGTAGTGCCAGACGTCGAAGGTGCAGCCGACCCCACAATAGGTGCAGACGGTCTTGGCTTTCTCCATGCGGGCGGCACGCATAGCGGCTTCCGCCTGGGAGACGGCGAGGATGGGGCCGTAGCCGAGTTCGGGCTCGACGCCCTTGACCGTGTCGATCATGTGCTCGAGGGCCTGGCGCGGGAGGCTGGTGAAGTATCCGGCGTTGCCGAGCATGGATTTTTCCATTAGCGCGTTGCAGGGGCAGACGGTGACGCAGTGTCCGCAGGAGACGCACGACGATTCGCCGATACTGGAGCCGCCGTCCCAGAGGACGCGCGGGTGCTCATCTTCCCAGCGGATGGTGAGGGTTTCGTTGACCTGAACGTTCTGGCAGGCTTCGACACAGCGTCCGCAGAGGATGCACTGGTCGGGGTCGTATCGATAGAAGGGGTTGGTTTCGTCCTTTGCGTACGGTTTTTGGCGGTAGGGGATGGACTGGTGCTCGACCTTGAGCAGCGCCGTAGTGTTGTGGACGGTGCAGTTCTCGTTGTTGTTGTCGCAGACGGTGCAATAGAGAAGATGGTTGCCGAGGATACGGTCGAAGGCTTCGCGCTGCGCGGCCTGAGCGCGATAGCTCTCGGTGAGCACTTTCATGTGCGATTCGACGCGCGTACCGCAGGCGCGGACCAGCTTGCCGTTGACCTCGACCATGCAGGTATCACAGGTTTCAATGGGTCCGAGCTGTTGGAGATAGCAGACCTGGGCGAGTTCTTTGCCGGTTTCGCGATTAATGGTATCGATGAGCGGCTCGCCGATGAGGCCCTGGACGGTGCGGCCGTCAATCGTGACATCCGTGGTGGCGGGCACTGGGTGTTCGACACCTTCTTCAGCGTTCAGGAAGTGGGGGCGCACAGGATTCTCCAGGCTCATATCGAGTTTGGATGCGGGGGAGTGGGCGGAGCGAAGTCTCGCAGTATCGTACATGCGCCAAATGAAGAAATGCGAATAGCGAGGGGCCCCCGGGATCCTGCCACGGGGCCGGCGCCGGGATCAGGCGGCCTTCTTCTTCACGCGAACGGAGAAGCCGAGTTCGCGGAGCTGGCGAGCGGTGGCGTTAAAGGATCGGCGTTCGTCTTCAGCGACCGCGGGGCTCATGCCGATGGAGACGACCCTTTTCTTGAAATCGTCACGGTCCACAAAGCGCGGCGTGCCGCCCTGGATAGTGAAGGGGCGCTGTCCGGCGGCGGTGACGGGGCTGCAGGTGATGGCGAGGCCGTTGTCCTGAAAGTCGAGGTGGAAGCAGACGGCGGCGGGCTTGTCTTCGGGCTTGGTGTCGACGGGCATGTTCCTCCTGGGAACGTGGGCAGTCCCACGCAAGGATGGATGCAGGCAGGGCTGGACGCCGTTGCGAGCAGGCGATTCCCAAAATCGGTGTCCGCTGCGCCGAAGGGTGACGGCTGTGGCTCGTTGTGGCGCCGCTTCTGCCGATGAGATCAGCGTCCATTCCTGCCCCCGGCGACCCCTGGGTGCGCGCCGAGGGCGCGGGCGGGCGAAGTTCGTTTGTCGAAGCGAGGTTTGCCGGATGGGAAGAGGCTGGAGGATCGGTCGATTCGCGGGCCGCGAACAAAAGGAGCCGGAAGCGGCCGGGCCCACGGACGATGGGAAGGCTGCACGCGCCGAGAAGTCGGTCGCGTCGGACTTCGCGGCAACGTCTGCCTTACGGGCTACCACCGACGCGCTGGGGAAGGTGCTCGAGGAGTCGGAGTGCGAGATCGGGAGGCTGGCGGGCGAGTTCGAGGCAATGGCGCAGGCCACGCACGCTATGGTGGAGAGCGCTGCGGCGATTGTCGGGTGCAGCGAAGGCGAGCGGGTGCAGATGGTGCTGACCGACGTGCACCGCCTGGGAGAGACGACACGGAGCTTCCTGCACCGGCGCCTCGAATCCACAGCGGGCATCGTGGAGACGGTGACGGCGGAGGCGGCGCTGCTGGCGCGTCTGGCGCAGCAAACGCAGGCGCAGAAGGCGATTGTGCGCGAGACCGCGATGCTGCGGGTCCTGACCAACATCGAAGTAGCGCGTCTGGGCGAGGTGGGAGCGGGATTCGAGTACCTGGCTCGGGAACTGGACGATTTTGCGACGGCGGTGGCCGAGAGCATTGGCGCACTGACCGCACACACCGCTGAGCGGCGGACGGAGATCGACGCGACACGGCGCACCCTGACGGCGGAGCTGCCGCACATGCGGGAGGAATACGCCGGGCTGGAGACGGCCCTGGGCCGGGCGCAGACGGATGTGGACAAGACGCTGGCGAAGCTGAAGGAGACACCGGCGCGCTTCCAGGGGTGCGTGAGAGAGATCGCGCAGCAGATTGCCGGAGTGGTGGCTGCCATTCAGGCAAACGACATCACGCGCCAGCAGATGGAGCATGTGCGGGCGGCGCTGAACCTAATCGCGGGAGCGATGGAGGCCGGAGGAAGCGCGGCGGATGTGTCGGCGGGACTGGCAATCCAGAGCTATCAGGTGCGCAGTATCCGGGCCACGGTGGAGGGATGGACGGGACAGATCCGCATGTGTCTGGAAGGCATCGCGCAGCTGGCCGCAGCCGAGATGCTGGAGCTGGGGCGCGGTGTGGCGGGGCGGGAGCGAGAGCTGACGAGGGAGCTGGCGCGTATCGAGCAGCTGGAGGAGCAGTGCGCGGCGGACAACGCCAAGGTGCAGGCCTCTCTTGCCGGCATCGCGGGCCTGATGCAGCTGGTGAGCGAGCATCTGGAGCGCTCGCGGGCAGTGCGGGAGCGGCTGCAGCTGCTGATGTTCAACTCCATCGTGGAAGCGAGCCATCTGGGTGCCCAGGCGGACGGGATCCTCGAGATTTCCAATACCATCAAGCGGCTTTCGGGGGAGTGGAGCGCCCTCACGCAGCAGTCGGAGGAGGCGATGCAGGAGATTCGGATGCTGGTAGAGCAGAGCCAGGCGACCATGGAGGCCTTTTCCGGAGGGGCGCAGGAGCAACTGCGGGGGGCGCGGGAACAAACGGGTGCCGGGCTCGCGATTCTGCGGGATGCGGCGCGCTGCGCGGAGAGCCGCGGTCAGCGAATTCAGGAGGAAGCCGGAGCGCTGCAGGGACGCGTCTCCGAGGTGCGGGCGGCGGGCGAACGGCTGGAGCGCTGTCTGGCCCGGCTGGCGGGCGTTCTCACCGACATTGACGCAGCGCGCGGCGCAGCGGGAGAAGCGGGGCCAGACGTGGTTGCCGGATGGGATCCTGCTGCCATGGAACGGCGGTTCGGATCGGCCTATACGACGGAAATGGAGCGCGCGGTGTTGCGGGCGGCACTCAAAGGCGACCCGTTGCCGACGGCGCAGGCGGATCTTGCGGGCAACAGTGTGGAACTGTTTTGAGGACGAGGGCGGGGAGCCATGGCCGGAATCGGGAAGGCCGTTCCCGGTTGTGACTCTTAAAAGCTGCAGAAAATCAGGGATCGCTCCGATGAAAGGGATATAGAGCCCATGAAGCAGGTGCTGACAGTGGATGACTCGGCGAGCGTGCGGCAGATGGTGAGCTTCACTCTGCGCAACGCCGGCTATGGGGTGGTGGAGGCCGTGGACGGGCGCGACGGAGCCGCGAAGGCTCAGGGGCAAAAGTTCGATCTGATCATTACGGATCTGAACATGCCGAACATGGATGGGATCGAAATGATCGCGGCCATCCGCAAGCTGCCGGGGTATGGTTTCACGCCGATTCTGATGCTGACGACCGAGTCGCAGCCGGAGAAGAAAGAGGCCGGGCGGAAGGCGGGGGCGACGGGATGGATCGTGAAGCCATTTCAGGCGGAGCAGCTGACAGCGGTGATGCAGAAGCTGCTGCGGTAAGGGAGCAGGGGAGGAGCCAGGGTGGAAGGGATATTGGATCGCAGCACAACGCCGGCGACACTGCGCCTCAGTGGCGACCTTGAGATCGGCGACGCCGGGGAGTTGCATGCGCAGCTGCTGGAAGTGCTGACGTCGGGTCAGCCCATCCAGGTGGCGCTGGAGTCGATCACGAGGGTGGATGTGACTGGATTGCAGCTGCTGACGGCGGCGGAGGGGACGGCTCACGCACGCGGCACGGCGTGGGTGCGCAGCGGCGCTTTGCCGGACTGCCTGCGGCGGGCGGCGGAAGACGCCGGATGGGAACGAGTCCCATTCGCGGGGGATGCGGCGTGAAGGAGATTGTGACGGGGAAGGGCAACAATCCTGAAGCATTTCGGGCAGCGTTCCGGGAGGAGGCACGCGAGATCCTGGTCGATCTGGAGGCGTCCCTGCTGGAGCTGAACGAGAGGCCCGAGGATGCGCAGCTGGTGGGACGCGTGTTTCGCGCTTTGCACACGATCAAGGGATCGGGAGCGATGTTCGGCTTCGACGATCTGGCTGCTTTCACACACAACCTCGAGAACGCCTTTGACGAAGTGCGCAAGGGGCGGCTGGCGGTAACGGTGGAGCTGGTGGACCTGGCACTGTCAGCGCTGGACCAGATTCGCGCCATGGTGGAAACGCAGGCGGGCGACGCTGCGGTCGATCCTGACCTGTGCGCGAAGATTCTCGAGCGCGTGCGCAGAGTGACGAGAGGAGAAGAGCCGCAGGATGAACGCGCAACAGCGGCGACACCCGCATCGCAGGAATCAGAAGACAGGGCGGAGCGAGGGAACAACATGCTGGAGACTCCGGAGCGGCTCTGGCGGATCGCCTTCGCACCCGGACCGGAGCTGATGCGCAATGGCGCAGATCCATTGCTGCTGCTGCGGGAACTGCGGCAGATGGGCGGGCTGGAGGCGCGGGCGCACACCGAAGACCTGCCCCCTCTGGACGAGATGGATCCCGTGCGCTGTTACGCGCGCTGGGAGATGACGCTGACGACGGCGGAGAGCGCCGACGCAATCCGGGATGTCTTCATCTTCGTCGAGGACGCATGCGATCTGACCATCGATCCAGCGGAGGATACTGCCGCCGAGGCGGCGCCGGCAAGAGCTTCGGCGCTGGATTCCCCGGCGGCGCCAGCGGCGATGTCCGCGAATGCTCCGCAGGAGAAGCGCAGCGGAGCGGGACGGCGCGCGACGGACAAGCCGGAGACAGCCGCGAGCCTGCGGGTGCCGGCGGCGCGGCTGGATGCGCTGGTGGACCTGGTGGGCGAGCTGGTAACGGTGCAGGCGCGGCTGAGCGAGGTAGCGGCGCGGCTCGCGGATGCCGATGTGGCGGCCGTGTCGGAAGAGATCGAACGGCTGACCTCGGCGCTGCGCGAGAACTCGATGACTCTGCGCATGCTGCCGATCCGCCCGACCTTCGAAAAGTTTCGGCGGCTGGTGCACGATCTGGCGCGCGATCTGGGCAAGGATGTGGAGCTGACGGTCGAGGGCGCGGAGACCGAGCTGGACAAGACCGTTCTCGATGCGCTGGGTGATCCGCTGATGCATTTGATCCGCAACAGTATGGATCACGGGATTGAATCGCCGGAGGCGCGGGCCGCGGCAGGCAAGCCGAGAACGGCGCGCATCCATCTGTCGGCGCGGCACTCCGGGGCCAGTGTGCTGATCGGGGTGTCGGATGACGGCGGCGGGATCGACACCGACGCGGTGCGCTGTCGCGCGGTGGAGCGCGGGCTGGTGACCCCCGAGGCGGTGCTGACCGAGCAGCAGATTTACTCATTTCTTCTCCAGCCGGGATTCTCGACCGCCCGCGAGGTGACGGATCTCTCCGGACGCGGCGTGGGCATGGATGTGGTGCGGCAGCGGGTGGAGAGCCTGCGCGGCACAATCGACGTGGCGAGCCGCAGAGGCGAGGGCACCACGGTGACCCTGCGGCTGCCGCTGACGCTGGCGATTATCGACGGACTGCTGGTGGCCGTCGGCGATGCGCTGTTCGTTCTGCCGCTGGCATCGACGCTGGAATGCATCGAGTTGACGCGCGAAGAGGTGCAGCGAGCTAACGGCAGGCAGGTGGCGAACGTGCGCGGGGAGATCGTGCCGTATATCCGGCTGCGGCAGTATTTCGCGATGGGAACGCCGGCGCCGGAGCGCGAACAGATCATGGTGGTGGAAAGCGACGAGGGGCGCTGCGGCCTGGTTGTGGACCGGGTGCTGGGGGATTGCCAGACGGTGATTCGCAACCTGGGAAGGCTGTACCGGCACGTGCAGGTGGTCTCGGGCGCGACGATTCTGGGCAACGGCGCGGTGGCGTTGATTCTGGACCCGCAGCGGCTGGTGCAGGAGGCAGCGCGGGCGAAGGCCGCCGCCGGACGTCCGCGGCCCTGTCCTTCCGGTTCCGGGAGCAGTCCTCCCCAGGCGAAGACAACGGAAATAGTCAGCCCCGGGGCAGAAGCCAGCTCCAGGTGACCAGCAACATCATAAACAGCCTGATCGCAGAGATCGAGGCAGAGAAAGGGAAACGCAATGGCAGGAACAGGAAGCAGTGAGAACCGGAAGGCGGGTGGGTTTGCCGGCAATGGCCATGCAGTTCCGGTGAACAGGAAGGAAGCCAGCCGCGGAAAGGACGATGCGCTGCTGGTCTCCCAGGAGATCCTGCGGCTCGTCGACGCTTCGAAAGAGGGTCGGCTGACGGAACGCGGACGGGCGAGCGAATTCACCGGCATCTATCGCGAGATGGTGGAAGGCATCAACGAGATGCTGGACGCCATTCTGTTGCCCATCGGCGAAGGCAACCGGATTCTGGCGCAGATTTCCGGGGGCAGAATCGACGAGCTGATCGCGCAGACCTATAAGGGCGACCACGAAAAGATGAAGATTGCCATCAACAACGTCGGCTCTGTGCTGCAGGGTCTGCAGAAGGAGCTCGTGCGCCTCACCGATGCGTCAAAGGACGGGCAATTGTCAGAGCGCGGCAAGCCGGAACAATTCCAGGGCGCGTACGCGGAGATTGTTCGCGGCGTCAACGCCATGCTGGACGCCATTTTGTTGCCCATCGGCGAAGGCAACCGGATTCTGGCGCAGATTTCCGGCGGCAAAATCGATGAGTTGATCGCGCAGACGTACAAGGGCGATCACGAGAAGATGAAGATCGCCGTGAATGAGGTTGGCTCGGTGCTGCAGGGCCTGCAGAAGGAGCTCGTGCGGCTCACCGATGCGTCGAAGGAAGGGCAGCTGTCGGAGCGTGGTAAGCCGGAGCAGTTCCAGGGCGCGTACGCGGAGATTGTTCGCGGCGTCAACGCCATGCTGGACGCCATTCTGTTGCCCATCGGCGAAGGCAATCGGATTCTGGCGCAGATTTCCGACGGCAAAATCGATGAGCTGATCGCGCAGACGTACAAGGGCGACCACGAGAAGATGAAAGTCGCTGTCAATAATGTTGGCCTCATGCTGCAGAGCCTGCACAGGGAACTGGATCGGCTCATCGATGCTTCCCGCCGGGGCGAGCTGGCAGAGCGCGGAAAAGCAGAGCAGTTCCAGGGCGCGTATGCGGAGATCGTTCGCGGCGTCAACGCTATGCTGGACGCGGTGATCGGGCCGCTGAACGTCTCGGCGCGCTACGTCGACCGCATCGCCAAGGGAGACATTCCGCCGGCGATCACCGACGTCTACAACGGCGACTTCAACACGATCAAGAACAACCTGAACATGCTGATCGGCGCGATGCACGAGATCACGGCAGCAGCCGAGCAGATTGCCAACGGCAACATGACGGTGACGCTGAAGGAGCGTTCGCCGGAAGACAAGCTGATGCAGGCGCTGACTTCGATGGTGTCGGGTCTGACCCAGACAGTGTCGGAGATCCGCTCCATCGCCAGTGAGGTGGCAGCGGCCAGCCAGTCCATTTCGACCGCCTCCATTCAGGTGTCGAAGGGCGCCAGCTCTCAGGCAGCCGCAGCCGAAGAGGCCTCTTCATCGATGGAAGAGATGGTGTCCAACATCCGGCAAAACGCCGATAACGCCCAACAAACGGACAAGATCGCCAACAAGAGCGCGCGCGACGCGCAGGAGAGCGGCAAATCGGTTCTCGAAGCGGTCGCGGCGATGAAAGAGATTGCCAACAAGATCTCGATCATCGAGGAAATCGCCCGGCAAACGAACCTGCTGGCGCTAAACGCGGCCATCGAAGCGGCCCGCGCCGGCGAGCACGGCAAGGGCTTCGCGGTGGTGGCGGCCGAAGTGCGCAAGCTGGCCGAGCGCAGCCAGAAGGCGGCGGGCGAGATCAATCAGCTCTCCGGCGCGACGCTTCGCGTCTCGGAGAAATCGGGCGAGATGCTGGAGAAGCTGGTACCGGATATCCAGCGGACCGCGGAGCTGGTGCAGGAGATCACCGCGGCCAGCAAGGAGCAGGACACAGGGGCGGAGCAGATCAACAAGGCGCTGCAGCAGCTGGAGCAGGTGATCCAGCAGAACGCGTCGGCAGCCGAGGAGATGGCCTCGACTACCGAGGAGCTGACCGGGCAGTCCGAACAGCTGGTGAGCGCGCTGTCGTTCTTCCGCACGGGCGACGAAGAGGCAGCCGTGCGGCGGGGCAAGCCGGTGGCTTCGGTACCGGCCGCGCGCACACCCAAAGTGGCCGCAGCCGGAGCACGGCCGGCGAAAACGGCCGCCGGCAAAGGCGGCGTCAGCCTGAAACTCAGCGACAAACACGACTCGCTGGATAGCGAGTTTGAACGGTACTGACCCGGAAGACGGGCCGAATGGGCGCAGGCGTGCCGCGAGGTTTGGCCGTCTGCGTCCTGTCTTCAGACAAGAGAGGAGGAAGAAGATGAGCACGGGCGAGATAACGGAGACACGGCAGTATCTGACCTTCCGGCTGGGAAATGAAATCTTCGCGACGGATGTGGCCAAGGTGCGCGAGGTGCTGGATCTGACCACGATTACGGCGATTCCGCGGACGCCGGATTTTATGGCGGGGGTGATCAATCTGCGGGGCAGCGTGGTGCCGGTAGTGGATCTGCGGCTCTGCTTCGAGATGTCGAAGACAGAGACCACGCGCAACACCTGCATTGTGGTGGTGGAAGTACAGCTGGAGGGCGAGGCCACGATCATCGGCGCACTGGCCGATTCGGTGGAAGAGGTGATCGATCTGGAGCCGGAACAGATTCAGCCCGCGCCCCGGATCGGCATGCAGATCCGCACCGACTTTATTCGAGGCATGGGCAAGCGGGACACGCAGTTCATCATGATCCTCGATATCGATCGGGTGTTTTCGGCCGACGAGCTGACGGTTGCGCGCGCGCAGCAGGCGGGGCAGTTAGTGGAATCGGCCGCATAAGAAACGAGCACAAAGGGACAATGAGCATCCACGATGAGACGCTGTCTGGGCGGGACTTCAACCGGCTGTCCGCCTTTATTTATCAGGAGGCGGGCATCCGCCTGGGCCCGGAAAAGCGAACGATGCTGGAGGCGCGGCTGAAGCGGCGGCTGCGCAGCCTGAACCTCGAGTCCTACAGCCACTATTGCGAGTACCTGTTCACACCCGAGGGGCGAAGCGACGAAATCATTCCCTTCCTCGACGTGGTGACCACCAACAAGACTGACTTTTTTCGCGAGCCGGGGCACTTCACGTTTCTGGCAGGGCAGGCGCTGCCGGAGATGGCGGCGCGGGCGGAGGGGAGGCCGCTGCTGGTATGGAGTGCGGGCTGCTCGTCGGGCGAGGAGCCGTACACGCTGGCCATGGTGCTGAGCGCGTATGCGGAGACCCATCCAGGGTTCCGCTTTCGGATTCTGGCGACAGATATCTCCACGCGTGTTCTGGAAAAGGCGCAACTGGGGATTTATACGGCGGAGGGGGTTGAGCCGGTGCCGACGGCGCTGCGCAGAAAGTATCTGATGCGGGGGCGGGAGCGCGGATCAAGCCAGGTGCGGGTGGTCCCGGAGTTGCGGCGGCTGGTCGAATTCCGGCGGCTGAATTTTATGGACGCCGATTACGAGCTGGCGGGACAGGCAGACGCGATTTTTTGTCGGAACGTGATCATCTACTTCGATCGTGCCACCCAGGAAAATATCCTGCGGAAGCTTGCCCGGCAGCTGGTGCCGCGTGGGTATCTGTTCGTGGGGCATTCGGAGACGCTCCACGACATGCAGCTTCCTCTGACGGCAATCGGGCCGGCTCTCTATCGGAGGAACGATGGACACGGATGAGGAGACGACAGGCATGGCGGACATCTACGTACAGCCGGGCGAACTGCATCTCGTCCAGAGACCAACGATCCTGCGGACCGTGCTGGGCTCGTGCGTGGGAGTGACGTTCTGGAATCGGCGGCTGGGTCTGGCCGCGCTCTGCCATCCCATGCTGCCCAATTGTCCGGCGGAGGGAAGCCGGATGAGTGTGGCGGCGCTGCGCCGCTATGTGGACTCGGCAATTCGCGAAGTGGCGAAAGAGCTGGACGCGCGGGGCGCGCACCGGCGCGAGACTGAGGTGAAGCTGTTTGGCGGGGCAGACGTGCTGCAGGTAGAGCACAGCGAGGCGCGGCCCACGGTGGGGCGAATGAATGCCGATCGAGCGCTGCAGATTCTGGCGGAGGAAGGGTATTCGGTGATGGCGCAGCGTCTGGGCGGACGGCAGGGGATCCATATCGATTTCCTGACTGCCAACGGCGAGGTGCGGTTGCGAAAGCTGTAGCCGACGGGACGGTTATGATGCGGGACTCAAGAATTCGCGTGCTGATTGTGGACGACTCGGCGGTGGTGCGGCAGACGCTGGCGACGCTGCTCGGCTCCGACCCGGAGATCGAGGTGATGGGGACAGCGGGCGATCCGTACGCGGCGGCGGAGAAGATTGCCGAGCAGCTGCCGGATGTGATCACGCTGGACATCGAGATGCCGCGCATGGACGGGCTGACGTTTCTGCGCAGGATCATGGCGCAGCATCCGATCCCGGTGGTGATTTGCTCGAGCCTGGCCGAGGAGGGGACGGCGAGCGCGCTCGAGGCGCTGGAGTGCGGCGCCGTGGACATTGTGACCAAGCCGCGGCTGGGGTTGCGGCAGTTTCTGGAGGAGTCCCGGACGGCGATTTGTGAGGCGGTGAAAGCAGCGGCGGGCGCGCGCGTGCGTCCGCTGCGCGCGGTGCATCGTGTGGAACCGAAGCTGACAGCGGACGCGGTGCTGGCCCCGGCCACCTGCGCGATGGCCAGGACTACGGAGAAGGTAGTGGTGGTGGGCGCGTCCACAGGTGGGACGGAGGCGCTGAAGACCCTGCTGGAAACGATGCCTGCCGACACGCCGGGCATCGTGATCGTGCAGCACATGCCGGAGCTGTTCACGCGGGCCTTTGCGAATCGGCTGGATGGGCTGTGCGCCATTACGGTGAAAGAGGCGGAGACCGGGGACACGGTACTGCGCGGCCGCGCGCTGATCGCGCCTGGGAACCATCATCTGCTGCTGCAGCGCAGCGGAGCGCGCTACTACGTTGAGGTCAAGGACGGGCCGCTGGTGTGCCGGCACCGGCCTTCGGTGGATGTGCTGTTCCGCTCCGCGGCGCGCTACGCAGGGCAGAATGCGGTGGGCGTGATCCTGACGGGCATGGGTGACGACGGGGCGCGGGGGATGCTGGAGATGAAGCAGGCCGGAGCGACCACGATCGCGCAGGATGAGGCGACATGTGTCGTCTTCGGCATGCCGAAGGAAGCCATCAAGCTGCACGGAGTGGACAAGGTGATGCCGCTGGAGTCGATTGCGGGAGCGATTTTGAACTGCGCCCGTTGATGGCGGATTGGACGGCGCGGCCTGCGAAATACCGTGGAGCTAACCCACGTTAGCTTTTCACTTCCGGGAATATCGTGAGCCGCAGGTGCGTGGACCCGTAGGGCGCCAGCGAGATGCGCTCCACCGTTTCGCTGATCTGGGCTGTAGCCAGGTCGGGCAGGGTGGGCGTGAACTTCTGGGCGGGCTTGTCCGGAGTGGCCTGCAGGTCCCATTCGGCGATCTTCCGGACGGGCACGGTGAGGCTGATCGGCGGGTTCTCCCAGGGATCAAAAAGCGCATCGGCTGGCACGGAAGCCTTCTTCACCTCGACGGTGGTGTCGAGCTTAGCTTCATCGACGGCGAGGCCGTAGTTCCAGGGCGATTGCGGGGTCGCTTCCCAGACGGGGAATTCTTCTGTGGAATATCGGGGGACGACGGTGGACGTCCAGTGCGCGTCGATGGGCAGTGAGTAAACGAGCGGGCCGCGCTCAATGCCGACGCCCTGCTGCGGCCAGCGTGAGAGCGCCAGTTTCATAGGCAGGGTAAGGGTGATGACGTCGCCGGGTTGAAAAACGCGGCCGAGGACAACGAAGCCTTTGTCGTTCGGCGTCGCGGCAACCGCTGATCCGTTGACGGCAAGGCGCGGCGCAGTACACCAGCCCGGGATGCGCAGCGACAACGGGAAGGCGACGGCGCGGCTGGTGTTGATGCGGAACTGAATTTGCTCGTCGAAGGGGTAGTGGGTGGACTGCACGATTTCGACGGGCTGATGGTCGGCACCGACGGTAGTCCGAACCGTGGAGGGTCCGTAGAGAACCGCGGCGAGGCCGTCGTCGCTCTGCATCCACATGCGGATGACATAGTTGGGGAAGGCGCGGTGGACGTTGCCACCGCAGCAGGCGGTGCGCTGGCCGGGGTTGGGCTGGAAGGCCATCATGCCGCCGCCATGCTCCTTGAACTTCGGCCAGTTATGGTCGGAGTCGAGCGTGGCGAGGAACTGGTTAGGGCAGGAGAAATACTGCAATGCCTTCCAGTCCTTCTTAATGGCGCCGGGCGCGGCGTTGAAAATGGCTCGCTCGATGTGGTCGCCCCAGGCGCTGTCGCCGGTGGCCTGGAGGTAGTACCCCCAGGACCAGGTGTGGTCGGTGATGTCGCAGGTTTCGTGGGAGTCGAGCGCTGTGCGGGTGGCAAACCACTCCGATGTGGAGGGAATGCCATCGATGAGCATGTGGTGGTCGAAGATGCGGCGCTGCGCGGCGAGCCCGAAGGTCAGGTAATCCTTTTTGCCGGTGTAGAGGTAGAGCAGCGCGGGCTGCTTGGCGGTCTCTGCATAGGTTTCTCCGTGGGTATCGATGGGGGTATCGCCCATGACGCGCATGAAGCCGAGGTCCGCGTTCTCGGGATCGTCAGAGTACTGCATGTACTCGTGCCAGGCCTTCTCCGCCATGGCGAGGAGTTGCGGATTGCGGGTTTGCGCGTAGCACCACAGGATGTCTTCGACATTATTGATGTTGCGTTTCGGCTTACCGTAGTCAGCGTTGTCGGAGAGGTAGTGGCGCTGCATCACCTCGGCAATCTGCCGGTGGCTGATGCTGGACAACGGCGAGCCGGCATCGGCAACCGCGGCCACGCTGCGAAAGAAGACCGCGTGGGGCCAGCGGTGATAGTCGCCGAGGGGATCCTGGAAAAGCTCGGGGCCGAGATAGCCTTCTTTGTCGGGATGGGTGAGCGTGTATTCGATAGGTTTGGTGGCGCGGGCAAGCAGATGCTGATCCTCGAGCAGAAGAGCAAGGCGGGTGGCCCCGTCGATCCAGTAGCCGCGCTGCTCCCAGGGCCACCACTGCTCGTACTCCTGTTCCTGGGTCCAATAATCGCCCTGCTGTTGGGTGCCCCAGTAATCCTTCGTGAAGGGCCAGGAGACGTCAGGCAGATGCGAGCCGAGCTGGGCTGCCTGCTTCTGCAGCCAGCCACGCAGCCAGCCTTCCGGCCGCACGGCACCGAGCGGTAACGCGCGAAGCGCGCCGTGGTACGGGACGGCATTCGTTTCCGCGGTGGCTTCGCCGAGGAGCGAACCCGGCCCGGCGATGAGCGCAGAGCTCATCACAGCCAGTCGAACAAATTCTCGGCGGCTGAGCTCTCCGGATGCAGATTCTGGCTCGTGTCCCATCGTCATCTCCCTGATTCGTCTTTCCTGGGCGAAGAGGCATGATAAAGCAGCGATGCCCCAATCAGCGGAGCGTCCTCACCCAGAGCGGAGCGACAAATCTGCACCTTGTCCGAGATCGCCTGGTAAGCGCGGTTGCGCACAAACGCGACGAGCGGATCGAGCAGCAGCTCCGCCGGAGCATTGCTGATACCGCCGCTGAGGCAGATCATCTCGAGACTGTTCAGGTTGGTCAAATTAACAAGGCCCACGCCGATATGGCGAACGACTTCCTCGGCAATCTGTCGCGCCTGCGGATTACCGTGTTGCGCCAGGCGGTAAACATCGCCCACTCCGATGTCTTCTTTTCCCACAAGCTGTTGGACGTTCGGAATGCGCTTCTTCGCCTCGCGCACAATGGCGAGCCCGCCCGCGTGGGCTTCCAGACAACCGTGGCGGCCGCAGTTACAAGGTTCGCCGTCGATCGCCACGATCTGGTGGCCGAACTCGCCGGCGGTATTCAGCGCGCCGTGAAAGATGCGGCCTTCGAGGACCATGCCGCAGCCGATGCCGGTGCCGAGGGTGACGGCAGCGATGCCGCGCAGACCGCGTGCGGTGCCGACGAGGAACTCCGCCCAGGCGGCGGCCCTGGTATCCTGCGCGATGTAGATGGGCGCAGGAAAGGTCGTCTGCATGATTGAGACGATCGGCACATCCCGCCAGAAAATGTTGGGCGCGTAGACGACAGTACCGGTGGCCGCATCCGCTGTGCCGGGCACGCCAATGCCAATGCTGGTGAGGTCTTCAGGGCGCAGCGAGGCACCCTGCAGCAGGTCCTTCAGCGCAGAAACGATCGACGCGATGATAACGTCGCTGCCGCGCTCGGCAACGGTTGGCAACTTTGTCTGATGAAGAATACGGCCGTCGGCATCGATGAGCCCGAGCTTGATATTGGTCCCACCGATGTCGACGCCGATATTGAGAGCCCTGCGAGTCATGAGCGACTCCGGCGTACAGGGTACGCAGAGGAGAATCGGGACGGAAGTACGGCAATGGGCACGGCGAATGCAACCTGTTTATGAGTTTTGCTTTTCGTACTGTTCAATCTTGCGAATGCGGTCAGCGTGGCGGCCGCCCTCAAATCCCGTAGTAAGCCAGATCTCGATAATCATCTTCGCCAGCTCGATGCCAACCACGCGGGCACCCAGAGCCAGGATGTTTGTGTCGTTGTGCTCGCGGGAGAGCTTGGCCGAGTAAGGCTCGCTGCAGACCACACAGCGGATGCCCTTCACCTTGTTGGCACTGATGGAGATGCCGACGCCGGTTCCGCAGAAGACCAGACCCTTCTCGCATTCGCCGCGGGCCACGGCTTCCGCGACGCGAAATCCGTAATCGCAGTAGTCGACCCGCTGATGATCGCAGGTGCCGAAATCCTGCAACTGATAGCCGCGCTCGACAAGCCAGGCTTTGATGGCTTCCTTGAAGTCGAGCGCGGCGTGATCGGAACCGATGGCGATCATGGGATCTGTCTGGCTCCTGTGATTAGTGCAGCATTGCCGTGACGAGCAGGATCAGGCCCGTGAGGAAGAAGGCGAACATGAAGCCGATCATCGCCTGCGTGCCTCTGGAGGCGCCTTTGGTTTCCTTCCAGATACAGACGCCCCAGATAGCCGCGATCATCGTGCCGCCCTGGCCAAGGCCATAGGCGATGGCCGGGCTGGCCGCCTTCGATGCGACGAAATTCGAAGTGACACCGATGCCGTTGATGACGCCGCCCAGCACCCCAATCATGTGGAACTTGAAGGTGCCGCTGCGGAAATAGTCGGAGTAGCTTGCCTTCGGTCCCTTGACGGGGTGCGACATGAAATACGTGTTGATGATGAAGTTGGAGACGAAGGTGCCGGCGCAATAGACGAGCACAGCCGCATAGGGTCCGAACCTGCCGGGCTCCAGATGCTCGAAGTTGGGCGAGATGGACCGCTGCACCAGGAAATAGAAGAGGCCCATCAGAATACCGCCGGAGATCGCGAGAGAGATTCCTTTCACAAGCTGACCGGGCTCACTGTTCTGGCTCTGGCAGTTGCGATAGGCGAGGCCGTCGAGAATAATCGCGACCGTAATGAACGCCACACCGGTGAAAATGAGCGCCGGATTGCCTTTGGGCTGAGCAATGTAATTGATGAGCACGCCTTCGACCAGCGCGATGCCGATGGCGATGGGATAAGCGACTGCCATACCGGCGATATCGAGGGCGGCCATGAAGAGAATGTTGGCGAGATTGAAGACGAAGCCGCCGACAATCGCCCATTCATAGCTGCTGGCACTTCCCTGACGCAGATCCTCCAGGAGGCCGCGGCCCTCGTGCCCGATGGAGCCGAAGGTGAGGCCGATCAGCAGGGGCAGCAACAGATAACCGACCGACTGATCCCAGTAAAAGAGGGAGAAGGGGTAGGAGCGCGGCTCCATTTTGAGGGTGTTGGCCCAGGAGCCCCAGCAGAACATCGTGAGGACGCATAGCGCCACCGCGATGGGATAGGAGTGAACAAGGATCATTGGACTCGCTCAGTCTGGTTCACGATGGTGCGAACAGCCGCTATCGCTTCCCCAATGGAATAGTCTTTGTGGAACACGCTCGAGGTGCCGCCCACCAGCATGGTGGCGCCGGCCGCAACCATGGCGGGAAGATTCTGGAAGCTGACGTTGCCGTCCACCTGAATCTCGACAGGCTGATGGCCTGAGTTCTCCAGCATCCGGCGCACGTCAGCGATTTTCTTCAGCGTGGCGGGGACGAGCTTCTGGCCGACAGCTCCGGGATTGACGGTCATCACGGTGACCATGTCGATGTCGTCGAGAATGTAATCCAGGCTGCCGATGGGGGTGGCCGGATTAAGCGCGATGCCAGCCTTCGCGCCGCATTCGCGGATTTGCAGCAACACCTTCTGCGCGTGATGCGTGGCCTCGATATGGATGGTGACGTATGCGGCGCCCGCCTCAACCGCCCGGTCAATATAGCGTTCGGGTTCCTCGATCATCAGATGGCAGTCCATGGGAATGTCGCAGAGCCGGCGGATCGTTGCCATCAGGGAGAAGTCGAGGCAGAAGTTATTGACGAACCGGCCATCCATGATGTCGACATGGAGAAAATCGATGCCCCCGGCGCGCAACTGGCGAAGATCCTCTTCCAGGTGGGCAAAGTTGGCGCAGGCCACCGAGGCTTCCAGCTTGATCGATTTGTCCATGCTGTCCTCGATGGTGGTTTCGCCGGGCGGTGCGCCACAAGGGACGGGGCCGGGTCCAGGTGCGAACAGAAGCACGACTCCAGGTGGTGCAGGATTCCGGTGCGTGAAAGCTTTCAATCGATTTGCCCGGAGTGTAGTTTCGAGCTCAGGCGATTGTCAAGCATCGAATCTCGCACCCTGGTATCTGGTGGCAATAAGTCGGAGAGCGTTCCATGAGTCCAGACGTCCGCTTCCCATTCGCGCCCCACTAACACGACTTTTCCGAAGCGGCAGAAGGTCCGATTTCCTCTGCTATGCTGTGTGAAACCATTCACAGCGCCGGCTTCCGGCGGCGCAGAGGCGGTTGGTTTTTCGATCTGCCTGCACCGGCACTTGCAGGCGGGGAATGTCTGCAGGGAGGGTTGCCCACGATGCCCAACATGAAGCAGATTGCCGAACTGGCCGGCGTCTCGCTGGGCACCGTTTCTCACGTGCTGAACGACACCGCGCGGGTCCGTGAGCCTCTGCGGAAACGCGTTCTGGACGCGGTCAAGACGACCGGCTACCAGCCCAGCCAGCTGGCCCGCGGACTACGCCGCGACAAGACCAACATTCTGGCCATGATCATCCCGGACATCCTGAATCCTTTCTTTCCGGGCGTTGTCCGCGGCGCAGAGGACGTAGCCTTTGCCAATGGCTATCGTCTGGTGCTGTGCAATACCGACAATGATCATGCTAAGGAAATGATGCACCTGAACGCGCTCCGCACCTATCTGCCTTCAGGGCTGATTGTGATTCCCTCCGACTTCAGCGATCTGACCGCGCAGACCGAATCGTATCGGAACGCAGGCGCCGCGGTGGTGTGCATCGATCGCCTGCCGCGCAACTGGGACGGCGACAGCGTCACCATCAATAACGCGGCCGGCGCCTACCATGCGACTTCCTACCTGATCGGCCTGGGACACCGGCAGCTGGCCGCAATTACCGGGCCGCTGCATCTCACCAACGCGCAGGATCGGCTCAAGGGCTTCAGGCGCGCACTGAAAAAAGCCGGGATGGACATTGATCCCGGATACATGCAGGAAACTACTTTCGACCGCGCCGGCGGCTTCGCGAAGACGAAGATTTTGCTGAAGATGATTCCTCGTCCCACCGCGATCCTGGCTTGCAACGATATGATCGCGCTGGGCGCGCTCCTGGCCATCCGGGAAGCGGGCCTGCATTGCCCCGACGATATCTCCATCATCGGGTTTGATGGGCTGGACCTGACCGAGACCACTTCACCGCAGTTGTCGTCGGTGTATCAGTCTCCTTATCAGCTGGGGGCTGAGGCAGCACAGCTGGCGCTCGACCGCGTCGCGCAGAAAGACAGCCCGGTGCGGCAGATCGTGCTTAAGACAGAATTGCGGGTTCGCGATTCCGTGGCGCCGCCGCCGAAGAAGGACGATGCGCCGGTTCTGATCTCACTGAAGAAATCCCGTTCCCTGGCTGCGCGCGCCTGAGACGAACCCCATCCATCCCACGCTGAAGCTGCCCCTTTCAGAACACCGGGATCAGCTCCACCCGCACCGGCACACTTGACTGCCGCTCGATCCAGAGCACCAGGTCGGTTCCGTCGAGGTGATGAACGTAGCCCACGCGAGCGGACTTTCCCCATGCGAACGGATGGCCGTCGAGTTGAAGGCGAGCCTTCGCGTCGCCCCAGTTGTGGACGACGACGGCGGGATCGTACAGCGGCGATTGCGCGCTGGCCTGCCAGATAAAGCTGAGCTTGCCGGACGCTGTGGCAGTGCTGGTGACCACCCAGGCACGCTGGCTGGGATCGTAGCCGTCGTTCCGGTAGCCCGCACTTTGGGTTTCGAGCGGCGAGGGCGAGAGCCAGGACCTGGCAAGCGGCAGCAGTGCGGTGGTCGCTTCTCTCGTCAACCCGTCCATCAAAATCTTCGTCGCCGTGTGTTCGTCGTGCGCGTAGACCCTCCAGTAAAGGTGCGATAACGAGCTATGCGAAGCACGATCGTCGGTGACGCATGGACGGTCGCTTGACGCAATCCGCGCCACTGGCCAGTGATTCCAGCATTCGAAGTCGTAGTAGGTGTCTTCGTCGTTGTAAATATTGGCGCTGGCGCCATCGGGCGCGACAATCTGGAAGGGCTTCCAATTCGATTTCAGATTCACCATCTGAATGTTCGGGTCCGGCGGCCCGGTAACTCCGGCCGGAGCCAGCGGCGTGGAAAACTCCCCCGCCAGTTTGTGCTGCCATGTGTAGGTCTTGATGGCCCCTTGCATATTCTCGAGGGTGATGGCGTCGTTGTGAATGTCGTCGCCGGGCGTGCTGCCTGGCTGGTGGAGCACGATGGTTTCCTGCCATTCATGCGGACGCATGGGATCGGTGCTGTGCAGCACCTGCTTGCGGATGGCGATGCCGTCGGGATAGACAGTCCAGTATTCGTCGGCCCAGTCGAACCAGCCGGTTCCAGGATCGCTCCAGGCCCCGTGGTACTGCTCAACTTCGGCGAGCGCATAGCGCCAGTGAACGACGGCGCGCGCATCGCTGCTCTCCACGATGTCCACGTGCGAGTAACGGCCCTGCTTGTCGGACATCGGCTCGCAGTCCCAGCCGGGCGCGCAGGCGTCGTCTCCCCACGTCTCCAGGAACTCGTCGGTATACCACTTGTCGTTGTCCGTCACCCACGCGGGAATGTAGTTAGTGCCCTGCCAGAAGACGAGCCGGATGGGCGATTCGTCAAAGCGCACGATGACGTCGGAATCGGGACCGATCTCGCGCAGACGGTCCCACGTGTCCTGATAGTGCAATGTGGCGTAGTAGGCGCCGAACGGGCCGGGACCGGCCGGTCCGGAAGGCATCTTCGGCCACGGCAGAACATCGCCTGGAGGCGCGTGGGCCGCTGTATAGACACTTGCGATTTGCTCTGCAGATAAAGGATGGTCCTCGATCGCGACGTCATCCAAAATGCCATCAAGCGAATACCAGACGGGATATTGCGGCCGAGCTGCGGCCTCAGGAAAGGGAATCGTCGCCTCGCGCACGCGGCCGATGAGGATGTCGGCACGGGCCGTGGAGAGAGTGCCGCGCACGGCCAGATGGCCGACCTGGGCGCCGTTGATATAGATGGTGAGCCATCCGCTTCCATCGTGGATTTCATAGGTTCCGGCAATGTGCGCCCACTTTTTGAGTGGCATCGACCGCGTGGAAACCAGCAACTCCCACTGGCCGTTGATGGAGGCGCCCAGACCGACGTGGCCG
This sequence comes from Acidobacteriaceae bacterium, assembly GCA_035656855.1. Classification (GTDB taxonomy): domain Bacteria; phylum Acidobacteriota; class Terriglobia; order Terriglobales; family Acidobacteriaceae; genus Palsa-343. The sequence continues at coordinate 95,264 of DASRRO010000017.1, read as the reverse complement.
AAGGCGTCGATGCTCAGGGCAAACCCTTCCTGATGGTTGAGCTCCTGATCGACGACCGGCACCCAGTTCCAGGGATAGGTATTGAGTGCAACCCAGGCTTCGATGGTGAAACCTTTGCGGGCCTCAATCCCCGCATCCTTCGCGGAGACGGTCATGCCGGTGGTGTACCCGTCGAATCGCACCCCGTCGCCGGAAACGCCCGGAATATAGGAGTAGAAGCCCTCGAGTTTGGCTCTTACCCCGCGAAGACTATCGACGGGAACTGCGCCCTGCGTCCGCGCGAAGGACCAGTCCAGTCCTCCGCCTGATTGCTGTCCCCGGACAGAAGCCGGCGGGAGAATGCAGGCCAGAACCGCGACGATCGACAGAGACCAGACGGATGACATAGGGAGCCCTCGCTGCGTCCTGCGCGCTCGTAAGAGGAAGCACAAATATACCGTTGACAGGAGGATTCAAGGCGCAGTAACGTTCTCATGAAGTTTGAAACCATTCAACAGATCGCCATTTTCGCACACTGCCGGCGACTTTTGCCGTTTCTTTCTTTCAGTCAGTCTGCTCAAGGGAAACTACTTATGTTGAAAAAGCTGAACGTTCTGCACACGCCGGACCTGCTGCACATCCTGGCGTCGATGGGCCATGGCGATGAAATCGCCCTTGTCGATGCGAACTTTCCCGCGGTGTCGATGGCGCAGCGCCTGGTGCGGCTCGATGGCGCCGACCTGCCCTCCGCCGTGGAGGCCTGCGTTGACCTGATGCCCCTGGATACTTTCGTCGACAAACCCGCGCTGCGCATGATGCAGGTCCATGCCCCCGATGAGGTTCCGGAAGTGCAGCAGGTTTGCCAAAAAATCATCGACAAGGCTGAAGGGCGGCACGTGGAACTGGCCGGCATTCCGCGCGAGGAGTTCTACGAGCGCGCGAAAAAGGCTTTCGCCGTGGTCTATACAACTGAGCGGCGGGTCTATGGCTGCCTGCTTCTGAAGAAGGGCGTCGTTTTCCCTGACTGAGGCCCGGTTGAGTCACCGCAAATCCCGGAACCACCGCTTCCCCCACGGATCATTCCGGCTGGTTTGAGAAATCAAGAGGAACGATGCGAATCACTTCAGGTTTCATGTTCGCGACGGCCGCATCTCTGTTCGCAGCATCTGCCCTCGTAGCTCAGAACCCCGCGAATGCTGCCGCAACCGTCAGCGCCAACTGGAATCGGACAGAGCGGGTTTCGGTCACGGTGCCGACCACCCAGATTCTGGCGCATAAGCTCACCCTGCGTGGCCAGCCCACGCACGGTCCGGAATTCAAGGCGCTGCGCGACCTGAAGACGGATGACACGCGCCTGCAGCTGTGGTTCTCGGTGACGCGGCAGGCGGTGTTGGAGATAAAACCGCCGACGGCAACCCAAACATTCTGGGATTTCCAGTACGCCGATCCTCTGATGGAGGATTTCTACGCGAACACCACCGGCAAGCGCCACATCAATATGGGAACGATTCCCCGGTGGATGTTTAACGTGCCGCCAAAGGATGTGCCCGAGGATCCCGCCGCATCTTTCTATCCCTATACGGACGGAACCGATGGCAAGCTGCTCAAGGATCCCAGCGGCAGGCAGTTCGCCGAATATCAGGCGCGGATCTACCAGTGGTATACGCAGGGTGGATTTACCGACGAGCTGGGGAAATATCACAAGTCCGGATTCCATTACAAAATCGAATACTGGGATGTGCTGAACGAGCCGGACTTCGAAAACCACATCAACGTGGAGCAGTTCACGAGGATCTACGACGCAGTCACCGCGGCCATCCACAGGATCGATCCGCACGTGCAGTTCTTCAGCCCCGAGGTTTCGGGCTCCGAGGTGCCGTGGGCGAAGTACTTTCTTAACGGGAAGAACCACGCGCCGGGTTCGCTGCCGATCGCGTGGTTCACCTTCCATAACTATGTGGACGCGACCAATGATCCTTCTACCTGGCAGGCGAAGTATTTCACCGATCCGGCGAATGGTCCTACGGACGGCGCCCCGGCGAAGGCACTCGTGGAGCGGATCGAGGAAGTCCTCAGGATTCGCGATGAACTCTCGCCGAAAACCAGGGTGATCGTCGATGAAATGGGCACCTTCAACGACGTGAAGAAGGGCGAAGAGGCGTGCCGGGCAAATGAACCGTACAACGTCTACAACCCTCTCTACTGGAATGCGGAGGGTGCGAACTGGGCCTACATCTTCATCTATTCGGAACGGCTGGGACTGCCGCTGCAGAGCATGTCGCAGATGGATGGCTATCGAACGCAGTGCCCGTCCATCTCGATGTTCGATTATGAGACGAATCGGCCGAACGCGCACTATTACGCGCTCTATCTCATCAGCCATAACTTTGGACCGGGCGACAAACTGGTGCCGACGCAATCTTCTTCGTCCGACATAGAGGCGCAGGCGTCCATCACCTCTTCCGGCCGCAAGATTCTCCTCGTCAATACCAGCGACAAGTCGGTTCCGGTGACCCTCGGCGATGCCTACAAGGGCAACGGACTGCGCGCCCAGGTCGTGGACGAGCAATCGGGCGAACAGCCGCCCCGCGTTGAACAGCTGCACGGATCACAGATCACGCTGGCACCGTTTGCTGTGGCGGTTGTTTCGCCCGCGGCCCAATGAGCGGTATAGGATCTCAACCTCGGAGGCGGTGGCTCGCCATCGCCCTCGGGCTGGCTTTGTGCGCCGGCACAACGCTCGCGCAGAATTTCGAATTCGGCTCACAGGACGCCCGGCCCGTTCCGGAGTGGCTGTACAAGGCCAGTATTTATGAGGTCTGGCTCGACGCGTTCAGCCCCGAGGGTAACCTGCGCGGGGCGATCCCGCGTCTGCAGCAGGTGGCGGACCTGGGTGCAAAGATCCTCTATCTGGGTCCCATCGCGAAACGCTCCAACGATCCCCACGCTTCCCCGTACAGCATTGCCGACTACAACGCCATCGATCCGGAAGCCGGCACGGCCCAGGACCTGCGCGACTTTGTCACCGAAGCACATCGCCTGCACCTGAAGGTGATGCTGGACATCGTCTACTACCACACAGCCCCGGACAACATCATGATGAAGGAGGACCCGTCCTTCTTCGTCAAGACGCAGGACGGCAAGGTCGCGCGCGGCTTCTGGCCGCAGCCGCTGCCGGACTACAACAATCCGAAGGTGCGCAAGTACCTCATCGACAGCCTGGTGCGGTGGGTGCGCGACTTCGGCATCGATGGATTCCGCTGCGACGTCGGCGGCGGCGTACCGGTGTCGTTCTGGAATGAGGCGCGCCAGGCGCTCAACAAGATCAACCCCGACGTCATTCTCCTGTCTGAGTCCGACCGGCCCGACGATCAACTGAAGGCCTTCGATATCAATTACAACTTCCAGTACTACCTGGCGCTGGTCTCGGTGATTCGCGACGGCGAGCCGGCGATCAAGGTCCGCCACGAGTGGGAGCAGATGCACGCGACCATGCCGAAGGGCGCGCGGCTGCTGCATTACGACGACAATCACGACTGGCCACGAGCGGTGATGCAGTTTGGCCACAAGGGCGCCCTGGCAGCGCAGGTTCTGAACTTCACGCTGGATGGAATTCCGTTCATCTACAACGGCCAGGAAGTGGATGACCCTAACGCGACTTCATGGCGTAAGCTGTCGCCGATCCGCTGGGCCGACCACGGTAATCCCGCCGACGAAAAGTCGATCCAGGAAACGCTGGCGTTCTACAAGAAGCTCTTTGCCTTACGGGCGAGCGAACCGGCGCTGACCTCCGGCGACGTACTCTGGATCAACAACACCCAGCCCGACAGTGTCTTAAGCTTCCTCCGGAAGAAAGGGAACGAGGAAGTGCTGGTCATCCTGAATCTCTCCAACCGCGACGTGCATGTCACCATCGACCTGCCCGTAATGGATTACTATGCAGTGCAGAATCTTCTGGAGCCCGGCAAGACCTGGTTTCAGCTGTATTCGGGACGGGTTTCCGCTGACCTCGGCGCTTTTGGCTACGTCGTTGGCAAACAAATCCCGCTCGCGCCACTGCAGCAGTAGCGACTGCTGATCCCCGATTGAGGTTTTGCCCATGGCCGCCACTACCACCGCCGCACCGGCCACCACGGCCACGGGCCGGCTGATTTCCATTGATATTGCTCGCGGCATCACCATCGCCTTCATGATCATGGTGAATAACAACGGCGCCGCCGCGTACGCCCCTTTTAAACACTCTCTGTGGAACGGCTGGACGCCCACCGACCTGGTCTTTCCCACCTTTGTCTTCCTTGTCGGGGCGTCGATCGTACTGGCTTTCAGCCGGCGCCTCGAGAAGGGCGCTTCGAAAGCCGCAATGGCTACAAGCATCATCCGCCGCACCATTATCCTGTTTGCCCTCGGCCTGGTGGTGAACGGGTTCCCTCATTTTCCGTGGGCCACGCTGCGCATCTACGGCGTGCTGCAGCGCATCGCGCTCTGCTATCTGTGCGCGGGACTGTTTTATTTGTGGCGCCGTGATGCCATGAGCAAGATCGTCGCCATCGTGGTCCTGCTGGTCGGCTACTGGATCCTGATGCGCTATGTGCCGGTCCCGGGCGCTGGCCTTCCGACCCGCGACATTCCCCTCCTCGATCCCAACCAGAACTGGGTCGCCTGGCTCGATCGCAGGATGCTCTACGGCCGGCTGTATGAAGGAGTGCGCGACCCGGAAGGACTGCTGAGCACCTTCCCGGCGATTGCCACCGCGCTGCTCGGCATGCTCACGGGTATGTGGATCAAATCCGAGCGGCCTCGACGGCAGATCGCCATCGGCTTGTTCGTCGGGGGCCTCGTGCTGATCGCGCTGGGCGAGTTGTGGAATCCCTGGTTCCCCATCAACAAGAAACTCTGGACCAGCTCCTATGTGCTCTTTGCCGGCGGCTGCTCGGCCCTGCTGGTGGCGCTGCTCTACTGGTGCATGGAGGTGAAGGAATGGCGCCGTGGCTGGCGGCAGCCGTGGATTGTCTTCGGCACCAACGCCATCTTTGCTTACATACTCTCGGAGTTATTGGCTTCCACCCTGTGGTCGGTTCATGTCAACACCACAGAGTATCTGTGGACCTGGGTCTATCAACCCTTCGCAAAGATTCATCCGGTCGGCGTTGGATCGCTGCTTTATTCCATTGCATTCGCGGCGGTCTGCTGGGCGGTGACCTACCCGCTGTGGCGGAAGAAGATCTTCCTCAGGATCTGAAGCGGCGCCTCCCACTGCATCCGAGATCGCGGAGGATCGGAATCGGGTGCAGTGGTTCGGCCTTGCGCAGTGCGTCATGCTGTAATGCCGGAACGGTTGACACCTGAAATTGGCACGGCGTAGACTCGGCAAGCCGGGTAGTGAAACGTTTCAAGATCAGAAAACAGCTGGAATCCATACCCGCCCGGCCCAGGGAAGAGCGCGCATGAACCGACGTCAGATGCTGAAGGGAATGACCGCTCCCGCCGTGGGGGCCATAGCGAATGCTCTCTCCGGTCCGCTGTTCGCAGCGACTCAGGCCGGCACGGATCCCTTGACCGCTCCTCAGGCTCCTGCCAGCCAGTCCGGCCTCGGTCCGGCAACCACCCGCACGCCGGCACTCGCCGAATACGAGCTCCTGCGCTTCGGCTGTTCCTTCCACTTCAACATCCCTACCTTCACCGGCGATGACTATGACGTAGGCAAGGTTCCGCCGACCGTCTACAACCCCGCCCATCTTGACGTCCGCCAGTGGATCCGCACCGCGCACGAACTGGGCGCGAAGTATGCCGTTCTCACGGCGAAATACATGTCCGGCTTTTGCCTGTGGGATTCGAAGGGCTACGACTACGACGTCGCCCACAGCGGCAATAAAACCGACGTGGTGGCCGCCTTCGTCGAAGCCTGCCATGAGTTCGGACTGCGGCCGGGCTTCTACTACTGCATCCTCGACCCGCATAACGAAGGCAAGTTCGACTGGAATTCTCTGGTTCCCGACAGGTATTACGACCTGATCAAGCACCACATCACGGAGCTCCACACGCAGTATCCGGACTGCTTCTATCAGTTATTCGACATCAGCTGGAAGCTGAAGCCCGCGCAACGCGTAGAGCTCTATCGGCTGGTGAAGTCGCTGAGCCCGAACTGCGTGGTTGTCGACAACCAGGGATTCAAGCAGAGCCGCGTCAACCAGGGGCGTTATTGCGAGCCTGACAGCTGGCCCTGCGATGTGATCAACGGCGAGGACACGCTCCCGCCGCTCGAAGGGCACGATCCGCGCGTGAAGTACGAAGGCAGGGATTACTACATGCCGTTTGAGACGTGGCTGCCGACAGGACCCATCTATCCGCCCATGCCGACGATGCATACCTGGTTCTGGCACCCGTGGTACAAGCCACAGTCCCCCGAGGTCCTCGCAGAGGCCTATCGGCTGTGCATGAAGAGCAATGCCAACCTGCTGCTGAATATGGCGCCCGATAACACCGGTCGTCTGCCAGAGGATCAGGTGGCGGCTTTCCATAAGGTGGCCGAGCTGATCCACAGGTAGGGCATTGCCATCGTGGCTCGAAGGAAATCTTGACACGGGCGGATCGGCGAGATACAGTCAAGTTCGATTTTGCTGAAAGGTTTCAAAGAAAACCGCCACGGCCCGCTTCCCGATCTGCGCGATATCTTCTGCCCGTCTCGCGATGGGCGCCACTTATCCTTTTCGGAGCGGGGGAGAGCCTCGGCTCCCATTGTCTTTTTCCAGGAATCAGCATGCGTGAATCCATCGTGGTCGTCGGCAGTATCAATCTCGACCTGGTCTGCGTCGGAAAGAAAATCCCGGCGCCTGGCGAGACGGTCTGGGGCAGTCAGTTTCAGACATTTCACGGCGGCAAGGGCGCCAATCAGGCCGTCGCGGTGGGCCGGCTTGGCTATCCCGTCAGCATGGTTGCCAAGGTCGGCGACGACGATTTCGGCAGCCGCCTGCGTGAGGGACTGCGCTCGGCTCACGTGAACGTACGGGCGGTCTCAACGGCCAAATCCACCGCCTCCGGCGTAGCCCTGATCACCGTCGACAGCAAGGGTCAAAACAGCATCACCGTCATTCCTGGCGCCAACGGGGAACTACGGCCGCAGGATCTGGACAAGTCACTTCCGCATTTGCGTTCCGCGGGCATGATCCTCACCCAGCTCGAGGTACCCATGGAGACGGTCGAGTATCTGTGCAATCTCGCCGGCCGTCTCAAGGTGCCTCTCATGCTCGATCCGGCGCCGGCCCGGGCCATTCCCCGCAGGATCCTGCGCTCGGTCACCTGGCTCACCCCCAATGAAACGGAGACCTCCACTCTTTGCGGCATCACTCCCGGCGAACTGACGCCGGCGACCGTCGCCGGATTTGCCGAGAAGCTGCAGTGCGAGGGCGCAGACAACGTCATCATCAAGATGGGCAAACACGGGGCCTTCATCGCGAGCGCCGACGGACTGCGCAAGATGGTGCCCGCCTTCAAAGTGAGGGCCGTCGACTCCACCGCCGCCGGCGATGCGTTCAATGGCGCTCTCGCCGTTGCTCTCATGCGCGGATTCGCTCTCGAGGATGCGGTGCGCTTTGCAGCCGCCGCCGGCGCCATGTCGGCAACCCGCGCCGGAGCCCAGACCTCCATGCCCACCGCGAAGGAAGTCGCCCACATGCTCAATGGCCACGGAAACAAATTCCTCCGCGCCATAAAATGATTCTCTGAAGTACTTGCCGTCGAAATCGCCTCCGCCGAGGTCCGGACCATGCGTAACTGGAAACTGCACATCCTTCCCCTGATCGCCCTGTTCACATGCTCCGTGGGCCTCCATGCCGCCCCGGCGCCCAAGCCCGTTCCTGTCCTTCTCGACACCGATATCGGCAGCGATATCGATGACGCCTTCGCCGTCGCCCTCATCCTGCACAGCCCTGAGCTGGATCTGCGCGCGGTCACCACGGCCTCCGGCGACACCGAAGCCCGCGCCCGCATCGTTGCCAAAATGCTCTGGTTCGATGGTCGCCGCAACATCCCCGTGGCTGCCGGCGTCCCGGGCGGCAAGCTCGACATCGCGCAAGCCCGCTGGGCCAACGGATTCACCAGCCCCTCTCTCCTGAAGGAACCGGCCGTCGACCTGATGAAGTCCACAATCGACCGCGAGCAGGGGAAGATTGTTCTCATGGCCATCGGCCCACTCACGAACGTGGCCGCGCTGCTGCGCCAGTATCCCGGCGAGAAGAGGAAGATTCGCGAAATCGTTTTGATGGGCGGTTCGATCGCCCGCGGATACTATCCCGGATCCGGCCCGACCGCCGAATACAACATTGCCGCCGATGCTCCAGCCGCCCAGGTGGTGTTTACCTCGGGTATTCCCATTCTCATGGCGCCTCTCGACGTGACCGCGCGCCTGCAGCTGGATGAAGCCCATCGCCAGATCATCTTCGCAAAGGGCACTCCGCTCAGCGATGCGCTCCAGGCTCTCTACAAACTGTGGGGCCAGCCAACGCCCACTCTGCACGATCCCATGGCGGTCTCTCTCTTCCTCGATCCGCAGTTGTGCACCACCCGGCATCTCGCCATCGCGGTGGACGATAAAGGCATGACCCGAGTCCAGGAAGGCAAGCCCGCCAATGCCGTCGTCGCTGTCGAAACGGACCCGGCACGGTTCATTGCTTTTTACGTTCATCGCGTGGCGCCCTGAGAGGGGCTGCCGCCTTCTCTCCCTTCAAATTTGCCTAAATCGATTCAGAAACACCTCATTTCCTTCCGCAATCTCCCGACCCGGCGGCCTGGAAAGGAAGCCGGCTGTTCGTTTACGGACATCCGGCGCGAGCGACGTTGCGGCGCATGGAAAAAATTGCTCAGTAGTCGACGAAAGCCGCTTGGGGACTGAGGAAGCGAGGCTTCACTCGCGGTACGAACGTAATGGTGGCAGTTCGTATTGATCCTGCAAATATGTTCTTGACAATCCTTGATGGGCAAAACTAATCTCGTGTGGAAGTTTTTTGAAAGCTTTAAATTACCCACTCCGCGATTCACCCAACGCACGAGTGACACAAAAGGTAGGACCAGGCCGCAATGCTGGTCGCTTTGCTCGCCTGTTTCAGGAGGTCGTTCATGAAAGCCAGTACTTTGAAGAACCGGATGCCCGCCCGCTTCCTGCTGGGAAGCCTTGCAGGAGTCGCCCTGCTCCTCCTCGCATCCGTCCTCACCCGCCCGGCCCACGCGCAGACATTCTCCTCATCCATCGCCGGGACCGTTGCCGACTCCAGCGGAGCGGTGATTCGCGGCGCCAATCTGAAGCTGGAGAACCTGGCGACTCATGACATCCACACCCAGACCTCCGCCGCGGATGGTACCTATTCCTTTACCGCTCTGCTCCCCGGAACCTACGAGCTGAAGGTCAGCTCCGAAGGCTTCGACACCTGGGTGAAGTCGGGCATGGTCCTGGCAGCCAACACCGCGGCCACCGTCAACGCCTCCCTCACGGTGGGCAAGAGCGAGCAGCAGGTGGTCGTCTCCGGGAACAGCGTGCTCGTCGACACGGAAAGCGCCACCAATTCCGTTACCCTCGACCAGGCTCTTCTGGAGTCCCTGCCCAACAACACCCTGCAGCCGCTGAACTTCATTTTTGATCTGGCCGGCACCACTGAAGGCCAGGGCGGCATGACCTCCCGTTCCGGCTTCCTCGACCAGAATGCCAGCATGTTCGGCATCAACGGCGGCCGTACCGGCGAGTCGGAAATCCTCATCGACGGCGCTCCCTCCACCGCCATCGACTGGGGCGGTCTCCTGGTTTCCCCCATCAACGACTCCGTCCAGGAACAGCAGGTCATCGATAACGTGTATGACGCGCAGTACGAGCGCGGCGGTGAAGGCGTGGTCACGCTCATCACCAAAAGCGGCGGTCAGGAATACCACGGCGAAGTCTACGACTTCATGCGCAACGACGGTCTGGACGCCAACACCTGGTCCGGCAATAACTCGGACTCGCCCCGCGGCAAGTTCCACCGCAACCAATACGGCGCCAACATCGGCGGCCCGCTCTGGAGATCCCACCACCTTTTCTTCTTTGGCGCCTATGAAGCGCTGCGCCAGCCGGAGACCGACAACAGCGGACTGCAGACCATGCCCACAACGGCGGAGGTCGGTGGTGACTTCTCGCATACCTACCTGCCGACCGGGCAGCTCGACGTCATCTACAATCCGTTCTCCAGCCGCCTGGTGACCGCGTCCGACGGCAGCCAGTACTACACGCGCGATCCGTTTCCGAGCAATCAGATTCCGTCCGGCATGATCGATAAGGTGGGCGCGGCCATCGCCGCCCTCTATCCCGCTCCCAACCACAACAGCGGCCTGGTTAACGATCAGAACAACTTTGTGAAGCAGGCGGGCGGCCAGACCGCCGACGACAAGTTTGACGTCCGTGTGGACTGGGCCCAGAACGATAAGCAGCGCCTCTTCGTGCGCGTCTCCGACCGTGCTCGCCAGGACAACACCCCCGCCTGCTTCCTCTGCAACGGCGGCGACGAGGGATACGCCACTCAGGACCATGGAATCCAGGGCGTCATCAACTACACGTTCACCCCGACTCCCAAATGGATCATGAACTTCTATGGCGCCTACAGCCGCTGGTTTGAAGGGCAGACGCTGCTGGGTTTCGGGCAGAGCTCCAGCGCCATCGGCCTGGACCCGGGCTATTTCCAGGTCAACACGCTGCCCCTCGTCAATGTGGCCGGCTACTACACGCTGGGCAACCAGTATTCGACCTTTGACCGCTATATCCGCTACAGCTCCACCGGCATTATTAACGTCACCCGCCAGTTCGACCGCCACACCGCGAAGTTCGGCTTTAACTATGACGTGGGCATGATCAATAACCGCGAGGACCAGCCTGGCGTGTTTAGTTTCGACCAGGGCATGACCTCCTGCGATCCGTCTCCCACCGGCGTGAGTACCGATCCCTGCCAGGCACAGCTCTCTACCGAGACCAGTGGCAATGGCATGGCCAGCCTGCTGCTGGGCACTGGCAGCGGCGGCGGATCGAACATCTCCATGGACCCGGCCTTCAGCCAGCATTCCTTTGGGGTGTATGGCCAGGATGAGTGGCGGGCCACCAGTCGCCTGACCGTGACCGCCGGCCTCCGCTATGAGAACCAGCGCCCGGCCACCGAACGCTACAACCGCATCGCCTACTTTGACCTGAATGCCGTTAACCCGCTCAGCGCTGCTTATGGATCCACGCTGAAGGGTGCGTTTGAATACGCCGGTGTCGACGGTCGCGGCCGCGGCGCGTGGGTGCCGGACAATCTCAACTTCGGGCCCCGCCTTGGCATCGCCTACCGCGTCACCGATAAGCTGGTGGCCCGTGTGGGATCGGGCATCTTCTACGGCCCGGCTTCCGCCATGCTCAGCTTCGATGGCGGCGGTCAGTCTCCGGGTTACACCGCGCAAACCAACTGGATCGCGACCAACAACGGCGGCTACACGCCGCAGAACCTCGTCAGCAATCCCTTCCCTCAGGGCATTCAGCAGCCCACCGGCAACTCGCTCGGCGCCATGACCTATGTCGGCTATGGAACCGGCCAGCTCTGGCCGAAGATCCCGCATCCCATCGGCGCACTCTATCAGTGGAGCACCGACCTCCAGTATCAGGTCAACCCCCACTCCGTCGCCGAGATTGGCTATACGGGCGTCCGCGGCCGGCACCTCCTCTTCGGCAATCCCAACCTCGATCTTGATCAGCTGCCGACCAAAGATCTGGCGCTCGGTACCCAGCTGGACCAGCTCGTGAACAATCCATTCGCGGCGGTCATCACCGACCCGAACAGCTACCTCAGCCAGTCGCAGCTGCCTTACAACGAGCTGCTCCGGCCCTACCCGGAATACACGTATCTGCAGCAGACCCGTTCGCTGCCGGGCGCCCGTTCGCAGTTCGATGCGTTGACCGGGAAATATACCTGGTCCTTCAGCAGCGGCCTTAGCTCCGTCACCAGCTACCAGTGGTCGAAGAACCTCGACGACGGCTCCGAAGCTCTGATCGGCTGGGCGATCGGCAACATGTGGCGGGATTCCACCAACCCGAAGCTCGACTACTCCATCAGCACCCACGATGCCCCGCAGAGTTTCGCGGAGGCATTCCTCTACCAGCTGCCTTACGGTCACGGCCGCCAATTCGGAAACAGCACCCCTCAGGCCCTGAACCAGGTTCTGGGTGGCTGGAATCTCTCAGGTGCTGTTCGCCTCGCCAGCGGTCTCCCCTTCCCGCAGCCGGTCAACTATGGATGGAACCCGCTCAACAACTATGGTTTTCCCGGTAACGCCCTTCCTAACGTGATCGGCGATCCGAGAAGCAATCGCAGCGTCAGCCACTGGATCAATGAGGCAGCTTTCCAGGGCGTCTCCAGTTCCGGCAGCGGTGCGCTGGTGGCCTGCGGCAACCTCAACGATCAGTGCCAGCCGTTCTCGTATCAGTTCGGCAACGAGCCTCAGCGTATGAGCACGGTCCGCGAGGCGGAGACGAAAAACGTCGACCTCGGCATCGGCAAGGTGTTCGGCACCGAGCGCATCCATGCCGAGCTCCGCGGGGACTTCCTCAATGCCTTCAACCATCCCATTTATGGCGGCTCCTATAACATCGAGGAGAATCTGTACGCGACCGACTTCGGCCAGGTCTATGGCACCCGCAACGACCCCCGCAACGTTCAGGTCAGCCTGAAAGTTACCTACTAACCTGTTGCTCACACCATGGGCCTCAATCTTCTACGATTGAGGTCCATGGCTTTTCTTTTCTGCCTGCACTCCGGAGACGGAATGAAGATGTTTTCTTCGAAGGCGCTGCTGTGCGCCGGCGCGCTCCTCATTGGTTTTTCCCTGCACGCGCAAACCGTGCCTCAGCTCCAGTCCCCCATTCCCGTTCCGGACCCACGCTATAAGGCCGATGTTTTGGTCGTCGTCGCTCATCCCGATGATGACACCGCCGTATCCACCTTTCTTGCCAAAGCCGTCCTCGACCAGGGCAAAAGCGCCGCAGTCATCTTCACCAACCGCGGCAATGGTGGACCCAACGCCGTCGGCATGGAACAGTCCAGAGCCCTCGCCGACGTTCGCGAAATGGAAGCGCGCCGCTCACTCGCCGCCCGCGGCATCACCAATGTCTGGTTCCTCCAGGGGCTGGACACGCCCACTCAGGACGTCCTGCACTCACTCGAAACCATGGGCCATGGCGCGGCTCTCGAAGAAATGGTGCGGCTCATCCGCCTCACTCGCCCCGACGTCATCGTCACCTGGATGCCCGCTTACGTGGCCGGCGAAAACCACGGCGATCACCAGGCCTCAGGCGTCGTTGCCACCGAAGCATTCGATCTGGCCGGTGATCCCACCGCTTTTCCGGAACAGGTATCTGCCCCGCGCTATAACCGCGGCATCGCCAACTACGGCGAGGGTCTCCATCCCTGGCAGCCGAAAAAGCTCTACTTCTTTTCCGACGCCAGCCATCCGGATTTCCTGAAAGGCCACGGCCCCACCTACCTGGCGACCGACATTTCCCCTTCCAGGCACGTGCCGTATTCCCGAATCAACCGCGAGGCCTGGAAGGACTACGCCACCCAGGTCGACTTCGGCGACGACACGCTTCGTTACTACACCGACATGCCGGAGTACCTGATCCTGGGCAAATCGCTCGTTCCTTCCTCATCCGACGCCGACGTCTTCGCCGGCATCGACGACAACCCGATCCCCTTCGCTCCCCAGCCTCCGTATAACAAGCGCGCCGCCACCGGGTTCACCATGGAGTTGGGCGGTCCCTGGGCTTTCTATCGGGAGTTCTACCCGGTGCACAGTCTCACCGCCCTCGAGCATCTCGTCCCGCCACAAACCGCGCTCGGCGCCGACCATCAGCTCTGGGTTCCCCTGCTCCTGCACAACGATTCGCCCCAGGCCATGGACATCACTCTCGAGGCTCACCTGCCCTCCGGCTGGTCAGGATACTCGCGCAACGGCATCTACCACCTGCCGCCCAACAGCAGCTATCCGGTGCAGTGTTTCCTCACCGCTCCAGCCGGATCCGGGCAGAAGACACCGGAAATACTGACCTGGACCGCCACCCGAGATGGCCGGCCGGCCGGCAAAGTGAATCTTACGTTTTATGCGGAGTACAACGGCGTGCCGCAATAGGCAGCGCTACACCAGGCGCAGCAGCAACACTAGGCCCAGCCCCAGTACGAGGAGAGGCACCCAGAAATGACTGTCAGTCAGAATGGCTCGCAGCATCGTTTCTACCGTCCCCCGCAGTATAACCGGCTTCCTGTCCCCGCCATTTCTCACAACTTTTTCTCCGCCGCCTTGCATCGCACGATGCCCGAATGGTAAACCGATCCGAGAACAGACTCCCGAGGAGGACACGATGAGCGTCGCGCAAACCCTGAATAAAGAACCGCTGAAGCATGTGGAGGAGTGGGACGACTATGTCGCCGGACGCTATCAGGAAGGCCGCGAACAGGCAGATTTTCGCAACTTCGACGCTGCGGCTAAAGCCAGCCCTGGCATCGCCGAGTTCTACCGGCAGAACCATACCGGTCAAACCCTCGCCTTCGTCCTCGATAAAGAAAAACAGTATGGCCCCCTCGCGCGGGGCAAACGTACTCTCTGGGAAGCTGCCGACTACCTCAACACCCTGGTCGATAACAGCGATCCGGACACCGACCTCTCGCAGATCGAACATCTCCTGCAGACGTCTGAGGCCATCCGCAGGGACGGACACCCCCGCTGGATGATCCTCGCCGGTTTCATGCATGATCTCGGCAAAGTGCTCTGCCTCTATGGAGAGCCGCAATGGGCTGTGGTCGGCGACACCTTCCCCGTCGGCTGCGCATGGTCCGATCAGATCGTCTTCCACGACTACTTCGCGCAAAACCCCGACGCGCAGATTCCTGAATACCAGACACTCCATGGCATCTACGAGCCGCACTGCGGCCTCGATAAGGTCCACATGTCGTGGGGCCACGATGAGTACATCTACCGCGTCGCCCGCAAATATCTGCCCGAGCCCGCGCACTACATGCTCCGCTACCACTCCTTCTACCCCGCGCACCGCCACGGCGCTTACCGGCACCTCATGTCGCCGCACGACGAGCAGATGTTTGCCTGGGTGGAGAAGTTCAATCCCTACGACCTCTACTCCAAAGGCTCCGCCAAGCCCAAACTCAAAGAGCTTCGCCCCTACTATGAGGACCTGATGGCGGAATTCTTCCCCTCGGAGATCGACTGGTAGACTTGCCAACCCAGCCAGGCCCGCGGAAATTCGACACCGCCCCGGAGCTGCCCTCCAAAGTGGCGGCTGCACCTGCGCCGGCCCTCCGCGGCCGATTCGGCCTCGGCATTGCCTGCGCCCTCGCCGCCGGCGCATGGCTGGGCGCCGCCGAAGCCCCCGCCCGTCTCGTCGCTTCCGGATTCTCTCCCTTCGCCATCTCCTTCTGCATGGTCTGGGGCGTCTTCCTCGCCCGCTGGACGCTCCCCATCGCCATGAAAGGCACGCACTCCGTCGTCCGCGACCTGCGCCAACGTCCGCACCTGATGCTGTGGGCCGTTCTCGCTGGAGCCCTCTGGTCCGTCGCCAACACCCTCACCATTTTCGCTATCCGCGACGTCGGCCTCTCCATCGCCTTTCCCCTCTGGAACACCAACACCCTGGTCGGCATCTTGTGGGGCTGGGCGCTCTTTAACGAACTGCGCGGCGCCTCCGCCCGCAGCTGGGCCAAAGTGGCCGGCGGAGCCGTCGCCATTGTCACCGGCTCCGTGCTCCTCTCCATGCTTTCCGTCCACACCATGTCCGCCACCCCCGGCCGCGCCCTTGCCGGTATAGCCGCCGCCCTGGGAGCAGGCCTCCTTTGGGGCACCATGTACGTGCCCTATCGCAAGGCTTATCTGAGCGGCGTCAATCCGCTCTCGTTTGTCACCATCTTCACCTTTGGCGAAATCGGCACCATGCTCTTCCTGGCCGCCGTTCTGCCCGGCAGCCTGCATGGACTGATCCGCCAGCTCCACGCCATGCGCCCGTCCATCTTCTGGCTCCTGCTCGGCGGATTCTGCTGGGTCATTGGCGACCTCTTCCAGCAGTACGCTACCAAGTACGTCGGCATCAGCCGCGCCATCCCCCTCTCCAACACCAACCAGCTTTGGGGATTCGCCTGGGGCGTCCTGGTCTTCGGCGAGCTCGCCGGCTCCCACGGCGCCGAACGCCTCATGGCCCTCGCCGCTTCAGGACTCACCATCTTCGGCGCCATGCTCATTGCCGGTGCCACGGTTTCCACTGGAGAAGCCGCTTCCTCCGTCCGTGCCATTCGCCGCGAGTGCGACCGCTACGGCCTCGATATGGAAGTCACTCTCCGCACCCAGGAAGGATTCGATGAGGACGCCGCCTCCCCGCGCCGCCGCGCCTGGTTCGACATCCTCATCCTCGCCGCCGCCGTCGCCGTCTTCATCTGGTTCGCTATCCCCACTCGCGTTCCGCAAGTTGCTATGAACCTGCCCTCCGCCCTGGTCCTCAGCGTGATCCTCATCGCCGTTCTCGCCTCCTGCGGATGGCTCCTCTGGAAGAAGACGCGCTTTGCCTAACCCCGTTCCATCTCGCTCTGGATCACGCCGCGCCTTCCATTTACATTGAGAACAGCTGTTAAAGGACTCGCCTTCGCGACCATGGACATTGTGGGCGTCGGACTCAACGCCACCGACACGCTAATTCCCGTTCCGCACTACCCCGCCTCCGGTTCCAAAGTGGAGTTCCGCTCGGCCTCCGTCCTCCCTGGCGGCCAGGTCGCCACCGCCATGGTCGCCTGCCAGACCTGGGGCCTGCGCGCCCGTTACATCGGCAAGCTGGGCGACGACGACGCAGCCAGCCTTCACCGCGAAGAGTTCCGCAAAATCGGAGTCGAAAGCCACCTCTTCTCCGCGCCCGGCTGCCCCAGCCAGCAGGCCTTCATCCTCGTCGAGGACTCCGGCGAGCGCACCGTGCTCTGGAAGCGCGACGACCGCCTCACCCTCCGCCCCGAAGATCTCCGCCGCGAGTGGATCGCCGACGCGCGCGCCATCCACCTCGACGGCCACGACACCGAGGCTGCCATCACCGCCGCCACCTGGGCCCGCGAGGCCGGCATCCCCGTCGTCGCCGATCTCGACGAACTCTACCCCGGCGTCGAAGCGCTTCTCGAAAAAGTCGACTACCTCATCGTTAGCCGCGATATCCCCGGCCGCATCACCGGCAAGTCCGACCTACCCGATGCACTCGCCCGCGTGCAGCGCCAGTTCGGATGCCGCCTCACCGCCGCCACCCTTGGCCCCAACGGCGTTCTCGCCTACACCCGCAACACCTGGTGCTACCGGCCCGCCTTCCGCGTGAACGTCGTCGACACCACCGGCGCCGGCGACATCTTCCACGCCGGCTTCATCTACGGCCTGCTGCAGAATTGGGGCTTGGTTCGTACCCTCGACTTCGGCTGTGCCGCGGCCGCTCTCAACTGTACCGGCACAGGAGCCCGCGGCGGCATCGGTCCCGTCGCGGATATCGAAAAGCTGATCGCGACCGGCGCCCACCATCCCTCGGAATTCGACCGCTTCGACCGCAATTCTGAAGCCGCCGGCATGGGGCATCCGCTTCTCGCCTGCTAGGCGAGAAGCTCCAGCTCACCGGGCCGGCTCCATATTCGCCTTCTATTCTCCTATACTGCTCCTGAGGACGCCTCAGGCGCATGAGGGTAAACAACGCTGAATTTCCCATCCTCTCGGCTGCCGCACTGCGCGCCGAGATCAGCGCCCGCAATCAGACCCGAGCCGGGCAGTTCGCCCATGAGCTCACCTGGAGTTCCTCACCCAGCGTCCTCTACGCCGAATCCAATGGCCTCCACGGCAACTTCCTGCCCGCCTCCTGGACCAGCATCCAGGCGCATCCTGCCTGGCGCAAGCGCCTCGCCAAGAGCTACACCGCCAGCCGTTTCGTCCCGCGCGCCGGCGATCGTCGCCGCTTCGAGCTCGATTGCGCCACCAGCTCCGACGCGCTCCTCATGAACATCTTCTGCTATCCCAAAGTGCTGCACCGACCCGCCCTCTGCGCCCTGCTGGGGATCGAGCCTGGCCCGCAATCGGGCCTCGCCGCCGACTTCGGCTTCCGCCCCTCGATCCCGCGCCTTCACGGCCACATCGACCGCACCGAGATCGACATGCGCCTCGGCAACCTCCTCATCGAAGCCAAACTCACCGAAGGCGATTTCCAGCGCGCGCCTCTGCGGCTGCTCGCCCGCTATCCCAGCCTCAATGACGTCTTCGATGTCGAGCGCCTGCCCGTTGCTAATGGCTCCGTCCAGTCCTGGCAGCTAATCCGCGGCGTCCTCGCCGCTCACGCCTGCGACGCATCGTTTCTGGTCTTCTGCGACCGCCGCCGCCCCGACCTCATCGATCGCTGGTTCGCCGTGATGGGCACCGTCTCCTCCAGCGCTTTGCGCACGCGCCTCGGCCTCCTCACCTGGCAGGAGATCGCCGCCACTCTGCCAGCGCGACTGCAGCGTTTCCTGAGTGAGAAGTATGGAATCTGACCCAGACACAAAGCGACAGACATCCTAAGCTACTGCTTCTGCAGTGTTTTATGGACAGGCATCAAATATAGCACTCTAACGATGCTATAATCAGTGCATCGAGGAATCCCATGCGCACAACCATCGCTCTTGACGACGAGCTGATGAAGCAGGCCGAACAGTACACGGGTATTAAAGAGAAGGCCGCGCTGGTGAGAGAGGCGCTCACCCGGCTTGTTCGCAACGAGGCTGCCCGGCGACTCGCGGCTCTTGGGGGGAGTGATCCAACGGCGGATTCCGCACCGCGGCGCAGAGAAGAACATTGATTCTCGTTGATACCTCGGTCTGGATTGACCATCTGCGGCACCCGGAGGCCAGGCTCCAGGATCTGCTCCAAACCGACGAGGTCGCAACCCATCCGCTTGTGCGATTGGAATTGGCGCTGGGTTCAATTGCCGAAAGGGAGAAAGTTCTGAACGACCTGTCTTTGCTCGTTCAGGCTCCGCTCGTGCAGATGGATGAACTATTCGCTCTGGTTGCGCTTCGGAGGCTGTACCGAAAAGGGATCGGCATCACCGATCTTCACCTCATAGCCTCCGCCCTCCTCGACAAGTCCATCTCTATCTGGACCAGAGATCGGCGATTGGGTGAAGTTGCCGATGAGCTTGGAGTCCGCGCCGCAATTCCCTGACGATCTGAGACAGCAAAGAAGAGAGAGGGGCCTCGCTCGCCCCGTCAGATCCGCATCGGCATGATGATGTAACGGTACTTGTACTCATCCGATCCGTCTTCGGGCCGCATTTGCCCGGCCGACTGCGAATCCTTGAATTCCAGCCGCACCTCGCCCTCGTTCCCGATCGCCTTCAGAAAATCGATCAGGTAGGCCGAGTTGAAGCCCACCATAATCGGATCGAAACTGTAGGGCGTATCGATCGTGTCCTCTGACTCGCCGGCTTCGGTCGACGACGAGGAAACCTTCAGCTCGTTCTGCTCGATCCGCATCTTGATCGCGCCCGACCGCTCATCGGCAAACTGCGCCACGCGCTGGATCGACGAAGAAAGATCTGTGCTGCGCACGATCACAAATTTGTTGTTGTCCTTCGGCATCACCGCTTCGTAGTTGGGAAATTGCCCCGTCAGCTTGCGGCTGGTCAGCACCCGGTGCCCGATGCGGAAGAACAACGTGCTGTCGTCATCGGCAAACTCCACCGCCTCCGCCTCAGTGTTCGCCAGCAGCGACTGCAGTTCCTGCAGCGCCTTGCGCGGAACCAGCGTCTTTTTCTCCGCGGTGATGCCCGGGAAATTCTCCCCGGTCTTCTCAATGTGCGCCAACCGGTGTCCGTCGGTCGCCACCATCGCAATCGACTCGGCTTTCAGGATCAGCAGCGCGCCATTCAGCGTATAGCGGGACTCTTCGTTCGAGATCGCGAAGATTGTCCGCGCAATCAGCGTCCGCAGCGATGCCACCGGAATCTTCGTTACGCTGCTCTCCGGAAACTCCGGCACTTGAGGGAAGTTCGCCCGCGCCATGCCCACCATGCGCGTATTCGACCGCCCGGCGCGGATCTGCACCCAGTGGTTTTCCAGCAGTTTGATCGAGATGTCTCCGTCGCCCAGGAGACGGATGTAGTCGTAGAGTTTGCGCGCGGGAATCGTGCACGATCCCGGCTTCTTGATCTTCGCCGCACACGACGTCCGGATGCTTTGGTCCAGGTCCGTCGCGGTGATCACAATGCGCTCGCCATCGGCTTCCAGCAGGAAGTTGGAGAGGATTGGGATGGTGGTTTTGCGCTCCACCACGCTCTGCGTCGCGGTCAGTTCACGCACCAGATCCTGGCGGCTGACCGTGATCTCCATGGCCGTGCTTCCGACGGCCTTTTCCTGTTCGACTCCAGCCGGCATACGGTTTCCCTCGTTTCGATTGGACTCAATGTACACCATGCGAGGCAGACAGCCGCACGGTGCAGGTTCGCAATCCATTCTATTGAGAAATGGGCATAACGCGCCCTCTGGAAAACGTGGCGGTTTGTGTGCTTTGCCCCGCTCACACCATTCGTTCCCAGCCGCTCTCGATACGGCGAAGAAGATAGAGATGATTGATTTCTATTTCTATTTCTCTAGTAGCCGTAGTCGTTCCTGGAGGAAAAGTGGAAACGCTCAGCCAAACCACGCTGGGAGCGGCTGCGAGTGCGGTGCCCTTTTTAGAAAACTCGTCCGCCGAAATCGCAAAAGTCGGAAATCCTCTCCCCTCGGCCGGAATCCTCCACCGATTCTCCGCCTTATTAACAGCAGCCCTCAAAACCCGTGTGGAAAGGAGGATGCGAAGAGTGGAAAGAGAGGTTCCGTGCAGGCACAAAGCGCCTTCGCGCACACCCTGCCTTCCACAGCCAACCGCTTTTCCGAAACTTGCACAGGAGAGGGGCCGGAAGCGGTCCGCTGGTGGAGATTGCGGCCCCACCGGCCACTCCACATTTGGACCGCTTCCTCTGGGGGAGAATTCAGGGCTCAGTCTTCGGCTTCGGCCGGAGAGCCGCTACGGCTGATCGAAACGCCGCCGTTCACTGTCTGCACATGAACTGTCGGGCCGCCGGATCCCAAATCGGTGTTGAGGTGATTCTTAATCTCCCCCTGCACCGTCACCGGAAAGCCCACCGAGATACCGCCGTTCACGGTTCCCGTCTCCAAATGCGCCGAGTAGCGGTCAGGAATCCGCAGGTCCACCCCGCCGTTGGTAGTCTCGGCGTGCAGCCCCGCGCCCTGCCAGCGATCGCCGGCCAGCGAAATATTCAGCCCGCCGTTCACTGTCTCCCCGCGCACATCGCCGGCCAGCTGGTCCAGGCTGACTCCGCCATTCGTCGTCTCAAACCGAATCGCTCCGTCCAGACGCGTCAGGTCAATCCCGCCGTTCATGGTGTGGACTTCCGCTGCCAGATGCCGCGGCACGTGCAGGTGATAATCCACGCTGTACCCTTCGCGCGCGAAGAAGTGCGACCGTGGCCCCTGGTCGCGAACCTCCCCGTTCGCGGTGTTGATCACCACATCGTTCAGCAGTTGATTCGCCTCCGACTCCGAAGGCGCCCATGTCTGCACTCGTGCTTCCAGCGCGACGTCGGGACGATCTTCGCCGATCACGTCGATTCCTCCGTTTGTGGTTTCAACATTCAGGTGCCCGGAGGGCAGAGCAAAGGTCGTGTGCCGCATCTGGCACGCCCGGGATTCGCCCCAGTGGCCGCCCCGGTCTTCGCAGTTGCCGTTCTGCCAGTTGCCCGCCGGCCTGGCCTGGGCCGCCGCGGCGTGGGCGTTGATATGGCTATGCGGGAGCGCGACGCCGAGAACGACGATTGCCGTCAGGCTCAGGATGAACAGGATGAATCGGCGCATGGCGCGCACCTCATGGCCGGAATACGCGGTTGGAGACATAACAGTTCCCTCGATTTCGATTGGGGGGACCCGGAATAAAGAGGGACTGCACGCAAACGGCCTAAATCCTTCCGATAACGGAACAAGCCGAATCAGCGATTTACCGGGGTGCAAGGCGAGACAGCCTGTCCGCGGGCCAAAATCCCTGTTCGAGAACGGACACCACCTCTACCGCTTTCGCTCCCAGAACTCCTCGTGCCGGTCGTCGCGGAACCGGATCCCCGTCACTCGCCCCTCCGTATCCCGCTCGAACGTCAGCCGCCGTGTACCCCCGGTGGGATAGAAGAAGGTCGTCGCACTCTCCGGCAGCAACTCCGCCACATCGCCAATTGGATTGCGCGCAAACAGCCGGTCGCCCAGCCGGAAGACCGTCGCCACCACCTCGCCCTGATCCTCGTATTCCCCCACATAGGCGCTGTACATGCCTGGATCCACCTTCGCCGGAACGGGATGAATGGGCACCAGAATCTGCTCCGCCGCCGGCGACAACCGCGGAATCGCGCTCAGCCGCTGCGCCAGCAGCCATCGCGGCAGCTGCGGCTCGGCATACGCCCGATCCCAGACATTGTGTTTGATCCCCGCATACTCCCAGAAGCGCACGTCGCCGCGTTCCGCCTTCAGTGCCTCATACAACAGCCGCGACTGTCGCGGACTCACGATGGGATCGTCCGACCCGTGAAACATCCACACCGGCGTGCGCCCCACCGCGCGCGCATACTCCGCCGGCAGCGTATTTGCCTCCCGCCACCGCTCCGGCTGGTACGACCAGAACACGCCCCCGCACACCGGCACCAGCGCCGCAAACCGGTGCGGATACGCCCGCGCCATCTCCCACACTCCATACCCGCCCAGCGAAAGCCCCGTCAGAGTCACGCGATCCGGGTCGCCGTAGAACTCCTTAACCTCCGCCTTCAGCGCAGCCATCGCCACGCCCATCATCTCCGAATCGGTCCAGTGATGATGATTGAACGGCACCTGCGGCATCACCACCACAAACGGCCACCGTTCCGGATGCAGCCGAATCGCCTGGGGCAGACCGATTTGCGTCTCGTCCAGCCCCTCCGACCCGCGCTCCCCCGACCCGTGCAGAAACAGAATGACCGGCCAGCGCTGGCTTCGATCCCAGTTCTCCGGCAGATACACCACATACCGCCGCACCGCTCCCTCATAGTTCAGCGTGCGGTTCAGGAATCCCGTATCCTGGCGGCGAGCGGCGCCCCACACCGGGGCGGCAAGAAAGAGAATCAGAGCCAGCGGTGCAAGACGCATCATGAATACGGACAGGGTATAGGCGACCGCTCCCGCCGAATAGCCAAAACTTGCGCCCGTCCGGCCTCACGTCTCCGCTTCATCACAACTGTCCATCGATGGACACTCCTGCCGAGATTCGGACAAGCCCACCCCGAACGCCGCTCGGTCCCCAACCCTAAGAAACACATTCCACAACGACTCCACCACCCGTCGATTTGGCGGCGGAGATGCACCATCCCTTTCCGCCACGTCCCGATCCCAGGGAGAACCCATGCACGATTTCTGGACCGACCTGCGCATCGCCGCCCGCCGCCTTCGTCATGCTCCCGGCTTCGCCCTCACCGCCATCCTCTCCCTTACCATGGCCATCGCCGCCAATCTCGTCGTTTTCGGCGTGATGAATGCGGCCATCCTGCGCCCGCTCAATGTCGCGAACGCCGACCGTCTCCGCATGATCGAGCAGAAGCCCCAGGGATATATCAGCCAGTCCTACCCCGACCTGCTCGATTTCCAGCAGCGCAACTCCACCTTCACCGCCATCGCTGGCTATCGCATCAGCCAGACCGGCGTCAGCACCCAGGGTCTGGCCGAAAGAGTCTGGGACTACGAGGTCACCGGCAACTACTTCGACATGCTCGGGGTTCAGCCCCAGCTCGGTCGCCTTTTCCACTCGAGTGACGAACATGGCCCCAACTCCGCGCCCTGGGTCGTCCTGAGCGACAGCTTCTGGCGCCTTCATTTCGGCGCCGACCCCCGCATTATCGGCAGCAAGGTGGACCTCAATAAGCAGCCGTTTACCGTCATCGGTGTCGCGCCCCCGGGTTTCCATGGAACCGAGCTCTTCCTCTGGCCCGATTTCTTTATGCCCGTCGTGAACGAGCAGCAGGTTGAAGGGTATGACTACCTGCAGAAGCGCTATAACCACGGCATCTTCCTGTTCGGTTCCCTCAAGCCTGGCGTCACCGATCAGAAGGCTCTCGCCGACCTCAACAGCATCGCCCACCAGCTCGCCAAACAATATCCCGCCACCAACGACCAGATGGGCATCCGCCTCGCTCCGGTCGGCTTGCTCGGGGACATGCTGGGCGACGCCGCCCGCGAGTTCCTCTCCGGCGTCATGCTTCTGGCCCTCCTCGTCCTCGTTGCCGCCTGCGTCAACCTGGCCAGCATCTTCGCCGCTCGCGCCGCCGACCGCGGCCGTGAACTCGCCATCCGGCTCGCCATTGGATCCAGCCGCTGGCGCGTCCTGCGCCAGGTCGTCGCGGAAGCCGCCCTGCTCTCCGTCTCAGGGGGCATCATCGGTGTCTTCATCGCCAATGCCCTCATGCGATTCCTCTCCCTGTGGCAGCCCATCACTCAATACCCCATCCACGTCACCGTCCAGCCCGACGTTCGTGTTTATGCGCTCGCCCTCCTGCTCGCCGCGGCCAGCGGCATTCTGCCCGCCCTGCTCACCGCCCGGCAAATCTGGCGAACCGACGCCATGCAGGTGTTGAAAGCCGGCGCCGCACCGAGCGTCTTCCGCCGCCTCACCCTGCGCGATGTCCTGCTCGGTCTCCAGGTGGCTCTCTGCGCGCTGCTCGTCACCTGCGGGCTCGTCGGCCTCCGCGGCATGAGCCGCCAGATCCACGCACCCCTGGGCTTCCAGCCCGAAGCAGCGGAGCTGATGAGCACCGAAATGAGAATGGCCGGCTATACAGATGCCACCGCTTTCCCGGTCCAGAAACGCATCATCCAGAACGCCGAGCAGATTCCCGGCGTCTCCGCCGTCGGCATCATGGACGTTCCCCCGCTCAACGGCGGTGGCAGCTCCACTCCAGTTTGGCGCGAGGGCACGACCGACTTCCGCAATTCCAACAGCGCGGACGTGACCAAATACTTCATCATCTCGCCGGGACTTCTCCACGCCGCGGGTATGCGCCTGCTCGCGGGTCGCGACTTTACCTGGCACGACGCTCCCGATACCCCCCACGTCGCCATCGTCAACCAGACCTTCGCCCATCATCTCTTCGGCAATGCTCCCGCCGTCGGACGGCATTTCGCCATGTCCGGCAAAGACGCGCCGGATCTCTATGAAGTCGTCGGTGTCGTCGAAGACGGCAAGTACGACTCCCTCACTGAGAATCCGCAGTCCGCCATGTACTGGTCCCTGGGCCAGAACAACGAAAACGACACCACCCTCGTCGTCCGCTCCGGCCGGTCTCCCGCCGACATCACCGCGGCCCTCAACGCCATGATGAACAAAATTGACCCCACGCTGCCCGTCACCATCCAGCCCTGGCCTGACGCCCTCGCCCTGGTGCTCTTCCCGGCCCGCGTCGCCACCGTCGCTCTCGGCATCCTCGGCCTGCTCGCCGCCATGCTCGCCGCCACCGGCATCTTCGGCATGGCCAGCTACACCGTCGCCCGCCGCCTGCGTGAAATGGGCATCCGCGTCGCCCTCGGCGCCCAGCGCGTTCAGGTCCTTCGTGCCGCACTCGACCGCACTGCCCTTCTGCTTGGCGTCGGATCGATCACCGGGCTGCTCCTCGGCATTCTTGGCAGCCGCGTCCTCGCCAGCATCGTTTATGAAGCCACAGTCTATGATCCGATTGTTCTCGCCGGAGCCGTCGCTACCATGATCGCCATCGGCACTCTCGCCGCGCTCATGCCCGCCCGCCGCGCCATAGGCGTCGAACCCGCCGTGCTGCTGCGGGAAGACTAGGAGAATCCGCAATTAAAACTGAACCGCATGCCTGAGCCACCCTCATCCAAACGGACACGGGTGGTGCATCCATGAAGATCGTCGTTTTCGGAGCCTCCGGCGGAACAGGACGCGAGCTGGTGCGGCAGGGGCTTGCCCAGGGCCATGAGGTCACCGTCTTCGTCCGCAATCCTCAGTCCTTCACCGGCGCCGATGGCCTTCGCGTTGTCGTAGGTGACGCCCTCGATGCCAATGCCGTCGCCACCGCCATCGCCGGTCAGCAGGCCGTGCTCTCCGCTCTTGGCGCTCGTTCCCTCGGCGACGAAACCCTCCTGCCTGTATCGATGAAGCACATCCTCGCCGCCATGAAACAACAGAGCCTCCGCCGGCTCATTGTGCTCGGCGCCTCCGGTGTCTGGCCTGGCGCCTCTCGGCGACTCTCTCCGCCCATGCGTCTGCTCGCAAAACTGCTGGACGCGACCCTCCTGAAGAAGCCCTTCGCCGCCCAGCGGGCCATGCAGCAGATCATTCAGGCCAGCGGCATCGACTGGACTATCGTTCAGCCTCCCCGGCTCCTCAATGTTCCCGGCCGCGGCCAATACCGCGTCGATGCCGTAGCTCTTCCGGCCAACGGAACCCGCATCGCCCGCGCCGATCTGGCCACATTCATGCTCGCTCAGCTCGCCATCACAGAGTGGATCCGTCACTCGCCCTTCATCGCCTGGTAAGGCCGACGAATCCTCCACGGGCCGTCGTCCTACAATGGCCGCGGAGGTCTTCATGCAGCTTTCCCGCCGCGACTTCTCCCGCCTCAGCGCCCTTACCGCCGTCTCCGCCGCTCTGCCCCGCCTCCACGCTCAGGATGATGCGCAGCAAAACTCCGGCCGGAAACTGGGCTGGTGTATCGTCGGCCTCGGCCGCATCTCCATGGAGCACTTCATGCCCGGAGTCGCGGACTCGAAAACCGGAAAACTCACCGCCCTCGTCAGCGGCCATCGCGAAAAAGCTGAGAAGCAGGCTGCCCAGTACAACGTGCCCTCGCCTTCCATCTACAGTTACGAAAACTTCGACGAGATTCGCGATAACAAGCAAGTCGACGCCGTCTACATCGCTCTGCCCAACTCCATGCACGCCGAGTACACCATCCGCGCCGCCAAAGCCGGCAAGCACGTGCTCTGCGAAAAGCCCATGGCCACCAGCCTTTCCGAGTGCCGCGCCATGATCGAAGCCTGCCAAAAGCACAACGTGAAGCTGATGATCGCCTACCGCTGCCAATACAACACGCTGCACCTCAAAGCCGTCGACCTCATCCGCTCCGGAGCGCTCGGCAAGGTCCAGATCATCGAAGCTGCTTTCGGTTTCGACATCAAACCCGGCGAGTGGCGCCTCAACCCAAGGCTCTCCGGCGGCGGCCCGATGCTCGACGTCGGCATCTACTGCCTCAACGCCAGCCGCTACCTCACCGGCGAAGAGCCCACCGACATCAAAGCCAACTCCTCCGTCATCGATCGCGACGGCCGCTTCAACGAGGTCGAGGAGAACGATGGCTGGACCCTGAAGTTCCCCTCCGGCATCCTCGCCAGCTGCAACACCACCTACGGCGCCAACGGCGCCAACTTCTTTCGCGTGCAGGGATCGAAGGGAACACTCGAGATGGACCCCGCCTTCAGCTACGACCAGATGCACCTCAGGGCGCATACCTCCGACGGCCAGACCATCGACATGCCGGAGCAGGAGCACGACCCCGCGGACTTCCGCACCCAGGCCGACTACTTCGCCGGCTGCGTCTGGAACAACCGCGAGCCCAAGACCGACGGCCAGGAAGGCCTCCGCGACATGACCTACATCTCGCAGATCTACCAGTCGGCCGGACTGAAGGGGCTGTAAGCGAAAGCCCCATGCACGCGGCCGGTTTTGTATCAGGGCACGACCTTGGTCGCGCCGTAAGAGCTCCAAAATCAAATCCGGGCTTAAAGCCCCTGCGCGCAGCGGTGCCGCAAACGCGGCACGACGGAGAAAGCGCCGGGCTTTAGCCCGGCGAACAACAGCCCTCAAAAGGGAAGGGCTTTAGCCCCGGAAACGCCAAAAGAGCTCAAACGAGACCGGGCTTCAACCGGCAACTACATTGGACAACAACGGGGACGCAGGTGAATGCGCTATAGAATCAGCCAAAGTGCTTCATGCTCTACGGAGCCCGACTGGAAGAAACAGCATGCCCGGTTCGCCCGTCGAAGAAGATGCCGCCCGCCACATGACCAAAGTTTTCTATGAGCAGCGATTTTGCTTGCCCTCGTCTCCGCTGCGGCTCACACTAAAAATGGAACCTGATCCAGGAGGACTCGCCAAAACGAGTCCTTTTTCAATTCCTGCCTGCTTCCGGTTTCCACGGGTCCCAGGATCCCGGACACCCCTGCGGTGTCCGCCCGCTCTTTGCCAACTCCGCCGCTGCACTCACCAGCGTTCAACGTGAGATCGACCAGGAACCGTTCGGAGACGTTCGGCCCGGGCACTGACGCCCCGCACAGCCAAACTCCTTTCCTTGCCACACATACGCGTGAGGGCCTCAGTAAGTACCCTGTTTGCCACACATAGCAAGGTGGGCGAGCGCAAGTACTTTGCTTGCCACACATAACAATTTTGCGATGTTTTTTTTGTGCCGCAAAGCGCGTCCGCCGGTCGGGCGAGTACCCCGCCCACCCCGTCCGGCCAGGGCTTTTAGCTCCGCAAGGAGCGTCCGCCCGTCCGGGCAGTATCAGCCGTTCAGCGTTTCCTGCAGCTTGTTCAGGGTGCTGTTCAGGTTCTTGTCGTCACGACGCTGCTCGTCGATCTTTCCGATCGAGTGCATCACCGTCGTGTGATGTTTCCCGCCAAACTGCCGCCCGATTTCCGGCAGCGAGGCCTCCGTCAGCTGCTTCGCCAGATACATCGCGATCTGCCGCGGAACCACCACCGCCCGGGAATTGTTTTTCTGCTTCAGCTCCGACACCCGCATGCCGAACTGCTCGGCCACCGCGCGCTGAATCGCCTCGATCGTGATCTTCCGCACCTGCGTGTCGATGAACTGCTTCAGGCATTGCTGCGCTGTCGGCAGCGTGATCTCCACCCCGTTCAGCCCGCACCACGCCACCAGCCGCACCAGCGCGCCTTCCAGCTCGCGCACGTTCGTCCGCACGTTCGATGCGATGAACAGCGCCACATCCATCGGCAAAGGCGCCGGCAGATGTTCGCTTTCCGCCTTCTTCTGCAGGATCGCCACCTTCGTCTCCAGATCCGGCGGCTGAATGTCCGCGATCAGTCCCCACTCGAAGCGGCTGCGCAGCCGGTCTTCGATCTCCGCCAGCTCCCGCGGCGGCCGATCCGACGCGATCACGATCTGCTTCATGTTGTCGTGCAGCGCGTTGAATGTGTGGAAGAACTCTTCCTGCGTCCGCTCCTTCTGCGAGAGGAACTGGATGTCGTCGATCAGCAGCAGATCCACCGTCCGGAAACGGTCCCGGAAGCTGGTCATCTTGTCGTAACGAACGGAGCTGATCATCTCGTTCGTGAACTTCTCTGCTGAGACGTACGAGATGGACGCGTCCGGCTGCCGCCGCTTCATCTCATGCCCGATCGCGTGCATCAGATGTGTCTTGCCCATGCCCACGCCGCCGTACAGGAAGAGCGGGTTGTAGGCGCGCGACGGCTGCTCGGCTACCGCCATCGCTGCGGCCCGCGCAAACTGATTGCCGGGTCCGCACACAAACGCGTCGAACGTATAGCGCACATTCAGCTGTGCCGCTGTTGACCAGTCGAAGCGCGCCTGCTGCGGCCCTCCGACCGGCATAGGACGCGTTCCGCCATTCGTCCGGTGGCCTGCGATGTCCGTGGACGAAGCAGGTGCAAACCCGCCGTCCTCGCGCACCCGCGGCAGCGTCGGATCTTCCTCCGCGGTTATGAACGTCACATCGTCATATTCGAGGTGCAGGTTCTCTATCGCTTCCTGGATCAGGTCGCCGTAGCGCTCGCCCACATGCTTGAACTCCGGCGTCGGAATCCGCACGTACAGCATCCGCTCGCGCGCGTAGCTGTAGCGCGTCGGCTTCAGCCAGGTATCGAACGACTGGCGATTGACCTTCTTCTCCAGCGCGGCGAGGATTTGTACCCAGGGGTTCAGAGCGACTGATGACGTGACGGCGAAAGAAGACATGCGCAATCCTCGATACAAACGCCAGGGTGCGGAAGCGACCGGAGCCCGGGGTCCGAAAAACGGAAATGCCCGAGGTAACCCTGTCATGTGGAAACAGGGCGAATTCAGAAGCAGGTCCGTACTGGCCGGGATTGGTCTCCGATCTGTCACGCATCGGAGCGTCGGTCAAAGTTCTTCCGACAACCGCAGGGCGTCGAAAAAATCTTAAGTGAACGTTGCCGATAGTAGCACAGTCCGCAGGACGAAAGAGCGCACCGGCGTCGAGAAAATTTCTACCTTTTTCAAGTTGCACCGATGCTGGTGAAAATCGCGCGGGGCGCGCGTCTTTTGCGGCGGCGCAGGCGATGCGATATACTCAAACCTTGCCGCGAAGACGCGTGTTCTCAGCAGTTGCGCGGCCGATGACAGCGGTTGCGCGCCCTATCCGGGTTCTGAAGTCAGGCAGCGCGTACATCCGAAGCATCCGATTCAAAAGTTCAGGAGTCTGGTTTCATGCCGAAGCGCACATTTCAGCCCAATCGCCGCAGCCGTTCAAAAACGCACGGCTTCCGCACCCGCATGAAGACAAAGAGCGGCGCCGCGGTCCTGTCGCGCAGGCGCGCCAGGGGCCGCAAGCGTGTTTCCGTCAGCGCCGGTTACCGCGATTAGTTTCGTCCGCACGATTCCCGTTCAGCAGAGTGGCCCGGGCCGCGCACCAGTTCTCTGGTTCGCCCCTTCCAGATTGCGACAGAATGGAGATATGCCGGAGGCAAGCTTCGACTGGCGCAGTGCCCGTCTGCGGAAACACGCCGACTATCAGCGCGTGTATCGCGAAAGCCGAAGGTATTCGTCTGCATCCATGAGCTACTTCTTTCGCGCACGTCCGGCCGGCGATCCTGCAGGCGCCCTGCCGCGTATTGGATTAACCGCCGGTCGCGTCCTTGGCGGTGCCGTGGAGCGCAATCGAATTCGCCGGCGCATGCGCGAAGCCGTTCGCCTGCACCTCTCTGAGCTGCCGGCAAGCGTCGATGTTGTGCTGCATCCCCGGCGCACGGTGATTGACATGGAATTCGCCAAACTCGAACGCGAGGTAGCACGTATCTTTGCCGGCGTTACCGCGGCAACGGGAGCAAAGCCTTGACGCGTTCGATGCCCGTTCGTTTGCGCGCTCGCCTTGCCGGCACCCTGCTCTTTCTCTATAAGCGCGTCCTCTCGCCGGCGCTCCACGCCCTGCCGGGTTTGCCCGGCGCATGCTGCTTTCAGCCGACCTGCTCGGAGTACGCGACGATCGCGATTGCAGAACACGGCTTTCTCCGCGGAGCCGTGATGGCGCTGGGCCGTCTCGCCCGCTGCCATCCTCTGCATCGGGGCGGCTTCGATCCGGTGCCGTCCAGGCCCACCCCATCAATCCCCGACCTGCAGGCCAGGCCAACAAAATAAGTTCCCCACATCGGCAACAGACAGGAAAAGTAAGTCTTGGCAGAGATACAAAATCCGAATCAGCAGGGCGGCGGTGGCGGCGGCCAGGATTCGCGCTCGCTCTTTGGCTTCATGATCGTCTTCGTGCTGATGATGATCGCCTTCGAGTACTTCGGTCCGAAGAAGCCGACTACGCCTCCTCAGCATCCTCAGGAAAAAAGTCAGCCAGCCCAGAGCGCAGGCGCCTCAGCGCCGGCTGAGACTGCAGCCCCCGCGGAGACGGGTGCCACCGCGAAGACGCATCCGGCCCATGCGCACGCTGCCCCGCCCAACACCGTCGAGGCCACCAGCCAGAACGATATTGTTGTCGAGAATGAGCTCTATCGCATCACCTTCACGAATCGCGGCGCTGCGGTCAAATCCTGGATCCTGAAGAAGTACAACAGCGACGACCAGAAGACCCCTCTCGATTTGGTGAATCACGAGGCAGCAGCGCAGTTCGGCCTGCCGCTCTCACTCTTCACCTACGATGCTGCGCTGAAGAACAAGCTCAACACCGCCCTCTATGTGCCCTCGTCGTCCGGTGCGCTGACCGCGCCTGGCTCGCTGAGCTTTGAATACTCCGCCGGCGGACTCACCGTTCACAAGACCTTCCGCTTCGACTCCAGCTATGTCATCCACGCGGATGTCACGGTCACTCAGAACGGCGCCCCCGTAACCGCACTGCTGCAGTGGCCTTCCGGCATGGGCGATCAAACCGACCTGGCCGGCTACGCTGCCGGAGTAGTCGATGAGTCGGATAACGGAAAGACCGACACTCTCGCCGCAAAAAAAGTCGTTGGCGGCGAAACGCAGCACGGTTCCTTCGATTACGCGGGCCCCGGCGACATGTACTTCGCAGCCGTCTTTATGCCGGATGTGCCTGCGGATACAGATGTCGTGACGCTGCACAACGAGATCAAGGCGCCGCGCAGCCACGACCACCCGGAAGCCAATGGAGGCAGTCCGGTGCCGGTGCTCGGCGCGGCCATCGGGCAAAACGCCGGCGTCCACACCAGTCTTTTTGTCGGACCCAAGCTGATGGGATTGCTCGGCACCATCCATACCGCCAACGGCGAGAACCTGGAGCACGTAGTCAGCTTCGGCTGGTGGACGTGGATCGCCAAACCCATGTTGCTGGTCCTGCGCTTCTTCGCCGACCATGGCATCCGCAACTGGGGCTGGGCCATTCTCGCCCTCACCCTCATCCTCAACCTGGCCATGATCCCCACCCGCGTCATGACGATGAAGTCCTCGCTCAAGATGCAGCGCATCCAGCCGCAGATGGATGCCATCAAGGCCAAATACGCGAAGTACAAGACCACCGACCCGCGCCGCCAGGAAATGAACCAGGAGATGTTTGCTCTCCAGCGCAAAGAGGGCGTGAACATGTTCGGCGGCTGCGTGCCGATGCTGCTGCAGTATCCGTTGCTGATCGGCTTCTATGAAATGCTGCGCTACGCCATCGAGCTCCGCCAGGCGCACTGGCTGTGGCTGCCGGATCTGTCGGCGCCCGATCCAACCCACATTCTTCCCGTGTTTTTTATCGTCTCCATGTTCCTGTCGCAGTTCTTCACGCCTTCCCCGGGCATGGATCCCCGCCAGCAGCGCATGATGGCCTTCATGATGCCGGTCATCTTCGGCGTGATGATGTGGAACATCGGATCGGGTGTCGCGCTTTACTGGGCGGGCAGCAACCTGCTTGGCGTGGGACAGCAGCTCATCATGAACCGCACCAGCATGGGACAGGAAATTCGCGCCATTGCCGCGAAACGCGCGGCCAAACGCCAGGCAAAGCACTGAGGTTCGATCTCCTCGTCGGTCGTCAAATTTTCTCTATCCATCGACTGCGCCGTGCTCTAATTACGTCGGAATGCGATACTAATAGCCGATGCCGATTGATGACTACTCCGCTGCTGCGCAAAAAATCGCAGAGCTTCTGAAATCGCTGATCCATCTGGGCGGGCTGCGTTTGAAATTTCGGATTACGGCCGGTCCCGGCGCCGCGGATCCGGCTGGCCTTGAAGCCAGGGAAATCTACGTCGAGCTCGCGGGACCTGATGCCGGCCTGCTGACTCAGCGCGGCGGCGAATTGCTGCGCGCCCTGGAACATGTCGCGGCCAAGATGCTCCGCCTTGAAAATGAGGAGCACGATAAGATCTCCTTCGATGCGGAGAACTTTAAGGCATTGCGCGCGCGGGAATTGCGACTGGCTGCCGAAACCGCAGCGGAACGCGTGCGGAGCACCGGACAGCCCTATAGCTTCGCGCCTATGAGCTCGCGTGAGCGGCGCATGCTGCATCTGGCGTTTCGCACCTATTCTGATCTGGAGACCGCCTCCAGCGGCGAAGGATTGCGGCGCTACGTGGTCGCCTATCCAAAAGGATACGAGCACGTCGATTCCCCCCCGCGCGAAAGCCGCTTTTCCGACCGCCGGCGCTAGCGCCCGATCCGCAAACGCGAGCCGCACCGGAGCCGAGCAAGGGAGCCCCCCGCTGTGCAGCCCCATCCGCAAATCACTGAACGCGAGTCTGTTGCGCAGGAGACGATCGTCGCCATCTCCACGCCGCCTGGACGCGGAGGCATCGGCATCGTGCGGCTCTCCGGCCCGCAATCGCTCAGGATCGCGCAGAGCCTGCTTCGCGCACAGAATCCTCTGGAACATACGCGTGCGCGTTTCGCCACCGTTCCCGATCCGGAAACCGGCGAGACCATCGACGAGGCCATCGTGACCTGGTTCGAGCCGCCCCAATCCTACACCGGCGAAGACCTGGTGGAGATCGCCGCGCACGGCTCTCCCGTCGTTCTCGAAATGTTGGTGCGCCTCGCCCTGCGTGCGGGAGCCCGGCTGGCGCGCCCCGGAGAGTTCACCGAGCGCGCCTTTCTTGCCGGTCGCATCGATCTCACCCAGGCTGAGGCCGTCCGCGACCTGATTGAGGCGCAAACCCTCTACCAGGCACGCATCGCTGCGGAGCAGATGGGCGGATCCCTCTCCCGCCGCATGCATCCTGCAAAGCAAAAGCTTGTCGAATTGATCGCGCTGCTCGAAGCCGGCATCGATTTCGCCGAGGACGATGTGGAGATCACTCCGGACCAGGAAATTGTCACCCGCATCGATACCATTGCTGGCGAACTCGCCCCTCTGGCACGATCCTTCGAGCATGGGCGCCTCGTGCATGCCGGTCTCCGCCTTGCCATTGTCGGCAGGCCCAACGTCGGGAAATCCTCTCTCTTCAACTGCCTGCTCGAGCGCGAACGCGCCATCGTCACCGCCTCGCCCGGCACCACCCGCGACCTCGTCACCGACCGCCTCTCCCTTGCAGGTATACCCGTCGAACTGGTGGACACCGCCGGTCTGCGCGAGGCACATGACGAGGCGGAAGCCCTGGGCATTCTCAAATCACGGGAAGCCCTCGCCGACGCGGACATCGTTCTCGTGGTTCTCGACGCGTCGGTGCCCTTGCGCCAGGACGAGCAGGAACTGATCGCATCGCTCGCGGGGCGTCGTGCCCTGGTCGTGCGCAACAAGTCTGATCTCGATCCAGTCGTTGAAGCCGTTCCCGACCTGTCCCTGCCGGCCGTCGCCACATCGGCCCTGACTGGAGAGGGACTCCCCGCGCTGCGCACGGCTCTGGTCGATCAGGTCCGCAATCCAGCCGGCGAGAGCGAGTCCGGCATCCTCACCAGCCTCCGCCATTTTGAAGCGGTCCAAGGCGCCATGGCATCTCTCGATGCCGCGCGCACCTCGATCACGGGCAGGGTTCCGCATGAGATGCTGCTGCTCGATCTCTACGCGGCATTGCGGCAGCTCGACAGCCTCACCGGCGAAACCACCGCCGACGATATCCTCAACCGCATCTTTTCCACCTTCTGCATCGGAAAATAACCAACCGGCCCCTGCGCCTCGTTCGCCGTCTTTCAGCCAAAAGACTCGATGGCTGTCTGCTCGTCGTCGTACACCTCGAACAGAGGCAGCAGGCGGCACATGCTGAGCGTCTGCAGAACCACGCGAGCGGGATTGACCAACTTGGCGGAGCCGCCGGCTTCCTTACACCACTGCAGCGCCTTCACCAGCAACCCGATGCCGCTCGAATCCAGCTTGGCGATCTCGGTGAGGCCGAGAACGATCCGGAACTCGCCATGCGTGGTCAGGTTTTCCAGCGTCTGCCGCAGGCTGTCGACCGGGGGACCCAGCACGAGCGCTCCGCGCAGGGTCACGGCGGTGACGTCCCCATGCTTCAAGACGCCAATCTCGAGTGAGTTCAAAGCCTGTTCCTCCTTCAAAGGCACCTGCCGGAAAGGCGCACCCCCCGGCTACCGATCAGGCGCCAAACCGCAGCGGATCCTTCGGGCAGGGCAGGCCGGCGGCCCCGTCCCTCCGGCTTGAGAAAAAAACTTAACCGCGAAAGCAGCGGCAGGATACCATACCGCCAGCGGTCTCTCAGAGAAGGTTGCAGCTTCATCCCCCGAAGCACGGGCTTCGCCCATTCCCAGCAACTTTTAGGTCTCGAAGGCGCGAGGCCGCCCCTGTGCATCACCCTGCGTCCGGCCGGAAGGAGCCTGCAGTTGAGTCACCCTGCAGCGGTTTTCCCATTCGCGGAGTTGCCATCGGCTTTGCTGTCGGAGCTGGAGATCGGCCCGCGCGCGCGCCTGGTCGCCGCCAGCGTCGCGGAGATCGCGCCGGACTCGGCAGTGGTTGTCTTCACGATCGAGGAGCCGGATACGCCGCTTTGGACGGCACGGGCCACCGCCGGAGAAATCACCGTCGACGGTGGCGCCATCCCTCTGGAGTCCGGGACGCTCGGCGCTGTCGCCCAGGAGCGTGCCATCCTTCAGTTCCGCGTCGATGAGCTAAGCCGCGAGGATTTCGCTCATCTGGATGTCCGGCAGAACATCACCGCACTCTCTTACGTCCCGCTGCTGCGTGGAGAGCAGCTCATGGGCTGTATTGAGATCGTCAGCTTTGCCGGGCCGCCGGCGGAAGAGGTTCTCGAGCAGATCGGCGAGATTGCAGGCGTAGCCGCCATCGCCTTTGCCGGAGCGCTTGCCTATGCGGCCGAGCGTAATGCCGGTCTGGCTTCGGTCATGCGGCTTACGCAGCTGTACGACATTGAAAAGGTCTTCAACGCCACGCTGGAGATGGATTCGCTGCTCCCCATCATCTGCGAGAAAGTCGGCGACCTCATCCATGCAGCCGCTGTGAATCTCTGGATGGTCGAACAGGAGGACCTGCTCC
Organism: Acidobacteriaceae bacterium; assembly: GCA_035656855.1. Classification (GTDB taxonomy): domain Bacteria; phylum Acidobacteriota; class Terriglobia; order Terriglobales; family Acidobacteriaceae; genus Palsa-343. Next base: position 58,515 of record DASRRO010000017.1, on the reverse strand, counting down.
TGGTCCAGCAGGCGGGCGACGATCCGGGAGCGCAGGTAGGCCAGCGCCAGTCCGGTTCCTCCGGGACGGTTGGGCAGGTCGGGGAGTCCGGAGAGGCGTTGCTGCTGCAGGTGCACGATGAGGCGCTTCTCCAGCGCAATGCTCAAACCGGCGAGCTCCGCGTCGGATCGCTGATCGCCACGCCGCTGATGGACGGCGAGAACCTGGTGGGCGTCATCGAGGTGATTCGCTTCGAAAGCGAAACGCCCTTCGATGACGACGATCTGTTTGTGCTGACTCAGGTGGCAGCGTCGGCCGCTCAGGCGCTGCACAACTCGTCGCTGCTGGAGGCGGAGCGCAAGATCGAAATCCTGCAGACACTGGTCAGCGTTGGCCAGGAAATCGGTTCCACGCTGAACCTGGAGCGCGTGCTGCAGGCGATCGTGAATCAGCCTCAGCTTGTCATTCCCTACGAGCGCGCGGCCATCGCCATGGAGCAGCGGGGACGGCTGACCATTCAGGCGGTGTCCGGCGTGCGCAAGATCGACCCTGGCGACCCGACGATTGAAAGACTCACTGATGTATTGCGCTGGACGGCCGGCCTCCAGACGGAGATCCACGTCACCCAACATGGCGAGGAGATCGACGATCCGCGCCCGGAGACCCGCGAGAAGTTTCGGCGCTATTTTGATGCCGCCGGCTCGCGCGGCTTCTACGCCATTCCGCTCACCGACGAGGAAGGCTCGCTCGGTGTGCTCTCTTTTGAGAGCGCCGATCCGGACTTCCTGACTGACCTGCATATCGAAGTCATCAAGATTCTTGCCAGCCAGGCGACCCTCGCCCTGCGCAATGCCTCGCTCTATAAAGAGGTCCCGTTCATTGGTATCCTCGAGCCGCTGATCGAAAAGAAGCGACGCTTCATGGCGCTGGAGCGGCGCCGGCGCGCGGTCATGCTGGGCGCAGTGGCCGCGGTGGTGCTGGTCCTCATCCTGGCGCCGATTCCTCTGCGTGTCGCCGGCGCCGCACAGGTCGCACCCAACCAGACGCAGTACGTCCGCGCTGAAGAAGACGGCGTGGTGCAGAAGGTGTTTGTGCATGAGGGCGACCGGGTGACGCCGGGCACGCCTCTGGCGCAAATGGCGGACTGGAGCCAGCGCGCCGCCCTCGCAACGCTGCAGGCTCGCTACAACACCGCGATGGCCCAGGTTTCCCAGGCTCTGGTGAACAACAACGCCACCTTCGCGGGCCAGCGGCAGTTGGAAGCCACGTACCTGCGCGGTGAGCTGGCGCGCGCTGGCGAAGAGCTCTCGCGAACCACCCTCCGGGCTCAGATGGCCGGCGTCGTGGCGACTCCTTACGTCGAGGACCTCGCCGGCCGCAAGCTCTCCCTCGGCGATCCCATCATGGAACTGGTCAGCACCGACAGCGTCAGCGTGGATGTAGCAGTACCGGAGCGCGATATCAGTCTGCTGCGTGTCGGCGATCCGGCCCGGGTGAAGCTGGATTCGTTCCCGGCGAGGACGTTCAGCGGAAGGGTGGGCGTGGTCAGCCCGGCGAGCCAGGTAATCGGTGACGATCGCGCTTTCTACGCGCGCATCACGGTGCCCAATCCGGAAGGGCGTCTGCGCTCCGGCATGCAGGGCTACGGCAAAATTCGCACTGGCCTGCGGCCGCTGGGCTACGTTATCTTCCGCGATCCGGCGCTCTGGGCATGGGCAAAACTTTGGGGATGGTTTGGATGGTGAGGTGTGCGATGCGACATCGGACAGCGGCGGTCGGCGCGATGAGTTTCCTGCTGGCGGCGCTCGGCTGCAGCAGCAATGGCCGCAGTGGGGACGGAACCGTCGCGGCCGCGACCGCAGCGGCTCCCTCGCCTGCGGCTGCGCCGGCTCCAAAAGAAGCTGCTGCCGCGCCGCAGGAGGACCTCGTCACCACCGGCCCCGTCACCATGGAGCAGCAGATTGACGTCGTTGCTCTGCGGCCTGGGGTGGTTACCAGCATGACTACCGACGTCGATTCCGCAGTGAGCAAAGGTCAGACGTTGGCGCAGCTCGATGATCGCCAGGTGACTGCGGATCGCGACGCCGCCCGGTTCAAGGTGCAGAGCCTCGAGTCGGACCTGAAGAACTGGCAGTCGGAGGTGGATGTCCGCAAGACTGATCTCCAGCGAGCCGAGGCCATGCGCCAGGCCGGCATCAACACCCAGGAAGCGCTCGACCACGTGCGCTACGATCTGACCGCGACGCAGTATGAAGTGGATCGCCAGCGCGGTGAGATGCAGGCCGCTCAAGCCAGTCTGCAATCGCTCGATCTCGAGCTGCAGAAGACCCGGATCACCGCTCCGTTCGCCGGCGTAATCTCCCAGCGTTACGTGCGCCTCGGCCAGTACGTCAATCTCGGCGATCGTCTCTTCCAGATCACCGGCAACTCGCCCATGGAGGTCCGCTTCACGCTGCCGGAGCGCGACATTCCTCAAATCCGCCGTGGCGAGCACATCCTTGTTTCCCCCACTCCGGACTTTCGCCAGACAGCGACGGCCTCCGTCACCCACCTCAGCCCCGTAGTCGATCCGGGCAGCGGCACCATCGAAGTCACCGCGGTGCTCGTGAAGCGCGTTCCCGGCCTGCTGCCGGGCATGGTCGCCAACATTCGCATTCCCCGGCTGCAATGAACCTCGCCGAAGCCCTCAACGCCGCGCTGCCCGAGCTGCCGGTGCGCCGCGCCCGCGTGGGCTATCCAAAGCTCGATCCGGCGACCATCCACCACGAGAACATCGAGGATGGCGAGCCGGTAGTCGTCGCCATGATCCGCGGACGCGATCAGGTCTACCGCTTTCCGCCTGACCAGTGGCGAATCGTCGAGCTGTTCGACGGCAAGCGCTCCTGGGACGACGTGGCAAAACTGTACGCCGAGCTCTACGGCGTGCGCTACGACCCGGAAGACATGCGGGAGTTCACCAGCAGCCTGGACGCCCTCGATTTCTGGTACCGCACGCCGCTGGATAAGAACATCGCGCTCCAGCAAAAGCTCGAAGCCGGGCGACACCAGCATGCTCACAAGAAGTCCAAATTCGGCGACGTGGCCCACATGCAGTTTTCCGCGTGGGATCCGAATCGCTACTTCGACCGCATCTATCCGTGGCTGCGCTGGATTTACACGCCGTGGTTCACAACCCTTTGCCTGGCGCTGTTTGCCTTCATGGCGTTCGTCTTTGTGGCCAACTGGAGGCAGATCGGCCTCGACACTCTGCAGTTCTACAGCTTCACCCAGAAAACAGCTGCCGACCTGGCTGAGTTCTGGGTTCTCTTCCTGATCCTCGGCTACTTTCATGAGACGGCGCACGGGCTCACTTGCAAGCACTACGGCGGCCAGGTGCACGCGATGGGCTTTCACCTGATTTATCTCACGCCGGCCTTTTTCGTCGACGTGAGCGAGGCCTGGGTCTACGCCACGCGCTGGCAACGGCTGATCACGATCCTCGCCGGCATTTGGGTGGAGATGATCTTCTGCGCGGCGGCCACGGTCGTGTGGTGGGGCACGCCGCCCGGCAGCGGAGCGCACGATCTGGCCTACAAAATCATGCTCATCACAGGTGTCGCGGTCATTGTGGTCAACATGAACCCGCTAATCAAGCTCGACGGCTACTTTGCCTTTTCCGAAATCATCGGGTTTGCCGACATCAAGGAGAAGTCCACAACCTATTTATCGGGACTGGTGCGCAGGAAGTTCTTTCGTCTCCCCGTTGAGGTGGACTACGTTCCGAAACGGCGGCGCGCCGGCTTCATCCTCTATGCAGTCTTATCGGGCTTATACAGCTATGTCCTGCTGTTCACAGTGATCCGGTTCTGTGACAACGTCTTCTCCAAATACAGCCCGCAGTGGGGCTTCATTCCGGCACTGGCCCTGGCGCTGGTCATCTTCCGCTCCCGCCTCAAAACTCTGGGGAGGTTCATACGCACCGTGATGCTTGATAAACGCGATCGGGTTCGCTCCTGGTTCACCCCCTGGCGCATGGCCATCGTCGCAGGCGCTCTGCTTCTGGCTTTCTTTCTGCCGGTGTGGCATGAAACGGTCACGGCGCGTTTTCTGCTGGAGCCGGCGCGGTTTGCCGTGGTCCGCAGCACCCTCCCCGGACGCGTCACCGCCGTGCTCGTCCATGAGGGAGAGCCCGTGCGCGCGGGCGACTCGCTCCTCCGCATGACCAGCGCTCCAGTTGAATCTGCCCGCGCCGATTCCGGCGAAGATGCCGCTCTTACCAGCCTCGAGCGCGTCCAGGCTCAGCTCACCTTCGCCGATGTCGGCTCCGCTCTCCAGCAGAACGCTCGTGCCCAGGCGCAACAGGCTCTTGTTCTCGACCAGGCGGCCCAGCTTACGCCCCGGGCGCCCATCGACGGTGTTATCGCCACCCCGCACCTGCGCGACCTGGTCGGCGCCTACCTGCCGGCCGGAGCCCCCATCACCCAGGTTGACGATCTGCAGCGCATGCGTGCCCGCATCTTTGTGCCGGACTATGCCATTGGCCGCGTCCGCCCCACAGCGCCGGTTAGCCTGTTGGTCGACGGCTGCTTCCGCTCCCTCTCCGCCACGGTTGCTGACCTGCAGCCGGTCGCCGGCGAGCTGCCGCCTGCCGTCGAAAGCGTCAAGGAGATCAAGGGAGGGGCGCGCCTCGAGTACTACTCCGCTGAGGCCCTCCTCGCCAACGACGGGTCCCTCCATGCCGGGATGACTGGAACGGCCCGCATCGTCGTCCGCCGCGCCAGTCTGGCCGGGAACATCGCCCGCCAGGTCCGGGATTTCGTCGAACGCAAGGTCTGGTAGGCGTAAAGCAAAGAGGAAGAGCCGGAGCTCTTCCTCTTTGTTGTTCACACTGAGATCACTGGCAGCAGACTCTCCGGAGCCGAACAACAGAGAGGCCCGGGGGAGGGCTGAACTGTTGGGCCAGCTGACTTAGAACATCATCTTCGACGTGGTCAGCCCTTTGGAAGTCGTCAGACCCTTGGAGGTCGTCAGTCCCTTCGAAGTCGTCAAGCCCTTCGAGGTGGTCAGGCCTTTGGAGGTGGTCAGGCCTTTGGAGGTGGTCAGACCCTTCGAAGTCGTCAGGCCCTTGGAGGTCGTGAGTCCCTTCGAAACGGTGTGCCCCTTTGACGTCGTCAGACCTTTGGAGGTCGTCAGCCCTTTCGACAGAGCCACGTTCGCGGCGCTCTTCGCCATCTGGATGTTGGCCGTCACGCTGGAGGCTTCGGGGGCAGCTTTGCGGGAGCTCAGGTTGCCGATCAACGACTTTTTCTGGATAGCCATTTTTGATGTTCTCCTCAATCTCGTTTTGTCTGCTTCCTGGATCGCTCCAGTTCGCTTGCACCCTGACCTATTGCGATTCAAGGGCCAAACTCAAAACCCCCCGAAATAATCCTAAAATCCGGCAAAGTCGATCTCGAAAGCCCCGTTTCGGCTGAAAAGCCCGCGCTGACGGCTGTCGATGGGTCGAAATTTAACCCCCAGTAGGGCTAATTATTGACCCCGAAGGATCGCCTGCAGTCTCAGATCCCGTGCTTCCGGCAAAGATATTTCATCTTCTGGATGGGAATGTGCAGCAGCCCTGCCGCTCCTCGCTTGCTGCCGGCGCGGCGAATGGCCGCCTGCAGATAGGCCTGCTCAATCCGGATCAGCTCGTCGTCCAGATTGACCCCTTCGGCCGGAATCAGCCTGTGATCGGTGCTCGCCGCGCTCTCGACGATCACCTTTTCCGGCAGGTGCTCCACTTCGATGACCTCGCCATCCACCATGATCGCCAGCCGCTGGGTTAGGTTCTCCAGCTCCCGCACATTTCCCGGCCAGCTGCTCGTCTCCAGAATCTGCATGGCCTCCGGCGAGAACCGCTTCAGGGGCACATCGCTTGCCGTGCAGTACATCCTCATATAGTGGTCCAGCAGCAGCGGAATGTCCCCGGTCCGCTCTCGCAGAGGCGGCAGGGCGATCGGTACCACGCAGATCCGGTAGTAGAGATCCTCGCGAAATAGCCCCTTCTTCACCATCTGTTCCAGATCGTCATTGGTCGCGGTTATCAGCCGGAAATCGATCTTCCGCGGCGTCTTGCCCCCGATTCGCTGCACAGACCTCTCCTGCAACACGCGTAGAAGCTTGCTTTGCAGGGCCAGTCCCAGAGAACCAATCTCGTCGAGAAAGAGCGTCCCTTTGTCGGCTAGTTCCACCTGTCCGGCTTGCGTTGCGTGAGCTCCCGTGAACGAGCCCTTTTCATGGCCGAACAGTTCTGACTCCATCAACGTCTCCGGCAGAGCGGCGCAGTTGACACCGACAAACGGCCCATCCCGCCGAGGGCTGATCGAAACGATGGCGCGCGCCGCCAGTTCCTTTCCCGTCCCGCTCTCCCCGCGCAGCATCACCGTGGCGTTCCCGGGCGCCACCCGCCGCACCGCCTCATACACACGGAGCATCGCCTCGCTGCCGCCGATCATGCCGCCGAAGGAGATCTTTTGCGCAATCTCCTCCCGCAGCTCCTCTGCCTGCCGCTCGCGGTGCCGAACCTCTCCCGCCTCCAGCAGGTACTCGCGCAACTCCGCAAAATCGACCGGGGCCAGCAGGAATTCGTCTCCCCCGGCTTTCTTCGTGCGGGCGCGCGCATTCCGCAGCGGCGTCCGCGAGATCACGATCAGCAGGCTGTGCGGTGCGGCCGCCCGTACCGACTCCACATAAGCGAAGACCTCTTGGTTTTCCGGCACGATCGTGTCCAGATCGAGGACGACAATCTCCGGCGCATGCTCCTCCAGGCCGCGAAACAGTGCCTCCGAATCCGGCGCCAGATTTACAAAAAATACAGGAGCCAGTTCCTGGCCGATGTCGGGGAGCGCGGCCTCCTCACAGGTCGCCACCACGAGCCGGAGCCGTTCGTAATGGCCCGAAGGCATCGCGGATTCCGCCATGCAGAGTCCTCACTTCAGGAGACTTGTTCTGCGTTTATACACTATGTCCAGCCCTTCCCAGGCGGCTCCAGGATTGTCACCGAGCACCCTCGGCTCTACGGTAGTCCCAACGGTCCGAAACCACAGTAACCGCCCTGCCAGCGGCCATCCACCTCCCGAAGTTCCCAAAGCGCCCGATCTGGTCAGCCACCGTTAACCCGAACCTGTTATTGATGAATCGCTCCGCCAGCGTAATATGGACGAAACGCGAACAGCAGGGGGGAGTTTTCCAGCGGCTGGAGTCTCTGATTTCGGCTTCCGGGCCTGGACAGTAAATATGCTCGGGCGGCCGGTCGCATGTCGGGAACCTGAGTTCGCAGAATCAGATACGCGAGCTTGTCGGGAGGTGCGGAAGAACCATCCCGGTGAGTCTCCAGATCTGTGGCCCGAAAACGCCAGGACCGGCGAAGCAGTCAGGTCCCATTCTGGCAATGTTCGCCGTTCAGCGCTCCGGGTCGACAGCCGCGGTTCTTCCCGAGGAAGGCGCCATACCACGATGAACAGCTCTCCGATCGCCGGCACAACTGCATTCAGGCTCAGCCCGCGCCCCGCCGGACCTCGGAATGGTCAACACCGCACTGGCGCCAAAATGGACAACCGAACCTGTGTGCCATCCGGCAGGTTCCCTTCGTGGAGATCTTCGATTGTCAGACCCACTGCTTAGCGTCGTCATCGCTTGTTATAACCACGAAGGGTTTATCCGAGCGGCGGTCGAGTCTGCCTTGTCGCAGGAATTTCCCTGCAAGGAGATCATTGTCGTCGACGATGGCTCCCGCGATGGCACCCCGGAGGTTCTGAGCACCTTTGGAGCCGCCATCACCTTCGCGCGGTTCCCAGTGAATCGTGGCGCCGGCGCCGCCCGTAATCATGGCGCTTCTCTCGCGAAAGGCAAATACCTGGTCTTCCTCGATGGGGACGACGCCCTCTTGCCGCATACTCTCGAGATCTATGGCCGGCTCGTCACCGCCCGCCACCCCACTCTCCTGCTCGGCCGGTCGGCTCAGTGCTACGGAAAGCTGCCGCCGCCGCCCGATCCTCCCGGCGAAGTTCAGTTCGTCGAATATCCCGACTTTCTCGCCAAAGACAGGCCCTGGGTCTACAACACGAGCTCTCTGGTCGTCGAGCGCGCTCCCTTCCTCGCCGCCGGCGGATGGTCCGAGGACATCTTCTACCAGGACATTCAGGACCTCCTCAACAAACTTGGCATCGCCGGCCCAACACTTCTTGTGCTCGCGCCCGATACCGTGTGGTATCGGATGCACACAACCAATGCAGTCCGCAGGGTCCAGCCCTTCATTGAAGGGATCTACACCTTATTGCGGAAGGCGAAGGCTGGAGTCTATCCCGGCGGCCGCGAACACAGCCTTAGAAGATCCATCTGGTTTGGCGGCCTGATCTTTTATTGGATGAAAGAGGCGATGAGCACCGGGTTTTATCGGGAAGGGTTTACCCTTCTGGCGGCCAAGTGGTGGTTGATCTTCCTGGCAGCCATTAGCCGGGGCGCCATCCGCATCACTGGACGCAAACCGGTGGAAACCCTTTCCCTGAAAGAAGCCCCGGTTCCGCAAACTCGTTAAACCCCCGGAATCAGGTTGTCCGGTTCTCGCCTTACCACTTCTATTTCATCAATTCCCGGAGAGCCGATTCATCCAGCGGTTGCACCGGAGCGAACGTGGTCTTCACCTGGTAAGGCACCGGATCGGCCTTCTGCATCGCAAGCGCCAGTTCCGTCAAATGCAACGCGAAATCCGGCGTGAGTGTGGGAAGCCGCCGCTGGTCGATGGCCCGCACCAGATCGACAACGCCACGCGCATACACCATTCGATATCGGGCATACCGCTCTTTCACCTTCGTCTTAACCACCGATGGATACAGGCGCGGACGCTTGCCGACCAGGCTCTTGATGATGGGGTGTTCCTGCGCGATCAAATAGCGCGAAGCCCGGTAGCGGAACGAAGTGTATCGATCCAGATAGATGGGAGACCGATAGTTCCAGGGTTCATTCACGGTCAGGGTTCCCGTGTCGCCCACGAGCTTAAGCACATGTTCGTAGGGAGCCACCAGGCTGCAGGTCAGCCGGGCCACCACTCCGGATTCAAAAGTGATGCACGAAACCGTGAAGTCGGGCGTCGTCAGCGACAGACGCTCCTCGGGTGAAATAGGTCTGTCGGGCCAGACGACCGCCGAAAACGCTGTGATCGTTTTGGCGGGGCCAAAGAATGCCGACAGCATACTCAGATGGTAGCCGGCATGCTCCACCGTCACGCCCACCCGGAATTCCTCTCCGTAGTCGTAGGGCGCCCCGCTGTCCGCTCGCCAGTTATGAGAATCGGCCATATGGAAAGGGCCGTCATTCAGCTCGGCCAGCGCCACGTGTACAGAGCCTATCTCGTTCTTCCGGAGAGCCTGCCACAGCGTCTGGGCCGATTCCGACAGCAGATTGCAGGGCGCCATCGATAAACCAAGGCCTTTGGCTTTCGCCAGATTCACCAGCTCCTGCGCTTGTCCAAACTCCAATGCCAGGGGTTTCTCACTGTAAACATGCTTGCCGGTCTCGAGAGCGGCCTTCGACACCTCATAGTGGCTGCTCGAACTGGTCAGATTGAGGACCATCTCAATGCCGGGGTCGGCCAGCATGTCTGCCAGATCCTTGTAGTGCTTCATTTTGAACCAGGAGCAGAACCCCGCGCCCCGTTCCACAACCCTGTCTGTCGCGCCCACAAGCTGCAGCTCGGGGAAGCGGGTCAGACTGATCATGTAGTGATCGGCGGTAAATCCACAGCCGACAATTCCAATGCGCATTGCCTTCACCATTTGGCTCCGTTGTGGCTGAAGTTTCGTACAGCTCCGCTCAACCGCTGCTTCCGGGGTGAATAGCAGGAGATCACCATCGCGAAGGCCCGCGTGCAATCACGGTCGTGCACCGGAACCAGGACCGGGTCCGCGGATGAAAGGGTTGAATTTCGTGGTCGAGTATATCTTGCCCTTCCTGCAGCTCAATCTGTGGAAAAACACTGTCTACGCGATCCGGATCATCGGCATCATCGAAGCACCAGATCTTCATCATTTTCAATCGCACGACGATTCGGTTTGGCATTCAGCTGGAATCCCTGTAAGAAGTCTGCCCTGGCGCAGACCTCCGTTCCATCCCGCATATGTCACCCGGGCCGGTTACCGTGGGTTCGTTCCTCGTTCCACGTTTCTCGACCCGAGAATCCGTCAGTGGTATTTTGTTCGATACGAGGACTAAATCAGCATGGCGATCGGAAAGGCATCGGACCGATTCGATCTCAGCGGCCGTGTGGCGCTCGTGATCGGCGGAACCTCCGGCATTGGCCGGGCCATTGCCCTCGGTCTCGCCGACGCCGGCGCCGATGTCGTTGCCAGTTCACGCCGGCAACACGACGTCGAGGCGATCGCCGCGGAGATTCGCTCCCGGGGCCGGCATTCTCTCGCCCTCCGATCTGATGTCCTGCAGCGCAGTTCGCTCGAGGAGCTCCATGCCCGAGTTCTGGCCGCTTTCGGCAAGATCGATATTCTCGTCAATGCAGCCGGAACCACGAAACGCATACCCACCATGGAGTGCTCCGAGGGCGACTGGCACGCGATCCTCGAAACGAATCTCACCGGGGTCTTTCGCGCCTGCCAGATTGTTGCCCCCGGCATGGTCCGCCGGGGCTGGGGGCGCATCATCAATATCGCTTCGCTTGCTACCTTTGTCGCTTTCTGCGAAGTCGCGGCCTACGGTGCCAGCAAAGCCGGCGTCGGTGGCCTCACCAAGTCTCTTGCCGTCGAGCTCGCGCAACATGGAGTCTGTGTGAACGCCATTGCCCCCGGCTTTTTCCCCACAGCGCTCAATCAGGAGCTGCTGGAGGAAACCCCGCGGGGGCGCGAGGTCCTGCTGCGCACCCCCATGCATCGCTACGGCCGCGTCGAAGAGCTGGTCGGGACCGCCGTCTTTCTGGCCTCCGAAAGTGCTTCCTTCATCACCGGGCAAATCCTTCCCGTGGATGGCGGCTATCTGGCCAGCGGCGTCAATCAATAGCCGCAGGTGCCCGTGGCCGAGTCCATCGCGGTTCGGTGTAGAGTGGATTCTGCTCCGCCACAGCGCGAGCACGATTTGCGGAGAAAGAGAGTGACGGACCGGCGCCCGCGCCGCCCTTACCAATTCCCAGGCGCCCGTCCTCGAATACCATGCGTGGCATTCGCCATGTCGATCTCAGCGACCTGCAGCTGGCTTCCAGCGAAACCGCGCGGCACATCAACCGCGACATCGTCCTGGAACTCATCCGCACCAGTCAGCCCATCTCGCGCGCCGACCTGGCGCGCCGCTCCGGCCTGCAGCGCAGCACCGTCTCCCAGATCGTCGAGCAGCTCATTCGCGAGAAGTGGGTGCGTGAAGGACCGGTCGCCTCCGCCCCGCGCGGCCGCCGTCCTACCATGATCGGACTCAACGAAGACCTGGTCGCTATCGCCGCCGATATCCACCCGCGCCAGGCCACGGTCGCCGTCGTGGATCTGAACGGCCGTCTCCTCTCGCGTTCTCTCGTGCCCCTCTCCTCCGATCCCCTCGCTTCCACACGCCTCGTGATCGAGTGCATGCGCAGAATGCGCGCCGCGCTGCCCCGCCAGTCCCCCGAAGGCATCGGCGTCAGCCTGCCTGGTCGCGTCGATCCCTCTTCCCAGCGTCTGGTATTTGCCCCCAACCTGCACTGGCCCGACTTCGACCTGAAGAAAATGCTCGAGGCGGAAATGGACCTTCCTGTCAAAATGGAAAACGCCGCCACCGCTTCACTGCTGGCCGAACTCATCTTTGCCCGCATGGACGGCGTCCGTGACGCGGTCCTTGTCACCGTTTCCGAGGGCGTGGGCGTGGGAGTCCTGGCCAACGGTCATCTCCTCTCCGGGAGTCATGGCATGGCCGGAGAATTCGGCCACATCCCCATCGATCCTTCCGGGCCGCCCTGTGCCTGCGGCCAGAAGGGATGCTGGGAGACCTTCGCCTCCTGCCAGGCAGCGCTTCGCTATTACCGTGAACTCGCTCCGGGAGCGCCCACCATCGCCTTTCCCGAACTCCTCAACCTCGCCGAAGAAGGCAATGCCGCGGCCCAGCAGGCCCTCGCTCGCCAGGCGCAGTCCATCGGACGCGGCCTGCGCATGATCATCGCTGCGCTCTCCCCCAGCACGATTCTCATCGCCGGAGAGGTCAGCGCGGCCTGGCATCGCTTTGGGCCGGTCATCGAACAGGAAGCCCGCGATCTGACCCTCGCCGGCACTCCTCCCCTCATCCGCCCCACCCACGAAAGTGAAATCGCGCGCCTTCGCGGAGCCGCGGCTCTGGTTTTCCAACGCCGGCTACCCCGGGAAGCGGTGCCTGCCCGCGAGATCTCCCTCACCCGCAATTCGCTTTCCGCGTCGCACCGCGTCCGCGCCTGACCCTGAAAAACAGGGCATCTCTCACCGCCGCGAAACCAGAATCCCATCAACGGGAAAAACGTTCTCCTGGTGGTCAATGCCGGAACGCAGTACTGGCTCTTGACAAATTTCCCGGCGCGCTCCTATAGTTCGGGTCGCAGATTAAACAGCGTCGATGTCTCCCTCTTTGCAGAATTCGCGCAGAAGTCAATGAAGAAACCACGGTTCGCCCTTTTGCGGATTGACCGTGGAACGCCAGAAATTTCTGCATTGATTTGGGGTGAAGACAATCGGTCCACTTTGAGGAGGATGTGATCAATGAAGAGGCCAGCACTGCAGATCCTGCATCAATGGGGAACCGCCGCCGCCTGTTGGTTCACCGTGGTGCTGCTTGCGGGCGCATTGAGCCCCGTGCCCGCCGGCGCCCAGGTGCTGTATGGTTCGCTCTCCGGCGTCGTTACTGATACCTCCGGTGCGGCCATTGCCGGTGCCAAAGTCGAGGCAACAGAACCCGCGAAAGGCCTTAAACAACAGGCAACGACCGACGCCTCGGGCCTTTATCGGTTCTCTGAAATCCTGCCCGGCACCTGGAAAATCGTCGTCGCCGCTTCGGGATTCAGCAGCGTGGAAACGGACAATATCGTTGTCGATCCCAACGGCGTTGCGCGCGTCGACGAGAAACTTGCGGTCGGACAGGTCAGGCAAAGCGTCACCGTCACCACAGCACCCCCGACCCTGCAAACCGATCGTGCGGATGTGCATACCGACATTTCCACGGCCGAGCTTGAGCAGCTGCCCACCGTCTCTTCGGAAGGCAAGAACTTCCAGGACCTGCTGCGGATTGTCCCCGGCTCCACCATCCCGCTGGAGAACAATTCCGCTGCCGGCAATCCCGCCCGCGCCATGACCGCCAACGTCAACGGCCAGTCCACTCAGGGAAACGACACTCGCATCGACGGCATCCTCGACGCCTATCCCTGGCTGCCGAACAACGTCGCGTACGTGCCTCCCGAAGACGCAATCCAGACCGTCAACATCTCGACAAACTCCTACGACGCCGAACAGGGCATGGTGAACGGCGCCGCAATCAACGTGCAAACCAAAACCGGCACGAACAAATTCCACGGCGACGCTTACGAGTTCCACACCGACGCCGCTCTCAAGGCCATTAACTATTTCGAGCCGCCTGCCTTCAAGCGCCCGGAGAACATCTTCAATCAGTTTGGCGGCAGCGTCGGCGGTCCGATCCTGAAGGACAAGCTCTTCTTCTTTGGCGATTATCAGGGGACTCGTCAAACACTGGCGCCGGCCGGCGGCAACCCGCAGACCGTGCCCTTCGGGCCCCTGCAGTACAGCAATGCAGAATCAGCCGGGTATTTCGACTTCCGCCCGTTTCAAACCGCGGCCTATGGCATGGTGGACAAGGCCGGCAATCCAGTTCACATCTACGACCCCACCACCGGCAATTCCGACGGCTCCGGCCGCCAGCCCATCTCCTGCAACGGAGTCGTCGACACAATCTGCCTTTCCCGTGTTGACCCTGCGGCCTTAGCCATGGCCAAGCTGATTCCCGCCCCTACCTCGAGCCTGGCGGCCCTGGACAGCAACAACTATCTCGACACGCAAAAAGGGTTCTTCCACACCGACGACTACGACGCCAAAGCCAACTACGTTCCCACGGAGAAGACCACCGTCTTTGGACACTTCAGCACTTCCCGCGGCGACATTTTCGATCCTCCGTCTCTGGGCCCTGCGGAAGGCAATGCGACCAACGGCGGCCAGCTGGGCAATGCGCTCACGCGGATTTATATCATCGGTTTGGGAGGCACGCACACTTTCACACCGAATCTTCTGCTCGACGGAAACCTCGGCTTTACTCGGCAGCACCTGACCGCAGAGGCTCCGGACATTGCACAGGGACCCTTTGGGCTGAACACTCTCGGGATCCCCGGTACCAATAACTCTGTCGTTCCCACTGACAGTCTCTATTACGGAATTCCTGCCTTCCAGTTCGTCACCTTTACTAACCTTGGCAATCCGAATACCGGCAATCCCTTCGTCTTCCGCGATAACCAGTACGTTGAAAACGAAAATCTCACGTGGATTCGCGGCAATCACCAGTTCCGCTTTGGCGGTGAGTGGGATCACGTGCAGATGAATCACTTCCAGCCCCAGGGCGGACAGTTCCAGACGGCGCGCGGCACTTTTGGCATGAACGGCACCATCACCGAACAGGTCAACTGCACAGGCGGACCGCCCATCACCAAAGAAACCTGCACCGACCCCGATCCTCCAACGAATTTTCAATACGGCTCGTACGCCGATTTCCTGCTGGGTCTGCCCTACGAGTCCGGAAAAGCAGTCCAGGATACTGACCCCATTGCCCTGCGCTGGTCGCAGTGGGCGGTCTATGCGCGCGACATGTGGCAGGTCACGCCAAAGTTGAACCTGGATTACGGCCTGCGCTGGGAGTATTACCCCATGGCCTACAGCGACCATGGCAAGGGGGCGCGCGTCTTGAATCCATCCACCATGCAGGTGCTGATTGGCGGATATGGCTCGGTTCCCCAGGACGATGGTGTGAAGGTCGGTCCCGGAGAATTCCTGCCGCGAGTCGGGATCGCCTATAAGGCCACCCAAAATACCGTAGTCCGCGGCGGCTTTGGCATCGGGGCAGACAGCAACAACTGGCGCTACCTCCGCAACGACTATCCGGCGGATACCATCTCCAGCTACGCCGGGACCAACACTGGCGGCTCCACCAACTACAGCGCGGTCGCTCCGGCGATGAGTTTCACCGGGACCAATGCCATCGGACCCTATACCGGCCTGCCCATCGGGATTCCTCTCATCCCCACGCCGAATCTCAGCACCGGCTCCATTCCGCTGCCCAACAACATCACGACCAGCACCATTGGTACCTATCCGAATTTCCGGCGCGGGTACATCTACTCCTATAACCTCACCGTCGAACAGCAGTTCGCCGGTTTTGTGGCCGACGTCGGTTACGTCGGAGAACGGGAGATTCGCCCGGTCCTCAACATCAACCTCAATTCCGCGCCGGCCGGAGCAGGCGCCGCGGGAGAGCTGCTAAATGCAAAGTTTGGCGGCACATGGGGCGGCATCAACACCCTGGTCCCGACGGGGCACAGCTACTACGACGCGCTGCAGACCAAGGTTACCCGCCGATTCGGCCAAACCTCCACCATCGGCGTCCTCTTTACCTGGTCCAAAACCGAGGACTTCGAAGACAACGAGGAGCTCAGCTCACCGCTCTGGAATTATCCCGCCTACTTTGAAAGAAATAAAGCTCTCGCGGGCTTCGATCGCGACTACAACTTTGAAGCTTACTGGCTCTACCACCTTCCCTTTGGGAAAGGTCAGTCACTCGCGAACCACGGCATCGCCTCGGCCATCGCGGGAGGCTGGACGCTTTCCGGAGTGTTGAGCCGGCTCGGCGGAGCGCCCTTCACGGTCACCGACAATGCAGGAGCGTCGAGCCTGAATGCCCCCGGCAATCAGCAGACACCGGATATCGTCGCGCCCGTTCGACTCACGGGAAGCAAGCCAGCCTACAGCCCCGGTCTCTGTCCAAGAGGAACGAACGGCTGCAGCTACTTCAACATCGCGTCGTTCCAGTCGGTCACAAGCCCGGCAACTTTTGGCGATGCCGGTCGCAACATCATCCGCGGACCGGGCTACTTCGACCTCGATGCCAACCTGTTCCGAAACTTCAAAATCACCGAGTTCCTCACCTTCCAGTTTGAAGCCGACGCCTTCGGCGTCACCAACACGCCTCACTTCGCCAATCCGGATTCCAACATCACCGACTCCAACTTTGGCAAGGTCACCGGCGAGGCGCAGGGAGCTAATGCCTCCCTGGGCGGCAGTGGCGGCGAGCGTTTGTGGTATCTCGGAGGAAAACTCATCTTCTGACCAGGCTCGCCTCAAGTCTCGGGCCGGGATCTTCTGTGTCCTGGCCTTCGTTTTGCGCGAGAATGGCCTGTCGCGATTCTGAATGATGGCTGATCGAACCTATCGACTCCGCATCCTGCGCACGTTCGCCTTCGGCTCGGCGCTCCTGCTCTGCATCGCCGCTCCGCTGTGCGCCGAAGACGGCTCCCAGGGATGGCTCCGTTATGCGCCGCCGTTTCTCTCCCAACCGGACGCCGCGTACGCGCAAATGCCGCCCGCGGTCGTGAATCTCGATGCCTCTTCCATCGCCGCCAGTGCCCAGTCCGAACTCCTCCGCGGCGTTCGTTCCATGCTGCATCGCACACTGCGCGTCGAGCCGCAACTCCCCGAGTACGGCTCCTGGATTCTCGGCACCACCGCCGAACTCCGCTCCGCCTTCCCGGATTATCATCCGCCCCAACTCCGCCCCGAAGGCTTTTCCATCAGCTCAATCACGGTCCAAGGCCATACGGACTGGATCATCGCCGGCGCCGACTCTCGCGGCCTCCTCTATGCGGTCTTCTACGTCCTCTCCGGCATGGCGCGCGGCGAGTCCTTCCCCGCGCTTCAGGGCGGCGAGGCGCCCGCCGCTCCCGTCCGCTGGGTCAATCAGTGGGACAATCTCAGCGGCACCATTGAGCGCGGTTACGCCGGCCGCTCCATCTTCTTTGACGATGGCCACGTCCGCAGCGACCTCGCCCGTGCCGGCGAATACGCCCGCCTGCTGGCTTCGATCGGCATCAACGGCTGCACGATCAACAACGTCAATGCCGACCCGCGCCTTCTCAACCTGATCCCCGACGTCGCGCGCATCGCCAGCGTCTTCCGCCCCTGGGGCGTTCGCCTCTCCCTCGCCGTGGACATCGCCAGCCCGCAGAAGATCGGTGGCCTCGACACCTTCGATCCCGGCAACCCGCAGGTCGCCGCCTGGTGGCGCGCCAAAGTCGATCAGATCTACGCCGCTATCCCCGACTTCGCAGGCTTCGTCGTCAAAGCCGATTCTGAAGGCCAGCCCGGCCCCTCCCGCTACGGACGCACGCCCGCTGACGCCGCCAACATGCTTGCCGCCGCGCTCAAGCCCCACGGCGGCATTGTGATGTACCGAGCCTTCGTCTACAACCACCACCTCGACTGGAACAACCCCAAAGCCGACCGCGCTCGCGCCGCTTACGACATCTTCCGTCCCCTTGACGGCCAGTTCGCCGGCAACGTCATCGTTCAGATCAAGAACGGCCCCATTGATTTCCAGGTCCGCGAGCCCGTCTCCCCCCTCTTCGCCGGTCTGCACAAAACCAATACCGCCCTCGAACTCGAAATCACCCAGGAGTACATGGGTCAGGCGCACCACCTCGTTTATCTGCCGAGCCAGTGGAGCACCTACCTTAACTTCGATCTCCACGCGACTAACCGCAGCACACCCCTCAAGGACATCGTCGACGGCCAGACGTTCCACCGCCCCCTCGGCGGCTACGTCGGTGTCGCCAACGTTGGACTTGACACCAACTGGATGAGCCACCCCCTCTCCATGGCGAACCTCTACGGCTTCGGCCGCCTCGCCTGGAACCCGAGCACCACACCCGCAACCATCGCCGCTGACTGGACCCGCCTCACCTTCGGCAATGACGAAAAGGTAGTCTCCACCGTCAGCCGCATGCTCCTCGCCTCCTGGCATATCTATGAGGACTACACCGGCTCCCTCGGCCTCCAGACCCTCACCAACATCACCGGCCCGCACTACGGCCCCGCCCCGCAGTCCCAGGAGAACAATGGCTGGGGCCAGTGGATTCGTGCCGATCACGATGGTGTTGGCATGGATCGCACCGTCGCCACCGGCACCGGCTTCATCGGCCAATACCCGCCCCTGGTTGCGCAGACGTATGAGTCGCTGAAGACTTGCCCCGACAACCTCATCCTCTTCATGCATCACCTGCCGTACACGTACCGCCTGCGCAACGGCAAAACTGTTATCCAGACGATCTACGACGATCACTATCTCGGCGCACAGGAAACCGCCGGTCTCGTGCAGCAATGGAAATCCCTCGACGGCCTCATCGATGCGCCGCGCTACGACAAGACGCTGGGCCTGCTCGAATATCAGGCCGGTCACGCCATCGTCTGGCGCGATGCGGTCGATCGCTGGTTTAAGAAGATGTCCGGCATTCCCGACGACCACCACCGCATCGACCACGACCCCAACCGCACCACCGCCTCCGCAATGCAGCTCCAGGGCTACACGCCTGTCGATGTCACCCCCTGGGAGACAGCCTCCAATGCACAGGCCTGGGTCTGCAACGATCCGCACGGCTGTTCAGCCTACCTGCGCCTGGATCGTCCCGCCGGCTGGTACACCATCGCCGTGCAGTATTTCGATTACCGCCAGGGCGTCTCCACCTTCAATCTCAAACTTAACCAGCAGCCCCTCGCCACTTGGTCCGCCGACAACACTCTCCCCGGCGAAGCCCCCAACGGCGACACCTCCACGCGTTACACACTGCATAGCGTAGCGTTGAGCCCCGGCAACGTCCTAACAATCGAAGGCCATCCCGACGACGGCGAGCCCGCGCCCATCGACTACATCGAGATCACACCCGAAGCGATGCACGCACTGGCCCCGGCAGGGAAGTCAAAGCGATGAAGATCCGGAACGCAACCGTCAACGTCTGCTCCCCGGGCCGCAACTTCGTTACGCTCAAAATCGAAACCGACGAAGGCCTCTACGGCCTGGGCGACGCCACCCTCAACGGCCGCGAACTCGCCGTCGCCAGCTATCTCACCGACCACGTCGTCCCCTGCATCCTTAACCGCAACCCCTTCCAGACCGAAGACATCTGGCAATACCTCTATCGCGGAGCCTACTGGCGCCGCGGTCCCGTCACCATGTCCGCCATCGCCGCTGTCGACATGGCCCTCTGGGACATCAAGGGCAAGGCTCTCAACACCCCCGTCTACAACCTCCTCGGCGGACGCAGCCGCGATGCCGTCCTCGTCTACTGCCACGCTTACGGCGCCGACATCGAAGAAGCCCTCGACGATGTAGCCCGCCATCAGGAAATGGGCTACCACGCCATTCGTGTCCAGAGCGGTATTCCCGGCCTCGACGCAACCTACGGCGTTCCCAAAGCGGGTATCGCCTACGAGCCCGCCGAGCGAGGCCTGCCCTCAGAAAGCCGCTGGTCCACGGATAAATATCTCCTCCACGTTCCGAAACTCTTCGCCCGCGTGCGAGAGCAGTTCGGTGACAACCTCCACCTTCTCCACGACTGCCACCACCGCCTAACGCCCATTGAAGCCGCGCGCCTCGGCAAAGAGCTTGAGCCCTTCCACCTCTTCTGGATGGAAGATCCCGTCCCAGCCGAATTCCAGGAAGGCTTTCGCGTCATTCGCGAGCACACCACCACGCCCCTCGCCACAGGCGAAGTCCTCAACTCCATCTGGGACGTGAACGACCTCATCCGCCAGCAGTGGATCGACTATGCCCGTCTCACGCTCACCCACGCGGGCGGCTTTACCGCGCTCAAGAAGATCGCCGACTTCGCCGATCTCTACCACGTAAAGACTGGCTGCCACGGCCCCACCGATCTCTCCCCCGTCTGCCTGGCTGCCGCTCTTCACTTCGACATCGCCGTCCACAACTTCGGCATCCAGGAACACATGCCCCACAGTGCGGAGACCGACGAAGTCTTCCCGCACACCTACCGTTTCGAAGAGGGTTATATGGTCCCCGGCGATGGCCCGGGATTAGGCGTCGATCTTGACGAAAAACTCGCCGCAAAGCATCCATACCAGCGCGCATACCTTCCCATCCTGCGCAAGCTCGACGGCACTATGAGCGACTGGTAAGAGAAGAAAAGATGACAGTTCTCTGATCGAGGCACGAAAGAGCTGCCAAGGTCAGGCCGCAGTCCGGCTCAACCAGCCGCCGGCGGCCGTCTGGATAGGTTGGCCCGCAGCAACGCCAGCTTGACGCTGGCCTCCGGATTCTCGCGCACGCGGCTCATTGCTGCCTGCCCCAGCGCTGCAACAATGCCGATGAAGAGTCCTGCAAACGTCGCCAGAACTACAATCAGCGCTCGTTTCGGCGATGATTTGTGGTCCGGCACGATCGCGGGATCGACCACCTGCACGAACGACCCCTCGCGTGCTTCGTCGATCTTGGCGATCTCCAGCTCTCGAGCCAGGAGTTGAAAAATCGTCTCGTAATACTTCACATCGCGCAGCTTGCGAACGTATTCCAGTCCCACTTCCGGCACCCTCCCCTTGGAGGGGAAAAATGAATTGGGGTTCTCTTCGCTGCCGCCCAGCTTCGCCAGCTGCGCCCGCAGACTGTCCAGCTCCTGCTGGACTTCCACCACCTGCGAGTTCTCGCCCGTCGCGTAGGTCTGCATCGCCTGGATCTGCACTTCCTTCGCGGTAATTTGCGCCCGCAGTGCCGCCGCGGTCTCGATCAATGCCCGCGCCTGGCTGTCCAGTTGAATCAGCCCCGTCGTCTGCTCGGTCTTCTTCAGCGCCTCTTCTGCATCGGCCAGGTTGTCCTTCGCCTGCTCCAGCTGCCGCTGGAAGAAGAGCCGCCGCTGCGACGCTTCTGTGATCGCCAGTCCCTCTGACAAATGCCGAAATGCGTCCACGTACCCGTTGGCCATCTCCGCGGCTTTCTCCGGACTGTGGTCGTCCACGGAGATGTGAATCAGACCATCCTTACCGCTGCCATCGACCGTCGTGTAGTGTTCGAACGACTTACGCGCCGCCGACATGTAGTTGTCGTGGTACTCCTGCATCAGACCGTATTTCTTCACCATCGCGTCTTCCACGGTCTGGCTTCTCAGCATGCCCACGTACATGTCGTTCGGATTCTTGATGCCGAGACTGCTCCCCGCCAGTGCCGCCATCCCGCCCAGACTGCCAAGTTCGGCGGTCAGCAACGAGCTCATCCCCGAAGATTGCCGCGGAGGCATCAGAATCGCGGTCGCCGTATACGACTTCGGCCAGATCAGCGACACGATCAGCGAGACGATTGCAAATACCGCCGTGCACATTAGAATCAGCCGCTTGCGCTCGGCCAGCACGATCAGAAGATCCAGCAGGGAAATCTCGTCGCTCTCTGCCGGATTGGCCGGCGGGTTCGGCTCGTAAAGGCCGCCGCCCTCTCTCAGTTCGGGATGATGCGTTTCGGTTGCCATGCAGTTGTCATCGTTACAGGACCGGCGCGCCGCCTGTTCAGCCCCGGCTCAATACAGCAAATTGATCGTTGCAGCGCCCAGGGCAAACTGGGAAAAGATTTGCGACCAGTCCAGGAAGGCCCGCATACCCGACGGCTTGAAAACCTTCTCCGGTACCACAATTGTATCGCCCGGGTTCATCGTCAGGCTCGCGAACTCATTGCCCCAGATCCCGCTCTGTGATTCCCGGCTTACCACCGAGCCATCCGCCCGGATGATGAAGGTATGGCTCTTGTCCGCATCTCGATTCGGCCCTCCCGCCAGGTGCAGGTAATCCCCTGCTCGCCGGTTTCTCTCATACAGGAACGAATTCTGGTCGTATACCGCGCCCACCACGTTCACACTGGCCGGCACCGGGGGGACGACGAAGTGGTCTCCATCTTCCAGCTGGATATCCGGTAACGCCTCCAGCCCGCTGCTGCCGCTTCTGAATTCCAGCACGATGCGCCCCGTCGCGCGCATCTGCCGCAGCCGGCCGATCATAGTCTGTTCGCTGCCTTGTGCTGCCGCCGCTGTCGCAAGATCCTGCGGTGAGCTCGCCGCCGATGAGGCCAGCGCAAGGTTCCCGCGCTGCATTTCAATTTCAAGGCTCTGCACGTATTCATCCAGCCGGCGCTGCTGCAGGACCCGCGCCGATCTCCGCGTGAATTCCGACCCGTACAGGTAGGCGTTCGACGTAAATCCTCCTGCCCGCTTCACCAGATCCCGCAGGCTCTCTCCCGCCAGCACCGTATAGGTCCCCGCGTGCTCGAATTCCCCGTCCAGCCGCACGAACTTTGTTTGCTGGGCTACCGGCACCTGCACATCGTCCTGCGAGAAGATCGAGACAATGTCGCCGGGCAGCAGCGGAAGATCCTGCGATTCGTCGTGTTGCAGCACCAGTTGCCCCAGATCGAAAGGGATCAGCGTGGTCTTCAGCGTTTTCGGATCCATCCGCTCGATCACTGCGTAGTCCCAGTCGATCTCCGGAGCAATCGGTCCTACTTCTGTCCGTGTGACTGCCAGTCCCCGCATCGACGAAACCGGCTGCTCCGCCGCCAGCGCGGCGCTCCCCGCCGACTGAGAGGCGGGAACCGAACCCGCGCTCGTATTCTGGGAGTTGGTGGTTCCCGTAGCCTGCTGCGCCCCCAATTCCGCGGCAGTCTGCCCCTGCGAAGCCGCCCCCGCATCATCGAGAGAGTTGCTGCCGTTCTCGGCCGAGGTTGGATTGCCCGTCGTCCCGCTCGCCCCCGCTGCGCCGGGCGTCATCTTCTGCTGTGTCTGTCCAAGAAACCGCTGCCGCGGCAATTCCTGCGGCGAGTTAGGCTGCAGAAGCTTCGGAAAATTTTCAAGCGGCTGAAACTCCGGCGCCGGCAGCCCCAGTTGCGCCCTCCGCCACCAGTAGTTGCGCGTGATCAGCGAATCTTTGTCCGGAATCAGATCGCTGATCTTCATCCCGGCGTGCCATGCAAACCGTCCCTGGTTCGCCGTATTTCCCCGCAGAGTCACCGTCTTCCGGTACATCGGGACGATCGAAAAGACCCGCACCAGATCTCCGTCCCGGGCGATCGTCGCCAGACCGCTCGAGTCCCACGCGACCTCCATCGCCGCGCGGTCGCGATGATCGTCAATCCGCTCGATGGATATCCGGGCGTGTTCGGCAACTACCGACGCACCGCCGGCGTCTGCAATCAGATCGCCAAGCGTCTCTCCATCCCCTAATTCGTAAATCGAAGGGCTCTTCACGCTCCCCGTCACTGCCGCTTCCGCGCCCACCGGAGGAATAAAGATCACATCCCCGGATTCCAGGCTGACATCCTTCGACTTATCGCCTTTCAGCAAAAGGCTGTAGAGATCGAAGTCCGTTACGACTGCCCCGGCTCGCCGCACTTCAATGTGACGCAGCGATCCCGACGGCGAAGGCCCCCCGCTCGCGAACAACGCGTCGATCAGCGTGCTCAGTGCGCTTACCGTGTACACGCCGGGCCTGCGCGCCTGTCCCGACACATACACTTGTATTGACCGAATCTGCCCCACATCCGCCGTCATATCGAAATTGCGATACACCCGCGCGATTGCCTGCCGCAGATGAGCATCCAGATCCGAGTACGGGAGTCCGGCGATGTGCACCGGTCCCACCTGCGGCAAATAAATCTCTCCCGAACGGTCCACGCGCAGGTTAGCGCGAAAATTGATCTGGCCCCAGGTGCGAATGCGCAGTTCGTCCCCCGGCCCCAGCACATAATTGGGCGGAACCGGTGTCAGATCCAGCGGAGCAAATGTCGACGGAACTTCACGGAAAAGATTCGCTCCATAAATCGGGAGCACCTGTCCGGTCGTCGAAGCCACAAATTTCTGGAACTCGGTCAACGCCTCGGGCACAAGCCGCATCGGCGGCTGCCGCATCGCATTTTCCCGCACCAGATTTTCGTTGTCTGTGTAAATGGAATTTTGCGAGGTGGGCATTTGCATTTGCCCGGTCATCCCGTTCATTCCACTTAGCCCGGTCGCTCCAGGCAGTCCGTTCACTGTTGACGGCAGGGACGTGGAAGGATAAAGCGACGTCTGCCCCATCCCGCTCAAACCCGCGCATTGCGACGACATAGCCAGCAACGGATCTGAACAATCCACAGGTGTGGAATTGTTCTGCTGCTCCTGGACTCCATTGTCAGGCAGACCCGTCTGCGCCTTTACCTGGACGCCAATCGCAAACAGGAAAGCAACCAAAAGTAGGACAAAATGTTTCTTCATAGGGAGGCACGGCCTGCAGCGGAAGCCGCTCCCGGCCGGCGCCACGCAATCGATTCTTTCATTCGGACGATGATGATCCGTGCATCGACAGTCTAGCATGCAGCCAGGTTGCCACTGAATGCGCCCATCGGGGGATTGACCAACTTTTTTGTCCGCGAAACGTTTAAACCAATGACCTTCGAGTGACGTTGGTGTTCGTGATTCCAAATTTCGCGTTTACTCGATCGGTTCCCTGGTATACTGCGAAAGAGCAACAAATAACAGATTCGATTACAGTTTAGTAACACCGATTGTAACCGGATCACAAGTAAAGCCCGCCGGAAAACGCTGATCTAATTTCCTTCAGAGATGCCTAGTTTCAGAACGCCAGTGCAGTAATGGGGTGGGATGAGTTCGCTCTCTTTTGATAACGTATTTCCTGCGGAATCCGGACAGCGCTCTGAACATGTTGCGCACCGTCCTTCCGCCCCCGATGCCCCCGGCCCTCCGGCCTCCCGGAGCCAGCGTCTCCCCGCTCTCATTGCGCAGAAGCGTACCGCCAGCGACGCCAGTTCCTGGGCCCTCTCCTCGACTCGTCGTGTCCTCGACGCCCTGTTCGCCATCCTTGCCCTCATTACCTTTTTGCCTCTCATGGGTTTTGCCGCTCTCCTCGTTCGCCTCGGCTCCCGAGGCCCCGTTTTTTTCCGTCAGAAACGAATGGGACGCAATGGGAAGGAATTTACCCTCTACAAATTCCGCTCCATGTCCTGCGATGGCGGCGGTGCCAATGGCTCCTGCATCACTGTGACCGGCGACGCCCGCATTACCCCGGTGGGCTCCCTGCTTCGCCGTTACAAGCTCGACGAGCTGCCCCAGTTCTGGAATGTTCTCCGTGGCGACATGTGCCTCGTCGGCCCCCGCCCCAAGCTGCCCCACCACGAAGCCCTGCATATGGACTGCCGCCCCGGCATTACCGGCGCCGCTACGCTCGCCTTCCGTAACGAGGAGGATTTTCTCTCCGAGATCCCCGAAGGCCAGCTCGAAGGCTTCTACGAGATGTTTGTTAAGCCCACCAAGGCCCGTCTCGATCTCGACTACATGCGCTCCGCCACCCTCGCCAGCGATCTGAAGATCCTCTGGCGCACGGCCACCTCCTGCCTCTTCTCCCCTGAGGATTCCCTCTCTATCTCCGCCGAGACAGTCGCGCAGTTCGAAGCCGCTCAGGCCATCCGGCGTATTTGCTCCTCTCCCCCTGCTCCCCAGCCCAAAGCCCCGCGCTCCGCCACGCATGAGCTCCAGCCGGAGATGGAGTTCTACCGTAACTCCGCTTCGTCAACGACGATCTCCTGAAATCAGGGTTCACGCCGCCGGCCGCCTCTGCGCCGCTCTCTCGCGTCCCCAGCGAATATGGTCCGCGTGTCCCTCAGTTCCAAATTGAAATCGTCCTTCCCTTTCCGGTACTTCCGGCACGGCCTTGCCCCGAAGTAACCTGCTGATTCCCGCCCATTCCCCGAATAATGAGCACATCTTTGCCGGCGCAAGGGCGTCGTAGCTCCTTGTCCGTCGCCTCCAGGCCCCGGTGACCCGGAGGATTCGCGCGTGAACCTTTGCAGCAGTGCGCTCGAACGGAGGGTGTCGCGCCGTCCCGCGTCTCCCCGCTGCGCAACAGTCGCCGCTGTCCTCATTCTCTGCGCCGTTACGATTGCTTCCTGCCCGGCCGCTGCGGCCCAGCCATCGTCTGCTGCGCCGATGGTGCAGCCTCCGGTGCCCACGTGGCAGCCGGTCGGTCCCCGTCAGGTGAATACCTCGGCCTGGAATCTTGTCACCGGGTCGGTCATCAGCATCGCCGCCGATCCTTCTGACTCCTCCGGCAATACTGTCTACCTCGGCACCGCCGGCGGAGGCGTCTGGAGATCCAATAACGCCGCCGCCGATCCCGCCTCCGTCCAGTTTCTCCCCGTCACCGATACCTACACAGTTCCCGCGAGCTCCCTTACCTCGCTCACCATCGGGGCCGTCTCGGTGCAGCCCGGCGGAACCGGAGTCGTCCTCGCCGGCACCGGCGACCCCAACGGTACCGTCACCTCCTGGTATGGAGTGGGCATCCTCCGCTCCTCCGACAATGGCAATAGCTGGTCACTAATTCAGCGCTCCGCCCCCGCTCCTTCCGGCGAGCGGTTCAACTTCGCCGGTACCGCGTTCTCCGGTTTTGCCTGGAGCACAGCGACGCCTGGCCTGGTCGTCGCCGCTGTCTCTGATTCCGGGTACGCGGCCATTGCTGGAGCCAGTAATACGCAGAATGCCCTCGGCCTCTACTACTCGCTCGACGCGGGCAACACCTGGCAACTCGCCACAATCGAAGACGGCTCCAGCGTCATTCAGTCGGGCTCCACCCTCGTGATCGCAACCAATGCCGCCACTGCCGTCATGTGGAATGCTGTCCGCCGCCGGTTCTATGCCGCCGTTCGTTACCACGGCTACTACGAATCAACTGACGGCATCACCTGGACCCGCCTCGCCCATCAGCCCGGCGCCAATCTGACCCCTCTCCTCTGCCCCACCGACGGTGGCACCTCCGGCTCGCCTGCCTGTCCCATCTTCCGCGGAGCCCTCGCCACTCAACCCGCCACCGGCGACTTGTTTGCCCTCACCGTCGATCAGAACAGCTTCGATCAGGGACTCTGGCAGGATGCCTGCAATCTCCTTTCCGGAGCGTGTTCCTCCGGCACCGTCCAGTTCGCCACCCGCATCGCCGATCGGTCGCTTGAGTCCACTGTCGGGGATGGCACCCTTCCCCAGTCCCTCGCTACCCTCGCCCTCGCCGCCGTTCCGGCCCAGCAGGACACTCTCCTGTTTGTCGGGCTCACTGACCTTTGGCGTTGCAGCCTGGCCTCCGGCTGCGCCTGGAGAAACACCACCAACACCCAGACCTGCGCCTCCGCCCAGGTCTCTCCCGGGCAACAGGCTATCGATTCCACCTTCGCCGCTTCCGGCCTTCTGTATTTCGGCAATCAGAGCGGCCTGTGGCGTTCCACCGATGCGGTCAACCAGCAGCCCACTCTCTGCTCTGCCGACGACACAGCGCATTTCCAGAATCTCAACGCTGGTCTCGGCTCGCTCGCGGCCGTCGAGAATTTCGCCGAAGATCCCAACAATCCCCTCACCTGGCTGGCCGCCCTCGGCCCCCTCGGCACCGCCGCTCCTTCTGCTAACGGCTCCGCATGGAATCAGGTTGTCGCGGGATCAGGCGACGCCGTCGGCATCGATCCCGGTGATCCGCAAGACTGGTACGCCACCTCCGTCTTAGGTGTCGGCATCAATGCCTGCACCCACGGAACCGGCTGCACCGTCGCCGACTTCGGCAATCCCGTCATCGGCGAGTCCCAGGTCGATAACGATGTCCAGACCATCTCCGCCCCCTGGATCCTCGATCCCGCCGACTCCTCCCGCCTCATTCTCGGCACCTGCCGTGTCTGGCGCGGCCCCGCCAGTGGCGCCGGCTGGACTGACAGCAATCTCCTCAGCACCATGCTCGACGGCGATGCAGGGCCTTTCTGTAACGGTAACGCGCAAATCCGTTCGCTCGCCGCCGCGCCCACCAACGCCGATCCCAATGACGCAAACGCCGAGCAGCTCTATGCGGGCATGGCCGGCGTTCTCGACGGAGGCGGCCTCATTCCCGGCCACCTCTTTGCCGCCAAAGTCCACGACGGTTCCACCATGTCCACCACCCAGTGGACCGATCTCTACGCGTCGCCGGTTGTCAATTCCAACGTCGCAGGCATGCAGTTCAATCCCGGCGCTTACGATGTCTCCAGCATCTTCATCGATCCCCACGATCCCACCGGACAAACCCTCTATGTCAGCATCCAGGGAATCTTCGGTGGCGCGAACAATGCGAACTTACTCTATTCCTCCACGGATGGCGGCACCCACTGGTATAACCTCTCCGCCAATTTGCCGCAGACCCCTGCCAACAGCATTCTGGTCGACCCCAACAACGCCAACATCGTCTATGTCGCTCTCGACAGCGGCGTCTATATGACCCAGAACGTCGCCTCCTGCACACAACCGAACGCGACCTGCTGGAACGTCTACGGCAGCGGCCTCCCATGGGCCCCCGCCATCAGCCTCATGGCCTACAACGAAGGATCCGTCCAAAATCTGCGTCGCGGCCACCTGGGGTCGGGGCATCTGGCAAGTTCCGCTGGTCACTGCGGGCATCGCTCCCAGCACTGCCTCCTTCAGTCCTCCGGCACTCAGCTTTGCCATCCAGGCGCTCCAGACCGTGAGCGCCGCTCAAACCGTCACCGTCACGAACACTGGACACCTGAACCTCAACATCTCCAACGTAACCGCCTCCGGCGACTTCACCGAAACCGACACCTGTGCTGGCCAGTCGCTCGCTCCGAATGGCACCTGTCCAATCCAGGTCACTTTCGATCCCTCACAGCCCGGCGTGCGCGGTGCCACTCTGACACTTTTCGCAAATCTGACCGGTGGCCAGATCACCGCCCCTCTCTCCGGCATCGGCTTCGGACCCGCGATCATCCAGCTCACGCCTCCATCCCTTAACTTCGGGGGACTGGCCATCGGCTCCGCCTCGGCAGCGCAGTCCGTCACTATCGCCAACACGGGAGGTGCGCCGGCGTCCCTCACCAGCGAAACCGTCACCGGCAATTTCCGCATCGCCACGAATACCTGCACCAACTCCCTGGCCGCCGCTACCAGCTGCACCGTCACCATCGTGTTCGCTCCCGTCGCCTCCGGTTCGCTCACCGGCACTCTCACCGTGGTCAGCGCGCTCGGCGCTCAGGCCGTGCCTCTCTCCGGAACGGGACAAACCGCCGCCACTGACGGCCTTGCCCCTGCCTCCCTCACCTTTGCCACTCAGCAAATCGGTACCACCAGTCCCGCCCAGCAAGTCACAATCACGAATACCGGCGATCAGCCTCTTACCCAGATCATCGTTACCTCCACCGGCGATTTCACCGCGCTGAACAATTGCGGCGCCCTGCTGCAGGGCCACGGCTCCTGCGCCATCGCAGTCGCCTATGCGCCCACCCGTGTCGGAGCCGAAACCGGGACCCTCACCGTCGCCGACGAGTTTCGCGACCGGTACGTATCTCTCAGCGGCACGGGTCAGGCGCCTCCCGGCGTCTCCGCCACGCCCACGTCTATCGACTTCGGCGGCTATGGAGTCGGCACCACCAGCGCACCTCATACTGTCACCCTCACCAACAGCGGTGGCGTTCCTCTCACCAATCTCTCCGCTGCCATCACCGCCGGCTTTGCCATTGCCGCCAATCAGTGTCCCGCGACGCTTGCTGCCGGTGCGGCCTGCCCGCTCTCTCTCACCTTTTCTCCTGCTGCTGCGGGAGCTGTCTCCGGTTCGCTCACTCTCACCGCCGCCAACCTCTCCAAACCTCTCAACGTCGCCCTCTCCGGCTCCGGTAATGATTTCAGCGTGTCCATCACCGGCCCTTCCTCCTCCATCGTCACCAGCGGGCAGACCGCAAGCTATACCCTCCAACTCGCCGGTCTGGGAGGCACCTCCGGTACCATCGTTCTCTCCTGCTCAGGCGCGCCGCAAAACGCCATCTGCACCCTCAATCCCGACAGCCTCACCCTCAACAGCGCCACTCCAGCCAGTGTCACCGTCACAGCAGCCACTGGAGTCGCCGCGTCCACCGCACTCTACCCAGCCGCCCCGTGGAAGGCCTTCGCTCCGCTTCTCGCCTTCGCCGTCCCCCTGGCCGCCTTTGGATTCCGTCGCCGCTCGCTCGCCGCGCTCTTCATCATCCTCGCCGCCTGTCTTGTTGTTCCCCTCGGCTGCGGCGTATCCGCCTCTTCCGGCTCCGGAGGCTCCGGTGGTTCGGGAGGCAGCGGCGGCGGCGGCACCTCGAATGCCACGCCCCCCGGCACTTACACCCTTGCCGTCACCGCCACGATGTCCAATATCACGCACTCGGCAAAGCTAACGCTGACCATCCAGTAGCACTGGGCGAAAACATTCGCACAGCCAAAACAAAAAGGCCGCTCCAGTTGGAGCGGCCTCACCAAACCTAACCCGTAACCCGTAAACCCTGCTCTTCTCACTCGTGCACGGTATCCACAAACGCCCGCAGCTTCCGCGAGCGCGACGGATGCCGCAGCTTGCGCAGCGCCTTCGCCTCGATCTGCCGAATGCGCTCGCGCGTCACCTGGAAGCTCTGTCCCACCTCTTCCAGCGTGTGCTCCGAGCCATCTTCCAGCCCGAACCGCATCTTCACCACGCGCTCTTCCCTCGGCGTCAGCGTCCGCAGCACCTGCGACGTGTACTCCTTCAGGTTCACGCTGATCACCGCGTCCGACGGCGAAACCGCCTGCCGGTCCTCGATGAAGTCGCCCAGATGCGAATCTTCCTCCTCGCCAATCGGCGTCTCCAGCGATATCGGCTCCTGTGCGATCTTCAGCACCTTGCGCACCTTTGCCACTGGAATATCCATCCGCCGTGCGATCTCTTCCGAGGTTGGCTCACGCCCCAGTTCCTGCACCAGCTGCCGCGACGTCCGGATCAGCTTGTTGATCGTTTCGATCATGTGCACCGGGATGCGGATCGTCCTCGCCTGGTCCGCAATAGCCCGCGTAATCGCCTGCCGGATCCACCACGTCGCGTACGTCGAGAATTTGTAACCGCGGCGGTACTCAAATTTGTCCACCGCCTTCATCAGCCCGATATTGCCTTCCTGAATCAAGTCCAGGAACTGCAGACCGCGGTTCGTGTACTTCTTCGCGATCGAGACTACCAGGCGGAGGTTCGCCTCAATCAGCTCCCGCTTCGCCTGCTCGGCGTCCATATCGCCCTGGATCATCTCCCGCTGCGTGCGCTTCAGCTCGGCGATGATCACGCCCGCTTCTTCTTCCAGCTTCTCCAGGTCCGTCTTGCAGTTCTTCTGCTGCCGCCGGTATTCCTTCTTCAGCTCTTCGCTGCGGCTCTGCTCGTACTTCTGGTCCAGCGATCGGATCTGCCGCTCCAGCGTCCGCATCGCCTCCACCGTCTTGTTCACCTTGTCCAGCAGCCGCTTCCGCTCCTGGTTGGTGTACTTCAGCTCCCGCACAATCCGCGATACCAGCACCTTCTCGCGCGCAATGCTCCACCGCAGCCGCCGGTGGTCCTTCGGCTTTGCCTTCTGCGACACCGTTGCCAGCTTCTCTTCCAGCTGCTGCGCCTTCTTCTGGTGCTTCACCAACGTGTCGACTTTGGTCGCCGTCGCCCGCACTCGCGACTGCACCACTTCTTCCGTCAGCTCCTCATCGTCGAAGATGACGATTTCCTTGATGTTCCGCACGCCGCGCTTCAGGTCTTCCCCCAGCGCCACAATCTCGCGGATCACCACCGGCGACCGCGAAATCGCCTTCAGCACGCGCAGTTGCCCGCGCTCGATGCGCCGCGCAATCTCCACTTCGCCTTCGCGCGTCAGCAGCGGCACCGTGCCCATTTCGCGCAGATACATGCGCACCGGATCGTTGGTCTTTTCCAGCGTTCCCGGCGTCAGGTCCAGCTCAACGTCTTCGCCTTCCTCGCCTTCGAACTCCTCGCCGCGCTCGGCGCCCCCGATCTTCGGGCCGCCTTCGAGTATGTCAATGCCTTGTGTGCCGATCGTCGTGATCAGGTCGTCGAGATCGTCCGGCGAGTTCACATCGCCAGGCAGCAGGTCGTTGACCTCGTTGTAGGTCAAATACCCCTTCTCTTTGCCCGTATCGATCAGCTTCTGAATGTCAGCTTCGTATTTGTCGTCAATCGCCAAGAAGATGGCTCCCCCGCGTGAATTTTCGGATCTGTCTCACCTGGAGTGGACGAGGTGCGGCTAGGGCCATAACTGGCATATCCCGGCAGGCTCGATGGCCGCCGGGTAAAGGGCGCACGTCTCCCCGGGATCGTAGAATACCACGAAAATTGGCTAACTCCGCCAAATTCTGGCATTTCGGGCCATTCTCCAGCCCAATCCGTCCCGGTCCCGCGGGCCAGATCCTGCTCAATTAGATGTGGAAATCCCAAAATTGTTTCATCCCCCCCTCCCCCGACCTCCGTTTTCACTTGATCGCATCCCGCTGACCGGTTCTGCGCTGACCGCTTTCCCTTGGCCGCCTCACCCGCTGACCGCCTCCACGCTAACCGTTCTTTCGCTTTCCCGCTGTACCCTGTATCCGAACCTCGCATGCCTGCTGACTTCACCCAGTCCGTCAAGGAACAGACCGACATCGTCAAGGTCATCGGCGAATACGTCCGCCTCCGTAAGGCTGGCGCGCAAAACTACAGCGGCCTTTGCCCCTTCCATAAAGAAAAGACCCCCTCCTTCTCCGTCCACGCCGGACGCCAGTTCTTCCACTGCTTCGGCTGCGGCCAGTCCGGAGACGTCTTCTCCTTCGTCCAGAAAATCGAAAACGTCCCCTTTCCCGAAGCCGTCCGCACCGTCGCCCGCAAGTCCGGCATCCCGCTCCCCCAGCGTGAATTCACCTCGCCCGAAGAAGCCGCCGAACACCGCCAGCGTGGCAAGCTCCTCGAGCTCCACGAAGTCGCCACCGCCTGGTTTGAAGAGCAGCTCCGCTCCCCCGAAGGCGCCGCGGCGCGCGAATACCTTTCCGGCCGCGGCCTCACCTCCGACGGCATCGCCAAATTTCGTATCGGCTTCGCTCCCGACAACTTCCACACCCTCCGCCTGCGCCTCGAGCCTCTCGCCGATCCCGCCGCCCTCCGCGCCTCCGGCCTCTTTTCCTGGAAAGACCAGGAAGATGGTTCCCCCGGCTCCATGTATGCCCGCTTCCGCAAGCGCGTCATGTTCCCCATCGCCAACGAAGGCGGACGAGTCATCGCGTTCACCGCCCGCACCCTCGAAACCGGCGAAAAAGCTGGCCCCAAATACCTCAACTCGCCCGAGACCCCCCTCTATTCCAAGAGCAACGTCCTCTTCAATCTCGATAAGGCCCGCCAGGCCATCCGCACTGACGGCGGCGTCGTCCTCGTCGAAGGCCAGATGGACTGCATCTCCGTCTTCCTCGCCGGAATCCCCAACGTCCTCGCCACCAGTGGCACTGCTTTTACCGAAGCCCAGGTTCGCCTGCTTAAGCGCTACGCCACCCGCGTCATCGTCAACTTCGACCCCGATACCGCCGGAGCCAACGCCGCCGAAAAATCCATCGCCCTTTTAACCGAAGAAGGATTCGACGTCCGCGTCCTCACCCTCGAAGGCGGCCTCGACCCCGACCGCTACGTCCGCGAACGCGGCGCCCGAGCCTACGCGGACGCTCTCCGCTCTGCGCCTGCCTTCCAGGACTACCTCATCGACCGCGCCCGCACCCTCTATCCCGTCCGCGATCCCAAGTCCAAAGCCGAAGCCCTCAACTTTCTCCTGCCCCACATCCGCCGCATCCCCAGCCGCATCACCCGCGATGCCTTTGCCAACGATGCCGCCCAGGCCCTCGGGATCGACTCCGCCCTCGTCCGCGCCGAGCTCAAAGACGCCGCCGCACGCCGCCGCGATCACCTCGCCGCCCACGAAACTCCGCTCACTCGCTCTGAGCAGATTCTCATTCAGGCCTTCGCCGCGCCGCGCTCCGCCGAGTGCTTCCTTGTCGCTGAAGGCGCATGGCACCAGCACGAGCGCGAACTCGTCGCTCTCCGTCCCGACGTCCGCATCATCATCGATCAACTCCGCGCCCGCCCCGACGGTGCCGATGCCCTCGCCTGCCTCACCACCGAGGAGCACCGCCGCCTCCTCGCCGCCCTCTTCCTCTCCATTCACGATGCCGAGCCCGAAGCCGACCACGTCGAAGAGGCCGTCATCGCACTTCGCATCGCCGCCCTCGAACAGGAGCAGCGCCAACTCCGCGCCGCCATCGAACAGGCGGAACGCGCCGGCAAAGTGGAAGAGGTTCTCCAGCTAAGCCGTCAAAGCCAGGAAGTCACCCGCAGATTGCGCGAGATGGATTAGATCGCCCGCTGCACCTGAGCGGACCGGCGAAATCTCGCGTTAAGCGTCCACCAGCGCCATCGAGGAAACGGCCCCGTCAGGCACGACTGGCCACGATTCCTCGATCTTTCTTGCCCGCGCCAGCGCCACCTGCACATTCGGCAGAATATTCTCTCGCCCCACTTCCTCCACAAAATCGGCCCGTGCCAGCAACGCCGCCGGCTGTTTCCGTGCCCCGCACAGCAACAGCGTCCGTCCGGAAACCCGCAGCCGCTCAGCAAATTTCTCCAGCGCGTAAAGCCCCGTCGCGTCCAGCGCCGTCATATTCCGCAAACGGAGAATCACGATGGCCGGAAAGCCGCTCAGATCCTGGGTCGCCTCCTCCAGCCGCTGCGTCGCACCAAACAGAAACGGCCCGTGAATCCGAAGGATCGCCACATTCTCCGGGATCTCCTTGTCCTGCAGAATGTGCGACTCTCCTTCGCGCAAATACTCCTTCGTCACCGGCTCCACCGTCGTCGTTTCCGCGATCCGGTAGATGTACAACAGCGCCGCCAGCCCCATCCCCACCCCTACCGCGACCGTCAAGTCCGTCACCACCGTCAGCGCAAACGTCGCCGCCCATACCGCGATATCGGCCTTGCCCAGTTTCAGCACCCCGGCAATCTCCCGCCACTCTCCCATGTTCCACGCCACCACAAACAGCACCGCGGCCAGCGTCGCCAGCGGAATAAACCGCGCCAGCGGGGCCGCTACCAGCAAGATTGCCAGCAGCGTCAGTGCGTGCACAATCCCCGACACCGGTGTAAGCCCGCCCGAACGGATGTTCGTCGCCGTCCGCGCGATGGCTCCTGTCGCTGGAATCCCCCCAAACAGTGGCGACACCAGGTTCGCCACTCCCTGCGCCACCAGTTCCACATTGCTGTTGTGCCGGTCCCCCGCCATCCCATCGGCCACCACCGCTGACAACAGGCTCTCGATCGCGCCCAGCATCGCCACCGTCAGCGCCGGAGCCAGCAGCGGCATAATGTGCTCCGCATGCAGGTGTGGCAGTGTCAGCGGCGGAAACCCCCGCGGAATCCCGCCGAACTTCGTTCCCACCGTCTCCACCCGCAGATGCAGCAGCGCCGCCCCTGCCGTGCAGATCAGCACCGCAAGAATCGATCCCGGAATCCGCCGGTTCACCCGCGGCCACAGCACAATAATGGCCAGCGTCGCGCACGCAATCGCCACCGTCGGTCCGTTCACGGTTCGAATATCGGCCGCCAGCATCCTCATTCGCGGCAGAAAACTGCTCGGGACCGCGCCCGTCGTCAGCCCCAGAAAATCCTTTACCTGCGTTGATGCGATCAGCAACGCAATGCCGTTCGTGAATCCCAGAATCACCGGCCGCGGAATGAACTTCACCGCCGATCCCAGTCCCGTTAACCCCATCACCACCAGAAGCCCGCCCGCCATCAGCGTCACCAGCGCCAAACCCGATGTCCCGAACCGCGCCACGATCCCCGCCACGATCACGACAAAGGCGCCCGTCGGCCCCCCAATCTGCACCCGCGACCCGCCCAGCGCCGAGATCAGGAACCCTGCCACCACCGCCGTGTAGAGCCCCGCCTGCGGCGTCACCCCGCTGGCGATGCCGAACGCCATCGCCAGCGGCAGAGCCACCAGCCCCACCGTCACCCCCGCCGCCAGATCGTGGCTGAACCGCCGCCACGAATACCCCCGCAGCGATGTCACAGACCGCGGCAGCCATGCATCCGCGAAGCTCATCGCTCCCCCTTCTCAGCCCTCTCCGTCTCCTCGACGCGCGCCACTGCCTCATCGACCTGTCGCACCACGTAGCGACGCATGAGGTCCAGCATTTCCAGGATCAGCGAATCGCGCACCGAGTAGAACACCTGATTGCCGGCCCGGCGCGTCACCACCACCTGTCGTGCCCGCAGAACTGCCAGATGTTGTGAGAGATTGGCCTGTTCCAGTCCCAGCCGCTCCACAAATCCATTCACTGTCAGCTCCCGGCCTCGCAGCTCCTGCAGAATCGCGATCCGGGTCGAATGGCCGAGCGCTTGAAAGATCTCCGCTTTCACTTGACGCAGCGAGTCAGGCATATAATAAGTATATTCGAATATTCCTATATATGGATACAGTTTTCGCCCTGCCGCCCCACTACCCCCGCCCCCAACCTCCTGCAACCCTGGACCCTGTACCCCGTCCCCTGCACCCTGTACCCTGCCTTCAATGCCTTCCGACGTCATCGTCCTCGGCCTCGGCGCCATGGGCAGCGCCGCCGCCGCCTGGCTCGCCGAACGCGGCTTTCGCGTCCTCGCCTATGACGCTTTCATTCCGCCCCACAGCAACGGCTCTTCTCATGGACTCTCCCGCATCTACCGCCAGGCCTACTGGGAAGATCCCCGCTACGTCCACCTTCTGCTCCGCGCCCGCGAACTATGGACCAAACTCGAGCGCGACTCCGGCGTTCCGCTGCTGCACATTACCGGCGCCCTCATGATCGGACCCCCCACCGGCCAGCTCGTACCCCGCAGCGCCGAGAGCGCCCGCCAGTTTCATCTCCCACACGAGATCCTCTCCGCCGCCGACCTCCGCAGTCGCTGGCCCCAGTTCCATGTCAGCGACGACACCATCGCCCTCTTCGAGCACAATGCCGGCTACCTCGTCCCCGAGCCCTGCATCGAGCAGCAGCTTCGCCGGGCCGCGCGCTACGGCGCCGAGCTCCACTTCAACGAGCCCGTCATCGACTTCAACGCCGATCCCTCCGGCGTCACCGTCCGCACCGCCCGCGGATCCTTCACCGCGGCCCATCTCGTCATCACCGCCGGCCCCTGGGCGCCGCAAATCCTCGCAGAAGCCCAACTCCCCCTCCGCGTCACCCGCCAGGTCCTCTTCTGGTTTCAGCCCACCGGCTCCGTCGATGCCTTCCGCCAGGATCGCATCCCGATTTATATGTGGGAGACGGGCCCAGGCGACCGCATGCTCTATGGATTTCCCCTTACCGGTGCCGACAACGAAGGCGTCAAAGTCGCCCTCCACGGCAGCGATGAAACCGGCACGCCCGAATCCATCGATCGGAATATCCGTCCCGACGACGAGCAGCGCATCCGCCGGCGCCTCGGCACTACGCTGCCTGCCCTCTCCGGCTCCATCCTCCGCGCCGAAACCTGCCTCTACACCATGACGCCTGATGAACACTTCCTCATCGGCCCACATCCACAGAACCCCGCCATCACCCTCGCCCTCGGCTTCTCCGGACATGGATTCAAATTCGCCCCTGTCATCGGCGAATTAATCGGCCAGCTCGTCACCGAAGGTAAAACTACGCAAGACATAGCCATGTTCTCTCCTGCGCGATTCACCCGGCCCGATCTGTCATCCTGACGTCTAGCCCCCTGAGACGGAAGAATCCGCGGTTGCTTTTGCGATCGCCACCCGTCCCTCCCCCAGCCCCGCCGCAAACACCACGCACCAAACCGCCATCGCCGCCCCCGATCCAAGCGAATCGCCCACAGCACCCAGAACTCCGCCTGCGGATGCCCATGGGGCAGCTCCGGCACCCAACCGGTCATCGCCGTCATCGCCGCCCACACCACCGCGGACAGCCCCAGCGTCACCCGCGGCCCCAGCTTGTCCCCCGCCATCCCGCCCGGTACCTGGAATACCGCATATCCGATCAGGAAGCTGGTGAACATCTCCCCCATCTGGATCTTCGTGATCCCCAGCGCAGGGACCATCAGCTCCCCGGTGATCGAGATATTGGTCCGCTCGAGATAGCTCACCAGCGCAAAGCCGGCCGCCCCCGCGACCGTCCACCAGCGGCCCCGCTGCCTCGCGCTCACCGTTCCCCTGGCCTCCAAGAATCGCCGCCTACCACCCCACCTGCCGCATCCGCTCTTCAATCAGCCCGCTATACCGATTCATGCGCTCCGGCTTTCTCCTCCGCGGAGCCGGCAAGATCGCCGCCAGACGCGCCGCATCGTCCCGCCCAATCGCCCGTGCCGATGTCCCATACCACGCATGGCACGCCGCTTCCGCTCCATAAATCCCCGGCCCCCACTCCACCACATTCAGATACAGCTCCAAAATCCGCTGCTTCCCCAGCACCAGCTCCGCCACCGGCACCAGCGTGAACTCCACTCCCTTGCGCACCACCGACCGCTCCGTCCCCAGCAACAAATTCTTCACCAGCTGCTGGTCGATCGTGGACGCGCCCCGCACCCGCCGCCCACCCTGCATATCCTCATCCGCGGCAATCTCGATCTGCTGCCAGTCGAACCCATGGTGCTGATAGAACCGCCCATCCTCCGCCGCAATCACCGCATGCTGCAGATTCGGCGAGATCTCCCCCAGCGGCACAAACCGGTACCGCTTGGCATACGGCGTCCCATGCATCCACGCCTGCATCCGCCGCTCCATCTGCACCGCCGTCGTCGGCGGATCAATCCATTTGGCCGCCACCAGCGTCAGCGCTGCGGCTACCCACAGAACCACCACCGCCAGCACGACCCATTGCACCACCCGCCGCAGCAATCCGCCGCGCCGAGCTACCCTCGCCCGGGTCCCGCCTTGTGGCTTCGACCGCCCCTTCGCCCTGACCCTCACAGTTCCAAATGGTAACCGCCCCGGGTTGACGCCTTGTGCATTGGCCCCTTCGTGGGACTCCCAACCCCCCGCCCCTGCTGCTAAAGTCACCCCCGTCAGATCACTGGAGGGTAGCGTGAGCCTCATCGACTTTCTCACCCAGCAACTCATCGACGTCATTCAGTGGAACGAGCCGGAAGACGGCATCCTCGCCTGGCGCTATCCCATGCGCGACATGGAGATCCAGAACGGCGGCCAGCTCACCGTCCGCGACTCGCAAATGGCCGCCTTCGTTGACGAAGGTCACATCGCCGACGTCTTCACTCCCGGCCTCCACACCCTCAACACGCGGAACCTCCCGCTTCTCACCGACATCATGAACTGGGACAAAGGCTTCGAGTCCCCCTTCAAGTCCGACGTCTACTTCTTCTCCACCCGCCAGCAGCTCAATCAGAAGTGGGGCACCGCCACCCCCATCACCTTCCGCGAGAAGGAATTCGGTGCCGTGCGCCTCCGCGCCTACGGCATTTACGCGTATCGCATCAGCAATCCCCGCGCCTTCTTCACCCAGGTCAGCGGCACTCGCGACACCTACTACGCCGCCGATCTCGCCGGTCAGCTCCGCGAAACCATCGTCTCGCGCCTCACCGAGCTGCTCGCGTCCAGCGAGTTCTCCTTCCTCGACATGGCCGCGCATCAGGATGCTCTTGCTCAAAAAGTCAGCGATGCCGTTCGTCCCGCCTTCGCCGCCCTCGGGCTCGAGCTCGCCCAGTTCGTCATCGAAAACCTCTCCCTCCCCGAGGAGCTCCAGAAGGTCATGGATCAGCGCATCGGCATCAACATCGCCGGCGATCCCGCACGCCTCAATCAGTTCCAGACCGCTGAGTCGCTCCCCATTGCCGCCGCCAATCCCTCGGGCGCGGCCGGGGCCGGCGTCAGCTTTGGCGCAGGCCTCGCCATGGCCAATCTGATTGCCCAAACCCAGGCGTCCACATCCAAACCAGTCGCAATTGCCGAGAAGTCCTGCGTCGCCTGCGGCCATTCCATCCCCGCCGCCGCACACTTCTGTCCCGACTGCGGCAACTCCCAATGAACTGCCCCAGCTGCGGCGCACCCCTGCCTCTCCAGCCCAGCGGCGATGCGCTCCCCTGCGCCTACTGCGGCAGCGTCTACATCCCCGACGCGAACGACGACGGCGTCCGCATCTTCGACGAATCATCCGCTGAGCCCTGCCCCGTGTGTGGCGTGCCCCTCATGCACGCCGCCCTCGCCGGCGCCGCCATCCGCTACTGCACCCGCTGCCGCGGCCTGCTCATTCCCATGGATGCTTTCGAGCCGCTGCTCTCCGCCATCGCAGCCCAGCCCTCGCCGCCGCAGATTCCCGCCGCCGCCGACCCCAGCCAGCTCGATCGCCGTCTCGCCTGTCCCCACTGCCACCAGCCCATGGACACGCACTTCTACGCCGGCCCAGGCAACGTCATCCTCTCCGACTGCGAACACTGCCAGCTCAACTGGCTCGACCACGGCAAGCTCCACCGCCTCGCCCGCGCTGTCTCGGCCGATGCCCCCGAAACCGTAAGCGAAGAAGCCACCCAGCCCGCGCCGTCATTCTGAGCCACGCGAGGGAAGCGAAAAAACCAGCCGAAGCGACACGACGCCCGCCGTCGAGCCTCCAGCTCCCGCTCTTGTAACAGGGCATGGCTTGAGCCATGCCGATAAGGCCAAAAAATGAAGCCGGGCCTTAGCCCCCGCCGAGGTTTCCCTTTCAAAACCACAGAGACATCGGCCCTCTGTGTCCTCTGTGGTGAAACCTACCGGCTGTCGCTTGCCGTCTTCTGCACATTCACTGCCGGCACTCGCCTGTCACGAAGTGCAAGAAGGGTGATTTTCGGATTGCCGGTCGCCCTGCTTTTCTCCGAGAGAAGTTGTAGAACAACGGATGTTTTCTGGGCTTGCACAACAAGAGGGGCCGCCAACATTCCACTCCCCAGTGTGAAGAGGCAGCCCCCCGAATCCTTCCCATAGATAGGAAGAACGGATTCAGGATGCCAGAGCAGCGTCAGAAAAGAAGTGATGGCGGTCACGCGAGATGAAACAGGAATGAGTCGAACCGGTGAACGGCTTCCCTGGATGCCAGTCCCACCCCGCGAGTCTTCTTGTCAGATCCGGAGACCCCTGAACTCTCTTTGGTGGAAGAGGTGGAAGAGGTGGAAGAGGCGGAAAGACCCTACGCCGATTTCCGATGAGGTTCAGAAAAGCCAATCGAGAGGCCATCCGGCTCTTGCCCGGGGTTCGATC
Source organism: Acidobacteriaceae bacterium (assembly GCA_035656855.1). Taxonomy (GTDB): domain Bacteria; phylum Acidobacteriota; class Terriglobia; order Terriglobales; family Acidobacteriaceae; genus Palsa-343. The sequence continues at coordinate 17,421 of DASRRO010000017.1, read as the reverse complement.
CCGCCAGGGAGTGCCCGCGCGTGGCCAGATCCCGTGCCAGGCTCGCGTTTGTCATCGCCGGGAGGCCAGCCTCATCTGCGCGCAGCCGCAGCAGAATTTCCCGATCCATCGCCAGAGCCGCTTCCTCCGCCTCAATGATCATGGCCCGCAGCGTGAGGTTACCCACCTTGCCCACCGCCCGCTCCAGTGCGAACAGCTTTTGAATCAGCGGCTCAGATCCCATAGCCAGCATCTCCAGCTTCATGCTCGGAAAAAACGTCTTTCATTGGAGCCCGCCCTTCTCTGCGCAACGTGCGACGGCATCCTGTGGATTTCCGCCCGGTGAGATGAAATTCCTGCGAATACGTTGCCTCTAATCGGCCGTAACAGTAAAATATTCAATGCTTTGCAGGTGACTGTTGTCATCTTCTGTCCGCCGATCCGGCACCCTCTCACCCCCGCAACCCAGAGCCTCCGGTGCCGTGGCATTCAGCCACCTGTTGTGGAAAACGTGTCAAGCTCCTCAACACCTTATTAAAGTCATATTTTCTGATTTAAAAGGGCTTCCACGCCAAAATACCCGCTTGGATCTGGCAGTAAATCCAGCCCGTTCGGTATTCTGAAAATAGAGGGGAAAAGCGAATTTCTCTCCCCAATGGCTGCCCACCTGGCAGCCTTCTTCCTTTTCGGAGCCTTGCCATGGCATTAGGAAAACCCGCAGCTTGGCAGACGCGGGAAGCCATTACTCCATCTCATCCCACACCGGGCAGGAGGCGACTGACCACCGGCTACAGGGCTCCAGTGCCTTACTCGCGGCCTCGAGCGAAGTGCTCTGGAATCAATCACCGGAGACCTTCCGATCCTCGAGTGCTTTATTCCGGTCGCCAGTGCAGTACTCCGGCCCCGACCACATCTGACCCCCGTTCAGCCGCTTGCCACATACCGCGCCGATCGCGGACTCGCAACTGCCACAGAATCAATCACCGCTCCGAATCGGCAGGGAGAGGGGGGAGGGGGTGGGGGAGGGGTGCCATGCTTGCCCCCTGCAAATCCCCTACCGCTGTGACCTGCCCTGAAGCAGCACCGCCTGCTCCGCGCCGGGAATGGTCACAGCGTCGCCCCACCGAAGGCCAGGAACGGCACGGATCGCGTCCTCGGTCGCCCGCGTGGCAAACACTCCGACCCATCCACCCTCGGCCAGCCGCCGCACCGCCGTCCGGCACGCCGCCGGCATCTTGTCCACGGCCCGTAACGTGACCGCGTCAAAAACCCGCTCCTCCGGCATCGCCTCGACGCGCCCAGCCCAGACCTCAGCCTTCAGTCCCAGCGTCCGCACCGCCTCCCGCAGGAACGCCGCCTTCTTTCCCTGCGACTCGGCCAAAGTCACCGTGGTCTTCGGACGGCAAATCGCAATCGGAATCCCTGGGAAACCTGCTCCGGATCCGAAATCCAGCAGCGTCTTCACGTCAGAGGGAAGCTGCTCAGCCGCGAAGATCGACTCGGCAAAATGCCGCTGCACAATCTGATCGGGCTCTCGCACCGAAGTCAGATTCGTCCGGGCATTCCATTTAAGAAGGAGAGAAAGATACTGCTCGAAACGCTCCACCATCGCGGGTTCGAGATGCAGCTTCACAGTCTTCTCGCTGAAAGCTTCTGTCAGTCCGCGACCGACTCACGAATCATCCGCGGCTCCCATTCCGCCGCCGCATCGACGAACGCCTGAAACAGGCACTGCGCTGTCTTGCTCTCGTTGAGCACGCGCTCCGGATGCCACTGTACGCCGACCAGAAATGAGTTGTTGTGCCCTTCCGCCGCCTCGATCACCTTGTCCTCCGGCGACCACGCCGCGCGAATCAGCCCATCGCCCAGAATGCCGACCGCTTGATGATGGCTGCTGTTCACCGGCAGCGCCGTCCTCGATCCCAGGCCAAGCAACCGCCGCAGCCGCGACCGCGGATCGATCTCGATGGCATGTGCCTCCAGCACCTCGCGCCCCGCCGCATGGTTCACCATCGTCTTCAGATGCTGCACCAGCGTTCCGCCGCGCCACACGTTCAGCGACTGAAAACCATAGCAAATGCCCAGCAGCGGCTTGTACAAATTCGACGCGTCCTGCAGCAGCAGCTCGTCGACGGCTTCCCGCGCGGGATCGCACGCGTTGCAGTCCGCATCCGCCTCTTCGCCGTACTTCTGAGGATTCACGTCCGCCGGACTGCCCGGCAACAGGACCCCTTCGCACGACGCAACCAGTTGCGCCACCTTCGCCGGCGAATCCGTCAGCGGCACCTTGACCGGCACGCCGCCCGCCCACTCCACGGCACGGGCGTATTGCGGCCAGGCTCGTTCGCTGTACTCCCTGTCGTCGAGGTGCGGTTCCGGAATCGCGATGCGCGGTGCCTTCATGGTTGCGGCGCCCCCTCATTACGATCATTCGCAAGGTCCTGCGAAACCGTCAACTCCGCCAAGTCTCCACCCTCATGATTCCGCTCCGGCTCGGCCGCGATTGCCGGCCGTTTTCGCCAGGAGTGCTCATAATACAGCGCGGCGATCCGTTCCTCCAGTTCTGCGGTCACGACGTCCACTTGCTTCATCGTGAAGCCCCTCGTTTCCATCGGCTCGCCAACCACCAACGTGACCGGAACCGGATGAAACTCGCTGGAGTGAATCGGCAGCAGTTCATGAGTTCCGATGAGCGCCATTGGGATCAGCGGCAGTTGCGCCCGAATCGCCATGAAGGCCGGACCGTTCAGGAACCTCGCCGGATGTCCGGTTTCCGTCCGTCCACCCTCGGGGAAGATGAACAGCGGCATGCCGCTCTTCAGTGTCCGCACCGCACTCACCAGACTCGCGATCGAAGCCCGCGGATTGGCCACATCCACCGGCACCTGTCCCGAGCGGCGCAACCACCAGCCGATGAACGGCAGGCTCCACAGATCGTGACGCGCCACGATCCGGAACTGGAACGGCAGCGAGCTGAAGATCACCGGCGTATCCATATACGACAGGTGATTGCAGACGTAGACTGCCGGCTGCGCCTTTAGGCGCTCGGGATACAGCACAGAGACTTTGGCCCCGCTGTTGATGACGCAGGCGCGCGCCCAAGTCTGAGCGATTCGGTGCTGGCGGCGGCCGTCCTTTTCAAACAACGACGCCAGCAGCGCCAGGCTGCCATAGAAACCAGTAGCCAGGAAGAACAATGGCGCCCGGATTCCATAGCTCACCAGGCGCTCGCCGAGCGGCAGCGAATCGGGCCTCGGAGCCAGCGGCTTCACGGCGCGGTCTCCACCGGCACGAGCAGCGGACGCAGTTCGCCGACCAGATAGACCGATCCGGCGATCACGATCCGATCATCCGGCGAGGTCTCCGCCCATGCTCGATGGAGAGCTTCGTGGCCATCGCGAGCGGAAACGGTAGGGGCGCCGGTTTTGGCAGCCGCAGCAACGATCTCTTCCGCGCTGGCCGAGCGCGGTGAGGGAACCGGCGTGGCGACGACAAGATCAAAGAGCGGAAAGAGGATCTGCGCCATCTCCTCGTAAGCCTTGTCCTGCATGCAGCCGAAGACCAGGACTTTGCGGCGCGGCCTCTCGTCGTCGAGTGAGGAGAGAGCGGCGCGCAGGGCCCAGGCGCCGGCGGGATTATGGGCGACGTCAAGGAGCAGCTCTGCTTTGCCGGGAACCGTGATGCGCTCGAGGCGTCCCGGCCAGCGCGTCTGGCGAATGCCGGCTTCGATGTGGCCTGGCGCTATGCGGAAGCCATAATGCTCGGTCAGTTCAACCGCGGCGGCGATGGCGAGGGCCAGGTTGCGGCGCTGGTGAGTTCCGGCGAGCGGCGAGTCAACCTGAATCGTCTGGCCCAGAACGGTCAGCGGATAGCGATTGCGCAGAGTCGAACTTTCCACGTGCCTCTCGGCGGTGAACGCCAGGACGTACTCGGCAGCGTTCACTCCGCGGACGCTGAGGCCAGCGGCAACCTCGCCGATGGCCTGATTCGCCTCAGGGTGTTGGGGCAGGATGACGAGTGTGCCGTTGGGCCGGAGAATGCCGGCCTTTTCGCGGGCGATCTCGGGAATGGTGTGGCCCAGCCATTCCATGTGGTCGAGAGAGATGTCAGTGATGACTGAGAGGAGCGGCTCGACGACGTTGGTGGCGTCGAGCCGGCCGCCCATGCCGACTTCAAGGACGGCGAGATCGACGCTGGCTTCAGCGAAGGCGGAGAAGGCAAGGGCGGTCAGAGTCTCGAAGAAGCTGGGATAGTCGGGCAGTCTGCCATCGCTGATGAGTTGGGCGGCACAATCGTCCACCTGGTAGTAGTGGCGGGCAAAGTCGGTGTCGGAGATCGCCGTGTCGGCGATGCGGATGCGCTCGTTGACGCGGTCCAGATGCGGCGAGGTGTAGAGGCCGGAGCGATAGCCGGCGGCGAGGAGGATCGAGGACAGTGTGGCCGAGGTGGATCCTTTGCCGTTGGTGCCGGCGATGAGGACGGAGCGGAAGTGCTGTTCGGGATGGCCGAGGGCGGCTACGAGAGTTTGCATCTCCTCGAGGCGGAACTTGCGGCGGGGCTGGCCGGGAGCTACGTGGAGCTCGGCGGTGCGGGAATGCAGTCGATCAAGGGCGGCGGCGTAGGACATACTTCAGTTCCGGGAGCACCAGAGGCGAATTGGGGGATCGTGCGAAAAAAACTGCTTTCGATGCATTGCTTATGTAGCCTCGATTCATCCACCTGCATGATTGATCACGAGCCCCGTCGGCTCCTTTGCCTGAAGGCAGAGTACGCCGAGGAGGCTCCTTCTGATTTTACTTGCCATGAGCGGAGATTCGTGGCCAGTGGGATAAGCCATCGCGGCAGGGTCGGCGGATCGGCGATTTCAACGCGAATGGCTCGAATGAGCGAGCGGGGCCCGGCCCGGATGGACCAGGCGCTGTTCACGGTGGCGCGGGACAGCCCTTCATTTTCAGCGTAAGAAGATTTTGAAGTTGGTGAAAGAGTACGGAGGTACTGCGGGCATTGGTTTCATCACAGAGGACGCAGAGAGCACGGAGGACCTTAATGGTTGGAACTGTCCTCTTGCTTACCGAGAGGAGTTGCGGCAGGACATCTCGGTAACCGTGAGGGGAGCGCGCCCGTGAGCATCAGACCTTCGCGCGCACGCAGTTCGGCGACGCCAATCCGGTCGGGAAAAGAATCTTTCTCGACGGCGACGTGAATGCGTCGGCCGAAGTGAAGACCACCGTCCCGCCGCTGGAAATAGTCGGCGTGCTGCGGGACATCAAAGAGAACGGCCTCTTTCGGACGACTCCCGCAAATGATCTATGTTCCCATCGAGCAGGATCCGGAAGCCTCAATGGTTCTGCTGGCGAAGACACACGCAAAGCAGGACAGCGTGGTTGCCGCGATTCGCAGCAGGCTGGCCAGGCTCGATCCGGATCAGCCGGTCTATAACGTCCGCAGCCTCGAGAAGATTGCCGCGAACGAAAATGCCTTCTTCCGCTTCTACACGCTGCTGCTGGCGATCTTCGCAGGGATGGCCCTGTTGCTGGCCCTGATCGGCATGTATGCGGTCGCCGCGAACGCGGTGAACCAGCGGACGCGCGAGTTTGGGATTCGTCTGGCCCTCCGATCGCCGGCGCATCGCATCCTGACTCTCGTGCTGGCGCAGGTGGCCTGGATCAGTGCAATCGGAATCGCAATCGGGCTGGCGATTGCCTGGCCGGCGACCATCCTGCTGGCGCAGGTGGTTCAGTCGTCGATGATTTTGAAGTTGCTGCGGACCGGATCATTGCTTTTCCCGGTGCTTTGCGCAGGCCTGGCGCAGACCAGGATGTTGGCGTCTCTGGCAGCCCGCACGTCGCGCGATCCAGGCCCACCCGTTGGAGGCGCTGCGCTGCCAGTGAGGGGTCCTGGCCTGGCCAGCGCCTTTTGCCCGCGATCACAGAGGTGCGGGGTAAACTGGAAACAGGATGATCCTCCCCTTTGTCCGCGAGTTGTTGGCGGACCTGGAGCACACCCCTTCCTTTGAACAGGCAAGAAGGCACCTGGCGCTTGCCCGGGGGCGTCGTCGTGTGTCCGGACTGACCTCGACGGCGCGGGCTCTGTACATTCCTTTGTTTGCGCGGGCCGCGGATGCCCCGGTGGTGCTGGTGGTGGCCGATAACAAGGCTGCCGAAGCGGCGCTGCTGGCGGTGCGGACGGGCTGCGAGCTGACGGGCGCGATCGCTCCGGATCGGGTGCTGCATCTGCCCGCGCACGATGTGCTTCCGTTTGAGAATCTGTCGCCGCATCCCGACATTCAGGAGCAGCGAGCGAAGACGCTGTGGAAGATCGCGACCGGGGAAGCGTCGATTGTGATTGCGCCGGTGGAGGCAGCGGCGATGAAGCTGTTTCCGGCGCCCTTCTATGCGGGGTTGGCGCAGGTGCTGCGCCGCGGTGAAGAAGTGGACGTCGATACACTGCTGGCGCACCTGATGAGCATCGGCTACACGCGCAATGACATTGTGGAGATGCCGGGGCAGTTCACGCGGCGGGGTGGGATTCTGGATGTGTATTCGCCGGAGGCGGACCGGCCAGTGCGGCTGGAATTCTTTGGCGATGAGATTGAGTCGATCCGAAAGTTCGATCCGGAGACGCAGCGCTCGGCGGCCCCGCTGGACGAGGCGCGGCTGCTGCCGCTGACCGAGACGCCGGTGACGGAGCGGCTGCTGGCGGCGGTGCATACGCGTCTGAGCGGGGAGCGCGTGGAGGCGTCAGAGGATCCGGAGCTGGTGGAGGCAGCGATTGCCGCGGGCGGCGTGAGCGTGTTTCCGGGGTGGGAGTTTTTCGCCGGGGTGAGCGGGGCGACGGGGACGCTGCTGGATTTGTTTCCGAAGGCCAGCCTGTTTGTTGAAGAGCCGGCGATGATCCGCAACCAGGTGGACCGGTGGTGGAACAAGGTGGAGCAGCGGCACGAGCGGGCGAGCATCGGGTCGCTGATTCGTCCGGAGGACATTTATGTGCGGCCGGAGCTGCTGCAGGCGCAGCTGGTGTCGCATGCGGGGCTCGACATCGACCAGTTGGGCGTGGTCGATGTGCTGGATGAAGACGAAACGCTGGGGGAGATTGAGTTCACGTCGCGGCCGACGCTGCGTTTTCACGGATCGATTCCGGCGCTGGTGGAGCAGATCCGTACGCTGATGCAGCAGGAAGTGCGGACGCTGCTCGTGGCTCCGAATCAGGGAGAAGTGGAGCGGCTGGCGAGTTTGCTGCGGGAGTACGAGCTGCCGTATCGGCTGGGGAGCCGGATTCAGCATGCAGGCAGCGAGACGATGTACGACGAGAGCAGCTACCTGGCGGGGGATCTCCGCACGCCGGTGATTGTGCGCACGGCACTCGCCAGCGGGGTGAGCCTGCCGGCTGCGCGGCTGGTGATCTTTGGGGCGCAGGACTTTTTCGATGAAGCGGACGTGACGGCGCGGCCCGCGGTGAAGAAGTCAAAGACAGCGGCGTTTGTCTCGGATTTTCGCGACCTGACGGTGGGCGATTACGTGGTGCACGTGGAGCACGGGATCGCGCGGTATCAAGGACTGCGGGAGATTGAGCAGGATGGGATCTCGCTGGAGTTCATGATTCTGGAGTTCGCCGAGGCGGCGCGGCTGTACATACCGCTGACGCGGCTGGATCTAATCCAGAAATACCGGTCGACGGAAGCGGGACCGGCTCCGGTGCTCAATCGTCTGGGCAGCGCGCAGTGGGCGAAGACGAAGGCGCGCGTGAAAAAGGCCATGGAGGACATGGCCGATGAGCTGCTGAAGCTCTACGCACAGCGGAAGGCGGCGCAGGGGCACGCGTTTCCGCCGGACAACGAATTTCAGCGGGAATTTGAGGACGCGTTCGACTACAACGAGACGGACGATCAGATTTCAGCGATTGCGGACATTAAGAAGGATATGGAATCGACGCTGCCGATGGACCGGCTGCTGTGCGGGGATGTGGGCTATGGAAAAACCGAGGTCGCGATGCGCGCGGCCTTTAAGGCGGTTCAGGATGGCCGTCAGGTGGCGGTGCTGACGCCGACGACGGTGCTGAGCTTCCAGCATTTCGAGACGTTCAAGAATCGGTTCCGGCAGTTTCCCATTACGGTTGAGATGATCTCGCGGTTCCGGACGCCGAAGGAGCAGAAGCTGATCCTGGAGCAGGTGGAGACGGGGCGGGTGGACATCCTGATCGGGACGCATCGGCTGCTGTCGAAGGATATTAAATTCCACGATCTGGGACTGCTGGTGGTGGATGAGGAGCAGCGCTTCGGCGTGCGGCACAAGGAGCGGCTGAAGCAGATGCGGCGGGAGATCGATGTGCTGGCCATGTCGGCGACGCCGATTCCGCGGACGCTGCACATGTCGCTGGTGGGGCTGCGGGACATGAGCGTGATTGAGACGCCGCCGCGGGATCGCATGGCAATTCAGACGGTGGTGGCGAAGTTCGACGAGAAGCTGATTCGCAGCGCAATTGAAGTGGAGCTGGAGCGGGGCGGGCAGATTTATTTCGTGCACAACCGCGTGGAGACGATTTACGAGATTGCCGCGAAGATCCAGGAGATGGTGCCGACCGCGCGGGTGGTGGTGGGGCATGGGCAGATGGGCGAGAGCGATCTGGAGAAGGTGATGCTCTCGTTCATGCACCACGAACACGATGTGCTGGTGGCGACGACGATTATTGAGAACGGGCTGGATATTCCGCTGGCGAACACGATGATCGTGAACCGCGCGGATCGGCATGGGCTGAGCGAGCTGTATCAGCTGCGGGGGCGCGTGGGACGGTCGAACCGGCGGGCCTATGCGTATCTGCTGATTCCGCCGGAGCAGGAGCTGACGGAAGTAGCGAGGCGGCGGCTGGCGGCGCTGAAGGAGTTTTCCGATCTGGGAGCGGGGTTCAAGATTGCGGCGCTGGACCTGGAGCTGCGGGGTGCGGGCAATTTGCTGGGCGGCGAACAGAGCGGGCACATTGAGGCGGTCGGGTTCGAGATGTACACGTCGATGCTGGAAGAGGCGGTGGGGCGGCTGAAGGGCGAGGAAAAGGTGGAGCGTCCGGCGGTGCAGCTGAGTTTAGGGATCGCGCTGCGGATCGACGAGAGCTACATCGCCGAGGAGAACCAGCGGCTGAGGATGTACAAGCGGATTGCGGGCGTGGAGAACGATCGGGCGCTGGACGAGGTGCGAGCGGAGTTGGAGGATCGTTATGGGCCTCCGCCCGCGAGTGTGGGGCATCTGCTGGAGGCGGCACGGCTGCGCATGGAGTGTGAGCGGATTGGGGTGGCGCAGGTGGATCGGAAGCGGGACCAGCTGCACATCCGGTTCACAGAGTCGGCGGCGGTGGATCCGGGGCGGCTGATGAAGCTGGTGGCGAAGAATGCGAAGCGGGGGGCGCAGTTCACGCCGCAGGGGGTGCTGAAGTTTCCGCTGACGGGGGCGAAGCCGGACGAGGTGCTGGACGAGGTGCGCGGGCTGCTGGTGGACCTGGCCGACAGGGCACAGGGCTCAGAGCTCAGGACACAGGAAGTGCGTTAGGGAGCGCTCAGAATCCAGCAGGCTGGGCGATTCACCATCAGAGAACACAGAGGGCGCAGAGCGGAGGGCGCACGGATTGCCCGCGATTCGTTCCTGCGTTCAGAAGTGATGGAGCAGAGCGGCGAAGGTGGGCAGCTCGAGGAAGTGGCGATCGGCCGGCGTCGTGTCGATGGGATCGTGCTCGAGGACCCAGGTGCTGGGGTGGTGGATATAGACGGCGTGGAGGCCGGAGGCGAGGGCGGGATTGATGTCGGATTTTGGGCTGTTGCCGATCATCCAGGTGGTGTGAGGGGCGAGCTCATATTTGTCGCAGACGCGGCGGTAGGCGGCCGGGTCTTTCTCGCGGGGGATTTCGACGGCGGTGAAGTGTTGCGTGAGGCCTGAGCGGGCGAGCTTGTCGGCCTGTTCTGCCTCGTTGCCCTTGGTCATGAGAATGAGGCGGTGGCGGGCGGCGAGGTCGGGCAGGGTTTCTGCGACGCCGGCGAGCAGCTCGATTTCCTGGTCGGCGATGGACTGGGCGAAGCTGAGGATGCGCTCGTGCTTTTCGGAAGTGACCGTTTCGGAGCTGAGGCGCTCGAAGCAGACGACCAGTGCGCGGCGGAAGCTGACCAGGCCATAGCCGTGGAGGCGGACGTTTTCACGCTCGACTTCGTTGAGTTTTTCGCGAACCTGCTCGCGGGAGTACTCCCTGTGATCGACATACGAGATGAAGGCGGCAATGGCGCGCTCGAAGTAGATGTTGTTTTCCCAAAGGGTGTCGTCGGCGTCAATCAGGAGGGTCTGGCCGGGGGGAAATCGGGTTTCTGTGGGCATGGTTAAGAGCAGGCTAACAGGAGAAAGGGGAGCATCTAACGGAACGGTTCATGACCGGCATGTGACTGCAACCAAGGTGTTAAGAGTGGCCGCAACACTTTGTGACATCGCGGGTTATGATCAGCGTACCCACCCCGGGACTATGAACTGGCTCGACCGCATATCGAATGATGAGACCGCACAAGTCGTTGCGATTTCTTTTGCCGATCCTGCTCGTCTGGCTGTGCCCGATCTTCGCCTGTTCTTCGGCTTTCGCTGACGCTTCGCTTCTGCTGGAAGAACCATTTGGCGAATTCGGAGCGATGAACCCGACGGGACACGCGGCTATTTACTTGAATCATGTGTGCGCGGAGAGCCCGACGCGCCTTCGGCCATGCCGCGAGGGGGAGCACGGCGTCGTTCTGAGCCGGTATCGCCGGATCGACGGGTATGACTGGTTGGCTATCCCGCTGATTCCCTACTTATATGCGGTGGATGAGATATCGGAGATTCCGGAGACGGCGACGCCGCGGCTCGAGGTCAAGTTGCGGGATGCGTACCGCCGGGAGCATCTGGCGGCACTGGTGCCGGACAGCCGGACGCATGAGATTCCGGGGGGGGACTGGATCCAATTGGCAGGCGCCGCGTACGACCGGGAGATCTGGGGCTTTGAAGTCGCGACGACGCCGGAACAGGACGCGGCGCTGATTCGTCGCTTCAACCACCGGAAGAATGCGTCGCACTTCAATTTGTTCTTTCACAACTGCGCTGACTTCTCCGAATCGGTGCTGAACTTCTACTATCCGCATGCGGTGCACCGGAATTTCATCGCAGATCTGGGGATGATGACGCCGAAGCAGGCGGCAAAGTCGCTGGTGAAGTACAGCCGACGGCATGAGGAAACGGACCTGGACACGTTTGTGATTCCGCAGGTTCCGGGAACGATTCCGCGAAGCACACCGGTGGATGGCGTGGTGGAATCGCTGGTGAAATCGAAGAAATATGTGGTGCCACTGGCAGTGCTGAATCCGTATGTCACGGGGACGTTGATCGCGGCGTATTTCACCGATGGGCGCTTTCATCCGGACCGGAATGCGGCGGTCTTCGATCCCGCGCTGGAATTTGACCGGGGCATGGAGCCGCGGCTGTCCACGGCGGCAGCCAGCTCAGAGTCCGCCGAGCGGGAACGGGCGTCGACGACGGCGCGCGAAATGCCGGCAAGCGACCATCAGCAACCCTAGCTGTTCGTGGGCAGAGACGCCCAGCGGCCAGCAGTAATCCGCTCCAGTTTCTCGATCCAAAAAGTTGAGGGAAGCCGCGGGAACGGCCTTCGCGGGTCGCGTATGATCTTTGTTTGCGATCAGGAGGCTTCATGCGATTTCGTGTACTCGTGATGGCCGGCTGCCTCGGGCCGGTGCTTGCCATTTCGTGTCTTGCGCAGGCGGCTGCCGCTCCCAAAGGCGGCGAACCGATGAAGAAGTTTGAGCCCATTCCTGGGTTCGATCCCACGGCTATGGACACAACGGCGGATCCCTGCGCAGATTTCTACCAGTACGCATGCGGAAACTTTGCAAAGCTGCATCCGATTCCGTCCGATGCGCCGGCGTTCGACGAGGGCTACAACCTGTATGAGTTCAATACCCAGGCGCTGCATCAGCTGGTGGAGAAGGCTGCGGCGGCGCATGCGGCGCCAGGCAGCAATGAGCAGAAGATTGGGGATTATTACCAGAGTTGCATGGACACCGACGCGATCGATAAGGCGGGGCTGACGCCCATCGAGCCGGAACTGAAGCGGATTGCTGCGCTGCAGGCGAAGGACGAACTGCCGGCGCTGATCGCGCGCCTGAACCGGATGGGAGTGGGGGTCTTCTTCGATTACGGATCGATGCAGGACTTTAAGGACGCGACGCGGGAAATCGCCTACATCGATCAGAGCGGCCTGGGGCTGCCAGAGAAAGACTATTACTTCCGCACCGATGCGAAGAGCGAACAGCTGCGCAAAGACTATGTGGCGCACATGGCGAAGATCCTGGAGCTGCTGGGGGATCCAGCAGAGAAGGCCGCGGCGGAATCCCAGAAGGTAATGGAGATGGAGACGGCGCTGGCGAAGGCATCGCAGGGGGTGGTGGAGCGGCGAGATCCCTCGAAGATTTATCACATGATGTCGCTGGCCGGCTTTGCAACTACTGCGCCGGCGATTGAAGTGCCGAAGTACGTGGCGATGATCGGCTCGCCAGCGATTCAGGAGCTGAATGTGGTGGCTCCGGACTTCTTCAGGGCGTACGGCCAGACGATCGGGGATACGGATCTGGCGACGATCCAGGCGTATCTGCGCGTGCATCTGGCGGACTCATTTTCCATGCGGTTGCCGCAGGCCTTTGACGATGAGCATTTCGACTTTTACGGACGAAAGCTGGAAGGCACGCCGCAGGAGCAGGCGCGGTGGAAGCGCTGCGTGCAGGCAACAGACGCCTCGCTGGGAGAGGCGCTGGGCAAGCTGTACGTGGCGCAATATTTCACACCGGATATGAAGGCCCAGACGGTGCAAATGGTGCACGATATCGAGACAGCGATGGGCAAGGACATCGACGAGATCGACTGGATGAGTCCCGAGACCAAGATAAAGGCGAAAGAGAAGCTGGCCTCGGTGGCGGACAAGATTGGGTATCCGAACAAGTGGCGTGACTACTCGAGACTGGAGATCCGGCCGCACGACGCGTTTGGGAATTCGGTACGGGCGCGGGAATTTGAGACAGCCTACCAGCTGGATAAGATCGGCAAGCCGGTGAACCGTGAGGAATGGCAGATGTCGCCGCCGACGGTGAATGCGTATTACGACCCGAGCATGAATGACATTAACTTTCCGGCAGGCATCCTTCAGCCGGCGTTTTACGACAAGAACGCGACGCCGGCGACGAACTATGGGCATATTGGCGCGGTGGTGGGGCATGAGCTGACCCACGGGTTCGACGATGAGGGAGCACAGTTCGACGCGCATGGGAATTTGCACAACTGGTGGACGCCCGAGGACAAGAAGAATTTCGATGAGCGGACGGGCTGCGTCGCGGACGAATACAGCCAGTTCACCGCGGTGGGGGATGTGAAGGTCAACGGCAAGCTCACGCTGGGCGAGAACACCGCCGATAACGGAGGGTTGCGGCTGGCGCTGATGGCGCTGATGGCGCGGGAGGCGATGGGAGGCGCGGGGGCGGAGACGGAGGAGGCGAGAAGCGAGGCTAAGTTCAAGCCGGAGCAGCAGTTATTTCTGGGATATGCGCAGAACTGGTGTGCCACGGAGCGGCCGGCGTATGTCAGAATGCTGGCGCAGACGGACCCGCACTCACCGGATTCGATCCGGGTGAAGGGGGTATTGGTGAACATGCCGGAGTTCGCGAAGGCCTTTGGGTGCAAGGTAGGGCAGCCGATGGCGCCGGCGAAGCGATGCCGGGTCTGGTAGGGAGTGAGTTGCGAGCGCGAGGCTTAAGTTACTTTTGACAGGCAACTTAGGCAGAGGACTTATGGGCAGGGAAGGGAAGTCAGCATCGATAACGCAAGGCAGGTCCATTCCGGGACGGAGACGGCGAGGGTGCCATGACTAAAGTATGGAAGCCCCGGGCAGCCTTTATCGTTTCGGGGTACTCTTAGTAGGCGCGTAATGCGCGAAAGAGGATACTCTCCCATGAAAAAGGCAACGCGGTATTTAGTGTTGTGTGGGGTGCTGGCCTTGTCCGCATCGCCGGTTTTTGCCGGCGGACCGGGTGGCACAGATCCGCCTCCGCCAAACCAGTCATCCGTGACCTCTGGAACGAACAGCACCACGACCACTGGCATTGTGGCCGCAGTGTTGGCGTATCTCGGACTCTAAGACCACCAGCGCTGCCCTGGAAATGAAGCGACGGATTCCCCGCGCCCGCGAGACGGACGCGGGGAGTGTCGTATCGTAAGTAGCGGGAGCGCATGCACCTTTCAGCAGCAGCGAAATTCTGGTGGGCGGCGGGCTTTCTTTCAACCGCAGCCCTGGTGGTCGTCCTGTTGGTTCGAGGACGGTGGCGGGAGTTTCCTGTGCTGACGGCCTGGTTCGCGTTTTTGGCGGCGCGGACGATCACGCTGTTCGTGCTCTATAACGGGCATTGGGCATATGGGTACAGACAGGTTTATTTGACCTGCCTGTGGCTGGACTTCGCCCTGCAGCTGGGAGTTGCGGTTGAGATCGCACGGATTGTGCTGCGACCGACCGGGACCTGGGTGCAGGATGCGCGTGCACGTTTTGCGATAGCGGGTGTCGCCGGGGCTGTAGTGGCCGGGTTGCTGGCGTGGTGGGTTTCGCCCCCCGCATCGACCGTGTCGTGGGTATGGAGGATACGGGGCAACTTATTCACCAGTCTGGTGATCTGCGAGTTATTTGTGATGATGAGCCTGACCGCGAATCGGCTGGGGCTGGGATGGAGGAACCATGTTATGGCGGTCGGGCAGGGACTAACTGCCTGGACAAGCATCATGGTGGTTACCACTGCGCTGCAAAGTTTTCTGGGGAACCAGCACCTTTATGCCGATCTCGATTATGTGCGGGATCTGGCATACTTTGGCGCGGCAATATGGATAGCGGTGCAGTTATGGATTCCGGAGCCGGAGAGACAGCCGATCGCGGTGGATTTGCAGGAATACATTCTTGCGCTTCACCGACGGGTCGAGTACGATCTTCGGAGACTCGACGCGCCGCGATAATCGGGTGATTGCGCAAAGCCGGCAAACGTGTAGTCTGAAGCTTCGCAAAGAAGGGGTTTTTCGGTGTTAGTCTACCTCCTCCTGGGTGCAGCGGTTGGCGGCCTTCTGGTGGCTGCGATCCGCACTCAAATCTCGGCCGTCAAGGTGGATCGGCGCAGCTGGACCGATCTGGTTGCGGCGATCGAACGCATCGAGTTCGAACGCGTGAAGTCCGTGGCTCGCGATTATCTCGATCCACAGGAGGGCCAGATTGCGCTGGAGCCGACGGATATGTGGCTGATGCTGGGGGGGCGGGAAGGCCTGCGGCGGATGCGGCAAAATGCAAAGCTGATGCTGCTGCTGGCGACGCACGCGCAGCAGTGGAATTTCGATGAAGGCGTAATCGTGACGGAGCGAATCCGGCGCGATGCGCTGCGGTTGCAGGCGGCAATTCGCCAGATTGAAATGGCTCTGATGATGCATCGGGTTATGCGCCGTTCGGCAACCCTGATCCCCTTCCACCTGCACGAAGCAGCTTCGTCCTACTACCTGATGCGGCAAAGACTGCTTGCCCTGTATCAAACGAGCCATGCCGGGCTGTATCCCCAGCTGGCAGAAGTTCTCTAAAGAGCTCATCGAAACGGGCAGTTCGACTCGCACAAAATTGTCACAAAGATATCTCTTCATTTGGGAACGGTCCGCTGCACCTCGTTCGGTGCTTCGGCGCGTTGTTCATAAAACTTAGGCCGTCTTCTGACGTGTGGACCGTTTCCGGTCTGCTTCTCCACTAACATTCTGCGATTCAGATTGTGCGGGCCTGGGCCGTTTGCCGGCAGGCGGTTGCGCTGTGCTGGTGTCGACGGGCAAATCGCCGAAGTCCTGCGCGCCGTAGTCATAATCGGTGCCACCCCGACGCTGCTGATCGGGAGGAATGTGGCGGCGCTGATCCTCATTGAGCCCCCAGCCTTGCTCGTGGGCATTCTCGCTGGAAGTTTTGCGGGTGTGTTCGCCGAATCCACGCGGTTCGGGTGAGGAGGAGTGCTGGTCGTCGGGATTCTGAGCCATGAGATCGCCTCGTCTTTTAGAAGGATGCGGGCGATGGGCGCAGTGGTGGCCTTCGGTATTGGCAGACAACTTGCGGCGGCATACGGCTCTCCGAATTAGAGGAGCCTTCCACGAAAGGGAGAGATCATGGCGAATCGCGAGCAGAATCAGAACGAGAATGGAAGCCAGCAGGAGACCCGAACGATGGACGCGGTACGGCACGTGGGGCCGACGCTGGAGTCGGAGGGAGTGTTTATTCCCACGGGAGAGCTGCCGGAGAACCACATCGAGAACGAAGGGTTGACGGAGACGGTAAACGTACGAGCGGCGACGGAGGATGGCTGGGACCGCGAGGCGGATGCCATGGGTGCGGAGCCGCTGAAGACGAGGCTGCCGGGGGATCGGAGCTCGGATCCACACACCGATGTGGGGCCGGACAATACAACGACCCTGGACGACGATCGGAAGCCAGGTGCTGAGGGAAAGCGCAGGGATGCCGCGTAACTGCGTGCTGGATTCGGGGGATCAGACGCGGAGTTTGCCGCCGAGCGCTTCGAGAGCGGCGATGATTTGCTGCGACCAGGCCTGCACTTCCTCTTCGCGCAGGGTGCGCTCGTGGGATTGGAAGACGACGCCGAGCAGGAGCGAATAGTGGCCGGGCGGGACGAGCTTCCCTTTCGAGTCGCGGAGGATTTCTTTGGGTGCGAGGCTTTGCAGCTCCGGGATGGGGAGCGACTCAAGTGAGGAGCGAAGGCGCGCCCAGGTGACGGCGTCCGCAAAGAGAACGGAGAAGTCGCGGCGGACGGGCTGGTAGCGGGAGAGCTCGCGGACCACGGGTTGGCGGAGGTCCTGGCGATAGAGACGGTCGAGGTAGAACTCACCGAGAAAGACCGGCTGTTTCAGTTTGCGGCGGTCGGCATCCGATGGATGGAGCTGGCCAAACCAGCCGGCCGTCGCTCCGTCGAGGACGGCGCGGGCGCTGCGGCCGGGATGGAGCCAGGCGGGCATGAGGCGGGAAGCGGCGGGGAAACGGTCGAAGTCGAAGCTGCGGGCGGAGAACTTTGCGAGGATCTGCTCGGCCGTGCCTTTGAGATCGGAGAACTCGACGGGATGCGCGCTGAAGGCGGAGCCGGTGGCGCCGATGGCGAGCGAGGGGCGCTCGTCAACACGGGCATAAGCGGCTGCGGCGGTGCCGGAGAAGACGGTGCCCATCTCAAAGAGGGCGGCGCCTTCGACATCCCGGCTGATGTTGAGGGCGAGCATGTCGAGCATGCCGGGGAGCAGCGATGGGCGGAGCATACCGGCTTCGGCGCTGAGCGGATTGTCGAGCGCGACAGACGAATGCGGTTCACGGGAAAAACGATCA
>DASRRO010000016.1:0-63937 GCA_035656855.1 Acidobacteriaceae bacterium | reverse complement strand
GGGTGAGCTCTTCGAGGGGAGGACTGTCGGGATACTGGAAGACGCTGAGACGCAGCTCGTCGGGGTGATCGCTGTCGACAGATGCGATGAGATGCACATGCGCACCGTTGACGGAGTAGCGCTCGACGTCGATGGGCACGGAGAGGCGCTCCACGGTGCTGCGCCCGGCGTGCAGCGTTTCCAGAGTTCCGGCGATTGGGCCACTACTCACCCACAGCCGCTTGCCGCGCTTGCCCGGATCGAGCTGACTCTCTTCGAGCTCGCTGAAGGCCATGCGGCCAAATCGGCTGCCCGGCCCTGAGATCACGGGCTCAATCGCGATGAAATTCAGGAGTGCCGGCTTACCTGTTTCCGGCGAGACGAGGCCCACGCGGATCAGACCACGAGGGCCGCCCATGCCCCCGGGCGAGGGCAGGCCGAAGAGGATTCCGTCTTTGCGGCCCCAGACGAGCGGATCGCCGGGATGTTGCGGGCGAATCCAAAGGGACGATGGAGATTGTTCCGTGGCATTCTGGGCGAAGATGGCCATCGGCGACAGGAGGCCCAAAGCAGCGATCCCCACCATTAGGCTTCGCGTCCAGCGAACGTCATTCACAAATTTCTTTCTGAGTCGCTTCAACATTTCCTCCTCTTGCCGATTGCGTATTCACCGCTCAACGCGTCTGGTGAGTCGTCGTTACCTGCGATCGCTAAAAGCGCAGATCGTATCCGTCGCGCAGCAGGCGATTGCCTGCGATCCAGTCGCCCGCGTTGCCGTTCCACATAATCCGATAACGTTGGTTCGACTGCAGGCCGTCGAACCTCAGGTGAAGGGTACGCGCGGCAGGAATGGCAGTGACGTCGAAGGAAATCACAGTACCCTGCTCCGTCGCGGGGGCGATCTTCAGGTTGCGGAAGGAGCACGCGTTCAGGCATGCGGCCGCGTCGTGGGGAAGATCGATAAGGCCGTCGCCCATAGCAGCGGACATCATCTGCACGCTGGTCATGCCGCTGCCCGGACCCCAGTGGAACCCGGTCATGGATCCCGATTCATCCTTATACCCGGTGTGCGCCCAGTTCTCCCACGGGGCAACCGCAAAGGTGGAGCGGGCTGCAGCTACCGCTCGCTCGAGATATTCCTGGCTGCCGGTGGCGCGGTAGTAATTCCAAAGGAGTGCGGCATCGTAGGCTTCGCGCGCGTCGCTCCACTCAGCGTCGGTGTTTTGGGTTGTGAATCCGCCAACTACTTTGGGCGAGAGGGCTGGATTGTTCCAGACCTGCTGCGTCAGGAGCAGATAGTCGAGGACGCGCTTGCCGGCTTCCAGATCCTCGGGGCGATGGGTGAGCTGATAGATGCGGAGCCACGCTGCGGCTGCCTGGGTCTGCGAGAGATTGTTCTGGGGAAACTGTGCCGTCCAGGAATCGTAAAACGAGTAGGGTTTCCGCGCGCAGGAGAGGAAGGTTTCGAAATCGAACCACCGCTGGCGGGGCACCACATCGCGGGTGATGAACGCCATCGCTTTTTGCGTCCCCGCTAGATACTTTTGATCGCCGGTAGCGCCGGACAGTTCGGCGAGGAAGAGCGCGGACCCGGCGGTCTCCGCGTTGAAGTCGCGGAATTGCCGGCGCGGCACGAGATCCTGGCTGTACCAGGAGGGGATGACACCGCTGGCGAGCTGATGGTGCAGCAGAAAATCACCATAGGGGCGGACAAACTGGAGCACCTCTGCCTTTCTGCCTGGCTCGAGGTCTTCGATCCAGCGCAGCATCCAGTAGGCAGTCCAGGACATGTCGAAGGCGTGATAGTCATCGGCATAACCGGCCCATCCGTCGGAGTGAATCCATTGCTTGTCGTTGAGCAGATAGATGGTCGAGAAGGCGCCGCCATCGCGGGGACTGGTGAGGATCAGATTGAGGACCGAATCGGCCTTGTGCTCGATGGCAGTATCGTTCGTCTGCTGGCCGTACAGATACCATCCGTAGGCGGTGCGCAGGGTCTGGAACCAGGAGTTGAACCATGCGTCCGGCGCCGGCTTATCCCACTTACCCCATGGATTTCGATCGCTGGCCAGGGTTCCACATTGCCGGTCGCCGCACGGGAAGCTGAGATAGACCTTGTTTGCATAGCGGATCCATGTATCTTTCGCCCAGTCGGAAAAGGTGATGAGCTGCGGACGCAGGAGGTTCTGCTGCAGGTCGGGAGATTGCAGCAGTTCTTTGTGGCCTTGATCCTGCCAAAGCAGTCGCACCGCGCGACGATAACCGAGCTTCGCCGGTTGGTTCGAGGCGACGAGCGAGTAAGCGTATTCGACGAAAGACTGCGGCACGCCGGTCTCGCCGGCGGTGTCGATGATTTTGGGACTGCCGTTCAGATCCCGCCGAAAGTAGCTGTGGCCGTAGGGCTGGGAACTCATGGCGCCAAAGGAAAGCCATGGCAGTTTGTCGGAGGTCACATCGAGGTCGAGCGCGAGTGGGACCAGTACCCGATCGCTGAGTACGGGCATGAGCGCAGTGAAAATGCTTCCCTGCTGCAGCATGACCACGGGTGACTTGAAGGCGGCGTTGGGGATGACGTCGTCTCTCTCGTTCTTGATGTTCTGGCTCCAGACGAAGTCCACGGGGCCATCCGGAGCATCGGCGGCCCGTCTGCCGGGAGCAAAGTCGTAACGGTCTTCAACTGAAACGAGATCGGCCGCGGTCTTCGGCAGGAATTTCGTCTGCACCGAAAAGACATCCGGCTCGCCGGCGCGAGTGATGCGCTGCTCAAAGGAGCCGGCATCGCAGGAGCCTTCGACGACGACGCCTTCGGCAACTTCACGCGCCTTCTCGATCTTGCAGAAGGAGGGCTCCGCATTACCTGACCTGACGATAACTCGAACCGGGGAAGGAGCTGCGTGGAGAGCCGGAACCCATTGCCCCTCGCGCAGAATCGAGATCGTCTCCTGCGAGGCATCACCGGTTTCAATCTCGACGCGCAGCTTACCGCCCGGAGCCAGCAGTGTCGTCGAGGCGGAGGCGCACGCAGATCCGCCGATAAGGCAGGCGAGGGCGACATATCGCTGCAGACGGCGTCGTCCCGGAGATTCCAGACACGCCTCTCTGCTTTCGGTCGATCGCCCGCCTGCGTGCATCTGCCTGTCCGCCTCCTGCCAGTTCGGTCTCACTGAGTCGACATGGAGTTTCCCGGACCGCCGGTTGGCTGCAGCGCGGGCAGGCGCTGTTCCACGGGCGGCAGGGGCGGGAACGGCGCATGCGGTTCGGCCTGGTACCAGTACGCCACGGAGTAGAAGTTGTCCGAGCGTCCGTTGGCGTTGCCGTGTTCGATCGTCGCTTTGAAGGACTTCTCGAAGGGGATCGGCTGATCGAGGTGGAAGCGGTAGACGCTGGATCGGCTGCCGGCCAGCTCATCGCCGACGATGGGAGCGCCGTAGAGAGGATAGGAGAACGGCTTGCCGCCAAAGTCCCAGGCGCCAAGGAAGTAATCCTCAGAGCCGGTGCCGGTGATGAACGGCTTATCAGCGCCGTCG
Organism: Acidobacteriaceae bacterium; assembly: GCA_035656855.1. Taxonomy (GTDB): domain Bacteria; phylum Acidobacteriota; class Terriglobia; order Terriglobales; family Acidobacteriaceae; genus Palsa-343. Next base: position 60,431 of record DASRRO010000016.1, on the reverse strand, counting down.
ATGAAGAACATGTCGTCGCCTTCGCCCCACCACATATCCTGGTTCTGCAGGACGGACATGGTCACACCGACAAACTGGCCGTGGCCCTGAGCTTCCATCCAGACATAGTTATCGCGGCCGTCGAGGTTGGTCTTGTCGTCGACGATTGCGTCACCATTCGTCTTCCACTTATTCGTCCAGCCGTGATTCGGCTGCGCCTGGCGATATTGCGCGTGGAAATAGAGGGTGCCAGGAGCGAGCGGATGGGAGTAGGTGCGGTAGTCGATGTTGAAGTAGAGCGATCCAATCGGCTTTTCGCCTTCGTTGGTGACGGTGATGCGCGCGTGCCGGGCGAAGGGCATGGGGAAGAAGGAGTTCAGGCTGTTATCGTTGCCCACCGAGAGCAGTTCAGACTGCCAGCTGTGATAGATACCGAGGCCCAGGCCGAAGAAATCGCCGATGGGCGATTCCACGCTCGGTGTATTCTCGCCGTCCCAGTACATGCGCAGGACAATGCGCTTCAGGTGGTAGGGCTCCTGATCGGCGATGGTGAACCAGACATGAGAGATGGTGCCGGGACCGTCCGTGTCGAGCACGGTAATCGTGTCTCCGGGCGCGACGGTGCGAAAGTCGTGGTTGGCGCCGGTGGGATCGGCGCTGGAGGCGCGATGGACGGTGTAGGTCTGCTGTTGGGTCAGGTCCGGCTGCCATGACGGACTCTGCGCCCGCACGGTGAGAGCCGGCGACAGCAGGATCGCCAGTCCGGTGATTGACAGAAGGTATTGCGCCGCTTTTTGTTTCATGCTCAATCCTCTTTGTTGGTTAGTCGATTCCCATGCGATGCTGCATCTGCTCAAGGGAAATGCCCTTGGTTTCCGGATAGGTGAAACCCACGATGAACAGATCCACAACCATCATGAGTGCGAAGAAGATGAAGGGGAAGGCGCCGGATGAGGTCGCCATGACCGGGAACACCAGAGAGATGACGGCGTTGGTGACCCAGTGTGCGGAGCTTCCCACGCTTTGTCCTTTGGAACGGACGCGGTTCGGGAAAACCTCGCTGACATAAACCCAGACAACCGCGCCCTGCGAGATGGCGAAGCAGGCGATGTAGGCCATGAGGAACCAGACCAGCCAGGCCATGTGCCGGTGCGTCATAAAGATCGCGGCGATTCCCGCAAGACAGACGACGAGTCCCGCGGTGCCTGTGAGCAGCAGCTTGCGGCGGCCGACTTTGTCGATGATCGACATGGCAAACAGGGTGCCGACCAGGTTCATCGCTCCCACAGCAACGGCCTGAATATCTCCAGAGACGCCAGTGATGCCGGCCAGGGCAAAGATATCGTTCAGGTAATAAAGGATGGCGTTAATTCCGGAAAGCTGACAGAACATGCCCATGGTCAGCGCCAGGAAGATGGGTTTGGCATATTGGCGCGAGAAGAGCGGATCGGTCGAGGCCGACCGTTCCAGGTGCACGGAGGCGACGATCTCTTCCAGTTCCGCTTTTGGATTCTGTACGCCGGTAAGCCGCAGCACGTCGAGCGCTTCCGGCAGTTCCTTCTGCATAACCAGCCAGCGAGGACTGCGCGGGATGCGGAAGAGGGCAAGGAAGAAACAGATGGCCGGGATCGCCGATACGCCCAGCTGCCACCGCCATTCAAGCTGGCCGAGGTGCCGGGTGGCGATGAGGAAGTTGGACAGATAGGCGAGCAGAATGCCGATGACGATATTGGTCTGAAAGAAGCCGACCAGGCGGCCGCGCCAGGCAGGCGGAGCAATCTCGGCAATGTACATGGGGCCGAGCACGGACGACCCTCCGATACCGAGACCGCCGATAAAGCGAAACACAATGAGCGACGTCCAGCTCCAGGCGAAGGCACAACCGAGCGCCGACAGCACATAGAAGACGGCCATCACGCGCAGGGAGTCGCGACGGCCGTAGCGCTGGCCGGGGAAGCCCGCCGTCATAGCGGCAACGACGGTGCCCAGAAGCGCGCTGAAGACGGTGACACCCAGGAGAAAGGGGGTGAGTTGGTATTGCAAGGTCAGAGCGTGCGTGGTGCCGGAGATGACGGCAGTATCAAAGCCGAACAGGAGGCCGCCTAAGGCGCCAACAACGGTACTCCTGACGACGTGGGAGTTAATGCTCATTGATTCCTCTGGAGAACGTTTTATTCCGTCACTTTCGACCTGATCTAACCTGCATCGCAGCTGCACCCGAGGACGTGCTAAGTTCCGAAGTCCGCACCTGTGACGATACTCACCTGAGCCCCCGGGGCAACTGGCTTATCCGTGCAACGGCACTGCGCCGCAGAGGTGCACCTGCACACCGAGGCGGTGGAACATGGACGCCTTCACCGCCAGAGCCTTGCCGGCGCCGGCAGCGTCGGGAGCATAAGCGATACTGACGTGATTGGCCCGGTGCCGCGCCATGAAGGAATCACGGGAGACACCGTTGAAGATCGCACTGACCATCGGCCACTGGGTTGTGGTCTGCGACCAGCGGCGCTGGGTTTCCGCTTCCGGCAATTCAATCACCGAGCCCAGTCCGAGATCCACATGCAGGGCGCCACCCTCAACAAAGACGCGGCTCCAGACGATCTCGCCTGCCCGGCCGACGCCTTTCAGAGTTCCACCGCCCAAAGGGAAATACATGCCGGGCTGGCGTTCGCTGCTTGCTCCGCGATAGCCGCCGCGCAGATGGTTAGCGGGCGCAGCGCCGGAAATCTGGAGCACCCAGACGAAATCGTCCACGCCATCGCCCTTGTACGGCTCGCCCCAGCGCACATCGTGCAGCGTTGTGGAGGGATCGAAGCCGAGAGCCTTCCAGCAGCGATTGGTCACCAGCGCGTCGACACCGGCGCATTCATCCACTTCGTTGAAGTGAGGCAGGGGTCCGCCTGGGTAGAGCTCCGTACCCGAATCGGAAAACACAGGCGGGCGTTCAGCGTTATTGAGCAGGCCTTCGACCAGATCGGAAGCCGGCGCCATATCCTTGAGGCCCTGCTGGTACTGAATGCCGACAGCGTCGCAGCCGAAATCGTGGGCGATCCGCAGCGCGGCAATATACATCCGGCACTGCTCGTGGATCTGCGCATCGGTCAGCTCGGTCTCAGGATTGCTGCCCGTGGCAAACTGGAGTCCTTTGTTATCGAGCCACTGGCGCACTTCGCGGGCGTCGGAGTCGGAAACCGTGCGCATCTTAGCCACCAGGGCCGACTGGCTGAGCCTCTCCTTAAAAACGCCGAGCGGGTTCAGCAACTCGTCGTCAATGATGGCGTTGTACATTCCCATGCAGCCTTCATCGAAGATGCCGAGGATGGCCTTGTGCCGCAGCAGCTCGGCCGCGAGCTTTTCTCCCGTCTGCCGCGCCGCCGGTGGCAGCGCACCTGGATCGAGAGCCCGGACGTGGGAGAGGTCGTGGGTCACGGTTCCCTTCTGAATCCACTCCCGCAGGTGCGAAAGGAAGTATTCATCGCCGAAGGTCTCGCTCCACAGTGTGTTGAAGGGGACACCCGCTTTCACGAGCGAGCCGTTCAGGTTGAGCAGGCCGACGAGGCCAGGCCACTGACCGGACCAGTTGGCAACGGTGAGGATGGGCCCGCGATGACTGCGCATCCCCGGTAAAACATGGTGCGTATACTGCCAGGCGGCGGTGGCAAAAACCAGATTCGCGTCCGGATCAATGCTCTCGAATACGTCCATGCCCATGCGCTGGCTGGAGATGAAGCCGTGGCCGGCGGCGGAATCCACGGGGAAGGCACGTTTGACGGTGACGTTTTCTTTCTCGAAGCAGCGGGTAAGACCGCGCTCCAGCTCCTGCTGTGCCGGCCAGCAGACCTGATTCGCTGACTGCCGCAGATCCCCGCTTGTGACGAGGACCACTTCTTTCACCGGCCCCTGACTCCTGGATGATGGCATTGGATTCCCTTCGTCGTTAGTTCGTTCGCAAGAAGGTCGCAGCCCGCGTCTCCCGGGCTCCGACATATGAAAGCCGTTTATTCATGGATCGCCGCGGGAGGCCGCGGAGAGAGTTCGTCAGGGACGCGCATCGCATCTTCGGGCGGTTCCAGTTCCCTGCGGGCGGCATTGCGCTCCTGTGTGTCCCGCGAAGTCTTACGATACATGTCCATTGCCGAGCGCATCTGCTGCTGGTCGCCGGCCTCACGACAGGCAGTGAACAACAGATACCAGGCGGTCGAATCGGTCTTTACTTCGGCCAGGTAGCGGGTGAGATGAGCGATCGCCGCGCGGTCGTCGTGATGCCGCAGCTCTACTTTGGCCATGAGAACCGAGGCTTCTGCCGGCGGACGATCTTCGCGGAGCGCCGCGGCCAGCATCTCCGCGGCAGCGTCATCGTGTCCCTGCATCAGCAGCACGCGCCCGGCATTCATGTGTGCGGCTGCGGATTCGGGCTGAACGCGGAGCTCCTCCTGAAATTCCTTTAGCGCTTCCGGCAGCCGGCCGCTGCGTACCAGGGCTTCCCCGATCGCCTCATGAATATCCGGAAGCGTGGGATTCAGCTTGAGCACGGTGCGGTACTCCTCAATGGCCTGCAGGTCCTGCTTGCGGGCAACCAGCGAGTCGGCGAGAACCTCGTGCGCGCGGTAGGAATCCGGAGCCAGCTGCTCCACCTTTGCGAAGGCCGCGCGAGACTGTTGCTCTGCCTCGTGCGCGTCCCGATAGAGGGCGTCTTCTGAAGCGGTGTTTTGCGCGGTGACACGAGTCGTGACGGGCGGAGGGGTCGCCCCCAGAGAGACAATCAGCTTCCGCAGGGTGCGATCCGAGGGTCGCCGGGTATAGGCCTGCTCAAAATCATGCAGAGCCTGGGGGTCTTCGCCACGAAGCTGGCATTGTTCGCCGGCCATCTGCCACACGCGCGCGCCATCGGGTGCGGTCTCCAGCAGATGGCGAGTAGCCTCTTTGCCAATTGCCAGCCAGGTCTGGCCGAGGGCATACCATACGTCGGCGTTGTTGGGATCGAGCCGAGCCGCCGCCTCGAACTCCGCGACCGCCGGCCGGTAGCGCGCCTGGGCGCTGTAAGCGTATCCCAGCCAGGTGGTGGCCAGCGGATCGGACGAATGAATGTGCACGGCTTTCTCCAGCTCGGGCACGGCGGCATCCGGATTGGAGAGGCGAAACCATGCCAGTCCCGAGAAGAGATGGGGGGCAAGCAGAGCGGGATTGAGAGCGACGGCCTTGCGAAAGACGTCAATAGCTTGCGGCCACTGGTGGTTGAAATAAAGAGCAACGCCGAGATTGCTGAGAACCTCGGCGTTGTGCGGAAAGCGGGAGCCAAGAATGCGATATTCGCTCACCGCATCGGGAAAGTCGTTGCGCTGCTCAGCCGCCTGCGCTGCTCGGGCATGGGCCGCCGAGTCATCGGCGGTTGCCTGGGTGGAAAGGGGTGAGGCCATGCCCGCCAGCAACGCGAATGTGACGAGCATGACCATGGTTCAGAACTCCAGACGCATACCGAATTGTATGATCCTGGGAGCATTCTGCTGATCCGTCATCACGCCGAAGATCGTATTCGAGCCGGTGAGCGAAGCTGGAGTTAGATCCGGGGGCGCCCCGTTGATGATGAAGGTCTGGGCATTCCCTCCGGAGGAGAAGATGGTTCGGTTGAATGCGTTGAAGAAGTTTGCCTGGAACTGCAAATCCAGGTTCTCGGCGATTCGGGTTCGTTTCGATACCGAGAGGTCTTCGTCCAGGTAGGCGGGCATGCGCAGCGCCGAAATCAGATTGGGCGCGTTGCCGAACTGGCCGGAAGGAGGAAGGGTGAAGGCCGCAGGATTGATGTAGAACTGGCATGGGTTCCGTCCCGCCGTTGACGGCAGCGGACCTGAACAGCTCCGCCGATAGGCCGGATTCTTGAGGGGCTGACCGGGAACGATATCGGGGCGGAAGCTGAACCCGTCGCCTGCCGCAAAGTAAGGGTTGGACGAGCCGAAGGCATCGTACTCGATGTGGATCGGTCGCCCGCTCTGGTACTGATGGATTCCGGAAACCGACCAGCCTCCCACCACTCTGCCGACCACTCCACCCTGGTGAAGGAACTGCTTGCCCGGACCAAAGGGCAGCTCATAGGTGTAGCTCAGCGAAACGACGTGCGGAATATCCGAGCTGGTTACGGCGCGTTCGGCCTTGGGATCGTAGTAATCCTGGTAGAACGAACCCGCATAGATGGCATTTTCGGCGCCGGAACTCGGTCCCGAGTTCGAATCGGCGTCGCCGATGGTTTTAGAGAACGTATAGGACAACAGAGCCGTCAGCCCCTGCGAGAAATGCTTCTGCACGCTGCTTTGGAGTCCGTTGTAGGAAACGCTGGCGATCGGGTTGAGCGGATTGTCCACGTCTCCATACTGCGGCCAGGGACGAAGAGCCTGACTCGCGGTGGCGCCGGCGCCGAAGGTGGATACGAATCCGGGCCACGGAGGAGTAATGCCCGCCGCCGCCACTCTGGGATCGGTTACCGGCAGAGCGAGGAACTCGTTCAGAGGCATACCCGCCGCGGTGGCCGCGCCGCTGTATTTCGCATTCGCCATGGCAGGGTTGACCTCGTTGGGTTTCGACCACACACCCAGATGGTAGGTGTGCATGCCGACATATCCGATGGTGGCCACGACACTCGAGCTCATCTGCTGCTCCACCTGCATCGTCCAGTAGAGCTGCGTCGGAGGAGTTCCCGAACTGGGGTGGATCATCGGCGGATTATCGTTGCCCACCAGCAGCCCTGGATCGAGATTCGCTCCGGCAACCGACGACTGCGGGAATTCGTTATCCCAGTAGTAGCCGGGATTGCCGACATAATCCTGGGGCCGGTTCAGCATGGCCAGGCCGCTGAAGCCGGTCGTGTACTGGCCGCCGCTGATCGAGTCTTCCAGGTTGTCGTTGCCCAGCGGGCGGGTGACGGCGAAGCCCCCGCGAATCGCGGTCTTTCCCGCGAGCCCGGGCGAGTAGGCAAAGCCGATGCGGGGCTGAAAGCCCTTGTAGTCGATGGTGCCAATCCGGTCGGAACCGTTCCGCCCGGTCCCGGTTCCGTAGAAGGTGAAGGCGCCTGGGAGGCCGCCCGCACTCGGATTGGGAAGGGTTGGATCCATCGTTGAAACGTTGCCGTGCGCGTCGGACCTGGGCAACTGAATGTCGTAGCGCAGGCCGAGGTTGAGAGTCAGGCGCTGGCTAATTTTCCAGTCGTCCTGACCAAACATCCCAAACTGCCAAAACCGATAGGCGGACTCAATCGGATAGCTGATGTTGACGAAGTCCGTGCCGCCGAACAGGAAGCTTGCGGCGGCATTGCCGGTGCCGGCCGGAATTGTGACTGCCTGGCCGCCGGCAAATCCGGTGCCGTTCAGCGCTGTCTCTGTCGGTTCGAAGGTAATGCCGCCGGCCGGTAAGCCGCCTTCATTCTGCTGAAGGTAGCGGGCCTCGCCGCCCACTGTAATCGTGTGGCGATTGCGGATCATGGTCAGGTTATCGTTCACGATGTAGCGGTTCGCCGCGCTGAACGACGCGCTTCCCGAACCAATGCTGTTCTGCACGGTGCCAATCCCGATCTGGGGATACGGGCTGTCGGCTTTAAAGGGAGGCAGACCCTGCAAACCGAGGGCCGCAAGACCTGGACCTGGCTGCAGAGGACCGTCGAATCCGGTATCTCGAATGAACCCGATGTTCACGTTATTAATCAGTGTCGGGGAATGTGTGTAGTTGTAGGTGAAGCGGATCTGCGTGGTCGGCGCGGTTGACGTTGAGGAATCCAGCAGGTTCAGCCCGCCGTTATTGGAGTTGGAGTAGCCGCCGGTGAACACGCTGCCGGAAAACGCGTTCTTGTCGTTGAGGTGTTCATCGATCTTAACGACCAGGCGGTGCTCGTCGATTTTCGATGATTGCTGGCGAAAGAAGTTATCGAACAAAGCGTTGTTGCTCGGTACCGGAAAGCTCTGCATCACGTTCTGCGATACCTTGCTGAGCTCGGGGAAACCGGTGGGAATGACGTTTCCGGGAAACGGATCGCGCACCAGGTAGCTGTTGCCGTCAGGGCCCACCACGGTGTGCACCGAAAACGGATTGTAGACCGCGCCGTTATAGACGGGCCGGCCGGCCGGATCGAAGACCGGATTTCCGTTCGCCGTCAGCTGCGGTCCCAGGGCCTGGGAGAAATCTCCGCTTCGATAGGCGGCGGGAAGCGTCGTGAGCGTGGCATTGTTGGAGCTGGGACGGTACTTGAATCCGGTGTAGTCAACGAAGAAGAAGGTCTTGTCGTGTCCGTTATAAAGCCAGGGCAGACGAACCGGACCGCCGAACGTGCCGCCGAATTCGTTCTGCTTGAGCGGGGCCTTCTTGTAGGTCTGGGCGCACCCCGTACCTCCTCCAGTCACGCAATAGTCATATTCGCGATCGGTCACGTAGCCGGCGGCATTCAGCGCATCGTTCTGCAGAAAATCGAAGGCCGTTCCGTGATAGTCGTTGGTACCCGATTTGAAAACGAAAGAGACAATACCGCTCGACAGCCCATACTCCGCGCTTTGATTGTTGTTAATGAGCTTGAACTGACCGATGGCGTCAATAGGCGGGTGATTCTCGCTGACATCTCCGGCAAGGTTGGTGTTCATGATGGGTACACCATCCACATAAACCTCGTCGGCGTAGCTGACTGAACCGCTGATGTGCAACCTGTAATCAGGCGTCGCCCCCGGCGTGGAGCCACTGACGCCCGGCGTCAGCGTGACGAAATTGAGCGGGTTCCGCATGTCGCCGCTGAGAGAAACGGGCAGGTCTTTTATTTCCTGCGGAGAGATCGTGGTGCCAATGTCCGAGGTTTCCGTTTCCAGCGCGGCCGCATTGGATTTCACGGTCACCGTCTGCTGCACCTGACCGGGCTGGAGTGCGATATTAACGACGATCGTGCTGCCGGTGCGGACAGCGACGTCCTGGTGAACGGAGGTATTGAACCCGGAAGCGACCGCGGTCAGCGTGTAGGTTCCAGGAGCAAGTTCGAGGAACTGGTACTCGCCCGACTGCCCTGACACTGAGGTCAGAGTCACCCCGGTGGTATCACTATGCAGTGTGAGTTTGGCGCCCTGGATGGCAGCCTGCTGCGCGTCCTGGACTTCACCTTTAATTGAACCGAGGTTCAGCTGCGCCCAACCGCACTCCGGCGGAATGAGGGCTGCACATAGAGTAAGAAACAACAGTGGGAGGAACCACCGTTTGAAAGATCGCATCGCCGGTCTCCTGTGGCCAGCGGTTAAACCTTTAACCATTGACCGTCTGCGATTCAACCATGAGCGCAATTCGACTGTCAAGAAGAGTTTTACTGTTTAGCCGGAGCAGTCAGCGGCCGTTGCGCGACCGCAGGCCGGCGCCCTCTGGCTCGCCCCATCGCCGCCTTCGGATACATCGCTGAAGACTCCCGCAGTACAAGGGTTGGCACGATGCGAAGCGAGTTCGGCGGCCCGGTCATCTTCCCTTCAATGCGGTCCATGAGGATCGTGGCAGCCCGGGCGCCCATCTCGTATCCCGGCTGCACGACGGCAGTGAGATGAGGATGAAACGTGCGATCAATGGTGAGATCGTCAAACGTGGCCAGCGACAGATCCTCCGGACAACGGACTCCTTCGATCTCCATCGCCTTCAGCAAACCCAGGGTCATGACGCCGTTGCACACGAAGACGGCTGTGGCCTCCGTGGGGCGCTCCAGCAGCTGCCGGCCCAGCTGGTAGCCCGACTCTTCACGAAAATCGCCTTCGAAGATCAGCTTGCCGGCAACGGGAATGTCTGCCTCCCGAAGCGCTTCCTCGTAGCCCTGCAGCCGTTCCTGAGCGGTCTGCGTTTTGAGGTGACCGGTGATGATGGCGATGCTGCGATGTCCAAACTGGATGAGGTGGCGCACGCATTCTCGCGCCCCGCGCACGTTATCCAGCAGCACAGCATCGGTTGGCACCCCCGGAACATGGCGGTCGAGGCACACCACGGAGACGCCGGAAGCAATGAGCCGGAGAATGTGACTGGCATCGTTGCTGGGCGCCGATGCCAGCAGCATGCCCGCCACCCGATAGGAGCGCAGGGCCGCAACGATCCGGCGCTCGCGCCCGATCTGCTCGTCGGTATTCGCAGTCACCAGGAAATATCCGCGCTCGAAGGCGGTGTCTTCGGCTCCGCGGATGATCTCAGGGAAGAAGGGATTGGTGATGTCGGGAAGAACCATTCCCAGCATTCGCGTCTGGGCCACTTTCAGGCTGCGCGCAATCTCGTTGGGAAAGTAATCCAGCTCGCGAATGGCAGTGCGAACGCGCTCCTCGACATCCCGGGTCACTCGCTTGGTCCCGCGAATCACATGGGAAACCGTTGCAATCGAGACGCCGGCACGCTTGGCCACTTCGACGATCGTTGGCATCAGCAGTCCATTTTGGAATACCCACAGGCGGGAGTTGGACAGTGATCTGTGACTCGGTGGAAACCCACGCTTCTGGGAAATTCAGAATACCAGTCAGTGAAAGCGTCTGGAGGGCTGACGGGACGAGCTGCATGAATTGCCGGTCCAGGCGCTCGGTTAAACGCTTTACCAGATCACGTGAAACATGCGCCCGGGCCGTGCGCAGGAAAAATGGGCGCGCCAGCCGCGCGCCCGAAGCAGGGACGGCAGTGTCAGAACTCGATACGCGCCCCGAGCTGCCCCTGGCGTGGAATCTGCGTGCTGGTGGATGTACCGAACGAAGAACCACTGGCGGCATCGATATTGACACCGTTCAGATTGACGCGATTGAAGAGGTTGAAATAGTCAATACGAAGTTCGAATTTGACGCGCTCCGTAATGTTGGTGATTTTCTTCAGCGAGGCGTCAGTTTCAGCAAATCCAGGATTCCGGAACGGATTCACCTGCTCATTGCCCTCCTGCCCGGTAGCGGGAAGAGCGAAGGGTCCGCAACCATCCAGGTTGGTGCCGGAGCAGTGCGGAAAGACGCCGGTGATGTAGCTGCGCCGGCTGCGCGACATGTGATAGCTGCTGACATCAGGGAAGTCGTTGTTATCCCCGTCCGCATTGAAGTCGCCGCTGTCGGGGCGGAAGACGACGGTACCGCTGGTGTCCTGGGCAACGTCGAAGGCTCCGCTGGTGGCAACCGTAAAGGGCAGGCCGGACTGCAGGACGGTGGTGGAGGCGACCTCCCAGCCGGAGGCAACTCTGCCGAGAAAGCCATGCCCGCTGTTGACGCCGGGAAGGAGGTAGCTCCAGCCCAGAGAAAAGCGGTTGGCGGCATCCCATGCCGAAGGCCCATAGAAGCGGCTCAGCGGATACTCAATGGGATAGTTGCCGATGGGCAGAGCGCCGGAGTTGTCTTTGGAGGACGCGCGTGTGTAGGAGGCATCCACAAATCCGCGGCGCGCGAATCGACCCTGAAGGGCGAAGATGAGTGCGGAGTAGTTAGACCATGGGCCGTTGAAAGTGTAGTTAATGGCCCCAAAGCTGGTATTCAGGCGGGTCTGGGTTCCGGAACAAGTGGCCGCCTGGCCCTGACCCGTGGGTGTGCAGGTGAGGTGTTGCAGCAGGTCTCCCGCATAAACGTTGACATCGCCTGAAAAGGAGTTGCCGAAGGAGCTGCCGCCGCCATACTGCAGGTCGGCGGAATGCTGGCCGACATAGCTGGCGCTGGCCACGATCTGCTGCGTCAGCTGGTGCACGACGGCGACCGACCAGGTTTCTGTGTAGGGCGATTTCAGATTGCCGTCGACTCCGCCGACGCCAATTTGCTGGCCCGGCAGGCCGCCTTTGGCATCGAGGGGAGCCCCCTGGAAGGCGGGATAGGGAAACCCAAAGGGATAAGTATTGCTGGTGCCGTAGCCAAAGATCGGCGCGGCGGTCGAGCCATTGTTATAGAAAGTCGGCAGAACAAATCCTGGAGGGTTGCCCTTGAGGTTGTTCTCGGCGTTGCCCAGCGTAACCCAGTCGCGATAGATGCCGTAACCGCCGCGCAGTACCCAGTTACCGTTGCCGGTGAGATCCCAGGCGACTCCGCCGCGGGGACTGAAGATCCAGTTCATCGACTGGTTGTAGACCTGAGATTGCTGGCGGTTGACGCCGTTCGTTACCTGCTCGGCCATGGTGGAACCGGTGCCGAGATGAAAGTTGGCCAGCGGTGTGCCCCGGATGGGATACGGGTTGCCGAAATCGTCGTAGCGGAGCCCGAAATTCACGGTCACGCGCCGGGATGCGCGCCAGGTATCCTGGGCAAAAACACCATGCGTGGTTTCCGCATAGGCGTATTGGCCTGGCATCGGCTGGCCGGTAACCGGGTTGTAGGACAGACTGCTTTCCGAGTAGGGATTGTTATTGATCAGATCGATCATGTTGTTGAACTGGAAGGTAGGCTGCGCATAACTGGGAGCAAAAAGCGCGAGATCGTCGCCGTGCCAGCCTTCATACCCGACGCTGATGGCGTGGGTGCCATGCAGTTTGGTTAGAACGTCGCGCCAGTGGTAGTTGTGCTCGGCATACTGGCCGTCGGCGAAGCCGATACCCCATCCAACTCCGAGATTATTGACGTTCACGACCGGAACCGACAGCTGCCCGGTCGCCTCGGCCGTGGCCTGCAGGTAATTATAGCCGAAGAAAGCCTGATTGAGTGTGTTCTGCGAGAATGTGTGGGTTTCGCTGCCCTGCGTGGCAATTACTGAAGACGGGTTGGTTGTATTAAATGCGGGGCGGACGGAAGGGCCGCCGGCATTCGTCGTATCCCGGAAGAGCGTGCCGTAGACGCGATCCCTGCTGAAGTACTTATCGATACGAACGTTGTACTGTCTGGAATTGTTGAAGCTGGACGAGTTGAAGTTGCCATTGTCAAACACCGGCGTGCCGCAGGGGATGTTATCCGTGCTGGGGGTCGCGCAGCCGCTGTTGCCGGCCAGATCCTGCGGACCGAAGGTATCCAGCGCCGTAGCGGCTACGTTGGTCGTGCTGGCGCCGCTGGGCGGATACTTGGCCATCAGCTGAACTTCTGGAGAATTCGGCTGCACCTGCTGAGCAAAGGCGACAAAGGCAGGGTCTTCGTAGGTCTGGACCGCGTTGCCGTTGGACGTGAGGGCGAGATACGGCTCAATACCGAAGAAGAAGAAGAACTGGTGGTGCGGGATTACGGGACCGCCCACGCCAAACGACAAATTCGTGGTGTGGAACGGAGCAATCCGTACCGAGGGCGGAGGACCAAACTCACCGCGGGCATTGAGTCCCTGGTAGGTGTAATAAAGGGCGCCGAAGCCGTGATAAGTATCGGTGCCGGATTTTGTGGTCATCACCGTCTGCATTGAGCTGGTCTTGCCGTAGTCGACCGTATAGGTGTTGGTCTGGACGGAGAATTCGGAGAGCGCATCGGCGTTGGGCACCAGGGTGAGGACGCCCGGGTTGACGTCAATGTTGATGTCGAGCCCGTCGAGGACATACTGATTGCCGTTGTTGCCGCGCCCGTTGGCGCTGTAGTCGGCATTCTCGGTGAAGAAATTGGTATAGCCCGCGGAGCCAAGACCTGTGACTCCGGGGGCCAGACCAATTAACGACGTTGGGTTTCTCGCAGCTAAGGGAAGGGACTGAACAGCCTGGGAATCGATCGTCAGCTGGTTACGACTGTCCGACGTATCGAGGAGCGGGCTCTGCGCACTGACAGAGACCGTGGAGGCGACCTGGCCGACGGCCAGGGTTATGGGAACATCGCGATTCTCCGCGGTACTCAGAACAAAAACCACTTTGGAGGTCGCGAATCCCGTTGCGGAAGCCGAGATCTGGTAATGATCCGGCGCAAGGCTGACAAAGATAAAGTTCCCGGAAGGGTCCGACGTCTTTGTCTGCGTGACATTCGTATCCGTGTTGACCAGAGTGACGGCGGCACCGGAAACGGCGTTGCCGTGCGGATCGAGCACCGTGCCCTGGACGCTCGAGGAGAACTGGGCTAATGCCGGCAAAGCGCAACATAAGCTGGCGAGCACGAAGGTAGTTAGGACTTTCCTGAAGTGCATGTCGTCGGTCTCCGGAATGCGGACGGGCCCTGGAACGCAGCGATCGTTTCTGAATGCAGGGGAATCCCTGGTGTTTCAACGAGCGTGCTGCAGTGTGAAGCGAAGGTAATTGTTTATGCGGGCTTGCGCATGAACCAGGGTGACCACGGGGGGATAGTACAAATGGACTCTCCCCGATCAGCGGGAAGAAGACTCTGCAAGGGCAATCGTATAAAGGCCAAAGTTCGTTAGTTCCACCTCCGCGGCGGAGCCATCGCGACGGATGGGCAGCGACTGCTGTTGCTCGCTGTAAACCTCGCGGACGGCAAGCGGACCGCTGCCGGAGATGGCGGCCTGGATGCGGGACTCATCGAGAAAACGGAAGCGAATGGAGAGAGAATGCCCGCGCCAGGGAATTCGCTCCAGTGCATATTCTTTGCCCGGCGCGGCCAGCGAAGCGGGGAAGCCGGGAGCGAGGATCGCACGCTGCGGATCATCCGTCTCGCGCAGTCCCACCAGGTTGCGGACGATGTGAGCGGGCATCACGGCGCCCCAACCGTAGACTTCTCCGCCAAACGCGCCGTGGGCGCCCCACACCTCGCAGCTGACGCCCGGCCAGCCGAGGCGGGGATGTTCAGCATCCACGGGCGTCACCGAACGGCGGTCGATGGAGGGATAGATCCGGTTGCAGATGGTTTCCACCAGGGCACTGGCCAACTGGCGATCGCCGGAGGCCCACGCGGATTCGAGGAAAGGCAGTACGAACGAGGACCAGTCCAGCTGATTGTCGGCGCTGGATTTTGGATCGCCGGCCTGAGCGAGCAGGCTCTCGAACATCTTGTGCAGCGTAGGGGTCAGGAGCTTCTTCTGGTCTTCGGTTGCGATGCCGCAGAAGGCGGGAGAGGCCTGCGAAGGATCGCGGTCGGCGTTGATAACCAGCTTCATGGTGCGGGTGTCGTAGTCGTGGAACCAATCGTCTTTCCACAGCTGCTGAGTCTTGCCGGCGTAGGTCTTCTCGACATTGCGCCATTCGGAGACGCTGGCTTCGTCCCCGGCCAGTGGGGCGAAACGCGCCAGGATCGCGCCCGCCTGGGACGCGGCGGCCTGCAACTCGACGAGGGGCAGGAACTCAACCAGCTCGCCACCGGTAGGCTGCTGGATCTGGAATCTGCGCGAGGTGTCCATGCCGGTCTCCCAGCTGCATTTGCCAACGACAAAGCCCTGCGCATCGGTGCGATTTTTGAGCGTCCAGCGCATCAGAGCGGCGAGGCCAGGATAGAGCCGGCGCAGCCACGGCAGGTCACGGGTGCGGTCGAAAATGGATGCGGCGCAGAAGAACGGGAAGCACCAGGAGATGGAGGTGCCGCACTCCGATCCGTCAGTGGCGACCATATTCATGACACCGTCTTCGCGCATGCAGGGGATGTTCGGTTCCACAGCATCCAGAAACTGACCGACGAAGACCCCTTTGGCCATCTCCGGGTTCGCATAGCTGAGCGCCCACATGTCGATGGAGGTTTCGGCGAGCACATTGCGCGGCGCCTGGACCTGCATCCCGTCCCACGGGTGGCGATAGACGCCGATCGGCTGGCGAACCATAGTGCGGAGGGTCTCGAAGTCATAGACCCAGCCTCGCTTCCATGTCTCCGGCCAGTCGCCGCTGAGCACCGGAGCGGAACTCCAGAAGACGTCGTCTTCGCCAAGGCGGCGGTCGAGTTCATGCTGCGCTTCGGCCAGAGAAGTACGGGCGTTGCGGCGCAGGGAGCCGAGGTTGGGCGCGCGCTGCATGATCACGATCGCCTGGGTGCGAGAATGCGGCGCGATGCCCAGACGATAGCGCACGCCTCCATGCAGAGGGTCGGTGCCATACGCGGCCTGGGCTCCGGATTTCGGCTCCGCGGTCAGCCATGTGGCGCGGTCGGCTTCCTGTTCAGAAATAAAGTGCTGCGCACCGGCGATGCTGGCGGTGATCCCGAAAACCGTACCGGCGGCGAAGCCGTGGGTCCAAAGCAGGTCATGCTCGGCGTCGAAACCGCCGGTGACGCCATCGCCGCCCCACCACTGACTGCCTCCCAGAACATAGGTGTGCGCGGCGAGCCACTCGACAGACTGGGTGCGTCCGGCCTGCTCCTCGAACTGGATCTGAGCGGCGATGCAATCCTCATTCACCTGATAGAAGCTGCTGGTGACGCGCAGGCCATCTTCCTCAAAGGCGTAGACCAGAACGTTCTTCGTATGGTGCGGGGAGGAAAGCTGACCGGCAGCGAAATCGCCGGGCGAGAACAGGGTGCGGTCGCCGATGCGAAAGCCGAGCGCGAGTTCGGCGGTATAGATGTTGTTGCGATGAAAGTCGAAGTAGCCACCCGGACCCGCGGGATAGTAGAGCGCGACCCCGATGCCGGGCACGGAGCGGAGCACACCGCTGGGATGAAGGTTCCAGGTGTGCCAGGGATTGTCGAGGTAGCCAAACGGCGTGTAGTCACCGCGCGGAAAGGCCGTTTCTGCCAGTCGACCGGCGGACAGGTGTGGCGCCCGGGGAGCGGAGTGGGTGCGGGGAGCGCCGAGAGCGCGCGGAGTATGGACAGCGGCGGATGTGGCCGCGAGCATGGAAATAAAATCCCGGCGATTCACTATTCTCCTTGTCGAGCGAGGGGCCTTGTCAGCGGGCGCAGAACAACCGCGCGGCCGCGACCAATGCAGCCGGGATTGATGCGACAACGTCGCGACTGCGGGAATTATAATGAGCCGTTGCCGCGTCCGAATGGAACGCGTGGATCATGCGCAGGTAGTAGAGATGTACTATGCGCCGCACCCTCTCCGTGCTGCTGAATCAAAGAGAGCCAGACTACAGACAGGACGCAAACGTTGCGACACGGCGTCCGCCGCAGCGCAATCGCCGGACAGGACAGACCAGAATTGGAAATGGTGTTTGGGAAGAGCGGCGCCGGGCGGAAGAATCCACCGGTGCGGAGCCGCGTTCGCCACCTCGCATGGGCAGCAGCAGGTTTTCTGCTGGCTCTGTTGCCAGGGTGCCGCTCCGATCCGCCGACCATCGCCGTCATTCCCCGCACCACCGGGATCTCGCTGTGGGAACCCGAGCATGCGGGTGCGGAAGACGCGGCCCGCGCAGACGGATTCCGGATCTACTGGAATGCGCCCACGCGCGAGGATGACGTACAGGGGCAGATCGCGCTGGTGGAGCGGGTTATCGACCAGGGATATGCCGGTCTCGTGCTCTCTCCCGATCAAACGCTCGCGCTGATGACCCCGGTGCGCAGGGCGCTCTCGAAAAACATTCCGGTGGTGATCGTGGGATCGCCGCTGCCGCTGCAGCCGGGAGGCAAGCTGACTTATATCCTCAGCGATGACGCGGCCGCAGGACGCATGGCGGCCGAGCGCATGGGCACCGTCCTGCACGGAAGGGGAACGGTGGCCATTCTCGGAATCGACCCGGATATTGCCGGCGTGATCGAGCGGGTGCGTTCCTTTGAAAAGACGCTGGCGGAGGAGTACCCGGGGATTGAAGTCGAAGAGAAACGGCCCGGGCTCTTCAGCGTCCCCTACGAGCAGCAGACCGCGGAAGAGGTGCTGGGGGATCATCCGCACCTGGACGCGATTTTTGCGGTGACGACGGATGCAACGCGGGGCGCGTACTCCGCGCTGGTGGAAGCGCACCGGGCAGGGAAGGTCAGGCTGGTGGGCTGCGATCAGGACCTGCTGATGCCGCTGATGACCGGGGAAATGGACTCGGTGGTCGCCGAGGACACCTACCAGATGGGCCATCGCGCGATCGAGGTGCTGGCCGACGAGCGCGCCGGCAAGCCGGTTCCGAATCTCATCCGCTGCCCGCCCCGCCTGGTGACGAAAGAGAACCTCGAGACGCCGGAGATCCGCCGGATTCTGGGATTGGTGGGGAGATAAAAACCGTGGCGGCGCGCAGCAAAGTTCGGCGGTTCGTCCTGGCTCTGCTGGCCGTGTGCTTATTGGCCGGAATCGGAGCGACGGCGGCCCTGCTCTACCTGCACAGCTCCGCGCGCGGGCTGCCCTACCACGATTCCTTTGCGGAAGGTAAGGCCGACGAGTGGAAAGCCTTCGGCGGCACGTGGGCGGTTTATGACGGAGGCATGCGCAACGACTCCGACGAGCGCGGGGCCAAGCTGATGAGCGGATCCGCCTGGTGGACCAACTATGTGCTGGAGGCGGACGTCAAGCTGCTGGGCGAAGACGGCGACGCCGGCCTCGTGATCCGGGCCAGCGATGCGGAGGAGGGCGTTGACTCCTACAGCGGCTACTATGCAGGCCTGCGCACGCGCGACAACCGGCTCACCCTCGGCCTGGCCGGCCATGGCTGGCAGGAGTACGAGGACGCCCCCATCCCGGACGGAGTGCAGGCTTTCCGCTGGTATCACCTGAAGCTGCTGGCCTGCGGCTGCGATGTTGTAGCCTCGGCGACCTTCCCGCTGCAGGGCGGAAATACAACCACGGCCGCGGTGCGCGATCGTGACTGTCTGAAGGCGGGCGGGATTGGCCTGCGGTCTTACTCCTCGGGAGGCATCTGGCGCAACGTGCGGGTGCGTGCGGCAACCGCCGGGGATCTGCAGGCGATGCTGGCAGGACAAACGGTTCGCGACATCACCAGCAATCAGCCTTACTGGAACGGCACGTCGATCTTTGGTTCCGGATCGCTGCCGTCCCATGTGAATCCGGAACCGACTCCGGCAGGCGCGGCCGTGCAGCCCATCAGCAGCCTGCGGACGGCGATCAGCTCGCGCCCGGTGATCGCCACGGTGCGCGGCGTGGTCACGCTGGCCTCTCCTGCTCTGTACGTCCAGGACTCGACCGGGGGCGTGGCGGTGGTAGCCGGTTCCAGCCCTCTTCTCAAGGTGGGCGATGAAGCTCTGGTGACCGGCCAGGTGAAAGCGCGGGACTACAGCGCTACCCTGGATCACGCCACCGTGCATCTGCTCTGGACCCGTACCCCGGTCGCGCCCATCTCGCTCACCCCGGAGCAGGCGGCCACCGGATCGTTCGCCGCAATGTTCATCGAGCTGGAAGGAACCTTCACGGACGCGACCCGCACGCCGCAGGGCGCGCCGGTGCTCAACCTGGCCGCGGGCCGCCAGGCCTTCCGTGCGGTGGTGGAGAATTCCCGAGGCAGCGTTTTGGTGGATAAGCTGAAACGCGGAAGCCTGCTCCGTTTACGCGGGATCTGCGTGGTCGATCCTGCGGGCACGCATAACCTCACGCCCTTTGTTCTGCTGCTGCCCTCGGCCGACGATGTGGATGTGGTCGCGGGGCCGCCCTGGTGGAACACGCGCCATATCGTGATCATCGGGTTCTTCGTCCTGCTGCTGGCTTTCATCGGACTCCTGATCTACAGCACCGTGGAGAAGTGGCGGCTGAAGGCGGTTGCGGAAGAGCGCGAGCTGTTGGCGCACGAAATGCACGATACGCTGGCCCAGAGCTTTGCCGGCCTCGGTTTTCAGCTGCAGGCCATCCGCAACCGCATGCCGGTGAACATGCCGATGGTGCAGGAGCAGCTGGACCTGGCCTGCGACCTGGTGCGGCACAGCCACGAAGAGGCGCGGCGGCAGATCATGATGTTACGCGCGGAATCGCCCGAAACGGCGGGGCTGGCGCCTCTGCTGGAATCCTGCGCGCGGCACATGCTGGAGGGCGGCGACGTGGAGGTGGAGGCGGCGCAGGAGGGGGATCCCGGCGCCATCCCTCTGCGGATTAAGGACACGCTGTTTCGCATCGGCCAGGAAGCGCTGGCCAATGCGGTCCGGCACGCCCGCCCCTCGCGCATTCGGATTCTGGCGCGCTGCAGCGACGATTCGGTGGAGCTGATCATTGAGGACGACGGACGCGGGTATGAGCAGGACGGTGAGATGAAGGGTTTCGGCGTGCGCGGCATGCGCCGCAGAGCGGCGAGCATCGGAGCCACCATGACGATCACTACATCGCCAGGCCAGGGAACCCGGGTCGTGATCGCCGCGCACCTGGCCAGGCGCGGTACGCTGAGCATCTGGACCAACTTGCTGTGGAAGAGGCTGCGAGGCCGCAACATTTATGAACAGACCGGATAAACGAGTTACACGAATCCTGATTGTCGACGATCACCCGGTCATCCAGGCCGGGTTAGTGAGCATGCTGGCCACCCATCCTGAAGTCAGCGTGATGGGCTCGGCTTCCAGCGGAGAAGAGGCTCTCGCCCGGATGGAAGAAGACATGCCCGACATCGTGCTGCTGGATCTGCGCATGCCGGGGATGACGGGCATCGATGTGCTCCATGCGATGCGCCAGAGGAAGGCCAGCGCACGAGCCATCATCCTGACCAGCTTCGAAACCGACGAGAACATCTACCGCGCCATCCAGGTGGGTGCGCAGGGTTATCTGCTCAAGGACACCTCGCAGCGCGAGATGCTGCAGGCGATTGCGACCGTCCATGCGGGAAGGAAATATATCCCCGCCCAGATTGCGGCGCGGCTCGCGGAGCGGATGATGCGGTCCAGTCTGACCGCGCGGGAACTGGAGATCCTGAACATGCTGTCCAAAGGGCTGACCAACAAACAAACCGGAAAAGCGCTGAAGATCAGCGAGAACACGGTGCGCAACCACGTGAACAGCATCCTGGAAAAGCTGGAAGTGGCCGACCGTACGGAAGCGGTGACCGTGGCCATTCAGCAGGGAATCATCCAGGTGGCCGGCTAGCTCCCGCCCTCCCGGCAGCACAGAACCAATAGAAAAGATTCCCATATCCAGATAGAACATCTGGACTATGTGGGGCTCTGCAGGAGTGAGTAGCATCAGGCCATCAGGAACGGGAGACTGCCTGGCGCGTGAACCTGCCCTCGCTCGACGTGTTGAATGAGTCCTGCCCGGCCAGGCGCGCAGGGAAGATGCTTTCCGGATGGGTCGCGCTTCTCTGCGTTTTGATGGCTGCCCAGGGCGCTCGCGCACAAGACACGGCGTATCCCCCGCAGGATGCCCAGATTCCCGGCCCTCCCGCGAAAGCGGACTTCTCCGCCTGGCTGACCGATGTGCAGCACTGGCGCCGCGAGCGCCTGATGCGCATGGGCTACGACGACACGAACTACACACGCCCGGAGCTGCAGTGGACCCAGCGCAACTTCATCTGCGTCCAGATGATGATCGAGGAACGCACGTTCTACGACACCGACAAGGGCGACTACACGGTCGACGCATATCTCGACAGACTGAACCAGGAGTTCGGCGGCGTCGACAGCGTTCTTATCTGGGATACCTACCCGAATCTCGGGGTCGATAACCGCAACCAGTTCGATCGCCTTCGCGATATGCCCGGAGGCATTGAAGGCGTCCGGCAGATGGTGTCCGTCTTTCATCGCCGCGGCGTGCATGTGTTCTTTCCCGAGACGCCGTGGGACATGGGCACGCGGGACGAGGGCGTTCCCGACTGGACGGCGCAGGCGCAGCTGATGAAATCCGTCGGCGCCGACGGGCTCATGGGCGACACGCTGGACGGCATGCCCGACGCTTATCTGAAAGCCTCCGACGCCATCGGGCATCCCCTGGCTCTGCATCCCGAAGGCATCCCCCCGGATGAAACGCTGGCGTGGAACGAGATGACGTGGGGCTACTGGAGCTATCCCTTCGTCCCCATGATCAGCCGCTACAAGTGGCTGGAGCCTCGTCATATGCCAATGCTGGTCAGCGGCGGGCGTCATCACATTCCCGAGATCCAGGCAGGCTTCTTTAACGGCGTGGGTGTCTCCGATCAGGAAGACGTGATTGGCATCCACAACGAGTTCACCGCGCGCGAAGCCGAAGCGCTGCGGCGCACCACCCTGATCAAGCGCGCTTTCGCCGATGCGATGGTAAGCGCCGGCTGGGAACCGCACACGCTCACACTTCAGTTTGGAATCTTCTCCAGCAAGTTCCCCGAAAAAGAAGAGACCGTGTGGACCCTCATCAACCACAACCCCTACGCAGTGGAGGGACGCCAGATCGAGGTCCCTTACCGGTCCGGCATGCACTACTACGACCTGTGGCATGGTGAGGAACTGAAGCCGGAGATCGATGGCTCGATCGCTGCACTCAGCTTTCGCATGGATCCCAATGGATTTGGCGCAGTGCTGGCTACAGATTCCGCAAGCCTGCCGCAGCCGGTGCAGGACTTGCTGGCGCAGATGCAAGCGTCGGCAGCCAAACCCCTGGCCTCTTACTCCGATGAGTGGCAGCCGCTTCAGCAACAGGTGACACCCATCGCACCGGCGAAGGCCGATGCTGAAGCCCGTAAGGACATGGTGCGGATTCCGGGCGGCACGTTCCGCTTCCGCGTGCACGGGATCGAGGTGAACGTGAAGGATGATGCAGGTCTGGATGTGCAGGATCCCTGGGAAGACGCGCCGCGGCGATTTCACGATCACATGATGACCGTGCCTGCGTTCTACATCGATCGCTATCCAGTGACCAATGCGCAGTACAAGGCCTTCGTCGATGCCACCCACTATCATCCTCGCGACGGCCATGACTTTCTCCGCGACTGGCGCAACGGGACCTATCCGGAGGGCTGGGGACAGCGTCCGGTGACGTGGATTTCCCTGGAAGATGCGCGCGCCTATGCCCACTGGGCGGGCAAACGTCTGCCGCATGAGTGGGAGTGGCAGTACGCCGCGCAGGGCACCGACGGACGCACCTACCCCTGGGGCAACCAGTGGAACCCGGCGGCGGTTGCAGTTCCCGACCAGGGGCGCACGCTGACCGAACCGTCGGACGTCACCGCGCATCCGCAGGGCGCGAGTCCCTTCGGCGTCATGGACATGGTGGGGAACGTGTGGCAGTGGACCGATGAGTTTGAAGACACGCACACCCGGTCCGCGATTCTGCGCGGCGGCAGCTATTACCAGCCGCAGGGTTCGATGTGGTATTTCCCGCAGGCTTACCGCCTGGATGAACACGGCAAATATCTGCTGATGGCGCCGAGTCTGGATCGGTCCGGGACCATCGGTTTTCGCTGTGCGGCGGACTCAGACGAATAGGAAATCCCGTTCCATGCGACACCTAGCTCAGGGGGGAAGATGCCGGATTCAGTGGGTCGGAAGTCGAGGCGGACATTTCTGAAGAGTGTCCTGGCACTGCCGGCCGCGGGAACGCTGTCGCGTTTCAGCTTGTGGGCTTCGGCGAGTCCGGCGCGGGGTCGGGTACCAGGCCGGATCTCGCATGCGGAGCCAGGCCGAATCGAGAATGTGTATGTGAAGTTGCTGCCCGGCGAGCGCGAGTTGCTGCAGCAGACTCCGCGGCTGACGGCGATTCACTCCGATGGTGTGACGGGAGAATTCAGCGGCTCGCAACGCAGTCTCGCCGTCGGCGAGTCCAGCGATGGGTGGTTCCTCGCGGCGATCATTCCCAGGCTGAACGGAGCGCCGACGGCTGTGCTGGAAAAGCACGTGACGCATCGCGGCGTGCTCGTCTATCTCACCGTGGACGGCGAAATTGCGCGCATCCCCAAGTTTATCGGAGACCTGTCGCAGATTCGGCCGCGCCCGATTCATCCGCCGCAGGGGGTGAAGTTTGAACGGCCCGCGCGGTACGTTCCCGGCCCCGATGTCCTCGGCCGCGCAGTGCTCGACAACAACTCCGATCCCGAGTACGACAATGTCGCTGCGCTGGGTGAAGAGTTCATCGGCTGGACGCTGGTGGCGAATGAAGAAAGCGGACCGGAGCGTTCGCTGTGGCTTGAGGCCGACGGACGCTCGCGCGAATTTGGAACCGATGCGGAGTCGCTGTGGGCGCCGGACATGACCGGACATCTCTTTGAGCCGCAGCGGTTGCTTCCTTCGGGCTACCTCTACGATTACGTGCACGGTTACAGCAAACGAACCATGCTGGGCGGCTATCTGCCGGCAGCGGATATCGGCGTCTGGAATCCGGAGTACAAAACCGGTTACGAAGTCATGATGGTGCTTCCTCCGGGCGCCGACGCGCGGCCGATCGCCCGGGTCCGCGCCATGGTGCCTGACTCCGGCGGCGACAACCTGATTCCCGACGGCGACACGGGCGCACCCCAAAAGCCCCCGGCCGGCGAATCGGTCGACCGTTACTGGAACGGCTCCGCCGCAGATTTCTTCAAAGCAGCGGTCACGGTGTGGAGCCGCTGGCATTCCTTCTTCGACGACGGCATGCAGGTCGAGATTCCCGACGAGTGGCTGCTGCAGGCGGCGCGCGGCGGTATTGCCCTCTCACGCTCCAGCTATCGCGGACTCCACCCGACGTATCAGGTGGGCGAGGGCGCCTATACCAAAATTCCGGAGCGCAGCCACGCGCTCTTTCCCGTCGCCCATTACGAATTTGTCTGGGCGCATCAGCTGTGGAATCTGACGGCGGAGGCGGAACCATATTTCCAGTTCTATCTCGACCGCTACATTCTTCCCGACGGCAACTTTCTCTACAACACGCAGGATCAGGTGGAGGCGCCGCTGAACGCCGGAGTGTTTCTGGAGACATCCGCGCGCGCGTGGGATTACGCACGCAATCTCGACGCTCTGAAAAAGCGCATGCCGATTTTGCGGCGAATGGCAGAATGCGTCCGGGGGCGGATCGCGTATTCGAAAGCCCAGTTCCCGCCCTCCGATCCGCGCCACGGCCTGATCTGGGGCTCGCCGGAAGCGGACCTCGGCAATCCGAAGGACGATAACCCGAGATCGCATCCTTACTACTATCAGAACGCTTCCTGGACCTGGCGGGGTTTTCGCGAGCACGCACGCGCGCTGGCTTCCGCAGCCGCAGCCCATCCCGATCCGGCGCTTCTTGAGGAGTCGCGGATCTACGCGGCCTGGGCGACAGAACTGCGCGCCGATGTGGAGTCCTCGCTAAACAAGGTGCTGGCCGCGCGCGATCCCGCGATGAAGCAGGCAGGCATCACGCCCTTCACTCCGTTTGACACGCAGCGCAAGCCGACCGATCTGTCGAGCTATGAAAATCACCGGTTCATGGAAGACTGGTGGATGAGCGACTGGGGCGATCCGGAGCTCGACCTTGGCCATTTTCGGCATCGGGAGATTGCCGGCCTGCAGATCCTCGGCATGAACATCGATGGCGCGTTTCCGCGCACGTCGAATTTTATGTCGCATGGAACGCTCGCCGGGCGCATCCGGCAGGAGGACTACCGGCCCTTCCTGCTTACCTTGTATGCGCTGTGCTGCTACACCATGGACTCGGGCAGCCGCTATTCTCCCGAAGACGCGATGCTGCCTGGCGGCTATCCCGGCGACGGCACCCCCTTTGGGTGGTCGGCCGTGGTGAACAGTGAGTTGCAGGCGGCGCTGGGCCTGCGCTGGCTCCTGTGTTACGAGGAGCGCGATCGCGACATCGTTCATTTGCAGAAAGCCGCGCCCAAATCCTGGTTTCAGCCTGGCCAGCGGATTCACGTGCAGAACTGCCCCACGCGCTTTGGCCCAGTCTCCTGGACAACGACTGCGGGGAACCATGGCGGGTGGAAGGTGAACCTCACGCTGGAGCAGCCATTTGCAGCAGATCTCTACGTGCATATCCATCCGTCCGATGGCCGCCCGCTGCGGAGCGCTTCCCTGGGGAAAGTCGAGAAGGCCCGGGTCGTCCTGCCTTCGGCGCTGCTGGCCAGCCGCACCACGCTGGAGATTGACATCTCCTGAAGGTCGCCGATTGCACGCCAACTGATCGATTCGGCTCGAACCGCTGCAACCGGTTGCAGCCCTTTCCGCTGCGGGGCGTGTAATTCCCACCAGCTGCCGCGACGGATTTTCCCAGTCCGCGGGAAGAATTTGCACAATCGGGAAAAAGGTTGCCCGCGATCCACACAAAAGTACCAAATTGCCTGTAATAGGGGATTTACACCGCTCCAGCCTTCGGTAAGGATACCGCCAGCAACCACCCATCTTCTCCTCTTTTCCCTGACCGGGAACAGGGAAGACCTGAGCGGTACAGACCTGCTCTGGCCTTACGACCAGAGTGTGCTGATGACTCCCTCCGAAGTGGACTACGGCCCACGCACGACTCGGAACTGACCCAGATCCTGTGGAATCTGCCCGTTGCAACGAGCGGTTTCCGACAGTCTCGAAGCGAAGATCCTGAGCACCTGCCAAGGTTGTTGCGTGCGGCGCATACCTTCCGGCCTCTAGCTCGAACGGAACCAATCCACCGCCGAAGGAAAGTCCATGAAGAACGCTCATCAGCTGTCACTCCTTACTTCTCTGCTCGCCCTCACGGCGGTGCCCGCCTTCGCCAATCCGACCATCAGCAGCCCCGCCAATGGAGCCAGCGTCTCGTCGCCGTTTACCCTGTCTGCCGATGCATCCACCTGCTCCTCGCAGCCGATTTCCTCCATGGGCTACTCGCTCGACAACAGCAGCGACACGACCATCGTGCACAGCACCTCGATCAATGCCGAGGTTTCGTCGGGATCCGGTTCGCACACCGTTCATGTCAAATCCTGGGGCAACAAGGGCGCTGTCTGCGTCTCCGATGTCACGGTGACCGTCAGCGGCAGCGGCAGCGCTGGAGCCTCAGGCGCGCTGACAGTCCCCTCTGGAGCCGAGGTTGTCAGCAGCCTCGAAGCGCTCACCAGCTGGCAGGCCACTCACGATACCGGCACGAACGGCACGTCCAGCGGCTCAACCACGCTGGTCACCTCGCCCTCCCACAGCGGAACGTCGCGCAAGTTCCAGACCAGCTTCACCAGTAATGGCGGCGAACGGTACTGGGTCTCCTTCGGTGACGATGTGAACGCCACCAATTTCGTCTACGATGCCTGGGTCTACATTGGCGGAAGCTCCGCCCATCTCGCCAATATTGAGATGGACATGAACCAGGTGATCCCCAACGGCGATACCGTCATTTACGGCTTCCAGTGCGACGGGTGGAACGGCACCTGGGACTACACCGAGAACGCCGGCTCCCCCACGAAGCCTGTAGATAAGTGGGTGTACAGCAGTCAGCCCTGTAATCCGCGCAGCTGGAGCGTGAATACCTGGCATCATGTCCAGGTCGCCTACTCGCGCGACAGTTCCGGCGACGTGACCTACAAATCCGTGGCTCTCGACGGCAAGGAGCAGACGATCAACAAGACCGTGAACTCCGCCTTCGCGTCCGGCTGGGCGCCCACCCTGCTGACCAACCTCCAGATCGACGGCTATGGCAGCGGCTCCGCGACTGTGTATCTCGATGAGGTGAAAGTCTCGCGCTGGTAGTCGCGCCTCTGCATCCGGAAATCCCCGCTCCCCCAGGGAGCGGGGATTTTTCTTTGCGCCTTACTCCGCCCGCAGCGCCAGGCTGGGATCCACATCCGCGGCCCGGCTGGCCGGCATCCAGCTCGCCGCCAGGGTCACCAGCAGCAACAGCCCGGCGGTCGCAACCAGTGTCACCGGATCCCAGGACCGCAGACCATAGAGTTGGCTGGCAATCAGCCGCCCCAGCGCCAGCGCGGCGGCCAGCCCCGCGGCGATGCCCAGCGCGGTCATCCATACAGCTTCACCCAGAACCATGCGCAGCACCTGCTCCTTCCGCGCGCCCAGGGCCATGCGGATGCCAATCTCGTTGGTCCTCCGCGCAACCGAGTACGCCATCAGCCCGTAGATTCCAATGCAGGCCAGCACCAGCGCCAGCACGCCGAACCCGCTGGTGAGATTGGCGAAGATGCGCTCGGTCATCAGCAGCTGATCGATCTGCTCCTGCTGCGTGCGCACCTCCACCAGCGGCAGGTTGCGGTCCACCGACTGCACCGCCTTGCGCAGCGAGGGCGCGATCGCGACGCGCGCGGTGCGGGTCCGCACCGCAAAGCTCAGTCCCCAGTCGATCTCCGGCGCCTGCCGGTAGTTCAGGTAGAAAATCGGCGGCGGATCCTCGCGCAGGCTGCCGTAGCGCGTGTTCGCGCAGACGCCCACAATTTGGTACGTGAGCTTTTCGTTCTTTGCCCCCGAGGTGACGAAGCTCTTCCCGATCGGATTCTGGCTGGAGAAATACTCCCGCACTAAAGCCTGGTTCACGACCGCCACGCGCGGGGATGTTTCCGTATCGGTGGGCGCGAAGCTCCGGCCCATGAGAATCGGAATACGGAAGGTTGTGAAATATTCGTCGCCCACGGTGCTGTCCAGGCTCGCCGTATCCGTTCCCGGTGGTTCTTTCTCGCCCACCGGGATGAAGTCATCGTTCTCGTAGTTGTGCGAGAGCGGCGCCACAGTGGTGGGTGTCACCGTTTCCACCCCAGGTACTGCGGCCAGCCGCTCCGTGAGTTGCCGGAACAACGCGACCTGTTTCGCACCGGAATACTCCGAGAGCGGCGGACGCATTTCGAAGAGGACAATGTTGC
Source organism: Acidobacteriaceae bacterium (assembly GCA_035656855.1). GTDB lineage: Bacteria > Acidobacteriota > Terriglobia > Terriglobales > Acidobacteriaceae > Palsa-343. The sequence goes on along the minus strand of DASRRO010000016.1, from coordinate 32,140 downwards.
GGGAATCGAAACCAGGATCGACGTCGTTCAGGTTGATGAGGGTCCGCAGAAAGACACCCGCCATCACCACCAGCAGCGTGGAAAGCGCTACCTGGAAGGCCACCAGCGCGCGGCCCGTCAAACCACGCCGGCGGCGCGTTGTTGTGTGCGCGGAGTCCTTCAGAGTGCTGCTCACCTGAGCTCGCGTCGACTGCCACGCCGGTCCCAGTCCAAACAGCAGGCCGGTGGCAATCGACAGCGCCGCGTTGAACCCGAAAACGCCCCAGTCGAACCCGCCCGGCAGTTCCATCGGATCGGCAGGCCCGGCAAACATCCGTAGCAGCGCCGTCCGCCCGAGGTAGCCGACCAGCAGCCCCGCCAAACCGCCCAGTACAGAGAGCAGCAGGCTTTCTGTGAGCACCTGGCGCAGAATACGCGCGCGGCCGGCGCCCAGGGCCATGCGTACGCTCATTTCCTTTTGCCGCGCCGCCGAACGCGCCAGCAACAGGTTGGCGAGGTTCGCGCAGGCCAGCAGCACCACCAGCCCCACCAGTCCCATCAGGACCAGCAGCGGCTGCTTCAACTGCCGGCTCGCCTCGTTCATGCCACGGCTGCCGTCGGTCAGCATCAGATTCGGCACGGACTCGTCGGGTTTCACCGTCATGGTCGCCCGCACCGCCGCCTGCAGCGCCACGTCCAGCGCCGCCTGCGCCTTCGCTTCGTCCACGCCCGGCTTCGCCCGCACCATAATCTGCATCCACCACACGCGATCGCTGGTCAGCAGGGAGTCGGTATCCCGATACGGATAGACGAGCGGCTGCGCGGCGAAGGGCAGAAAGAGCTCCGGCGAAGTCTGCACATTCTTGGCCCCGGTAAACCCTGGCGGGTTGACGCCGACGATGGTGACGTTCACCAGGTTGACGAGAAGGGTCTTGCCGATCACGTCCCGTGAGCGGTTGAAGCGCCGGGTCCAGTAGCCATCGCTGATGACCGCAACCGGGGAGGCGCCCACTTTGTCGTCCGCGGGCCCGACCGCCCGTCCCAGCTGCGGCTGCACCTGCATCTGCTGGTAGAAATTGCCGCTGACCAGGTCGGCCTGCAGCACCTCCGCCTCTCCCTCTGCGGTCACGTTCACCATCCCGAGGTTCTTGAACGCGAACAGGTCAGCGAGCTGGTGATTCTCCTTCCGCAGCAACTGATATACCGGGTACGAAAACGAGGTGCTGGTCATGCCGGCGGCGGTCTTGTCCCAGTCGCCCCAGGAGCTGTGCACTGCGGGGTTTTTTCCGGAATGCCACGCCAGCAGCCGCAGTTCCTGAGGATGTGGTACGTGCAGCCGGTCCAGCAGCACTTGTTTGGCAATCGAAAAAATGGCGGTATTCGCGCCGATCCCCAGCGCCAGCGATCCAATCGCGATCGCCGTAAAACCGGGACTCTTCCTGAGCATGCGCACGGCATAGCCGATGTCGCGCCGCAGATTCTCAACCATGGGCCAGCCCTCGCGCAGACGCACGATCTCCCGCACCTGGGTCACGCCGCCAAATTGCCTCAATGCCGCGCCCCACGCTTCATCGGCGCTCATGCCGCGGCGCTGATTCTCCTCCGCCGCCATCTCCAGATGCGCGCGCAGCTCGTCGTCCAGCTCCCGATCCAGACTCCGCCGCCGGAACAACGCCGCGCACCGGCTGAACATCGCTCGGATTCCGCTCATGCCGCCCTCCTTAATCCGCTCTCAGTGCTTCCACAGGATTCACCGACGCGGCCTTCCACGCCGGACGCAGCGTCGCCGCGATTACCGGCACCAGCAGTGCCAGCACCGAAGCCGCATAGACCCACGGATCGTCCGCCTTCACGCCGTAGAGCCGGCTGGCGATCAGCCGCGTCAGCGCGAGTGCCGCGATCGTTCCCCCGGCAAGGCCCACGATCGCCGTCGTCAGCGCGCGCCGCACAAACAGCAGTCCAATCTCCCGCCGCGAGGCGCCCAGTGCCATGCGCACGCCAATCTCCTGCGTTCGCTGCACCACAAAGAAAGACACCACGCCATAAATTCCCACGCATGCCAGCACCAGAGCGATGCCGGCAAACGATGCGACCACCGCCAGGTTCAGCCGAGGCTGCGCTACCGCCTTATCGAGGAGTTCGTCCATCGTGGTCACGTGGCCGATTCCCTGCAGGGATCTGCGTCATGCACCACTTCCCGCACCGCGCGAATCGTTAGTTCCGGCGGCGTCGTTGTGCGCAGGACAAAATACCGGTTAGGCACGCCTCCGTGCCACTCCGATGGCCAATAGACTTCCGGTCCCGCTGCCGCAGCCAATGGCCCTGCGGTTCCGCGCACGTTGGCCAGTACGCCGACGATCTCGTGCGCTTCGCTCCCCAGGAGAAGGTGCCGCCCTACTGGATTCCCACTGGGCAGATAACGCCCGACGAGCGCCTCATTCACCATCAGAGGAGCCAGCTTCGTGTTCATGTCGGCAGCGACGAACATGCGACCCGCCACCAGCGGAATCCGCATCGCGCCCGCGTAGTTCCCCCCGATGCTGCGAACCTCCGCGTTAATCGCCGGCTGTCCGGTCGTGCGCGGCAACCAGTCCGCGTCGTAATTACTTCGCAGGTGCCAGTCCACGGTCGGTGGAGCGTCAATCTGCCCCACCGCAGTCACGCCGGGGAGTGCTTCGATCCCTTCCTGCACCCCCACGTAAAAACCCTTCGTCGCGCTGGCGCTCGCGTTCCATGGCAGGCTTACGGAAAACATCAAAAGATGATCCGGCTCGAAGCCGAGCTGACGATTCACCAGCCGCCATAAAGACGTTCCCAGCAGCGTTGCTCCCACCAGCAGTACCAGCGACAGGCCCACCTGCAGCGCGACCAGCACGCCGCGCAGCTTGTTTCCTCCGGCCCCGCCCAGCCGCGCTTCACCCCTCTTCATCGCTGTGTTGAGTTCCACACGGCAGCCCTCCAGCGCCGGGGCCAGTCCGAAGGCGACCCCGGTGGCCAGCGACACGGCCAGGGAAATCAAAGCCACCGGCCAGTTCATCGTCACAGCTCCTGGCAGCCCAAGTCTTCCCGGCAATCTCGGCGCAACTCCATGCACGAGAGCCAGAGCAGAAGCCACGCCCGCCGCCCCTCCCAGCAGGCCCAGCACCGCGCTCTCCGTCAGAAACTGCGCCGTCATCCGCGTGGCGGACGCTCCCAGCGTCCGCCGCAGCGCCACCTCCCGCCGCCGGGCCGTCGCACGCGACAGCAAAAGATTCGCCACATTGATGCACGCGATCAGCAGCAGCAGGGCTGAAGCCATCAGCAGAGTCATCAGAGCCGGACGCAGATTCCCGTACCGTTCCTGCCGCAGCGAATCGGTGGAGAATTGCCACACACCGTCGCTGCCGGGATATTCGCGCCTCAGTTGCTCCCCGATCCTTTGGAGGTCGTTCTGCGCCTCCGCGACTGATACCACCGGCCGCAGCCGGCCGTACACATTCACGAACCGCGTTCCTTCCCCGCGATACGTCGTCCAATTGTCCGGTACAAAGTGCGCCGGCCGCCAAAGATCGATGCCGGACGGCACTGTGAAGCTCTGCGGCATCACCCCCACCACGGTCGCCGCCTTCTGCTCCAGCGTTACCTGCCGGCCTACCGCATGCGGGTCGCCGGCGAAGAATTTTTGCCAGCCCTCATAGCTCAGCACAACAGCGTCGGGGACGTTCGGCGCATCGTCCCGTTCGTCGAATGTCCGGCCCAGCAGCGGTCGAATCCCAAATACCTTCCAGAAATCGGCGTTCGCCCCGGCAGCCTGCACGGCAACCGGCAGATGCTCCCCCACAATCAGGGTCGGGTGATCGAAATAGAAAAATCCCAAAGCCGCAAACGATCGGCTTCGGGCTCGAAGATCGAAAAGCCGCGGCACGCTCGTCAGGCCGCCGGTCGATTGCCCCTGGAGACGAACATCGTGCAGCGCCACAATGCGGTCCGCCTGCGGGTAAGGCAGCGGCCGCAATAACGCGGAGTACACCAGGGTGAAGATCGCCGTCGTCGCCCCAATCCCCAGCGCCAGGGTCAGCACCACGACGGCCGCAAATCCCGGCGCCCGCCGCACCTGACGCAGCGCGTAGCTCACGTCCCGCCGCAAATTCTCGACCACCGGCCATCCCTCGCGCAGCCGCACCGTCTCCCTCACCTGGGTCACGCCGCCGAACTCCCGCAACGCCGCCTGCCGAGCTTCGTCCGCGCTCATTCCGCGACGCCGGTGCTCCTCGGTCAGCATCTCCAGATGCGCCCGCAGTTCGTCATCCAGCTCGCGGTCGAGCTTGCCACGCCGAAACAACGCCGCGCACCGGCTCGCCCAGGCCCGCACTGCGCTCCACTCCTGACGCATCGCATCCCCCGCTGCCCGCTCTTCTTGCTGACCGCTCTTCCGCTGACTGCCCTTTCACTGACCGCTCTTTCGCTGACCGCAGCTGTCCGCTGTCTACTGGCTAATGGCCGGCTTTAGAAACCGCGCCATCGTCGCCGCCACGCGCTCCCAGCTTTCCGTTTCCTTTTCAATCTGCGAATGGCCGGTCCGGGTCAGCTCGTAATACCGCGCCCGGCGGCCGTTTTCTGAAGTCCCCCATTCCGCGCGGATCCAGCCCCGCTGCCGCAGCCGCAGCAGCGCCGGATAAATCGTTCCCTGATTCAGGTGCAGAGTCTGTTCGCTGATCTGCTCAATCCGCCGCGCGATGCCGTAGCCATGCAGAGGCCCCATGGCCTCCAGCGTTTTCAACACCATAAGATCCAGCGTCCCCTGTAGAACGTCCGACCTCTCCTCGCCCACGCCGTCCTCCTGTTGGATTTCTACAGATATCTCACCCTCCAGTAGAATGTCAACAGGGAGCAGGCGATGTGCCTTTTTGCCATGATCACCTCGCACAAAAAGTGTGGCTTGTCGATGCTTCTCCAAACCGAAGCCCAGGAATGCAGCACTCCGGCGCATCTTGACGCGGCGCCAGTGCCCTCCGAAGGGTGCCCTTTATGGAATTTTTATTTCGGTTTCCTGTAATCTGTTGATTGCCCAGCATGGGTCGTTTGGAGGTGTAATTCCTTTGGCTGAGGTTCGCGTTCAGGAAGGCGAGCCGCTTGAAAATGCATTGCGCCGGTTCAAACGCAAGGTCCAGCAGGAAGACATTATTAAAGAAGTAAAACGTCATTCCTTCTACCTGAAGCCGGGCGAGAAGCGCCGCGTGAAAGAAGCGCTGGCGAGAAAGCGGAATCGTAAGAAAGCACGTAAGGAGCAGGACTAGTTAACTCGGGCCGGTCTGCGCAGATCCCCAGATCCTTAGCAGACCGTCTTCCCACGCCACCCGGCGTTGAGGGCGGCAGGTGGGGCACCCAGGCCGGAATGGTTGTAATCCGGCAAGGGTACACCAGGTTTCCGGACGCGCCCTGCTCGTGCGTCTGGAAGGGCAACTGGACTCTCTACCCGGGCCACACCGTCCGGGTAGAGGCCAAAGGCCGGTCCGGCAACGTTTCTCTCAACCGCCGACGGGCGGATTTCCGGCTGTTCGCCGGGTCGTTTTTTCGCCGCACTTCAGCCGCGGCTGGGCAGTTGCCGAGAAGAAATTCGTGCCGGTCCTTCAGGGAACCAGAATGTCCGGACTTCTCCACAATCGCCTATTGGGCCCTTATCCAAACAGGAGTATCACAGCCGGTGGTTTCGGTTGTGTCGCGCAAGCCGGCCGGGACCTTGAGGGGTCTGGCCGATGCGATCCGAATGCGCTGAAATAACTGGCGCTGCACGGCGGGTGCTTCGGGCGAAGGCGAGGGAAGCGGATGGATTTCGTCGATAAAATTCTGAAATGTGCCGATTGTGGAAGCGATTTTGTCTTCACCGCCGGCGAGCAATTATTCTTCTTCGACAAGCAGTTTAAAAACGATCCCAAGCGCTGCAAACAGTGCAAGGCCAAACGTGCTTCCGGCTCGGCCTCAGTACGCCCGGAAACCCGCACCGTCTGCTCGGAATGCGGTACGGAGACCACAGTCCCGTTCAAGCCTACACAGGGACGCCCGGTGCTTTGCCGTGGTTGCTTCCAGCAGAAGCGGCCTCTCGCTCAGCAGGCCAGTTAGCGTCGGCTCCGGCCCCCACCGAAATGCGCCCACGCTCGTGCTGCGCGCGATCCTTATCGGCGCCTGCCGCCCACCCCGCGAGAACCCACAGCCAGGGTGATCCTCAGTAAGTCCCGAACTCCCGGCTGCGCAGCTTCATCCGCAGCAGCAGGGTGAGTACCACCAGGGTGGGAACCAGATCGGCAAACCAGCGCAGATCGGGGACCACTGCTCGGTTGGCCGCGTAACTGAGGCCCTCGAGCGTGGTCAGTGCCAGGTACAGCAAAACCCCGGTACGCGGCATACCCAGCAGCCCAATCATCGCCGCACAGCCGAGCAGGTCGCCCGGCAGAATCACCGCCAGCCAGGGATTGAGCGCGCGGCTTGCCGCAAATTCCAGCATCGTGGGCAGCAGATACAGTGCCAGCACCGTCATCGGGATCAGCAGCCGTGCGTGCAGTCGCAGGGTCTCGCGGAGCAGCGGTGCCTCGCTCCGCACTTTTCTTAATGCGCGCGCAGCCATAGGGGGCGCTCCCTCCCTCCCGAACGCACACACATGCGAGGCTTCCATCTCCTCCAGAGATTGCCGGTCCCAGGCAGTGCCCAGCGTTTGGAAACAGTGCATGCAGATCACCTTGCAGCGCCCGTCCGGGCCGTACCGGCGATAAAAATGGATCGTGCTCATGGAGGTGAATCGTACGACGCTGGTCCTCGGGATTTGTTGATTAACCAGTATATAGAGACGGGTCCCCGCCCGCCGAAGACTCGCGCAGAGTCTGGACCCTCGCCCCGTGCGCACGACCTCATCCCAGCGAACGTGCCGGCCTGACCGCTGCTTTAACTCAGTCTGGTAAGAACCCGCGGAGCCGCGGGTCCGGATCCTACCGCGCGCGGCTCTCGGCCAACTTGCGCGGCTTCTTCTCCGTTGCCTGCGCCGCCGAAAGTGTCTCGAGCTTCTTATCGGTCGCCAGCCGCTTCTTGTCCTCGTGCGAAACCAGCATGGCCTCAATCTGCCGCAGAAGATCCTGCGTGTTCATCGGCTTCACCAGAACTTTGTCCGTTGTCCCGGTCGCCGTCCAGTCCGCATCCGCCGGAGGATAGGCCGTCAGCATCGCCACCGCCGGACGGTTCGGCGCCTTCTTCGCGGCCGCCGCCACTTCTTCTCCCGCGGTCTCGCTTTCCATCCGCAGGTCCGTGATCACCATGTGGTACTCGTTCGACTTCAGGCGCTGCTTCGCCTCGCGTGCGGAGGCCGCCGTTTCCACTTCGAACCCGCTGATCTCCAGCACCGCCTTCAGAGTCAGCAAAATGGCGACATCGTCATCGACAAGAAGAATGCGTCGTTTCATATAAACTCCAGAGCCGTATCGGGATCGTACAACAAATTACCGGCATCGCGCTTGAACCGGGCATCGCTGCCGGTCGCCGATTTTTCTCCCGTTGATACACTGAGCAACGTGGCAGGATATCACGTAGAAAACTTCGGCTGCCGCGCCAGCCGTGCCGATGGTGAGGCCATCGCCGCCAACCTGCGCCACAGCGGACTCGCGCCCGCGGCGCCTGATTCTGCACATGTTGTCATTGTGAATACCTGCAGCGTCACCGCGGAGGCTGACCGTCAGGCCCGCGCCTGGCTGCGCCGGGTGCGCCGGCAAAATCCCGAGGCCCGCATCGTTGTCACCGGCTGCTACGCCCAGCGAGCCCCCGAAGAACTTGCCGCACTGCCCGAAGTGAATGCGGTCGTCGGCAACAGCCACAAGTCCCTGGTCGCGGAAGTCGCCCTCCAGGGCGCTCCCGGTTCCGGCCTCGCATCGTCAGCCGGATTTGTGCCCGTCCGCTCGCTCGCCCCCGCCGTCTATCACGACGACGCCTTCGCCCACTCCGAGCTGGCCGCGCTGCCCTTTGCCTACGATGCACAGCAGACCCGCCCAAACCTCAAAGTGCAGGACGGCTGCGGCAATCGCTGCTCCTTCTGCATCATTCCCACTACCCGTGGACACTCGCGCTCCATTCCCCTCGTCACCTGCCTCGACAATGTGCGCCGCTTTGTCGATCAGAGCGGCAGGGAACTCGTCCTCTCCGGCATCAACCTCGGCCGCTGGGGCCGCGACCTTACACCCTCGCAGCGCTTCGAAGACATGGTCGCGGCAATCCTCAGCGAAACCACGCTCCCCCGCCTCCGCCTCAGCTCCATCGAGCCCATGGACTGGTCCCCGGACCTGCTCGCCCTCTACCGCCAGTACGCAACGGACTCTCACGGCCCGAACGCTGATCGCTGTACCCCGAACGCTTCCTCGCACCCTGTGCCCTGTACCCTGCACCCGGTTGCGCACCCCCGCTTAGCCCGCCACACCCACCTGCCGCTGCAGTCCGGATCGGACACCATCCTGCGCCGCATGTACCGCCGCTATCGCCCCTGGCATTACGCCGAGCGGCTCGCTTCCATTCGCGCCCTGCTGCCCGACGCCGCCATCGGCGCCGACGTCATGATCGGCTTTCCCGGCGAAACCGATGCCCTCTTTCAAGAGGGCTACGACTTCATCGCCGCGCAGCCCCTGACCTACCTCCACCTCTTCCCGTTCTCCGCGCGTCCCGGCACGCCCGCCTGGGACCTGCACCGGCAGCAGCCCGTCACGCCCCGCGCCGTGCAGGAGCGCATGGCCGCCCTGCGCGCCCTCATAATGGAAAAGTCCCGTACCTTCCGCACCCAGTTCCTCGGCCGCATCCTCTCCGCCGTTACCATGGATACCGGTGCCGATGGCGACACCGACGCCATGTCCGACAATTTCATCAGGCTGACCCTGACCGCGACCGATGGCACCCCCATCCCCGCCAATCAGCTCGTCTCGGTGCACATCACCGCGCTCACCCCCGATGGCCTCGCGGGTACGCTGACTTCCCCCGCTTCGATCCAGTAATCCTTCCCGCCCTCTCGAACCAGCATTCTGTCCGAAGTCAGGCCAGCGCCGCCGCCATCGGCACGCATCCTCCGCCGGAAAGCATCAGCGCGTCGATCGCCGACGCCTCCATCGGTCGCGCAAAGTAATAGCCCTGCCCGCACGGGCATCCCATCGTCTTCAGCTCTTCCAGTTGCTCCGCGTCTTCGATTCCCTCGGCCACCACATCCATTCCAAAGCTCCGCGCCAGATCCAGGATCGTGCTCACGATCAGCCGCGACTCCTGATCGCAGACGATCCCTTCCACGAACGAGCGATCGATCTTCAGGGTGTCGAACGGATACCGCTGCAGGTAGTCGAACGAGCTGTAGCCGGTTCCGAAATCGTCAATGTGCAGTCCCACCCCCAGCCGGCCCAAAGCCCGCATCGTCTCCAGAGCCGTCGTTCCGTCGGACAACACACTGCTCTCCGTCAGTTCCAGACGCAGACACGCCGCCGGCAGCCCCGTCTCCTCCAGCACCTGTCCCACCCGCTCCGCCAGCTCCGCCTGATCGAACTGCCGCGCGGAAAGATTCACGCTCATCCGCGCGTCCTGCATGGACTCATGCCCCGTTCGCCGCCATGCCACCATCTGCCGGCACGCTTCTCCCAGGCCCCAGTCGCCCAGCGGCAGAATCAGACCCGTCTCCTCGGCTACCGGGATGAACTCCCCAGGCGGCAGCAGGCCCCGGCGCGCATGCTGCCAGCGCACCAGCGCCTCGAACCCGACAATCCTCCCCGTCCGCAGGTCCACTTCCGGCTGATAGTGCATGCGCAGCTCGCCGCCCTGGATCGCGCGCTCCAGATCGGCTTCCAGTTCCAGCCGGGCCAGCGCCTTCTCGCGCATGCCATTGGAGTAGCACACCACCCCTGGCGGTTCCTGGCGGCGTGCATGCGCCAGCGCGCTGCGCGCGTCGTTCACCAGCTCTTCAGGATGTGCATGCCACGGCGTCGCGTGGGCTACACCCACCGCCAGCTGCGGCGCCACGCGATGTCCCTGCCACACAAACGGCTTGCGGAAGGCCTCCACCAGATCCTGCGCCAGCAGCGCTCCGTCGCTGCGCGTGCGGGCTCCTTCCAGGCACACCAGAAAATCCGCTCCCGGAATCCGCGCCGCCAGCGACCTGCCCGGCAGCAGGCTCTGCAGACGCCACGCCGTCTCCATCAGCAAACGGTCCCCTCCGCCGCTGCCCAGGGTTTCATGCATGCGCTCAAAGCCGTCCAGAGCCACCGCCAACACCGCAAAGTCCCAGTCCGAGCTCTGCTGCGCCCGCTCCAGCCGCTGCTCCAGATGATCCGCAAAGAAGGCGCCGTTCGGCAGCCCCGTCAGCGGGTCGGTCAGACGCAATTCGGTGTTGTCCATCAGCGACCCGGCCACGTGCGTTACGCGTCCGTCCGCATCGCGCGCCGCTACGCCCCGCGCCTCAACCCAGCGCCACTCCCCGTTGTCCTGCCGGATGCGGTGCTCGTTCTTCACCTCGCGCGACTTGCCCGCCCGCAGCGCGCGCAGCTCGGCCTCAAACCGCGGCTTGTCCTGCGGATGCACCCGCTCCATCCACGCATCCAGGCCGGCCCACGCCTCGCTCAGGCCAAGAATCGCCTTCCACCGGCGCGATCCAAACAACCGCCCCGCGATCAAATCCCAGTCCCAGAACCCCTCCTGCGAGGCCTCCAGCGCCAGCGCGTACCGGGTCCACTCCTCCCCGCTCTCCCGATCCCTCTGCGGCATGCGCGCCCATTTCCAAAGCGGATGAGGACAGACTCCGCCTGTATGCCGGGGTTATCGGCGCGATCGGTGAAGCCATTAGTGACCTTTGGGTCGAAATAAACGCCGCCTCTTTCGTGCTGCCCGAACCCCAGGCCCGCCCCCCGAAACCGTCAGCGTTGCCCGGCGCCCTCCATCCAGTACTCCGTCCGCGCCCGCACCACCAGGTCCGTCCGGCCCTTCACCTCCACATGCAGCGCGTGCAGGCCCGCCGTGGGGGCCGTCGGCCGGAAGCTCAGTACATACGCATTGGGCACGTCGTTCGACACCGCGATCAGCCCCGTCCGCAGATCCTTCGCGCCTTTGAAGTGCACATACTGCCCGCCCGTCAGCCGCGCCACGGACTCCGCCGTGTTCTTCCGCAGCCCGTCCCGCGCCGCCACAAACGCCATGGTCGCCAAACGCAGCGGCGGCGCCAGCTGGCTGATGCAATCCAGCACCTGCTTGCTGTAGTGGCCCCCCTTTTTCGGGTCGTACTCGGCACTCGCGCCCTCGCGGCCGAAGCATCCGTGTACCGGCCCCGGCTCGCTCTGATCGAATTTCTCCAGCTCATGCGTGGCCGCCGCCCGCGTGCTCGAGTACGCGAAGCTGTACATTGCCGTGTTGGTGTCGCTGATCTGCCGCAGCGCCTCGGTCAGCGTGGTTTGACTCCCCTGATCGATCGACTCGCTCAGCAGCAGGATTGCCCGCCGATACTCCGCCGGCTCGGCCCGCAGCTCGTCCACCGCAAAGGCCAGCGCGTCCAGGATTCCCGCCTTCTGGTTGCCCTCGGGCAGATGCCCCAGCTCCCGCGCCGCCTCCTCTGTGTCGCTGGTAAACGGCACCAGCAGCTGCGGCGTGTCGTCGAACCCGATTACCGCCACCCGGTGCTCGACCCCGCCCACCAGCGCCTCCAGAATCGCGCCCAGCCTCTGGTAGTCGTCGCGGTGGCTCACCCCCACTCCACCTGTCTCCACCACAACGGCCAGCGCCAGCGGCTGCGAGTCGGTGTCCACCTCCACGCGCACCGCCTGCGCCACGCCATCGTCGGTCACAGCAAAGTCCTTCGCCGCGAGCCCGAAGACCACCTCGCCCTTTTTCGTCGTCACCAGCGCGGGCACTTCCACCAGATTCGTTTGCACGGTGAGCGTCGGCGGCCGGGCCGGGCTCTGCTGCGCCTGATTTTCCTGCGCACAGATACCCGGCGCCAGGGCCGCCGCACTTCCCACCACGCCCAGAACCGCCAGAGCCCAGATCCCTCGTCTCACGCCTTTTTCTGCCTCATGCCCCGTCGTCTCACGCCTTCGTCCCGTTCGGCCACAGCAATCGCAGCTTCTTCTCTGACGCCTGGACCACGGTAAAGCTGGCGCCCAGCACCTCGCCGTCCGCCTCCACCAGCAGCGGCTTTGCATACGCGTTTCCGTTCAGAGGACGACAGGTCATCTTCTTCACCGTGACATATTGCGGATACGGCAGTCGTCCCCAGCCCAACTCCGACTGCGTCTTTCCCGTGGCCAGCGCGTGAAAGCTCGCATGCGCCAGGCCCACCCGCCCCGTCGGCGGAACCCACGCCACCTTAAGCCAGTCCGCCTGCGGATCGCCGCCCGCACGCCATCGATTAATCTCCGGCACATGCACCGCGATCGCCTCGCAGGCCGTCTCCGTCTTCCGGCTCCCGTCCGGCAGTTCCATCTCGATCGTGAACGCCTGCACCGGATGCTCCGCCAGCAGCCGAAATCCCCCCATGAAATAGGCCAGCCGTCCACCCCTCCTCTTGCCCTGCCCGGTCGGCGCCAGGTTCATCAGCGCCGCATGCACACCCATCCCCGCCGCGATGAAGAAGTACCAGCTTCGCATCCGCTTGTGTCCCACAGGATTCAGCAGCACCTCGCCCAGGCTCACCTCGCGCACCTTCGCATCCAGCAGCATCCCCGCCGCGGTCATGGGATCCCGCGAAAGCCGCAGGTTCTGCGCGATCACGTTGCCGGTCCCGAACGGCAGCACACCCAGCGCCGCCTCTGATCCAGCCAGCCCCTGCATCACCTGAAAAACCGTGCCATCGCCGCCGCACACCAGAAACGTGTCGAACCCGGCCGTCACGGCCTCGGCCGCCTGCTGCCCCGCCGAATGCGCCGACAACGTTTCCTGCAGGTGCACATCGCTGCCGTAGCCGCTCAGAAGCTCGGCAATCTGCTCCACCACGGCCCGCCGCCTGGCGTTGTGAATCAGCAGCGGATTCAGGAACATCATCACCCGGCGCATCTTCTTAGCCTGCCAGTTTTGCCTGCCGTTTCCTGTAAACAGTCCGTGAGATGCACGATGACCGTATCCGCCTCGCCAACCGACTCCTGCCCTTCTCACAGGTGCGGTATTTTAGGGAGAACGCCCGCAGACGCGCGCCTGTCTCTGCGCTCTCTGGGACGGTTCTCGGATAAGCAGGCAAAGCCCGATGCAGACGCTTCTGCGCAACGCACTCCTCGTCGACGCCACCACGCCCGAGGCGCGTCCTGGCCACCTCCTCATCGAGGACGGCATCATCCGCGACCTCAACGCACCCGAATCCGGCCCGGACTGTCTCACCATCGACCTCGAAGGCCGTACCGTGCTGCCCGGCCTGATCGACTGCCACGTCCACGTCGTCGCCAGCATGATGGACCTGGCGGCCAACGCCCAGCTGCCCGCGCCCATCGCCATCCTCCGCTCGCTGCCCATCCTCCGCGGCATGCTGGAGCGCGGGTTCACCACCGTCCGCGACACGGGCGGCGCGCCGCCTTCGCTCGCCGCGGCCATCGCCCAGGGACTCGCGCCCGGCCCCCGCCTCTTCACCTGCGGCAAAGCTCTCTCCAAAACCGGCGGCCACTCCGACGCCCGCGCCCGCTACGACGTGCACGACCCCAACCGCTGGGCCGGAAACTTCGGCGCGCTTGGCCGCATCGCCGACGGCATCGACGATGTCCGCCTCGCCTGCCGCCAGATGCTCCGCGAAGGCGCATCCTTTATTAAGGTGATGGGCAACGGAGGCGTGGCCAGCCCCACCGATCCCGTCAACTGGCTCGGCTACTCGCTCGCCGAGATGAACGCCATCGTCGACGAAGCCCTCGACGCAAAGACTTACGTCGCCGCCCACGTCTATACCGCCGAAGGCATCACCCGCGCAGTCGAGTGCGGCGTCCACTCCCTCGAACACTGCAACCTCGTCGATGCTGCTGCCGCGCGCCTTGCCGCTCAGGCCGAAGCCGTCGCCGTCCCCACGCTGGTCACCTACGAAGCCCTCGCCCAGGACGGCCCCTCGCTCGGCCTGCCCCCCGCATCGGTCGCGAAAATTGAAAGCGTCCGCCAGTCCGGCCTCGAGAGCCTGGCCATTCTTCAGGAGGCGGGCGTCACCATGGCCTTCGGCACCGATTTACTCGGCCCCACCCACGTCCGCCAGAACGAGGAGTTCGCCATCCGCGCCCGCGTCCTCTCCGCCCAGGAAATTCTCGCCAGCGCCACCATCGTTGGCGCAAAGCTCCTCGGCGTGGAAGGCCGGCTCGGCATCCTCGCTCCCGGTGCCGTCGCCGATCTCATTGTCGTCGACGGCGATCCCCTCGCCGACATCACAGTCCTCGCCCACCCCGAGCGGAATCTCCGCCTCGTGATCAAGGAAGGCCATATCGTCCACCGTCGCGGCTTCTAGGTGACCCCTACTTCGCCAGCACCGCCTGCCCCATGTGGAACGACGCGTGGTTCGTTCGGCTCAACACCACCGCCAGCCGGTTCCGCGTCCGATCCTTCGCGAAATCCTCATCGCTCACCGCCGTATGCCTGTGCACCCATTCCCCCGGCGTGAGCTTCTCGAGCGCCGCCGTCAGCTTCGCATTCACTTCGCTCCACGCCTTGCGCAGCTCCGCCGCCGGCAACGGGTCCGCCAGCGTTCCGTCGGGATTCGTGATGAACACCTCATCCAGCTCCGGATGCAGCCGCGCGCCCACATCGAGCAGCGTGAACAGCCGATCGTGCACCGCCGTCAAATGGCCGACGATGTAGTACAGCCGGTTCCGCCCCGGAGCCACCCGCTTCTGCAGTTGTTCATCGCTCAGTTCCGCCAGCGCCTTGTCAAAACGCCCGATCACCTGCTTCCACGATTGAAGCGCCGCACCACTCAACAATTCTTCGTTCGTCATCGATTACCTGCTCGTTAGGGATTCGTTGCGTTCTTTAGATGTCCGTCCAACCTTCGCGCTTCGCAAAATTGGCAAAGGGCAGCGGGTGCCAGGCCCGCTGCCCTCATCACGCCTGTGCGGATTCACACCACCGGAACCACCACCGGTGTGCCGCTCGGTTGCGCAGCCCGTTGCCGCCACCGCAGCGCCTGCGCCACACACGCGATGTGCAGAATCAGCAGCAGCGGAACCGCGAACGCCGGAATCATGCTCAGCGGGAGCACCATCATCGCGCTCGTGGGAATTCCATGCGGGTCGATCACGCTCCCCAGCGTGCCCAGCGATACCGCCATCACCAGATCGAGCATTCCCAGAGCCTGCCAGATCAGAAAACTCCCACGATGCTCCGGGCTCGCCAGCCCCAGCGCCACCAGCGGCGCCGTCAGCCCAATCGCCATATCTCCGTATCCCGCCGGCAGACCGAACGCCTTCGGCAGAATTCCATACGCTGCCAGCGACACAAATGCGAATCCCGCCACCCGCCAGCTTTGCACCACCGTCAGCGCCCGCGGGCTCAGCGACAGTACAAACGCTCGGAAGCCTGCCGAACCGGCAAACCACACCAGGAACACCACCACTGGCGTCAGCGCCGCCAAACCCAGCGGCAGCGGTGGCCGGTTCTGCCCGGAATCCAGAACATGCAGGGCCGACAGCGTGAGGGCCAGAACAAACCAAACGCCAATCAGCCAGGAAGTCAGCTTTGCATACCGTGTCATACCTGTCTCCTTATTCGATTGCGGCCGCGGTTACTTCCTGCGTCAACTGCAGGAGCGCCTGCCACCGTTCATGGCCCAGTTGGCGCCGCAGCCGATCCTGCACCTTCTGCCAGGCCGGCAGCGCCGCGTTGAATTGCTTTCGCCCGGCCGGAGTCAAACGCAGCCATCGCTCCCGCCGGTCCTTCCCCTGCCGTTTCGAGACCCACCCCCGCCGCCCCAGGATCTCCAGCGTTCGCGTCAGCGTCGTGCTGTCCATGGCCAGAATCTCCCCCAGGTCCCCCTGGGTGATTTCCCCGGTCAGCGACAGCGCCTGGAGCATCGTGAACTGCGTGCCCCGCAACCCCGTCGGCCGCATCGCCTCGTCATACATCTGGCTCAGCGCCCGCGCCGACCGCCGAAAACTCGCGCACATGCACGGCAGCGGAGGAAGTGTTTTCCCGTTCATGGGTGAATAGATGTATATGCATCTATCGCGGATTCCGGAAATTTCCACCACCATCGTCTGATCAGGGATTTACGGCAAAGCCCTACCCCCTCGGCCGTACCGAAGAATCCTGGCAGGACCCCTACATCCGCAAATTGGACTGCGAAGCCATCAAGTGGGTCTTAGGCATGACGGAGGGCTCGACCACCCCGCACTCGCGGCGCCCTGATCCGCTGCGTTAGTGCAGCCGCGCGTACTCGTCTTTGGCCTGGCGGTAAAGGGGAATATCCGGATCGGCGTCCTTCCACAGCGTCAGGAAGTCCTTGTAGGCAGCCAGCGCCCGGACCCGCGCCGCATCGGCATCGGCGCCGCTCGCGTTCTTCGCCTCCAGAGCATTCGCCCGCGCCAGCCCCAGCTGTGCCAGCGCGCCGGTCCAGCAGTTCCACACCAGGCCCTGATGGTCCAGGATCTTCTGGAACTCCGCCGCCGCCTGCGGCCCCTGCCCCGCCGCCAGATACGCCTCGCCCCGGATATAGGCGGTGTACAGGTCGCTGATGTTCTCGATCCACGCCACCTGTCCGTATTCCAGCGGTGGCAGCGCCGTCTGCAGGTCGCTGATGGCCGCCGCCGCGTCCTTCCGGTTCAGCGCCAGCTGCGCCCGGATCGGCGGCAGCCACAGCGATTGCATTTGCGTGTCCTGCGGAAAACGCTGGTTGAGATCCTGCGCCAGAGCCTGCGCCGCTGCGTCGTCGCCAATCATCGCGTCCGCCAGTGCGGCCTCTGCGGCCACTCCTTCACTGGCCGGAACCATCTTCAGCCCCGCCGCCGCCGACTGCCGTGCCGCCGCCGCCTCGCCGAACGCAGCCTCGCGCAGCGCATCATTCTCCCACCAGATGGCTCCGTTCTCTCGGCTGTCATTTTCGACCGCCGAGTTGGCAGCCTGCTGGGTCAGGCTTCGAGCCTTCTGCAGATGTCCCCCGTACGCTTCAGTATCCGACTCCAGTGACAGCCCGAAGCTCGCGACCGCCGGGTGCGCGGCGAACCACTGCGCCTGCCCTGCCATCGCCGTCGCGTCGCTTTTCCTGAAGGCAAGAAAATAAAGCGCGTTGTGCAGCAGGAAGTCATCCAGCCCACGGCCGGCCGCCTGCTGCAGCGATTGCTGCGCCCCATCGTACTGCCCCAGGGCTATCTGATAATTCGCCATGTTGCCATAGCCGCCGACGAAGTCCGGCAGGATCCCCTCGGCCTGACGCAACATCGAGGCCGCCTTGTCGTACTCCCCCAGCGCGGCATACACCAGCGCGGCATCGTTGAGCATCCGCCCATCACGCGGATAATCGGTCAGCAGTTCCTGATAGGTGTCCCCGGCCTTGTTCAGATCGCCCGTCACGCCGGTGTAGTAATTGGCGCTGATGATCAGCCGCTCGCGCTCGCTGGCATGGTCGCGCAGCGCAAAGGCTTTGGTCAGGTACTCACTGGATCGTGCCAGCTCGCCCAGATTGCCGTAATCGTTGCCCACCAGCTCGTAGCCCATCGCGAAATTCGGATCGAGCTGGATGGCGCGCTGGTGATATGGCAGAGCCGCCTCCGTCCCCTTCGCGGCAAATGCCTTCTCAGCCTCGCTGTACGCCTGCAAGGCCTCCAGCGAGGACGTCGTCGCCTGCTGCAGCGGTACATCCAGCTTTTTAACCGTGCTGATGTTCTCGCCCAGTTCCGTGCGCAGCTTCGCCGCCGCGTCGCCCACTGCATTCAGCACCTTCTCTTTGCCCTGGGCCGTCACCTGCTCCTGCACCAGCGGTTCGCCGCTCTGGCAGTTCACCGCCTTCAGTCCGATCACATACTGGTTGCCGAGGGTGGCGATCGATCCGCCGATCGTCGCCCTCGCCCCCGCTCGTTCGCACAGCTCCCGCGCCACACCGGCAGTCAGCCGCGCACTCGGCGGCAGTGTCATCAGCTTCAGCGTCGCCTCTACCTGCGTTTCCGAGAGCACATTGAGAAACGGCGACTGGTCCAGCGCCACCGTCAGCGCTGTCTTCAGCGTGTCGTCAAAAACCGGATCACCCGTGCTGTTGTCAAAATCCGCGACCACCACCGTGTCCTTCTCGGTCAGGTGATGGCTCGGCCGCGCCAGATAGTAGATCCCCGCCGCCGCCAGCAGCACAACAACCGTGGCGGCTCCCGCCACCAGCGCCCAGGGCCGCTTCGCTTTCGCGGCCGGCTTTGCCGCAGGCGTGACGGCCGGCACGCTCGCGCTGTGCGTCGTCGCGCTGTGGCGTCCGCTCTCCACATCCCGCTTCAGCCGCTGCAGGTCGGCGCGCATATCCGCGGCATGCTGGTACCGCAGATCGCGGTCCTTTTCCAGAGCCTTTCGAACCACCGGCTCCAGCCCCGGCAGCGCGTCCCGCTTCGCCTCCAGCAGCGGTTCCGGTTCCTGGTACAAAATCGCCCCGCAGATATCCCCCGGGCTGCTTCCGTCGAAGGCCATCCGGCCCGTCACCATCTCGTAGAGCACCGCGCCGAACGAAAACAGATCCGTCCGCGCATCCAGTTCCAGCGCCCGCACCTGCTCTGGCGACATGTAGGCCACGGTGCCCATCATTGCGCCGGGACTGGTCAGATGGGCCGCGTCCGAGGCCGCCGTTGCGGACTCCGATCCAGAGCGATCCTCGCCAGCCTTGCCCGTCAGCTTGGCCAGCCCGAAATCCAGCACCTTCGCGTGCCCCCGCTGCGTCACGAAGATGTTCGCCGGCTTGATGTCCCGATGCACAATGCCCTGCCCGTGCGCCGCATCCAGCGCATCGGCAATCTCCACGCCCAGGGTCAGAATCTCCCCAGTCTCCATCGGCCGGCCGGCGATCCGGTGCTTCAGCGTCATCCCGTCCAGGAACTCCATGACGATGAAGACGCGCCCGTCTTCTTCCCCGATGTCGTAAATCGTGCAGATGTTCGGGTGATTCAGAGCTGAGGCCGCACGCGCTTCACGGCGGAACCGTTCCAGCGCCGCGTGGTCCCGCGCCAGGCCCTCCGGCAGGAATTTCAACGCCACGAATCGCCCCAGGCGCGTGTCTTCCGCCTTGTAGACCACACCCATTCCGCCGCCGCCCAGTTTGGCCACGATCCGGTAATGGGAAATTGTCGTGTCGATCATTTCCGAGGTTGTCCGGGGAACGCGCAACGCGTGGCCCGATGATACGGACGCGGTTAGCACACGTCAACGAATTCGCAACATCCTGTCGCCGGCGTTTCCCGAACCTGGCCGGGCTCTCCCGCTCTCCCTACTCCCGCCGCAACACCGCCATGGGATCCATCCGCACCGCACGCCGTGCCGGAATAAGACACGCGACCAGCGCCACCCCGCTCAAAAACAGCGGCGTCCCTGCAAACGTCACCGGATCGTGAATGCCAATCCCGTACAGAAAGCTCGCGCAAAACCGCGCCGTCATCCACGCAGCCCCCAGCCCCAGCGCCACCGCGATCCCGGTCAGCACCATGCCCTGCCGCACAATCAGCCGCTCCACCGCACCTCTCTGCGCGCCCACCGCGATCCGGATTCCAATCTCCCGCATCCGCCGCCCCACCGAGTAGCTGATCACGCCGTAGAGCCCCACGCCGGCAAGCACCAGCCCCAGCCCGCCGAAGATCCCAAACAGCGTTCCTGCCAGCCGCGGCAGAAACAGCGCGCTCTCCAGATGCTCCTGCATCGTCTCCACGTTGAACACCGCCATGGCCGGATCGAGCGTATGAATCGCCGTCTGCACCGCCGGCGCCATCGCACCCGGATCGCCCGCCGTCCGCACCACCAGCGTGTATCCCAGAAACGCCGGGTCGCTGCCCGTCGACTGCTCCAGCGACCGGAACAGCACCGGCCGCGTCTCCTCACCCAGCGTCCGCGAGCGCAGATTTCCCACCATACCAATGATGGTGTACGTCGCCCCGCCGCCCATCACCCGTTGCCCGATCGGATTCTCATCCCCGAACAACTTCTGTGCGAACAGCCGATTCACCACCGCCACCTTCTCCCCGGTAGCAGCCTCGTGCGCAAAATCGCGTCCCGCAATCCGCGGAATTCCCAGCGTCTCAAAGTACCCCGCGCTCGCCATGTACTCATCCACGATGGGCAGCTCTTCGCTCGACTTCCTTCCCTCCACGGCGAAGTCATCGCTGCGATGCCCGCCCGACAGCGGCAATGTATCCGTCGCAGCCTCCGATACCACTCCCGGCAGGCCTGCAATCCGCTCCCGCGCCTGCTGCAGAAACTCATTTGTCTGCTCCGGCGTGTATCCATGCACCCTGGGATCCACCGAAACCATCAGCAGTCCGCGCGACCGGAACCCGACATCGATGTTGCCGGCAAACTCCAGGCTTCGCAAAAATAGTCCCGTCACGCACAGCAGCAGCATGCACATCGCAATCTGCGACACCACCAGAACGTTGCGCAGTGTGAACCTTCGCCCCGGCCGCGCCAGAGCATCCTCGCCGCGCAGCGCGCTCGCCAGCATCGGTCGCGCAGCCATCCACGCCGGCGCCAATCCAAACAACAAACCCGCGCCCACGCTGATCAGGAACGTATACAGCAGCACCCGCCAGTCCACCCGCACGCTCAGGTCCAGCGGCACCGGTGCAGGAAAATGAAACGCCCCCAGCGCCGAGGTCGCGCCCAACGCCAGCAGCATTCCCACCACGCCTCCCGCCAGTGCCAGCAATGTGCTCTCCATCAGCATCGTCCGCATCAGCTGTTTGGCCGTAGCCCCCAGCGCCAGCCGCACCGCCATCTCCCTCTGTCGCGAGGCCGCCTGCGCCAGCAGCAAATTCGACACATTCGCGCACGCAATCCCCAGCACCAGCAGCACCACCACCGACAGCGCACCCAGGAACAGCAGCACCGTCCCTCTATCCCGCGGCGGCAGCGATCCCGCCTGGTCCAGCAAAAATCCATTGCCCTTGTCCGTCGCCGGATACGCCGCCGCCAGATTCGTCGCCAGTGTGTGCAGTTCCGCGGTCGCCTGCTCCCGCGTGACGCCCGGCTGCAGACGCCCGATCACCGCCAGCCAGTGATTCTCCCGCGACGCCCGCGAAGGAATACTCGGCGCCAAACCCTCCACATTCCCCAGCGGCACCCAGAACTGCGGATCAAGAATCAGATCCAGCCCGTGAAATCCGGGCTCCGCCACGCCCACGACTTCAAAGGGCTTTCCGGAAACCCGCACCGTCTTCCCCACAATCGCCGGATCCGCCCCGAATTGCCGCTGCCACAGCCGATACCCCAGCACGATGACCTGCTGCTTCTCCTCGCCCGCCGCAAAGCCGCGCCCCATCGCCATTG
Organism: Acidobacteriaceae bacterium; assembly: GCA_035656855.1. GTDB lineage: Bacteria > Acidobacteriota > Terriglobia > Terriglobales > Acidobacteriaceae > Palsa-343. Next base: position 10,738 of record DASRRO010000016.1, on the reverse strand, counting down.
GCACCTGCGCCACGTCAAAATAGTTCGCCGTCGCCGCCTGTCCCCACACCCGCGCCGGCTCTCCCGCCCGTCCCAGCGACGCAGGCAACAGCTCGTAATACGCCGCCACCCCCGAAAACGAGTGAGCCGCATCGCGCACATCCTGATATTGCGGATACGGAAAGTTGTTGCAGCACGCGTCGCCATCGTGCAGCATGTGCAGCATCATCAGCCGCCCAGGATCGCGCACTGGCGGCGGCTCCAGCACAAACCGGCTCACCATCGAGAAGATCGTCGCGTTCGCCCCAATCCCCAGCCCGATCGAGAGCACGACCGCCAGCACAAATCCCGGCATCTTCGCCAGGCGCCGCACACTGTGAACAAGGTCCTGCCGCAATCGCGCCATACGTCCCTCCGCTCTCCTTCCCTACGAAGATCACCGCGCCGCCGTTCCCGCGAAATGTCCTGGCGCCTGTCCCCCCCTTATCCCGGCGCCACCCGTCCCTCCCACCCAGTACCCCAAAAGTACCCCGCCCCCGGTAACTCGTTTCCTGGCCGTCCCCAACTTTCTGCATCCTCCCCCACCCCTGCCGGCGTATACCAGTTTGAAGGCAGGGTTTTCACCTGAACGACGCTCGTGAGCAGTCCTTCCGCGCTCTCCTGCTGAAGCACCAGTCCATGGTCTTCAGCATTGCATTGCGCATCCTCGCCGATCGCTTCCTCGCCGAAGAGACCGCGCAGGATGTCTTTCTGGAGCTGCACGCGAAGCTCGACGCGCTCGCCTCAGACGACCACGTCCTTCACTGGCTCCGCCGAACCACCGTGCACCGCTCCATCGACCGGATCCGCCACCGTGACCGTCACCCCGAGGTCGCGACCGATCCCACGGAGTTCGGCCTCATGGATCTCCCCGCGCTGGCCGTTGACGCCAGTCCCGGCGATCCGCTCCTCAACCGCCAGCTCCGGCAGATGGTCGGCTCCCTGCCCGCCGGACCTCGCGCCGTCGTGGTCCTGCGCTATCAGGAAGACCTGACGCCGGACGAAATCGCGGAGGCCCTCGGCATGCCCGTCGCCACCGTCAAAAGCCACCTGCGCCGCACCCTCGCTCTGCTGCGCGAAAAACTTACCCGGGCCCTCGCCGCCCGGCACTAACTCGAATCCGGAGTTGAGGAAAAGCAGCCGTGACATCCCTCACAGCCGAGCGCCTCAATTCCGGGCAGCGTAGAGAAGGGGAGACATCGCCAATCCCATGATCGAATCCGATGCCCAACTCGAACACGCTCTCTCCGCCGCTCTCGCTCGCGAAGCCGCCCCGGCCACGTTGATCGCCGGCGTCCAGCAGCGCCTGGCCTTGTCAGGATCCGAACCCATCGTCCGCCCGTCCGGCCAGGACTTTGTCCCCACCTTCGCCAGCCTGCAATTCACCACCAAATCCCGCTGGACCAGCCTGCTCTCCTTCGGCGCTCACGCCGTCCTCTGCGCCCTCATCATCCTCTTCGCGCTGAATCAGTGGCACATGCGCCAGGTCCAGAAGAAGCTCATCGCCACCACAGTCGACGTCGCTCCCTTCATTCCGTCTTCCCCGCTCAAAGAAACGATGGGCGGCGGCGGAGGCGGCGGCAATCACGAGATTCTCGAGGCTTCCAAAGGCAAGCTCCCCAGGTTCGCAAAGACGCAAATCACTCCACCGCAGATTCTCCGCCTCGACAACCCGAAGCTCCCCGTTGAGCCCACCGTCGTGATGCCGCCCATCAAGCTGCCGGACGCCACCAACATGCCCGACCTCGGCATCCCGCAGTCGCAGCAGGTCACGCTCTCCCAGGGCGGCGGCTCCGGCTCTGGATTCGGTTCCGGCGATGGCAGCGGCATCGGCTCGGGCCATGGCAACGGCATCGGACCCGGCACCGGCGGAGGCTATGGCGGCGGCATCTACCACGTCGGTGGAGGCGTCTCCAACCCGATCCTCGTCTACGCTCCCGACCCGGAGTTCTCTGACGAAGCCCGCCGCGCCAAATATCAGGGCGTCTGTGTCGTCGGCCTCATCGTGGACCCGCAGGGCAATCCCCAGCGCGTTCATGTCGTCCGCCCCCTCGGCATGGGTCTCGACGAGAAGGCCATGGAAGCCGTCCGCCAGTACAAATTCAAGCCAGCCCTCTACAAAGGCAAAGCCGTCGCCGTCGAAGTCAACATCGAAGTCAACTTCCGGATTTACTGAGAACCGCGCCGTCCGTGCGGTACGATGAGGGCCACCCCCACTCGCCCCTCCCGGGAGTCGCCGCATGAGGACTTGTATCGCCGCCGGTTCGCTGGCCCTCCTCTTCACTGTCGCGCTTCTGACGCGCACATCCACGGTCCGCGCCGCCCACACAGCGGTTCCCTCATGGAATGAACCAGCCGCTGCCCACTTTCTCGACGCCCGCGAGCTCTGGTGGCAGGCCTGGCCGCGCGCCCGGAAAGATCACGGCACTCTCTGCATCTCCTGCCACACGGTTGTTCCGTACGCCATGGTTCGGCCCGCGTTGCCCGGCGACACCGCGCTCACCCCGCCCGAACAAACCATGCTGGCCAGTGTCGAAAAGCGCGTCACCCAGTGGTCCGACATGACGCCCTTCTATCTCGACTCGAAGTATGGCGCCGGTAAGACCGCGGAATCCCACGCCACCGAAGCCGTTCTCAACGCCGTCATCCTCGCCAGCTACGACCGAGCGCAGAGCCAAATCCGCTCCGTCACCCGCGCCGCCTTCGACCACGCCTGGGATCTCCAGGAATCCACCGGCCCTCTCGCCGGCGCCTGGAAGTGGCAGGACTTTCGCCTCGGCCCATGGGAATCCTCCGAGTCCGGCTATCAGGGTGCCGCGCTCCTCTATCTTGAAGCCGCCAACCTGCCCGGCTATGCACAGGAGCCCGCGACCCGGCCCCATCTCGCCGCCCTGCGCGACTATCTCCGCAGAAACTACGCCGGGCAGCCGTTGCTCAACCAGATCTATATCCTCTGGGCCTCCGCGAAAGATCCCGCACTCCTCAATTCCACAGAACGGCAGTCGCTTCTTGCCGCACTCCGCGCCCAACGCCAGTCCGACGGCGGCTTTCGACTCGCTTCGCTCGATCCGCGCGTCCGCGTCGATCACACAACGCAAGTGTCTGCCTCCGATGGCTACGCCACCGGCCTCGTCTCTCTCGCACTCGAAGCCAACATCACCCCGCGCCGCGACCCCACCCTGGCCGGCGCGCTCGACTGGCTCGCCAACCACCAGCAGCCCGACGGCTCCTGGACCGCTGCTTCCCTCAACAAGCAGCGCGACCCGGCCAGCGATCCCGCGCTCTTTATGACCGACGCCGCCACCGCCTACGCCGCACTCGCCCTGGAACATCGCCCCTGACCGTCATCGCGAAAGAGGATCCCGCATGCATCGCCGCCGCTTCGTTCAGTCCGCCGCCGCTCTTTTCCCACTCACGCTGATCGACCGCGCCCTCGCAGCTGCCCCCGCTCCGCTGGCCGCCCCTGAAACGCACCTCATCCCCAACGGACAGGACCGCCTCAGCGAGCATCACTCCCTCGGCTTCAGCACGATTTCCTTCAAGGTCCTGCCCCGCGAAACCGCCGGTACCCTCTTCCTCATCGAGCACACCGGCCTTCGCAAGGGCGGCGGCCCACCTCTCCACGTGCACTACTCCCAGGAGGAATATTTCTACGTCATGGACGGCGACTTCCTCTTCCAGGTCGGCGACCGTCGCGTGGCGCTTCACTCCGGCGACTCTGTCCTCGGCCCGCGCAACCTGCCTCACACCTTTACCGTCACCAGCGAAACACCCGGCCACATGCTCATCGCCTTTACCCCCGCCGGTCAGATGGAAGATTTCTTTCGCACAGCGGAAAAGCCCGGCGCCACCCTCAACGACCCAGCCCTCTTCGCCAGCCACGGCATGAAGTTGCTCGGCCCCCCGTTGGCGGCCAGCTAGAGCGGAACTCGAATGCGCCCCATCTCTGTGGCCTGTGGCCTGCTCCCTTTCTCGGGCGCCCCATTTCTGCCCGCTGTTGGCAGAAGTGGGAGAGGCGCGATAATGCGGCCATGCCCGCGCTCGACCTCGCCGCGATCCTCATCCGTCCGCTTTCCCCCGACGACGCTCCCGCCGCTGCCGAACTGAGTGCCCAACTCGGCTATCCCGCCTCACCCGCCGACCTCCGCCGCCGCATCGAAGCCCTCGCCGCCACGCCCGACCACATCGTTCTGGCCGCCGTCCTCGACGGTCGCCTCGTGGGCTGGCTCGATGCCGTCATCGAGCGCCATCTGCAGGATCCCGATACCGTCAACATCGGCGGCCTCGTTGTGCACGACTCCGCTCGCGGCTCCGGCGTCGGCAAGCGTCTCTGCGAAGCTGTCGAGGACTGGGCCCGCTCGCTGTCCATCTCGACCGTCCGCGTCCGCTCCCAGATCAAGCGCACCGACGCCCACCGCTTCTATCTTCGCGACGGCTACCGCCAGGTAAAAACCTCGTTCGTCTTCGAAAAATCGGTCCTCTAGGCTGCTGCGTTACGCCTGTCGGCACAGCGGCTCGCCCCCTCTTCTAAGTGGTATCTCCAGTTATATAAAAAGTGGTTATGTCGACGTACCACAATCGGCGTCACTCTGGAGACAGGCTCACCACCCAGAAAGCCCACGTTCCCCACTGGAGAACTGCACGTGCCTTCGAACTTGCGTCTGAGTGTCTTGTCTCTTCTGCTCGCTCCCTGCTGCGCCACTCTTCCTGCCTGCGCGCAGTCTGCTCCCGCCGCTGTCGCCGCACCACCCACTCTCGCCGACGGCGCCCACGACTTCGATCCGCTTCTCGGGAACTTCACCTTTCAGCTGCACTACATGCTCCATCCGCTCACCAGTTCTCCCGACTGGACCGACATGAGCGGCACCGGCGCCTGCTACAAGATCTGGAACGGCCGCGCCCAGCTTGACACCATCGAACTCGACGGCTCCGTCGGCAACCACATGGAAGGCCTCACCCTGCGCCTCTACGATCGCGATGCCCGCCAGTGGCGCCTCTACTGGGCCAACAGCCGCGTGGGCCGCCTCGACCCGCCCCAGATCGGCGACTTTCGCAACGGCCACGGCGACTTCTACACCACCGACACCATCAATCACAAAACCACTCTCATCCGTTTCGACTGGACACGCATGGCCTCCGGCACGCCGCACTTCGAGCAGGCCTTCTCGCCCGACGGCGGCCAAACCTGGGAAATCAACTGGCTTACCAATCAGACCCGCACCAGCGAAGCCGTTTGGGGACAGCCCCAGCCTGGCCGCCCCAGCACCCAGCCCCCCGGCTCCACTCCGCCTCCCGCCGCCAACACCCGCGACGGCCAGCACGATTTCGACTTCGACTTCGGCTCCTGGAAGATGCATATCCGCCGCCTCGTCCATCCCCTCACCGGCTCTACGGAGTGGACCACGATGGAAGGCACAACCGTGACTCACAAAATCTGGAACGGCCGCGCCAACCTCGCTGAAGTCGAAGCCGACGGATCCTCCGGCCATCTCGAGCTCCTCTCCCTGCGCCTCTACGATCCCCAGGCGCACCAGTGGAGCATCCACTTCGCCACCAGCGACAACGCCGTCCTCAGCGTTCCCGCCGTCGGCGAATTTCATGACGGCCAGGGCGAGTTCTACGACTCCGAGCTCTTCCACGGCCGCAATATCCTCGTCCGCTTCCGCATCGGTCCCGTTTCCGCCAACGAAGTCCGCTCGGAACAGGCCTTCTCTGCCGACGGCGGCCAAACCTGGGAAACCAACTGGATCAACACCTACACCCGCGTCAGCGAGAAGGAGTCCCAATGACCTCCGCGCACAAAACAACGCCTCTCCCCCCGGCTGGCAATGCCCGCGAAATCCCCTGCGGTGACGGCTTCGGCCCGCTGGAATCTCGTTCCACTCTGCACGCACGCGAAGCCGCCCGATTTCCCTGCATCGCGTTCCGCTGGTTCTCTCCACGCTCGCGCGCCACTCTGCCGCAACCCCAGCCCTGCTTCAGCAGGCCCGCTCTGCGCGCCGCGAACCGGTAGCCCACCCCGCACGACGAGCTATGAATTCTCGCCGCATTCCTTTTGGCCCTCTGCAGGCGGCGGCTCTCGTCGCCTGCCTCTTTTTCGCCCGCGCCGCTGCCGCCGCGCCCATCGCTACCGACGACGCCAACCCCTGCGTCGAACGCCATTCCATGTCCGACGCCTGGTTCACCGGACCCATGCTCGCCAATACCGCCGCCTCCGCGCCCCGCGGCCACATGCTCATCGAACCCTACCTCTACGACGTCACCACCGACGGCGCCTTCGCCTCCAACAGCGCTCGCCACAGCGCGCCCCACCAGAACAGCTACGGCTCCCTCACCTATCTCATCTACGCCCTCACCGACACCACAGGTATAGGACTCATCCCCACCTTCGGCTACACCACCGCCGCCAACGCGCCCTCGAGCGCCGGCCCCCGCAGCGGCGACCTCAGTCTCCTGATCCAGCACCGCCTCACCCAATCCCGCCCCTGTCGCTGGATGCCCACCGTCTCCCTCGCCGTCGAGCAAACCTTCCCCACCGGCCGCTACGACAACCTCGGCGACCGCCCCACCAGCGCCACCGGCGCCGGAGCCTTCACCACCACCCCTGAGTTCCTCACCCAAACCTGGTTCTGGCTCCCCGATCACCGCATTATGCGCATGCGCCTCAACCTCACCGACGCCTTCTCCGCCGACGTTCCTGTCGCCGGCGCCAGCGTCTACGGCACCTCCACAGGATTCCGCGGCACCGCCCAGCCCGGCAGCTCCCTCTACATCGACAACGCCTGGGAGTACAGCCTCACCCGCCGCTTCGTCCTCGCCACCGACATCACCTGGCGCGACACCGCAACACCCGCGTCACCGGGACGAACGCGCCCACGCCCACTCAGCCTGCAACAGACATCCTCCTCAACTCCGGAAGCAGCACCACCTGGAATCTCGCCCCCGCGATCGAATACAGCTGGAAACCCACCATCGGCATCCTCCTCGGCGTCCGCCTCACGCCCTCCGGCCGCAATTCTTCCGAAACCCTAACCCCCGCCATAGCCCTCAACATCGTCCACTAAGGCTGTTGCCTGTCATCGCAAATTTCAACGAGCTTCGATCTGTGGCCTGTGCCCGTGCCCTGTGGCCTCTGTGGCCTGTCCGCTGTCCGCTATCCGCTGTACCCTGTATTCCCTGTGGCCTGTCCGCTGTCCGCTGTACCCTGTACCGCTGTACCCTGTATTCATGCTCATCACCCTGGTCGACCTCGAGCGCGAGCCGGTCACTTTCGACGTCAGCCTCCCGCCCGGCGCCATCGACTTCGGCGACGAGGCCACCCAGATCAACCCTCTCGCCGTCCAGGGCAACGCCGAGCTCCTCCGCGAGCACCGTGGCCCAAAAGAAGTTGTCGCCGACATCCGCACCCGTGCCCACTGGTCCGGCACCTTCGAAGTCCCCTGCGCCCGCTGCCTCGAGCCCGTCCGCCATGAGCTCAGCGGCGACTTCGATCTCCTCTTCCGCCCCCTCGGTGTCGATGCTGGCCCCTCCGACCGCGCACTCGGCGCGCCTGACACTGAAATCGGTTATTATCAGGAAGGTGGTCTGGTGCTCGAAGATGTTCTGCGCGAGCAGGTGCTTTTGTCGCTCCCCGCGCGAACCCTTTGCGGCCCTGACTGCAAAGGACTTTGCCCGCACTGCGGCCACAATCTGAATACCGACCCCTGCACCTGTGAGGACCAGTCCTCCGATCCGCGGTGGTCGGCCCTTTCAGACCTGCGCAGCCGGATCAGTCCTGAAGCGGACAAGGCCAACAAAGCCCCCCGCTAAGTTTTCACCCGCTGGGCCCGCGCGCCTAATCTGCGCCGCCCCTCCGGGACCGAAAGGATTCTGCTATGCCGAACCCAAAGCGCCGCCATTCCAAACGGCGCACCTCCACTCGCCGCGCCCACGACGCCCTCACCGGCGTGGTTCTCTCTGAGTGCCCCAACTGCCACGAGCGCAAGCGGCCTCACCACATCTGTCCCAAATGCGGCTACTACAAGGACCGCGAAATCCTGGAAACTAAGGAAGCCGGCAAGTGATAGCCAACGCTGGTCTGACCGCTGTATCGCTGACCGGCCCATCGCTGACCGCTTTACCGCTGAAAGGCTTGTCGCTGACCGGCCCATCGCTCGCCGCTTCTTAGCTGCCCATGCTCATTGACATCGCTCTCGACGCCATGGGCTCGGACAAGGCCCCCGAGCCTGAAATCCGAGGCGCGATTCTCGCCTGCCGCACCCTCCGCGTCCGCGTCCACCTCATCGGACCCGAGCCCATCCTCCGCCGCCATCTCTCCATCGCCCTCGAAGGCGATCGTCTCCCCATTGAAATCGTCCACACCGACGAGTTCATCTCCATGGACGAGAAGGCCGCCCACGCCGTCCGCACCAAGCGCAACAGCTCCATGCGCCTCGGCCTCAAAATGGTCAAGGACAAGCGCGCCGCCGGCTTCTTCACCGCCGGCAATACCGGAGCCGGCATGGCCACCGCCAAAATGGTCCTCGGCGCGCTCCCCGGAGTCGACCGCCCCGCACTCGCCATCGTCATGCCCACTCTCGCCGGCTCCCCCTCCGTCGTCCTCGACGTCGGCGCCAACGTGGACTGCAAACCGCAAAACCTCGAACAGTTCGCCGTCATGGGCGAGCTCTACGCGCGCTCCGTCCTCCGCATCCCCCGCCCCCGCGTCGGCATCCTCTCCGTCGGCGAAGAAGAAAGCAAGGGCAACGAGCTCACTCGCGAAGCCACCGCGCTGGTCAAAAAGCTCCCCATCAATTTCATCGGAAACGTCGAAGGCCGCGACATCTACTCCGGCGCCTGCGACGTCATCGTCTGCGACGGATTCGTCGGCAATGTTGCCCTCAAAACCTCTGAAGGCATGAGCCGCCTCGTACGCGAGATGCTCAAAGCCTCCCTCACCCAGACCGTGACAGCGCAGGTGGGAGCCCTTCTCTCCCGCAAGGCCTTCAATGCCTTCCGCCGCCGCCTCGATCCGTCGGAATACGGCGGAGCCCCGCTCCTCGGCGTTCGCGGTGTCTGCATCATCGGCCACGGATCGTCGAACGACCGCGCCGTCATGAACGGCATAAGAGTAGCGGCAGAATTCGCCCAGGCCGGCATCAACGAGCGCATCGAAAGAGAATTCGCCTCCCGCCCGACGAACACCGACTCCCCCGACCCCGACCTCCAGCTCCCCGTGCAGTAGGACTTGAACCTGCTCTGAGCGAGTTCGCAAAAGCGAACGAGTCGAATGGGTCCAGGCAGCCGCGCTTCGCGCAAGAACCAAAGCCAGAACAAACGATGATGTCATCCTGAGTTCGCAAAGCGCAGCGAAGCGAGCGAAGGATCTGCGGTTGTATTGGTCTGCGCGCAGGTACCTCATCCTCGCGCAGCGAGGATCCGGAGAAAGCCACGGGCTTCAGCCCGTGGAAAAAGTCCGGCCCACAGGGCCGCTCCTTGCTGCCGCAGGCCGCCGGTGGAGTTCGCAAGAACTGGCGAGAACCGGTAGCCCGCTTCCCCACCGCAGGATTTCATCCTTGTTCACCGAAGGGACACGATCACTAGGTCAGCAGACAGCTGAATACTCCCATGATTGAGTGCAATGATTGACCACCCTGGTTCGGAGGAAATGAGTCAGCAGCCGTATAATGCCCATGGACCCGTAGCTCAGTGGATAGAGCGCACTTCTGACTAAAGTTGAGGTCGCCAGTTCGAGTCTGGCCGGGTCCGCGCTGAGCCCTGTTCTTGACAAACCCACCATGGTGATCTAAGCTTGCTCTAGTCAGAAGTGTGATCTAGATTCCACTGGCTTTTAGCCTGCGGATCTCGACGGGGGTTGAGCTGATGTAAAAAGTCGCTCAGCCCCTTTAATTTCCCCCCTCTGTTGACGGCATCGCGCTCCCCTCCTCGTACTCTCCCGCTTCCATACGCTCAAAAAGAGACGGGGTCCTCAATTCCGTAATTAATTCCTTTATCTCTGGAGTGGACTCAGGTGGTGGTGTCGGTTTGCAGATCGTCAAATCATATTTTCCGATAATGGGGACGGGCAAACTGAGGAGGTCCATCTTCCTCTTTCTCTTCCCGCAGCCATCATAGGTGTGTAGCGCTGTCGCTCCGAAGTGAATGGCGGTAGCGATGTGAATGGAATCCGGTACCGCAATCTCTTCGCCAATCATGCGGTAGTGGTTCCTGATCTCACGGGCAATCGTGGCGATGCGACGCGACACACTGACCACTTCAACGTTGGACCTCTGCAACATTCCTTGAAAGAGAGTCTCCTGCTCTGGTGTAAGTTTGCAGGCCAGTACCTCGATCAAGGTTATCGATGGGGTAAATATGTAGACATCCCCGTCGTCGCACAGGGTTTCCAGCGCCACCAGGTGAGCAAGTTCTTCGTCTGTTCTGCCCAGCTTAGTCAGCAGCGATATGAAGACACATGAATCCCAGCAATATCGTCTACCAGTAGGCATCCCGCAGCTCTCGAACAAAATCCTCTGGGTTTTTGCCGTCTGTGGCTCCCGGGGCAATTCCATGCAGGTCGCTCATTCGCGGCAATTCACTGTCTGGGGGAAATGGAACGATATTTGATACATCGACCTGATGGGGGAACGGCGCATCTTTCCGATAATAGGCTATGCCTTCCACAGAAACCCGCTTGCCAACATTGGCGATAATGTCATCCCGGAGCCTGACCGAAGCCTTG
>DASRRO010000015.1:0-69980 GCA_035656855.1 Acidobacteriaceae bacterium | reverse complement strand
CGTTACTTGCGGATCCGTCCTTTACTACGGAAAAGGCCCGGCATCCCCACCAGGTTTTGTACTTCGCGCGTAACAACCTCCTTGAGAAAGGTCGGTACCTCCACATCGCGTTCAGGACAGGCTCTGAACCGCTTGTTGGTGCCACATGGTTCCTTTCTTTGACACTTGAGGCCTTTTCGGCCGCTACGCGACCGATTCCCTCCGCGCGGAGATTCTGGTTGGCGCGGACAGTTCGTTTTGCTACGGGGGTCCGTTCGACTCCGCGCCGGCGGGCACCGTGCACCGCTGGGGAGAGTCTGGGCGGCGCTCCGCTCAGGATGACATTTTGTGAGGAAAGAAGGATCCCACCCTGTTCGCCAAAAGCGGGCGAACAAGGATGGGGCACCCAGAATGAGTGGCGCTGCAGTGCGCCGGGCCTGAAGGCCCCGTCTTTGAAGACCGCTGACGCGGGCTGAAGCCCCGCTCTTTCTCCGCCGTGCCGCTTTGCGGCACCTGATGGGGACGGCGGTCGTAATACCCGCTCTTTCTTAGCCGTGCCGCTCTGCGGCACCTGATGGGGACGGCGGTCGTAATACCCGCTCTTTCTCTGTCGTGCCGCTTTGCGGCACCTGATGGGGACGGCGGTCGTAGTAGAAGAGGAGCATGCGATCTTTCTGGAATCGGCGGGCGTTTCTTTGGGGGGCGGCCGGGTCGGCCGCTCTTGCGGCGGCGCGGGCGCGAGGAGCGGGGCTGGTGGGCGATCCACTCACGACGGCCCTGGCGCGTGAGGCAGCGGGCGGACGGGGCAGTGCGGCTTCAGTTCCCTTCACCGGACGCTTTTTGACCCACGTCTCCGTGGTGCGGGTGAATCAGATTGAGGTTTCGCCTAACCGTTCCATTGGGGAGGATGAGGCTTCGCTGAATAGTCCGGCGCATATTCGTTCGCGGCGGGAGGCGTTTGGCCGGGGGTGTCCTGGCGGGCGGATGACGTGGGCGGTGAGCTGGCTGGCGCTGCTCGACGCGCGGCGCGAGTACCAGGAGGCGCGGCGGCTGCTGGCTTCGTATCACGAGCGGTATGGCGACGAGATCACGTTTATTCCCGGCGGGTATTTCGCGCCGATGTACAACACGCGCGAGCAGATTCGGGTGACGATCCACCAGGCGCTGGGGAAGGTGTCGGCGATGGTGGGCGGGGGGTATCGGCCGCAGTCGCTGGTGGCGGGGTTTATGGATGCGGAGAATCAGCGGCTGCTGGCTCTGGACGAGGGCATCCACGTCTGCCAGGGACAGATCTGGAGCCAGCACGGCATCGACAACGGGGACGGGGATGGCGGGATTTGCTATCCGTACTATCCCAGCCGCGAGCATTATCTGAAGCCGGCGCAGGGGGCGGCGGATTTTATCGACTGCGTGTGCCTGGATGGGTGGACGTGCGATTTTCTTTCGGCGCGGCGCAATGGGTTTGAGGGCGGATTTAACAGCCGCATGGGCGTGGGGCCGATTGAGACGGTGCAGGATCTGGGCGTCGCGGTGGGGCGGCACGAGATGATGGCGACGACTGCGATGCATTTCGATGCAGGACACGCGCTGAACGGGTTTGGATTTGTGACGGGGATCTGGGAGACGTCGCTGGGGCACGATGAGGATCTGGCGTGGTGGCTGGAGGCGGTGCGGGAGCGCTGGCCGGATACGCGGGTGATGACCGAGGGAGAGTTTGGGCTGGAGTGGCGGCGTCATTATCGTAACAACGACCGAATCAATTATCGGTTCGACGCGAAGGGCACAGGCGCTCCGGGTTCGGAGAGAGAGCTGGAGATTCGCTGGTTCATGAACCAGGAGTTTCGGCTGGCGCTGCTGCACAACTGGGAAAAGGACAGCCCGTGGATGGCGATTGACTTCACGCGGTACGATCTTCCGGCGCACGAGCCGCAGGGGCTGCAGCGGGAGTGGAGCCTGATGAACGTGCTGAATGAAAAGGGGACGCGCAAGCAGGACAAGCCGATGCGGCTGGGGCAGCTTCCGGAAGAGGATCAGAGACGGATTTTTGGGCGGTATCCGGAGTTGAGGGGCAGGGGTTAGGCGTGGGGCTCAGGGGCGGTCCGTGCAAGCGCAGCGCACGGACGAGCCAAACTCCGGGGAAGGGCGTGCGCTTTTGGTTTTGCACGTCCGAGACGGAGTTTGGCGAAGAGCCCTGCTGGCGGGGGCACGATCGCACATAAAAGCCCGGTCGGATGACCGGGCTCTCTGTGTGGATGGCGATACTGCTATTCGGCGGGTGCTTCTTCGACCAGTTTGGTTTGGGCGACAGTCCAGGCGGGATCGCCTACCTTGAAGCGGGCGAAGCGGCGCACCGTAATGTTTTCGCCGAGCTTGCCGACCTTCGTCGCGATGATGTCCTTGATGGAGACGGACTGTTCTTTGATGAAGGGCTGCTCGAGCAGGCAGACCTCTTCGTAGAACTTGTTCATTTTGCCTTCGACGATTTTTTCGACGACAGGGGCGGGCTTGCCGGTGGCCGCAGCCTGAGCGCGATAGATTTCCTTCTCGCGCGCCAGATCTTCTTCGGTCACGTCTTCGCGGCGGATGTAGCGCGGGTCGGTGGCAGCGATGTGCATGGCTATGTCCTTGAGGAGTTCCTGGAAGTCCTCAGTGCGGGCGACGAAGTCGGACTCGCAGTTGACTTCGACGAGGACGCCGATTTTGCCGCCGGCGTGGATGTACTGGCCAACCGCTCCCTCGTTGGTGGAGCGGGTAGCTTTCTTCTGGGCGGAGGCCATGCCGCGCTTGCGCAGGACGACAAAGGCGTCTTCCATGTGGCCTTTGGTTTCCTGGAGGGCCTTGAGGCAGTCGCCCATGGGGGCGCCGGATTTTTCGCGGAGTTCTTTGACCAGCTTGGCGTCGATTTTCTCAGTCACCGTAGACATCCTTGATTCCTTCTTCCTCAGCTTCAGAATTTCATGATTCGCGTTACGGTGAGGTCAACGCAGCGCGGATCGAATTAGACACAAAAAGCGTGGCTCTCGACGGCAGCCACGCTTCTCGCGATCGCGGACCGTCTGGCCCTGGTTCTCAGTAACCGCTTTCGGCTGCCTCGGCTTCGTCGAGGGCAGCAACGATGGCGGGGGCCTTGCGGATGCCGCCGCCGAGGGCTGCTTCGAGATCGACGACCTCAACGGGCTCGGCTTCGGGCGCGGCTGCGGCCACTTCGGCAACAGGCTCGGCTTCAGGAGCGGCTACGGCCTGGAGGTCGGCGGTGACACCAGCACCCTCCGCCGCAAACTGCTTATCATTCAGGGCGGCAGCGCCTTCGGCGACCGAGTCGGCGATCTTCGACGTGAAGAGCCGGATGGCGCGGAGGGCGTCGTCGTTGCCGGGGATCACGTAGTCGACGACGGTGGGGTCGCAGTTAGTGTCGACGACGGCGACGACGGGGATGCCGAGCTTGCGAGCTTCCTTGACGGCGATGGCTTCGTTGGACGAGTCGACGACGAAGATGGCGTCGGGGAGGCGGCGCATGTTCTTAATGCCGGCGAGGTTCGCCTGGAGGTGCTTGCGCTCGCGTTCGAGGCGGATGACTTCCTTCTTGGTGAGGAGGTCATAGCGGCCGTCAGTGGCCATGTCATCGAGTTCCTGAAGGCGCTTCACCGACTTCTGCACGGTCACCCAGTTGGTCAGCAGGCCGCCCAGCCAGCGGTTGTTGATGTAGAACATCCCGCAGCGGGTGGCTTCTTCAGCGATGGCGTCCTGCGCCTGGCGCTTGGTGCCGACAAACAGAAGGAGTTTTCCCTGGGTGGCGAGTTCAGTGACAAACTTCGACGCCTCCTTGAACATCTTCAGGGTTTTCTGCAGGTCGATGATGTAAATACCGTTGCGCTCGCCGAAGATGTACTCCTTCATCCTGGGATCCCAGCGCTTGGTCTGGTGCCCGAAGTGGACTCCCGCTTCGAGCAGTTCCTTCATGGTGATCGTGGCCAAACAGCCTCCTTTATGGACTGCATTCCGGGCGGTGCTACCGGGCCGGAATTGATGCCCGCGGTGCGGGCAGATTGAACAACCTAAAATCAGTTGCCAGTTTTGAGTCGCCAGTCCCCAGCAAAAGCACGGGGCTGGGGACTGACCACTGGAGACTGGCGGCTCGAGGCGCTTAGCGCTTCGAGAACTGGAACCTCTTGCGTGCGCCCTTCTGGCCGTACTTCTTGCGTTCCTTCACGCGGGCGTCGCGAGTGAGCAGGCCCTCGGCTTTGAGGGTCTTGCGCAGCTCGGCATTGAACTGGAGCAGGGCGCGGGCGATGCCCATTTTGACCGCGTCGGCCTGGGCGGCAACGCCGCCGCCGGAGACGGTGGTCACCACATCGAAGGTGGCCGCGGTATCGCTGATGACCAGCGACTTTTTGGCGGCGACACGCTGCTGCTCGGTGACGAAGTAGGTGTCGAAGGCTTTGCCGTTGACTTTGAACTCGCCGCTGCCGGGGCGAAGGAAGACGCGGGCGATTGCCGACTTGCGCCGTCCCGTGCCGTAGTACTGAACCAGATCTGCCATTCGTTTTCCTTAGACCTTTTCGAAAACCTCAGGGGCTAAAGCCCCTGGTTTTTGTGCCCTGTTCGGCACGACTGAAGTCGTGCCCTGTTACGAAACCTTCTTATTCCTGCTCGGCACGGCTGAACCTTGCCCGAGTTCTTCCCTATGCCGTAATTTCAAGCGGCTGGGGTTTCTGGGCCGCGTGGGGGTGCTTGTCGTCGCGATAGACGTTGAGCTTGGTGGCCATTTTGCGGCCGAGTTTGGTTTTGGGGAGCATGCCTTTGATGGCCTCTTCAATGACCTTCTCGGGACGGCGCTGGATGAGGCGAACGAAGGACTCTTCGCGCAGGCCGCCGGGGAAGCCGGTGTAGCGGCGATACTGCTTGCTCTCGCTCTTGAGCCCGGTGAGGCGGACTTTGGCGGCATTGATGACGATGACGTGGTCGCCCATGTCGAGGAACGGGGTGTACTTCGGGTTCCTCTTGCCGCTCAGCACGCTGGCGGCCTCGGTGGCGAGGCGTCCCAGGGTCTTACCGCTGGCATCGACAACGAACCACTTGCGGTCGATTTCGAGCCCGCTCGGAATAAAGGTGGACATCGGTGTTCTATTCTCCTGGTCGTACGCTGAACCTGATTTCAAGAAACGCCCACGCGATTTCGTTTCCGCGGCTTTAGAACTCTTCCGCGGTTCCCTGAAAGCTGTTCGCGTGAGTTGGCGCAGAACTGTCGAATCCGACCGGCGTGCAACCCCGATTGTCCGGATTCGTCCGTCAACCGCCCGGCAGCAACGCACAGGCAAGAAGACGCACACTGCGCAAGGACTTAAGAATACGGGAATTCGGGGGCAGAGTCAATGCGCGGAAGAGGGGGAAAGGGGCGGGAAACTGCGTTTTGTGCGCAGGTTCCCCGGGGCCATGGCGAAACTGGCACACCGCATTTACAGAACGAAGAAACGGTCCATTTAGAGTATCGGCGTGAGCCGCCTGAGCCGAATCGTGCTGCTGATTCTATGCGCAGTGGGAAACGCGGGGCTTGTGCGGGCACAAATGCCATTTTACACGGACAATGCCGACGTCACCGGCGAGGGGACGCTGCACTTCGAGTCTTTCGACGAATTCGACAGCCTGCAGTCCGCTCAATATCCCAATCTTCGCCAGAACACGTTGAACTACAAGTTTAACTATGGGCTGCCGCATGGGCTGGAGCTGGACCTTGACGCACCCTTGCTGGCGATATACCGCGCGCCCGGATCCACAACATCCAGCGGGCCGGGCGATACCGACCTGGGCATCAAATGGAACTTCCGCAAGGCCGCCCGGCCTCTTAGCGTCCCGGCTCTTTCTGCGAGTCTGTATATCGAATTCCCGACAGGAGATGAGCGGCAACAGCTCGGTTCCGGCCTCACCGACTATTGGCTGAACTCGATCGCACAGGAAGCGCTTTCGGACAAGACGCGCGTCAACGCCAATTTCGGCTTCCTGTTCGCCGGCAATACCAGCACCGGCGTTCTGGGCACCCAGAACACCCGCGGCCACGTTTACACGGGCGGCCTTTCCCTGCAGCACGACTTCAGTCCGCGCATGACTCTGGGCACGGAGGCGTATGGCGCCGTTGCCGATAACAAGAGTCTGGGCAAAGACCAGCTCCAGGGCCTTGCCGGAGGCTGGTACCAGCTCACCACTCGCTTCGCCGTGACCTTCGCTCTACTGGGTGGCAGCCATGTCGCCAGCCCGAGGATCGGCGGCCAGATCGGCTTCGAAGCGGACTTCCCTCTTCGCAGGGCTGCGCGCCCTGATCGACCTGCGCTGCAGCCCTAAAACTGATGACTACCCGTGCAGGCTGGCTATGCGGCCATGCCTGAGCGGTCGGATTCGGCGTTGGCATCGGAACCGTGAAGCTTGACCATTTTGTTATAGATCCCAATGAGGAGAAACGGTGCGGCCCACTGACCGACGAACAGCGCAGCGTGGTCTTTTCCCGTGGCCTTGCACACGAGCGAGGCAATCATGGAGCTAACGGAGGCAGCCAGCCAAAAGCTGGACGGCGCCTGCGCAGACTGTTTTTCGAGAAATGAAGTGACCTGATCTTCGCGGATTTCGCCGCGGCGCACACGATGATCCATAACAAACCCTCCAGGGTATTTTTTCGTCCTCTTGCGTCTTCTGGATGGGATGCGGAAGAGGCTCGCGGCGGAGGGAGACCCTTGCTTGTGCTGCAAGGGGGCGGCAGGGGAATTGCGTCGGGAGCAAACGAGTGCGGGGGAGGCTTTCGTTGGCCTGCAAGTCCCACGGCCCGAGACGGGGCGGCAAGTGTGACGGGTACCGACGACGAACTTCTGCGCATCCGGCCTGGTTCAGAACGACAGGCGTCATGGCGTCAAAGTCGATGCCGGGGCGGCCATCGCGAGGCTCACAGGCGTGCTCCAGTTGTTTCCACATCGCTTTGACCTGTGGCGGCGCGTGATCCGGAATATCCGGACTTTTCCAGGTAAAGACCTCCACGAAATAGGGCCGGCCTTTCTCGTCAGCACCGCGGAGAAGGACGTGGGGGTGGTCGAGGACGAGGCCGATAGGGGTATACAACGCCCAGGTTTTCGCAGTCAGTTGGGCATATTCCGCCTCGTGTCCTGGCTTAACGTGCGCGATGCTGTGAATGGTTTCGGTTCCGCGTCCGGGAAGCTGCGCGGCGGCCGCTCAGTGCAAGCATCGAGCAGAAGATCAGCAGTAATTTGCGGCTCATGGCTTGCAGCCTAAAGAGACTTCGTCGTAGTTGCTTATTGAATCTTGCTAAATTTGCCTGGCGGAACTCCATAGCGCCGCCTGAACAGGTTCGTGAAGGAGGCTGCGCTGTCAAAGCCTGCGCTGAGACAAGCCTCGGTGACGCTCGATTCAGCTTTCCGCAGAAGTTTGGCGGCTCTTTGCAGCCGATGACGGGTGAGATAGCGGTGTGGCGTTTCGCCGAAGGTTCGAGTGAAGCTGCGGTGGAAATGAAAGGGCGACAAACACGCCGCTGCCGCCATGTCTTTGAGCTGGATCGGGTCGGAGAGGGAGGAAAGCAGGAAATCGCGGCCGCGCAGCACACGACGGTAAAGTTCCTGGCGGGTTGACTGGGGCACAGCGGGAAGGCGCGCCATTTCTCTCGGTGCACTGCTCCGTTCGGCGATGAGAAATTCGCCGAGCTGCTGAAACGCCTGATCCCACTCGATGCGGGACATTGCGCCGCCGGTGAGCTCGGAGCGGAAGCGCCCCACTAAATCCATGAGCGGGCCCCCGGGCTCGATGCGGGTGAAGAAGGTAATTTTTCCGGCTGATCCGAGGTGCGGAGAATCGAGCAATCGGCCGCACGAAGTGACACTGGTGCGATAGATATCCTCAACAAAGCCGCGCTCGAAGAACAGACAGAATGTGGTGACCGGGGTGAACGAGTCAATTGTGATCGAGTAGTGCTGACGATCGTTGAGAATCAGCCAGCAATCCTCGTTCAGATTGAAGCGACGATTCTCTGCCTCCCAAACGGCGGTGCCATTCACGACGCTTTTGACGGAGAGGCAGCCCTCAAAGTCCGGAACGAAATACCGAGTGCCGCGGCCGGAAAGAACTGCGTTCTCTCTGCCGAGGCGTTCACCGGGCGGGTTAACGGGCAGCACGCCCTTCAACCTACTACGGAAGCTTCAGGCATCGCCAGCCCTGGTGCCACCCCGACGAGGCAGCCAGGCACTTTCCCGGCGCGCCCCGGTTCCCCTTTATGGTTGCCGATCCATGCAACCCTGGGGGCGGAAGAGGGGTCCAAAGGACCGCTGCGGGTTGTGCGAAGGGCGCGGGCACGTCAAACTAGAGGGAGAGACATCGAAACGAGTGCGTCGACCTGTTGTTCATATCGAGCCGGAGCCATTTGGGCCGCCCGCGGCGGGGTCCGTGGTGCTGCATGTGGGCCTGGTGGGCCTGATGGCGGTGCTGATGTGGGTGAACGGGCGGTTCCACGGGACGGAGTGGGGGAACAATGCGCCGCCGGGGGCGATCCAGGCGAACCTGGTGAGCTCGGCGCCATCGATTCCGCTGCCGCAGGTGACGCCGCCGACGCCGAACGTGCTGGCGACGCAGCTGCCGAGCCCAACGCCGGCGCCGCCGACGAAGGAGACGATTCCGGTGCAGCAGCCGGACGCGATTCCGCTGGCGGAGCGAAAGCCGAAGCTAAGGCCGGCGGAGAAGCCGCATCAGGAGTCGCCGCAGCACGCGCAGGCGACGAACCAGAGGAACGTGGCCAATTATGGCGAAGCGCCGCCGACGCAGCTGGCGCACGCGATCAATCCGGGGCGGACGAACAGTCCGGTGTCGGTAACGGGCGGGGATTTTGCGTCGCGGTTCCCGTGGTATGTGGATCTGATCACGCGGAAGGTGAGCGAGAACTGGTTCACGCAGGAGATCGACTCGCACACGGCGTATGGGACCCAGGTGAGCGTGACGTTCACGATCGGGCGGGATGGTTCCGTCAGTAATATCCGGATCGTGCAGCCGGCAACTTCTCCGACGCTGAATGGGTCCGCGACCCATGCAGTGCAGAGGGTGCAAAGCTTTGGACCGTTACCTAGTCAGTACACAGGTTCGAGCGTCTCAGTGGAGTACACTTTTACCTACGATCAGCCGTCGCGATGAATTGAGTTGAACCAGGACGGCGTTCGGCTCAGACGTGCCCCTGTACTGTTCATCCAATCTGGCTCTTCCCTCCCTATCCGGAGGGCGAAGGTGGCGGGTCGTTCCGGCCGAAGCTGAATCGCGCAGGACTTCATTCATTTTCCCCATGGAAACGGATCCAGAATGACTTTGAGCTCGCCACGGAAATCTGTCTGTTTTTGCCTTCTTCTTCTTTTTGGTTTTGCGGTTGCGCCGGAGCCGGGCGCGCAGGCCCAGGACTGGGTGCGTACGGGAACCAATCTGGGCGTGTCGAAGATCCGGATCGCGGCTGCGGACTTTAAGGCGACTACCGCGGATACGCAGACGGCGGGGATGAAGTCGGCATTCGATCAGACGCTCTACAACGATCTTCGCTACGCGGGAATTTTCGACGTTGTGTCGAAGAGCATGATTCCGAACACGACGCCCGGCACGCCCCAGGAGATGCAGGTGGCGCAGTGGTCGGCGGAGCCGTCGAACGCGGCGATGGTGGCGTTTGGAAACCTTGGGGTGAACGGCGGGCGGGTGAACGTGCAGGGTTTCCTGTTCGACACGCACAGCACGACGAATCCCCAGGTGCTGGGGAAACAGTATGGCGATACGGCGACGGTGGAAGCCGCGCGGCAGATTGCGCATCGCTTCGCCGATGAGATTATCCAGACGCTGGGCGGCATTCCGGGGATCGCGGAGACAAAGATTTACTTCGTGTCGAACCGGAGCGGCAGCAAAGAAATCTGGGTAATGGATTACGACGGGATGAACCCGCGGCAGCTGACGCATCTGGGAACGATCTCGCTGTCGCCGCGGGTATCGCCGGACAATTCAAAGGTGGCGTTCAGCTCGCTGGGGAAAAACGGGTGGTCGATCCGGATGTTCTCGCTGGACCTGAACCGGCTGGTGGCGTTCCCGGCATGGGGCGGCACGACGCTGTCGCCGGCGTGGTCGAGCGACGGAAACCATCTGGCGTTTTCATCGGCGCGGTCGGGGGATCCGGAGATTTATGTCACGGACCCATCGGGCCAGGGAGAGCGGCGGCTGACGGCGTTTCGCGGGCCGGATGTGTCGCCGGTGTGGAATCCCAAGACAAACGGGCAAATTGCCTGGGTGAGCGGGCGTACGAGGCTTCCGCAGATTTACATCATGGACGCCGATGGGGCGAATATCACGCGGATGACGGACGGCGGGTATGCGACGTCGCCGTCGTGGTCGCCGAACGGGCAGTTCCTGACCTTCGCGTGGAACCGCAGCTACGGGCCGGGCGCGCCGGGCGGCGAAGACGTGTACATCATGGACATTGCCAGCAAGCGCTGGACGCAGCTGACGCACGATTCGGGTGCGAACGATTTCCCGTCATGGTCGCCGGACAGCCGGCATATTGTGTTCCAGCGGCAACAGGGCGGACACACAGAAATCTGGATGATGCTGGCCGACGGGACCGACCAGCAACAGCTCACGCATGGGGACGGCAGCAATACGCAGCCGGACTGGAGCTGGAAGTGACGAGTTGCAGTAGTTGCGGGGCGGCGTCCCGTCCTGCTTTGCCTTGGCCGAACTCAATCATGCTCCCTTAAGGAGGAGGAACGTGCACTATTCGAATCGTAAAACTCTGGTTGTGGCCGCAAGTCTCGCGGCGATTCTGACGGTAGCGGGATGCCACAAGAAGCACCCGGCGCCTCCGCCTCCACCCGCCCCGCCCCCGGCAGCAGCGACGCCGACGGCGACGATCACGGCGAACCCGACTTCGATCAATCCCGGCGACCAGGCGGTACTGACCTGGCAGACGACGGATGCGACGAACGTGTCGATTGTGGGTCTGGGAACGGTTGCCTCTTCGGGCACGCAGTCGGTGCGTCCGACGCAGACCACCAGCTACCATCTGGTGGCGCAGGGCGACGGCGGATCGGCCGATGCCACGGCAACGGTGACGGTGAATACGGCTGCGCCTGCGCCTACGGCGCCGAGTGAGTCGAATATCGACGAGAACGCGTTCGAACAGAACGTGAAGCCGATCTTCTACGACTACGACAGCTATGACGTGCGGTCGGATGCGCAGTCGACGATCCAGGCAGACGCCTCTTTCCTGAACCAGCATCCAAACCTGAAGGTGGTGGTCGGCGGCTACTGCGACGATCGCGGCTCGACGGAGTACAACCTGGCGCTGGGCGAGAACCGCGCGAACGCGGCGAAGCAGGCGCTGGTGACGGCGGGCGTGAGTCCGGACCGGCTGCGGACGGTGAGCTACGGCAAGGAAAAGCAGTTCTGCACCGAGCAGAACGAAGCCTGCTGGCAGCAGAACCGGCGGGCGCAGTTCACGCTGGATCAATAAGGACAGGGAACAGGCAATTGGGCAACAGGGGGGCCTCGGGGCGCGGCGATGGCTGCGGTTCGGGGCTCTTCATTTTGCGCCGCGAGGTACCCTGGGGATTGGAATCGGACGCAAGTGAGGGTCGCGACAGCGCTCCTGCCCTGTAATAATGAAGGGAGCGCATCCTGCGCTCCAGCGGGGATAAGTTCCATGCGTACGATTGTGGCTTCACTCACGGTGGCAGGCGGGCTTTTACTTTTTGCGGCCGCCCCCCAGGCACATGCAGTTTCCAAAGAGATCATCCAGCTGCAGACCCAGGTGCAGCAGCTGCAGGATTCTCTGCAGCATCTGCAGCAGACCCAGGACCAGCAGCTGAGCGTGCTGAATCACGTGATTCAGCAGATGGCCGACAGCGTGAACCGAATGAGTTCGACGGTGACGACGCTGCAGCAGCAGGTGCAGACGCAGAACGAGTCGGGCGGGGGCAAGATTGACCAGCTCTCGACGCAAATGCAGGGGATCAACGATTCCATCGACGCGCTGCGGTCGCGCATCGACAAGATGACCGCCGATTTGCAGGCGGTTCAGTCGCAGCTGCAGAACGTCAACACGGCGCCGGCCGGTGCGCAGCAGCCGGGAGCGACCGGGCAGCCGGGGCAGCCGGGAGCGATGGGCGGTCCGGAGCAGACGCAGCAGCCGACCGCGCCGCCGCAACCGCAGGCTCCGCCGGTGAACGATCTCTACCAGGGAGCTCTGCGCGACTACAACGCGGGGCGGAATGATCTGGCAGAGGGAGAATTCCAAGACGTGCTGAAGAACTATCCGCAGGACGATCTGGCGGGGAACGCCCAGTTTTATCTGGGAGAGATCGCGTACCGGCAGGGAAAATACGCAGACGCGATCAAGGCCTACGCGCAGGTGCTGGCGCAGTTTCCGGGCAACGTAAAGGCGCCGGCGGCGCAGCTGCGCAAGGGCGAAGCGGAGCTGGCCATCGATCAGAGAGAGAACGGAATTCGGGATCTGCGCGCGCTGATCGGGCGGTATCCGCAGACACCGGAAGCGGCGCAGGCGCGCAGCCGTCTGAACGGGATGGGCGTGCGGATCGCGGCGAAGCCGAGCGCGTATCGGCAATAGCAACCTACGGGATTTCTGTTATCGGCAGCGCCATTGACGGTGGCGCAACCGGGCCATTTGCGTCGGAGTCACGGGTTGCAACGCGCCGCGATTTTCAAAACACAACAGCGAAGAAAACTTTTTCCTTGACACACGTGCCGAGCGGAGTTAGTCCGCGAGAAATCGCGATGAAAGCGAGTGTTCACACGCCGTTGACAAAGCACGGCGTGAATCGCACAATCGGATTTCAGCTTGAGACCATGATCTGCTTCGGGACGGTACGGTCCACTCTTCTGCTCCTTCCTGGTTTTGATATCGGTGGTGAAGTGCTGAGAGAGGGCAACAGTTCGCAGGCAGCTTCGCCGCCGCGGGAAGGCTCGTCGCATTGAAAGCGCTGCTCGAAACCGATTTTCGCAATCTGACACTGGTGGCTCGCGGCAAGGTCCGCGACATTTACGCCGTAGGCGATTCTCTGCTGATGGTGGCGACGGACCGCATTTCGGCCTTCGATCACGTGCTGGCGACGGGGATTCCAGGCAAGGGAAAAATTCTCACGCAGCTGTCGCTGTTCTGGTTCGACCTGCTGCGGGAGATCGTGCCCAACCACCTGGTGGCGTCGAACGTGAAGGACTTCCCCGAGGAACTGTGGAAGTACCGCAAGGAGCTGAAGGACCGCTCCATGCTGGTGACGCGCGCACAGATGTATCCGGTGGAGTGCGTGGTGCGCGGGTATCTCTCGGGGTCGGGGTGGAAGGATTACGTGGCCACGGGGATGGTGTGCGGGATCAAAATTGAGCCGGGGCTGCGGGAGGGCGATCGGCTGAGCCGGCCGATTTTCACGCCGGCGACGAAGAGCTTTCGCGGCACGCACGACGAGAACATTGCCTTCGATCAGATGGTGACGCTGATCGGCGGCGAGGCGGCGGAGCGGCTGCGGGAGATCAGCCTGGCGCTGTACAACCGGGCCGCGGAGCATGCGGAGAAGCGGGGCCTTCTGCTGGCCGACACGAAGTTCGAATTTGGACAGACGGCGCAGGGGATTGTGCTGGCCGACGAGGTGCTGACGCCGGATTCGTCGCGGTTCTGGCTGCGGGAGCAGTATTCGCCGGGACGGTCGCAGGTTTCGTTCGACAAGCAGTACGTGCGGGATTATCTGGAGAGCATCCACTGGAATAAGCTGGCGCCGGCGCCGGCGCTGCCGGAGAATGTGGTGAACCGCACGCAGCAGAAGTACCTGGAGGCGTATCGATTGCTGACAGGGCGGCCGCTGGCCGTGTAGTGGAGCAAGACGATGACGATGGTTGACTGGCTGATTGTGATTGTTCTGGTACTTTCAGTATTGTCAGCGGCCAAAACGGGTTTGATTGTTGAGGTTTTTTCGCTGGCCGGGCTGATTTTGGGGCTTCTGCTGGCCAGTTGGGATTATCAGAGGCTGATGCCGTGGTTCGGGACCTGGATTCGCTCCCGCAGTCTGGTTGAGGTTTTGTCGTTTGTGGCGGTTGTGCTGGGCGTGATGATCGTTGCGGCAGTGGCCGGCAGGATTGTGCGATGGTCGGTGAAGTCGGTGGGGCTGGGTTGGGCCGATCGTCTGGCGGGTGCGGCGTTCGGATTTGTGAAGGGATGCGCCCTGGTCACGATCGCGGTGATGGTGATTGCCGCATTCTGGCCGAAAGCAACATGGTTCCGGCAGTCGCGTTTCGCTCCTGGATTTCTGACCATGGCGCGACAGGCCGCAGTGGTAACTCCATCCGACCTGGGAGATCGGATCCGGAGCGGAGTGGTGGTGCTGCGGAAGGCGGAGCCGGATTGGCTGAAGCCGGCCGTGTAGTAAGAACGTTGGCCCGGCAAGGACCGGGATCGGGAAAGAGGTTCCTGTGAAACGCGAGCTGGACAACCTTGTAACCCAGATGCACGCGGGCGGCATTACCTACGACGAAGCGGTGCGGGAGTTCAAGCGCCGGTTCATCCTTGAAGTGCTTGCCGGCCACCGCGGCAACCAGTGCAAGGCGGCGAAGGAACTGGGTGTCCATCGCAACACGCTGAGCCGGATTCTGGCGGAACTGGATATCGACCCGGCGCAGGTGCGCAGCGGGCTGCGGCGGCCGCCGCGCAGCGAGCGTCCCGAATTCCCGGCAAAGCAGGTTGTGCGCTGAAATTCGGCGTTCTGACGGCAGTACTAACGCAAACTCATTAAAACCAGTCCTGGAATACGAACCCGGGGGAGCCCTCTGCCCTTCGGCATTGGCGGCGTCGTGGGAACAGCCATTTCACGCGGCCCGCGCACGCCCTCTTCTCAGCCATTTACCCTGTAGCTATGAGCATTACGGGCGAGCCGCGCGTCTTCCTCTCGGAAGGCTTCCGCTGGGATGAGCAGGATGCCTACCTGATCGATATCGATGGGACGCTGCTGCGGCATAAAGACCGGGTGCATTTCGACGCGTTTTTCGAGAGCGTGCGCGGCGTGATGGGACGCGATCTGATTCTGGACGGGGTGATTCTGGCGGGAAATACCGATCCCGGCATCCTGCGGGACGCCTTTCGCATGGCGAAGGTGGCGGATGAAGTCTGGCGACCGCATCGCGAGGCGGTTCTGAAGCAGATGTGCGCAAAAGTGGCGGAGCGCCGGCAGCACCTGCAACCCACGATTATGCCGGGGGTGGAAGCCACGCTCGAGCATCTGCAGAAAAAGGGCGCCCTGCTGGGCGTGGCCACCGGGAATCTGGAAGAGATTGGGTGGCTGAAGATTGAAAACGCCGGTCTGCGGTCGTGGTTCAGCTTTGGAGGATTTTCAGACCAGTTCGAGATACGGGCGGACATGATTGCGCATGCGGCGGAGCAGGCGCGGGCGATTTTGCGAAGCGAACGGACCGATGCAGATCAGGAACCCAGTATTTGCGTAGTGGGCGACACGCCTTTCGATGTCGAGGCGGCAGGGTTGAACGGATTGCCGACCATCGCCGTGGCGACAGGGCGGTATAGCTTCGACGAGTTGATGGAGCATGGCCCGGCCGCGTGTACGACGACGCTGGAGGCGCTGCTGGAAGCCACGTCGGGGGCAGCCGCCGACCTTGCCAGGGAAGCTGCAGGGAATGTTTCGTAACGCATACCGATTCTGCGGTCTGGCGCTGGCGCTGACGACGCTGGCAACCGGCCAGACGACCGCCCCGCCGCCGTACGCGCCAGCGGGTTCGAGCGCGTCGGCGCATGCGGCCAGAAAAAAGCCTGCCTCCAAACAGGATCGCGACCGGGCGGAGCAGCTTTTTATGAAGGGCGCGAAGGATGTCGAGCAGGACAATCTGAGCGCAGCCATCGAGGCTTTTGCGAAGGCGGCAGTTCTGGACCCAGGCAATCCAAGATACGGCATGTCGGAAGAGGTCGCCCGGGAGCATCGGGTGACAGAGCTGGTCCAGGCAGCGGGAAAGGCCAGGATTCTCGGACATTTTGAAGAGGCGCGAGCGAAGATTGCGGAGGCCGATCGCATTGATCCCGGGGATGCGGTAGTCGCGCAGCATGTAAGCGAACTGGGCGGGACCAAGGGGGCGGGTGAATCGGCGCAAAAGTCAGTGGGCGAGGTAGAACCGGCTCCTCCCATTCGGCTGCATCCGAAGCCCGTACGCCTGAGCTTCCATCTTCATGCGAACGAGCGAGACGTGATCTCGCAGGTTCTGCCGGCTTATGGAATTCAGCCGACGCTGGACAGTACTGTCGTCGCAAAGCAGATCCGCTTCGATATGGACGACGCGGATTTCGCCACGGCGGAGCGGGCGCTGGCGCTGGCCACGAACACTTTTTTCGTGCCGCTGGATCCGGCGCGGGCGCTGGTGGCCGCTGATTCGCGGGCCAATCGCGACACATACCAGCGCGAGGCCGCGGAAACGATCTACCTGCCGGGCATGACGCAGGACGAACTGGCGCAGATGATCAACGTGGCGAAGAACCTCTTCGCGGTGAAGACGGCGACATCGGACGCCAACCAGGCGGCCATCACAGTTCGGGGCCCGGCGGAGAACCTGGGGGCTCTGAACGCGACGCTGAACCGGCTGCTGGAGGGGCGGGGCGAAGTGCAGCTGGATGTGCGCATGTATGAAATCGATCGGACCAAGGCGGTTAATCTGGGCCTGATTCTGCCGAATACGACGACCCTGTTCAACGTGTATTCGGAGGCGCGCAATCTGCTGAGCAGCAATTCGAGCCTGGTGCAGGAGATCGTATCGAGCGGGCTGGCGGCGCCGGGAGACTGGGAGGCGATTCTGGCGATTCTGATTGCCTCCGGGCAGATCAGCAACAGCATTCTGACCCAGCCGTTCGGGGTGTTTGGCGGTGGACTGAGCCTGACAGGGATAATCTACGGCGGCGGGACGCTGAACATGCAGCTGAACTCCTCCGACGTGCGGGCGCTCGATCAGCTGCAGTTGCGGGTGCTGAATGGAGAAGAGGCGACGATCCGGAGCGGCGAGAAGTATCCCATCGAGACGTCGAATTACTCGAGCCTGGGATCGACGCCGTTGTCAATTCCAGGAATCTCGTCCTCGGGTCTGTCGAGCACGCTGCAGAATCTGGGCATCAACGTTTCCCAGCTGCAGTCGGCGGCGGAACAAACGATTCCGCAGGTGCAGTATCAGGACATTGGACTGACGCTCAAGGTGACGCCGCGCATGCAGGATGTCCAGCATGTGTCTCTGAAAATGGATCTGCAGCTTTCTTCGCTGGCGGGATCGGCGCTGAACGGGCTGCCGCTGATGAACAACCGGCAGTATCAGGCCATCACGACGGTTGGAGTGGGCGAGACGACCGTTCTGGTGAGCGCGTTATCGCGGCAGGAATCGAATGCGATTGCAGGAATCCCGGGGCTGAGCGATCTGCCGGGATTTCAGGACGCGACCAACAACAACAGCAATCTGGACGTGGCGGAGCTGGCGATTGTGATTACGCCGCATGTCGTGCGGCCGATGCGCCGCGAGGACGGCGGGGGTATGTATCTGCTGCCTGTTAAGCAGTGACGGCCGTCACTGGGGCAATCGCGCCTGGGCCTGAAAATGATTCTGTGACGCTCTTCCAGCACTCCCGCACCAGCCGCTGGCTAACCCTGGCGACGGCCCTGTTGTGGGTGGCGGCGGTGGCTTCGGCCGATGTGGTGCTGACCCCGGGCATGCATTGCCGTGACATGCCGTGCTGCCCGCGTTCCGACGGAGGAGTGCAGAGCTGCTCGACGGCGCAGTGCGCGGAGCAGACTCCTGAAAGGGCCGAGAACCAGAGCGCAGGGAAAGAGCCGAGCACGGATTTGCGGGCCGCTGCCATGCTCCCACGGGAAGTTGCCGGCGAGGCTCATGAAGCGGGCCGGCGGGAGCTGACGCCCGGACTGCAATCTTCGACGGCGGTTTTTCGATTGAAAGACGATCTGCGCATCTAGACCTCAGTGTGCTCGTGTGTCTCTGCGCCTCGGCGCATGTCGAACCCCTCACACTGAAAGGATTATTTCCATGAAAGCCAAAATTCTTGCGATCGTCGCCACTTCCCTGTTTTCTCTCTCCGCGCTGGCGTTGACGGGCGCGGCATGTTGCCAGCCCGGAGCGAAGTGTTGCCCGGGAAGCTGCTGCGCCGCGAGCTGCTGCCAGGGACAGGCGTCATGCTGCCCCGGCGACTGCTGCAGCCATAAATAAACCTGTAAAACGAAAGGCTCCGCGTCTCCTTCGGGGGACGCGGAGTTTTTTGCGCTGCCGCAAGCGGAGCCGAGGCGGGGGTCAGAGACCCTGGCGGTGCATGAAGAAGTAGATCGCGATGGTGAAGCCCAGCACGATGATGATGGGGCGAAGGATGCGATCGCTGATGCGCCGGGCGTTGCGGGCGCCGGTGTAGCCGCCGACGGCGCAGGCGATCATCATGAGCCAGCAATAGCGCCATTCCACAGCGCCGCCGATGACGAAGGTGATGACGGCCACCAGGTTGGCGGTGGTGGTGATGACGGTCTTGAGGGCATTGATCTCGGCAATCTTTTCGATCCCGCAGAGAGCGAGGGCGGTCATGGTGAGCAGTCCGGCGCCGGCTCCGAAGTAGCCGATGTAGTAGCAGATGGCCAGCAGCGCGAGCAGCAGCGGGACAAGGGCAACGTGGCTACTCTGGTCAGGATGAGCGGCATGCTCGTCAATGCGGCGGCGGACGCGACGGGAGATGGGTCCGCTGACGGCGAAGCTGATGGATCCGAGCAGAAAAAGATAAGGGACCAGGCGGAGGAAGGAGCCCTGGCTGTTTCTGAGCAGGGTGAGAGCGCCGGCGAGTCCGCCGATGGCGGCGACGATCGTGACCGGGATGACGAGGCGGTGGTTTTTGCGGAGGTCTTCGCGGTAGCCCCAGATGGAGGTGAACTGGCCCGGCCAGAGGGCGACGGTGCCGGTGGCGTTGGCCTCGATGGGGAGAAGGCCGGCCTTCAGCAGCGAAGGAAAGACGAGAAAGCCGCCACCACCGGCGATGGAGTTGACGAGCCCGCCGAGGAGCGCCGCAAAAGCTAAAAAGAGGTAGTGGAGGACGGTGGAGTGCACTGTTTCAGGGTACAGGGTGCAGGGTCCGGGGTTCAGTCAGCTTCAGGCGTTGATCTCCGGCGTGGCAGCGACGAGTTCGCGGGTGTAATCCCCGCGAGGAAAGGCGCAGACCTGGTCGCGGGTGCCATATTCGACGAGTTTGCCGGCGCGCAGGACAGCGATGTTCGTCGAGAGATACCGGACCAGCGGCATGGAGTGGGAGATGAAGAGGTAGGTGAGGGCAAAGTCGCGCTGGAGATCGCGAAGGAGGTTGACGATCTGGGCTCCGACGGAGACATCGAGAGCGGAGACCGGCTCGTCGAGGACGAGCATTGCGGGACGGAGGGCGAGGGCGCGGGCGATGTTGATGCGCTGGCGCTGGCCTCCGGAGAATTCGTGGGGATAGCGCGGGAGGGCAGAGTCGTCGAGGCCGACCTGGCGGAGGAGTTCCTGGCAGCGGCGGCGAAGGTCGGCTTTGCCGGTGCGCTCATGAATGACCAGGGGCTCGGTGACGATTTGCTCGACGCGCATGCGGGGATTGAGAGCGGCGTAGGGGTCCTGAAAGACGGGCTGGATGCGGCGGCGGAGGGGACGGAGCCGACTTTGGGGGACGCCGGTGACCGGCTGGCCGTCGAAGGAGACGGAACCGGAGGTCGGCTCAAGCAAGCCCAGAACGATGCGGGCGATGGTGCTTTTGCCGGAGCCGGATTCGCCCACGAGGCCGAGGGTTTCGCCGCGTTCGATGGCAAAGGAGACGCGATCCACGACCGGGGGCGCTTCGAGGGCGCCATAAACTTTGGTGAGATCGCGGGCGACGAGCAGCGGCATAAGAGCCACGGTACCAGTCCGCGCGACCGATTAAAATAGAGATGAGCGATCCCCTTTTGCAGCATTTATTGGACAAACTGAATCCCCAGCAGCGCGAAGCCGTTGAAGCCGCCGATGGACCGGTGCTGATCCTGGCCGGCGCCGGCTCCGGGAAGACGCGCGTCATCACGCACCGCATTGCGTACCTGATCGAGGAGCGGGGGGCGGCCCCGGATTCGATTCTGGCGGTGACATTCACCAACAAAGCCGCGGCGGAGATGGGCGAGCGCGTGGAGAAGCTGCTGGGTCACGGCTCGCTGGCCAAGCCGCTGATCTCGACGTTCCACTCGTTCTGCGTGCGGCTGCTGCGGCGGGATATTGAAGCGCTGCGCGTGGGCAATGACGGGCTGACGAAATCGTTCGCCATTTACGACGAGTCGGATCAGCAGGCGGTGGTGAAGGCAGTGATGCGGCGGATGGGGCTGGACGATAAGCAGCTGACGCCGCGAGTGGTGCTCTCAAAGATTTCGTGGGCGAAGAACCACATGATCGATCCGCAGGAGTACTACCTGCAGTCGTCGGACCCGATGAGCGAGAAGGTGGCGCACGTTTTCGAGGGCTATCGCAAGGAGCTGCGCAAGGCGAATGCGATGGACTTCGACGACCTGCTGCTGGAAGCGGTGCGGGTGCTGAAGGTTTCCGCAGAGACGCGGGAGCGGTACAACCGGCGCTATCGCTATCTGCTGATCGATGAGTACCAGGACACGAACCGGCCGCAGTACGAGCTGATGAAGCTGCTGGGCGGCGGCCACCAGAACGTGTGCGTGGTGGGCGACGAGGACCAGAGCATCTACTCGTGGCGGGGCGCGGACATCCGCAACATTCTGGAGTTCGAGAAGGATTTTCCCAACGCGAAAACGGTGCGTTTGGAGCAGAACTACCGATCGACGCAGATCATTCTGGAAGCGGCCTCAGCAGTGGTGGCGCGGAATGAGCAGCGCAAGGGCAAGAAGCTGTGGACGTCGCGCGAGGGCGGGTCGCTGATCGGCTACTACGAGGCGCCGGATGGGGAGAACGAGGCTCTGTTCATCGCGGATTCGATCAAGAAGTTTCTGCGCAAGGCCGAGGAAGAGCAGGCGGAGCCGAAGTGTGCGGTGTTGTATCGAACCAATTCGCAGTCGCGGCTGGTGGAAGAGGCGATGCGGCGTTACGGGATCTCTTACACCATGGTCGGGGGCTTTTCCTTCTACGAGCGAGCGGAGATCAAGGACCTGCTGAGCTATCTGAAGCTGGTGCAGAACCCGCATGACTCGATCGCACTGCAGCGGGTGGTGAACACGCCGGTGCGGGGCATCGGGAAGACAACGATGGAGACGCTGGAGCGGATCGCTCTGGAGACGGGGACGAGCACGTGGACGGGGATCACCCGGGCGATCGACGAGAAGCTGCTGGCGTCGCGGGCGCTGGCGGCGCTGGACGGTTTCCAGAAAATCATTGAGGACGCACGGGCGATGATGGCGGCGGGGTTCATCGATAAGCTGGCGGCGGACGTGGCTCCCGAGGCTGCGCCCCAGACGGCGGTGGCCGATACGGACGTGAGCTTCGACTTTGGCGAGTCTGCGCAAGGGATGCTGGCGCTGACGCACGACGATGGGATTGCTGAGGATGCGGAGTTCAATCCTGCGAGGTTCAGCGTTTTTGCCGAGGAGCCGCCGGTGCCTCATGCGGCCGCGCCGGAAGCGGCGGAGGGCGAGGCCGTTCCGGGATTCCGCAAGCCGGGCGATGCGGCGACTCTGCCGGAGCTGATCAAGTTTCTCATCGATCGGACCGGGTATATTCGCTCGCTTGAGGAAGAGGGGACGCCGGAGGCTTTCTCGCGGATTGAAAACCTCAAGGAACTGGCCAACGCGGCGCAGGATGCTCAGGAGCGCGGCGAGACGCTGGCGGAGTTTCTGGATCATGCGGCTCTGGTGAGCGATGTGGATCAATTTGATCCAGCCGCGCGGGTGACGCTGATGACGCTGCATGCCGCGAAGGGACTGGAGTTTCCGCTGGTGGTGCTGGCGGGGATGGAAGAGGGGCTGTTTCCCCACTCGCGGACGCTGAACGACCCTCCGCAGATGGAAGAGGAGCGCCGGCTTTGCTACGTGGGGCTGACGCGGGCGATGGATGCGCTAGTGGTAACGCGGGCGCGGTATCGCCGGCGGTACGGCAACGACATGCCGGAGGCGACGCTCCCCTCGCGGTTCCTGGAAGAGATTCCGCAGCATCTGCTGGAAGACCTGAGCGGCGGACGGATGCGGGCGTCGACCTGGGGAGGGCATGCCGCGGACTCTACGGAGACGCCATCGCGGTTCGGACGGGGGCGCAGCGAGGACTACGGTTCCCGACATTACAGCTACGAGGATGAAGACCAAAGCGCAACCTCGCGAGCTCCGCAGTTTCAGCGGGGCAGCGGGACGAGCCGTCCGGCGGGCGCCGGCAAAGGCGATTCGGTCGATAACATCGCGCGATTCTTCGGTGGGCGCGGCGTGCCCGCCAAAGGGGCGAGGCCGAAGCTGGATGTTCCGGAGCCGAGCGGGGCGAAGGGATTTAAGAGCGGGCAGCGGGTGCGGCATCCCAAATACGGCGAGGGGATTGTCTTCCGGCGCGAGGGTGAGGGAGAGGACGCGAAGATTACTGTACAATTTTCAGGATTCGGAGTGAAAAAGCTGGTGGAGAAATTCGCGCAGCTGGAACGGCTCTGACCATAACCCACTCAGGCCAACTCAGGACCTGAGGGACACCAGTTTTCCGAAAAGGATTCTCATGGCAAATACGAAGACGATCGAAGACAAGGCAGAACGCAAGAAGGTAAAACGGACGGCCCGGAAGAAAGCCGCCCCCAAAGCAAAGCGGACGGTCCCGCGCGGCTCCAGCAAGAAAAAGGTGCGGAAGCTGGTGCGCGGCGTCAGCAAGCGGTAGTTGCCTGACAAAAGCGCGGGCGCGGTGAATTCCCTTTCGCCGCGCCTCGCCGACCAGCTACACTCTCTCCCATCCATCCTGTTGCCAGGAGCCATCGTTGCCGGAGAACGCCGAGCCGCCATCCCGGTCCGCGGGGACTCAGCCCCGGACACAGCTTTTCGCGCGCAAATCGATCGATAAGCTGATCAGCGACTCGGAACGTCCCGAACACAGCCTGAAGAAGACCCTGGGTCCCTGGTCGCTGACGGCGCTGGGCATTGGCGCGGTGATCGGGTCGGGCATCTTCACCGTCATTGGCACGGCGATGGCCGGGCAGAAGTTCGACCAGCCGGAAATCAGCAATACGCCGCTGATCCATTACCTGCTCACGCACACGGCCATGGCAGGACGACCCGGAGCCGGGCCGGCGCTGGCCATTTCGCTGGTGCTGGTGGCCATCGTGTGCGTCTTTACGGGTCTCTGCTACGCCGAACTGGCGTCGATGATCCCGATTGCAGGCTCGGCCTACACCTACACGTACGCGACCATGGGCGAGCTGATCGCCTGGATCATCGGCTGGGATCTGATCCTCGAATACGCTTTCTCGAATATGTCGGTGAGCGTTGGGTTCGCGGCGCACATCGAAGCGCTTCTGGAATGGTTCGGGTTCCACCCCGGGCCGCGATGGATCTCCCCCGCTTACCTGCCCACGGGCCTGCAGGACTTTGCCGGCAACAATCTCTATAACCCGGGCTGGCACTTCGGATTCAACATTCCGGCCTTCCTGGTGGTGATGATCCTCACCGTGGTGCTGGTACGGGGCATCCGCGAATCGGCGCGGACGAATAATATCCTGGTGCTGGTGAAGCTGGTCGCCATCCTGGCGTTCATTATCGCCGCCGCGCACTTCATCAAGCCGCGCTACTGGCATCCGTTCGTACCCAACGGCTGGACGGGGCTGCTCTCGGGCGGTTCCATCATTTTCTTCACTTACATCGGATTCGATTCGGTATCGACGGCGGCGGAAGAATGTAAAAATCCGCAGCGGGATCTGCCCTTCGGCATCCTCACGACACTGGTCGCCTGTACCCTGCTTTACGGCGGAGTGGCCATTGTGCTCAGCGGCATCGTGCCGTGGCGGTCGATCATGGGCGACGCCGCTCCGGTGGTGAATGCACTGAGACGGCTCTCCATCACGCCGGGCGGCCACCCCCTGCACTGGGTGGAACTGATCGTTCTGATTGGCGCCATGCTGGGGATGATCTCGTCAATCCTGGTCTTCCAGCTGGGGCAGGCGCGGGTGTGGTTCGCCATGTCGCGCGACCGCCTGCTGCCGGACATCTTCAGTCACATTCACCCACAGTTCCGCACGCCGGCGGTGGCCACCTGGGTGGCTGGATTCGTGGTGGGGATTCCCGCCGGGCTGCTGGATATCGGAACCGTCTCGAACCTGTCGAATATCGGCACCCTGTTTGCGTTTGTGCTGGTGTCGATTGCGGTCATCATCCTGCGCTTTCGCGAACCGGAACGGCCGCGTGCGTTTCGCGCGCCGCTGGGGCCGGTGTTCCCGGTGCTCAGCATCATCTTCTGCATCCTGCTGATGATGGGTCTGGAAGTCCTGACCTGGCTGGCGTTCTTCGTCTGGCTGTTCATCGGGCTGATCATCTACTTTAGCTACAGCCGGCATCGCAGCGAGTTCGCGCGGCGGCGTCTCGGGTAACCCAACCCGTCGCGACGCTCTCATAATCAGGGAATGGGACAGCATCGGGTCTCCCGGGCCGAGCTGGAGTCGCTGCTGGCTTCAGTGACCGCTCAAACGACGGATCCACGCGCAGGCATCTTCGGACCCGCCTCGATGACCTGGAAGGTCAATCGCGAAGCGGCACTGTTTCTGGGAGCGGGGCGGGCGGCTCTTCTGCAACTGGCGCATCCCTGGGTGGCCACGGCGCTAAAGCAGCACTCCTCGCTGCTGGGCGATCCAATCGCGCGGTTCCACAACACATTCCGGATCGTCTTCACGATGGTTTTTGGCAGCCTCGATCAGGCGCTGGCGGCGGCGCGGCATCTGCATACCCTGCATAGCGGAATTCGCGGGGAAATGCCTGCAACGGTCGGCGGATGGCCCGGCGGAACGCACTATGAGGCGAACGAGGTGGCGGCTCTGCGCTGGGTTTACGCCACTCTGGTCGACAGTGCGGTGCTCGCGTACGGTTCCCTGTACCCTTTTTCCACAGGGGAAAGGGCCCAATACTACAACGAAAGTAAGACGATGGCGGGGCTCTTCGGCCTGCCGCTGTCGGCGCTGCCCGAGGACTGGTCCGGCTTCCAGCGATACATGGCGGAGATGTGCGCATCGGACGCACTGGGAGTGGGCGCCCCGGCCAGGACGATGGCGCAGTCGATTCTTCGCGGCGCGGGCTCGTGGATCCGGATTCCGCGATGGTATCGCGCGCTCACCGCGGAGTGGCTGGGACCGCGGTTTCGCGAGGAATTCGAGCTGTGCTGGTCTCAGAAAGAACAAACGGCAGCGGCCCGGGCTCTCGCATGGCTGCCTCGCGTCTTCCCTGCACTGCCGGCAACGGTGCGGTTGGTGGGCCCCTGGCATGAGGCGGAAGCGCGCCTGGGGCGGCATCCGCCAGGAATGGTAACAATCATTGGTAACCGTTTCTGGATCGGGCAAACATTACTCCCGTTTTCGAATCTCAGCTCTGTGAAGCGCAGCAGTAACTCATTGCAGTGACTCAAGATAGCTGCTGCGCCGTAGGCAAACTGTGCAACACTCCTGGCATGTCATCTAACTCCCCTGTCAAGCCGAACCCGGCGACCGGACTTCAGGACGCAAGCGTTCTGGAGGGGTGGGTTGGACGGCATGTCGGGTCGGCTGAATTCGTGCCGATGCCGTTAGTGAGGGATGTCGCGCACAGGCTTGCCGCCGCATTCCCTGACAGGTATCCGCAGGCCACAAACTGCTGTTTCCCCGCGCCGGACGGCATCGCACGTCGCGCCGCGCTCGCACTGGGAAACAAGCAGGAGAACAACGATGAGAATCCCCCGTTTCGCTGTTGTGCTTCTGCCTACTCTCGCCTTCACGCTGGTTCAACCGTGTTTCGGACAAACCGAAGCGCTGCTTAAGGCCCCGCTACCCTCGGC
The DNA here is from genome assembly GCA_035656855.1 of Acidobacteriaceae bacterium. Taxonomy (GTDB): domain Bacteria; phylum Acidobacteriota; class Terriglobia; order Terriglobales; family Acidobacteriaceae; genus Palsa-343. Next base: position 43,979 of record DASRRO010000015.1, on the reverse strand, counting down.
TAACGTCTCCAGTTCGGCGCTGCCGAACGATCCGGCGTTTTCGTCCAGCTCGACGCTGCCGGGCAATGCGGCGTTCGCGTCAGGATATTACCCGGTGGAGCGCGCTCCGCAGGCCATGAAAATTGAGCCGAAACTGAAGGTGCTGGACTGGAGCCTGCTTGGAGCGGCCAGCATGCTGCGCGTGCTGGACTACACGAGTACGGAAACGGCGCTGGCCGATCCGACCCACTTCCACGAGGCGATGCTCCCCACAAAGCTGGTTGAGAACAAGGCAGCCTTTGCCGCATTTCAGGCCGCGACGGTGGGCGTGGACTACACGGCCTACCGGCTGCTGGTGCGGCACCACATGCGCTCGCTGGCGCGGGTGGCGCAATATGCGTACGTGGGCGGCATGGCTTTCCAGGTGACGCGCAATTATCAGGCACTGGGCAGTATTCCAGCCACGCCTGCGAACTAACGGTCGCTGACGCCCTCTGGCTGGGCCGGTCCATCGGGTGCGGGTGCGCCTGACTCCGGCCAGGAACGGCTTGAGAAGGTTCTGCAAGCGTCGAAGGGCGTTCCAAAATGGGCAATTCCACGCCGGAGTAACCGCCGGAGCAGATTTCGTACCTTCCTCTAAGCAGCGACAGACTGACACTGAAGACGCAGAGCCGATCTTTATCTGCTCTGCCGCTCTCTTGCTGTGTCTGGCCCCAATACCCATCCCGAGATTCCTTCGCCCTCGCCCGGAGCGTCTTCCGACCATTTGTTTGCGAATAACGTGCGCTTTGTTTCCATGGCTGCCATCATTGGGATCCACACGATTGCGCTAATCTGCCCGATGCTTGGGTGGACGCAGCACACGGCGCTGGAGTTTGCTTTAGTCCAGCCTCTCAAATTTGGGAGCATCTGCTTTTTCCTCATCTCCGGGTTTCTTCTGGGGGAGCGGATTCATCGATATCGTCCCCATGTGTACTTCGCGCGCCGTCTGAGAAGTGTTTTCGTTCCATGGGCGTTCTGGCTGTCATGCTACTGCGGGTTGCGCCTGATCCATGGGTTTGGGGCAGGGCGGCTGACTCTGCACACAGCGGGAATCCTTTCGTATGGGTCCGGCATTCTCTCCAGTTCCCTTTTCGAAACCGCCTACTGGTTTGTACCCAACCTGCTTCTGGCGCTCGCGATTCTGTTGATTTTTCGACGATTACTCATGGATTGGCGGATCGGATGCGTCTTCCTGACAGGAAGCCTCTTCTATGCCGTGAACGTCTACGCACGATGGGTGCATGTGGAGCACACACGCGCGGTTTTTGGCTTTATTTTTTACCTGTGGCTCGGAGCGTGGGGTTCGTGGCACTTCGTCACCGTGGAAAAATGGGTTTCGCGGATTCCGGCCACAGCTATGGCAGCTCTGGTTCTGGTTACGGGACTGGCCGCTCTGGGCGAGGCCGGATTGCTGCAAAAACTGGGCTCCTCAGATCCTCTCAATACCCTGCGCCTCACAAACCAGGTCTTCTCGGTCATGGTTGGCGTGTCCTTTCTGAAGGCGCGCCGGGCTTTATGGCCACACTTCATCAACGTGCGCGCCCAAACGTTTGGTCTGTATCTTGCGCACACGCCCGTATTGGCGGTTCTCGGCATGCTGGCTCTCCGTTTTCCTGGAAATTTCGGAGGAGCCATTTTGAAGGACACCGTCGCGGGAAGCCTCCTGCTCATCATGGCGACCTTCACGGTGACGTACGGAGGATGCCTTCTGCTGGTGCGATTTCTTGTTTCCATTCCCTGCCTGCACTGGATTGTGGGCGGGACCAGCGACGGCAAGCCGGCAATTCCAGGGGTCCGATTGCCTGAGCCGCGCAGAGTGAAGGGCTCCCTTCCATCCTCCGCGCCGCGCCCCGCATAACGGGATAACTGCGGGTTCAGGCGGGGTCGATGCGGCCGGGAAACAGGCGCCGGCGGGGCGCGGTTGACACGCTGCGTTCCGCTGTCCTAGCCTCAAGGAACGATGACTCTCCTCTGGCCCACACTCTCGGGTTGTTGTTGTCACCGATAGCCGACGGTGGCCTGAGCGAGCCGCGACCCCCAACATTCCTGTAAACACCACCCGCAACGAACCCAGGCTGGGTTTCGTGTTTTCGTTCAACTGTAACAAGCATTGCCGAGAAAGAGAGAGGTTCCATGTCGCTTCGCATCAATGACGTTGCTCCCGACTTTACCGCCGAAACCACGCAGGGTGTGATTCGCCTGCATGAGTGGATCGGCGATGCATGGGCGGTGCTCTTCTCGCATCCCAAGGACTTTACGCCGGTCTGCACTACAGAGCTGGGAGCGGTTGCCGGTCTGGAGAAACAGTTCGCTCAGCGAGGGGCGAAGGTGATCGGGCTGAGCGTGGATCCGGTCTCCAACCACGCCAAATGGGCCGAGGACATCAAAGACGTGAGCGGGCACACTGTGAATTACCCGGTGATCGGCGATCCCGAGCTGAAGATCGCCAAGCTGTATGACATGCTCCCCGGGGACGCGGGCCAGACTTCAGAGGGCCGCACGCCGGCGCAGAACGCACCGGTGCGGACGGTTTTTGTCATCGGCCCGGACAAGCGCATTAAGCTGACGATTGCGTATCCGATGAGCACAGGGCGCAATTTTGACGAGATTCTGCGGGTGCTGGACTCGATTCAGCTGACGACGAAACACAAGGTCTCGACGCCGGCGAACTGGAAGCAGGGAGACGACATCATCATCAGCGGGGCGGTGTCGAACGAGGAAGCGGACAAGCTGTTCCCCGGCTATAAGACGGTGAAGCCGTACCTGCGCACGGCGGCGCAGCCGAAGTAAGAGCGGTGGCTGCCCGGAGATGGGCGACAACCTCCGCCGTGTAGTCCGTACGGCGGAGCAACGAGCACCGGTGGCGAAGCGGCAAACGCGCTGGTCTGCAAAACCAGTATTCGCGGGTTCAACTCCCGCCCGGTGCTCCAACGTACTCGACCGGCAGGCCCCATTTGGCCGAGTTAGCGCGGCTCCTGCAGCAGGGCGCGGCGGCGTGCCGGCAGGAAGGGATGGATGAGGAGCTGGTACGCTCCCCCACCGGCCGCTCCCCCGATCAGCGGACCCACGATGGGGACCCACCAGTAGTTCTGCGGAGAAGGAAAGGCCGCGGGGCCCCAGCCGGCCAGCAGGCAGAAGAGGCGGGGGCCGAAATCGCGCGCCGGGTTGATGGCCCACGCTTCGAGATAGCCCATGGAGGCGCCGATGAGCGCAACCAGAAGGCCGATAATGAGGGCGCCGAAGTTCGCGCCGGGGGCGATTTCGTTGTACTGCTCGGTAATGGCGAAGATGCCGAAGATGAGAAACGCGGTGAGGATGATTTCGTCGCCGAAGGCGTGAGCGACCGTGATGCCCAGCCCGGGATGGGTGAAGAAGACTCCGGCGGCGCCGCCCTGAGCGCGCGTGAGATGGTGAGCCAGATTGAAGGCCTCGATGACCGGACCAAAAAGAAATTTCACGATGGCTGCCCCGGCCAGGGCTCCAACGACCTGCGCCGCGCAGTAGGGCAGCACTTTCTTCCAGCTGAATTTGCGATACAGCGCCAGCGCCAGGGTGACGGCCGGATTGGCGTGGCAGCCACTGACGGAGCCGGTTGTATAAATGGCAATCGTGACCGCGAGGCCCCATGCAATGCAGACACCCCAGTAGGCGTGCTGGTAAGGGCTGGGATCGTAAAGGGAGTACATTGCGGCAACCGAATCGCCGAAGGCAATGATGATCAGAACCGCCACGGCTTCCGAAATCAGTTCACCAGCCAGTTCTCTTTTCATTCTTCCTTCTTGTCTCGTTGGGACCCAAAACCCGGGAGCCCAGGTTTCGCGAGGTTCCGAGGGCGCTCCGAAAGGTGCTCCAGTTCTATCGCGTCGCGATCTTCGTGACAACGGATGGTTTTCAGGAGGGGGTCATCAACGCTCGAATGCAGCGCACGGCCTCCTCCAGTTCGGCGACTGGAACACATTCGCGGCTGCTGTGCGCGGTCCGCATATCGCCTGCGCCGATGACGACAATTTCTTCGGCCACGGGCGCAAAGATGCTGGCTTCGGAGCCAAACGGAATGGAGACAGCCGCTCGTCCGGTGAGCGATTCCAGGCGGCGGACCAGCGGCGCATTCTCGCGCGTCTCAAAACCCGGCTGCTGGCGGAGCGGCGTGACTTGTGCCCGGAATGCCGAATCGACTCTCTGTAGCTGAGCGATCATCTGTTCCACTTCGCAGAGAACGCGATCGGGCGCCTGCCGGGGAACCGGCCGCCATTCCAACTGAAATCGGCAGATGCCAGGAACGATGTTCTTCGCGGTGCCGCCCTCGATGGTGCCGATGTTGATGGTGGTCCAAGCCGGATCGAAAAACTCGTGGCGCTCCTGAGCCAGGGCTGCGCTGAGTTCCTCGATGGCACGAATCAGGCGAGCTGCGAGGTAAATGGCCGAGACGCCCTGGCCTGGATGGGCGCTGTGCGCTTCTTTGCCGAACACGGTGACCTCGGCGATGCAATAGCCCTTGCCGGCGCGGGCGGGGTGCAGAGAAGTCGGCTCGCCGATCACCAACCGTCGCGGCCGCAGGAGGTTCTGGTCCAGCAGCCGGGCGGCTCCGATGCACCCAATCTCTTCCTCGGCGGTCAGCACGATCCGGACGCCGTCGGGAAATGTCGTGGTCTGCGCGGCAGCCGACAACAGGCAGGCGAGAAAACCCTTCACATCGCAGGCGCCGCATCCGTGCAACCTCCCGGCATCGAAAATGGGCTTCAGCGCGTCACTCCATTCGGAGGCAAACGGCACCGTGTCGGTGTGGCACATGAAGGCGAGGTCCACGTCGCGGGCTTCGACGTTCTGGCCCGGCGGCGCGGCGATCAGGTTTACCTTCTCGCTGCCGGCCGCATCCTGGTAAGGCAGTTCGCGGGTTGACCAGCCGATGCGGCGCAATACGCCCTCGGCATACTCCACCACGGGGCGGTTCGACACCGCGGAGGGAGACGGAATCCGGATCAGCTGCGAAAGATGCTCGACAACGGTGTTCATCGTTGGCTCCCCGCTGCGTTGCGCCAGACCTTCTCATGGACTTCGGCATAGCGCGAAAGAATCTCCTGGCTCAGCGCGTGCCGTCCGTCGCGTACGATCAGACGACCCTTCACAGCCACATCACGAATCGCCGTACGGTTCATGCCAAAAACAATCATCGGCAGCAGGTCGTCCGCGGAATGTCCGGCGATCGACACATCCCGCAGATCGGCGGTGAAGAAATCGGCAGGCGCTCCGGGCTCCAGCCGTCCCGCCGGCACAGAGAGGGATTGCGCGCCGTTGCGGGTGGCGCAGTCGAAGAGGCGAGACGCGATCCCCTGCTCGCCGATCTGATCGAGCATCACGCGCTGTTGATGAGCCAGTCGCAGATGGTAATCCAGCTCGCGCGCATCCTCCAGAGGATCGATCTGGGCCTGGCTGTCCGAACCGAAGGCGATGCGAATACCGCTGCGCTGCACAGAGTCCGCTGCGAGAATGCCGTCTCCCAGATTGCGTTCGGTTGTCGGACAGGAACCGATCGTGGCGCCGGCGTCCGCCAGCATCGCAATCTCGCCGGGAGTGATGTGGATCGCATGGATGGCGGTCCAGTCCGGACCCAGCAAGCCGGCCTTCCCCAGCAGGGCTACGGGCGGAGCGCCGTATTCGCGCAGGCAGGCCTCGTTTTCAGCCACCTGCTCGGCCATATGCATGTGCAGCGGGAGGCGATGCTGGCGGGCCCACGCCGCGATTGCGCGGATGTCGTCGAGAGGCACCGCGCGAATGCTGTGCGGGGCAACGCCGACCTGGACGGTGTCATCCGCCGGAGTGTCGCGCACAAGAAGGTCGATATTTTTCAGAAACGCTTCCCGTGTTTCGAAGAAGCGGGTCTGTCCCGGGTCGCGCGGTAATTCGAATCCTGAGCGCAGATAGGCGCAACGCAGCAGCACGATGCGAATGCCGACGGATTGCGCCGCAGCGATCACCTGTTTCGCCAGAAGATTTGGATCGTCGTAAGGGCGGCCGTCAGGAGCGGTGTGCAGGTAGTGGAACTCACCGACCGTGGTGGTTCCGGCCATGAGCATCTCGAGAAAGGCCATGCGCGCGACGTCGTAGACCTGTTGCGGATCGAGGTGGGCCGCCGCGTGGTACATGGTTCCGCGCCACGACCAGAAGTCGCGGCCGCTCACGGCGCGCGACTCGGCCTTTCCGCGAATCAGCCGCTGGAAGGAGTGGGAATGGACGTTGATGAAGCCGGGCAGCAGGGCTTTGCCGGGCAAGTCGATGACGCTGTCCGAAGCCGTGTCGGACGCGACGATCGCCTCCACGCGCCCATCGTCACTAACGCAAATCGCACGTTTCGGCAGGAAGGCGCCATCGACGAACAGCAACTCCGGGCGGACCAGAAGACTCATTGTGCCGCACTCGCCATTGGCATCGATGATCTCATGCAACGACCTTCTCTCCCCCGATCCAGACCTCGCGCACCGGATTGGCTCCCAGTGTGTAGACGAGGTCTCTCCAGTCGGAGCTTTGGAGGACGAGGAAATCCGCCGGCATGCCGGGTTCGAGGCGGCCGGCGTCGGACAGTCCGAGGGCGCACGCGGCATTGATCGTTCCCGCACTCAGGGATTCCTGGGCAGTGAGGCCATTCAGACGGACCGCGAGGGCCAGGGCGGCGCTGATGGAAAAGAGCGGGCTGGAGCCGGGGTTGAGATCGGTGCCAACGGCCACCGCGGCGCCGGCATCGATGAGAGCGCGGCCTGGTGCGGGCGGCAAGCCCAGATGCAGCGAAACGCCAGGCAGGATGGTCGCAATGGTGGAGCCGCGCCCTGCATCTGCAATCTGTTCTTTGCTGCATGCCTCGAGATGATCGATACTCAGCACTTTCAGGCGCAGTCCGAGTTCAAGACCGCCCACACGATGGAACTGCTCGGTGTGCAGCTTCGTTCCCAGACCCTGCTGGCGGGCAGACGACAGGATTCGCTCGGCCTCTTCAGCGCTCCAGGCCTCTTTCTCCACGAAGACATCGACGGCCTGCGCCAGCCTCTGCCGGGCTACTTCGGGAACCAGGGTCTGACACACATCCGACACGTACGACGCCCTGTCGGACGCACTCTTCGGCGGCACGTGAATCAAAAGCGTCGGGACGATGCGCGCCGGGCTTGTCGCTGCCACTCGCTGGATGGCCCGCAGCATGCGCACCTCCGCTTCGGGAGTGAAGCCGTAGCCAGACTTGACCTCGACGACCGTAGCGCCGGAACGCACGAGCGCCTCAAGCCGCGGTTGGGCCAGGGCAATGAGTTCGTCCTCCGAGGCAGCCGCAGTGGCAACGATGGTGCTCCAGATGCCGCCGCCGCGCGCCAGAATCGCCTCGTAGGGCACGCCGGAGATGCGGGCCTCGAAGTCGGCCAGCCGATCGCCGGCCCAGACCGCGTGGGTGTGCGGGTCGATGAGGCCGGGAACAACGGCGCGAAGTCCGAGGTCAACCGTCTGAGTCGCCTGGCCGGTCCACTCGGCTTCGGGTCCGATCCAGAGAATGCGGCCCTGAGCGACGGCGAACGCGGCCTGCTCGATCACCGCTAGCCGCCGCATCTCCGCGCCGCGCCTGGGGCCCGGACCCTGGGGCGTGGCCAGCTGCGAGATCCCTCGCACGAGAAGGTCAGCGTTCATGGGAGACTCGGCAAATCCAGGCCGCGCTCGCGCGCCGTGTCGATCGCGCGTTCGTATCCGGCGTCGGCGTGACGGACAACGCCCAGCGCCGGGTCGTTGCGCAGGCAGAGAGTGAGCCGCTGTTCCGCTTCATCGCTGCCATCGGCTACGGCGACCAGGCCTGCGTGCTGGCTGTAGCCCATACCCACGCCACCTCCGTGGTGGAAGCTCATCCAGGAGGCACCGCTGGCAATGCCGGTGGCGAAGTTCAGCAGCGGCCAGTCGGAGACGGCGTCGGAGCCATCCTTCATCGCTTCTGTTTCGCGATAGGGACTGGCGACGGAGCCTGCGTCGAGGTGATCGCGGCCGATGACGATGGGAGCCTTCAGGCGGCCATCGCGGACCATCTGGTTGAAGAGGAGGCCGGCGCGATCGCGTTGTCCGTAGCCGAGCCAGCAGATACGCGCGGGAAGACCCTGGAAGGCAATCTGATCGGCCGCATAGGTCAGCCACTGGGTCAGGCGCTGATCGTCGGGAAAGAGATCGAGCAGGGCCTGATCGGTCGCCGCAATGTCCGACGGATCGCCGGAAAGAGCTGCCCAGCGGAAAGGGCCGCGCCCTTCGCAGAACGAGTCGCGGATGAACGCCGGAACGAAGCCGGGATAGTCAAAGGCATTCTGCACCCCGGCGAGCTGTGCCTGCGTACGAAGGTTGTTGCCGTAGTCGAAGGCCACAGCGCCGCGCTTTTGCATTGCAAGGATGGCTTCGACGTGTGTGGCCATCGATTGACGCACGCGGTTGAGATAAGCATCGGGCTGCTTCGCCCGGAGAGTGGTCAGGTCTTCATCGGCTTTGGCGACGGGCCAGTAGCCCCACATCGGATCGTGGGAGCTGGTCTGGTCGGTGACCAGCTCCGGCGTGAAGCCCATCGCGACCATCTGCGGCAGAACTTCGGCCGCATTGCCGAGGAGGCCGATGGAAAGAGGGGTCCGCGAGGCTTTGGCGTCCTTTGCCATGGCCAGAGCTTCATCGAGCGAGGTGGTGGCTTTGTCGAGATAGCGCGTCTCGAGACGGCGCTGGATACGGCTCGCATCCACCTCGACGCAGAGGGCCACGCCGCCGGCCAGCTTGACCGCAAGCGGCTGCGCTCCGCCCATACCGCCCAGACCGGCAGTCACGGTGATGGTCCCCGCCAGAGTGTTGTTAAAGTGGCGCTGTGCCGCGCTCTGAAAAGTCTCGTAGGTGCCCTGCAGGATGCCCTGGGTGCCGATGTAGATCCAGGAGCCGGCCGTCATTTGCCCGTACATCATCAGGCCGGCGCGGTCCAGCTTGTCGAATACATCCCAGGTAGCCCAGTGCGGCACGAGGTTTGAGTTAGCGATGAGCACGCGGGGCGCGAGCGGCTGCGTCTCCAGCACCGCTACCGGCTTGCCGGACTGGATGAGCAGCGTCTGGTTATTTTCGAGACGATCCAAGGTTTCGACAATACGGTGGAAGCACTCCCAGTTGCGCGCCGCCTTGCCGCGTCCGCCATAGACAATCAGCTCGGCGGGCTTCTCGGCAACCTCGGGGTCGAGGTTGTTCATCAGCATCCGCTTCGCGGCTTCCTGAATCCATCCGCGCGCGGTTCGTGCGTTGCCGCGCGGTGCGCGAATCGCGGGTTGCTGCTGGCTCATCGATTTTCCCCCGAAGGCGAGACTACCGCAATGCTGCCGCGGAGCCAACCTGGACTCTACTCCGCCTCGGCCTTTGGCTTCTGGTCTTTCTGGTCGGCAGATTCCGGTTTGGCAAACGGCGGCTGATCGTACTGGTAGAGCGCGTTCATGAAGAACTTATAGGTCCCATGCGATTGTGCGCGCCACTGCGGCTTGAATCCGTAGAGGAAGATCCTTCCTTCGCCGTACGGGACTTCGAGCGCCGCGATCTTGTCCTGAATCGCTTCCGGATGCAAGAGCAGCCCGCTCTCCAGCGGGTTGCTGTCCCTGGGATACCGCGCCAGGATGGCACCGTGGAACCCGGGCTTCGTGGTGAAGGCAGGGCCGTTTTCAAACATCACGACCGGCTCGCTCGGTAATCCCCAGGTTGCCGGCCGATCGCCGTTGAGTTCGATCCGCAGCAGCGCGCCGGAACAGAAAAACTTGTCGGGCTTCAGGCCTTCGAGCGCATTCGAGACCGGGAGCGAGAGCAGCGGCACCAGCGTAGCCGCCGTCTGATTGAAGGCCACCAGAGTCCCGCCCCTGCGGACGAAGTCGCGCAGGTTGTCGATTCCGTCTTCTGCCAGGCCGCCGGCATATTGTCCAGGCACAATACCGTCGCGGAAGCCCTCGAGCAGCTGTTCCTTGCGCATGTCCGGCAGGATGATGACGTCCACGCGATCGCGTAGTCCGCCCGCGCGCATGTCGGCGTTGTAGAGGCTGATGGGCTTGAATCCGTATTGCTCGAGAATCCAGCGCGTCCATCCTTCATCGATGGAGGAATCCCAGGGGCGATACAGACCGACACGCGCCTTGTGAACCGCGATGAGATGCTCCGGAGCTTTGTCCGCTGCCATCACCGAGATCCCGTATTTCTTCGACCACTCGCCGAGGTTCGCGCGGCTCACGCCGCCGACGACGATCGCTCCCTTCTCCGTTCCCTCGGAGGTCTTCACCGAGTCCGGGGCAAAGGAGACCGTTCCGCCGCCGGCCAATACGTCGTTCATCAGTCGGAAGCTGGCATTGGACTGGTGGCTCACGACAAACGTGGCGCCGCTTCCCTGCACCTCCGCAGCCGGTCCATCCAGGGTCTCCGCCGACTTCAAATGCGACAGCTCATCAGGCGTCAGGGGATCGGAGATAGCATCGACGCGCACACCCATCTGCAGCGGCAAGGTCCACCCGGTCACGTCATAGGGAAGATCGACGGGCTTGTTGCTCCCCTGGAACAGGGCCTCCGGATAGCGCTGCACCTCGAAGAGCTCCTTGGCCATGGAGCTGTACGGCTGGTTCATCAGAATCACCCACGAACCGGCCGGATAATCGCGATCGTTGGCGCGAAATCCGGTTTCCGATTCGCGGATCTGGATCCCGTTCTCCTGCATGATGTGCGCCAGCAGCTCTCCCTCGGGCGCATCCGCCTGCACGCTGGGGATCACATAGGCGAAGGGAGGTCCCTGTTCGTAGCGTTTGATGTTGTCGCGCGCCGCCTGATAGCGGTTGTACAGCAGCGTCTCGCGATAGCGCGCGGAGGTATCGAGGACGGACATCGAAGCGGTCACCATATAGTCCACCGCATCTTTCAGACGCCACCAGCCACCCTCCCAGGGCGTGGTGTACATGGTCAGGGCCTTCAGGTCCTGCATGTCTTTGGGAAATTCATCCACCGTGTAGAAGCGCGGTGTCGCGTAGCGATAGAGAGCCGTCTCGGTGAAGAAGGAAATCTCGTTGCGGAACGAACCGGCGTAATCGACGAAGCCTGGATACCAGTTGTCGAAGCGCTGTTCGCTGATGGCTCCGGGCATCTGGTGCGCGTCAAGATAGGCGGTCATGTTCGTGCCGATCACATTGAACCAGCTCCTCACATAGGGGCTGATGTTGGAAGAGATGGGATCGCTGAAGGGAGGGATCCAGATGCGGGCGGGGAAAGGCGCGGTCTGGTGCTGGCAGTAGAAGACTTCCGGAGCCCAGTCAATCTCGGTCTTCGCGACCACCTGCGACTCTTTCATGTTGAGCATGTAACCGTCGCGGTTGTTATCGTGGCCGACGTAATCCTGGAAGAGCCAGGGCATGGGGCTGACTTCGAAACGGGTTCCCAGATTTTTCCGATACCAGGAGACCACCATGTCCTGGCCGTCAGGATTGAGGGTCGGCCACAGCATCAGGATCACGTTGTTGAGAATGGTGTCAATCTCCGGATCATTCTGCGCGGAGAGAAGCTTGTAGGCCAGCGCGATCGAGTGCTGCGGTCCGGCCACTTCGCTGGCGTGCAGGCCCCCGTCAATGTGCACGATGACGGGCGTGGTGTGGGCCAGTTCCTTTGCCTGCGCGTCGTCAAGACCCTGGTCGGTGGCCAGACGCACGGCGGCGGCCTTGTCATCATCGATCTTCGCCAGGTTCCGGGGCGACGAGATCAGCGCTACTTCAATGTCGCGACCTTCCGACGACTTGCCGACCGTGATCATGCGGATGCGATCGGAATGCGCGGCCAGCTCGTGGAAATAGTGGATCTCCTCTTCATAGGTCGCCAGATAGTAGTCGTCTCCTGGCGTATGGCCCAGCACTGAAGCAGGCGTGGGCACCTGCGCCCGCACCGCAAAGGCGGGGATAATTGTCGCGAAGAGGACCAAGAGGCAGCGCTTGCGCATCGGCGTTCTTTCCTTTCCTGATGGGCATGGCATTGGCGCGCACGCCCGGCCTGATTGTTGCGGAAGGAGTAGTGGTATCACACTCCGGGCGAGAAATTGAAGCGAGCAGGCTCTCCCGCACAATTCGCACGACGGCAAAGAAAAGGCGCCGGAGACGCGTATCTCCGGCGCCAGGTTTTTCACGACCTGTTTAGAAGTCGAACCGCAGGGCAAACTGCATGCGGCGCGGCTGGGTCAGCAACGAACTGGCATACCCGAGGTTGCTGCTGGTCAACTGCGAACCGATGGACTCAGGATCGAAGCGCACTGCGTTGGTCACGTTATACGTCTCCCAATCGAACTTGAGTGAGCCGTACTCGCGAATCTTCCAGGTTTTGTTCAAGCCGCCGTCGATATCGAAGTAGCCGTCGCCACGGAAGAAGTTGCGCTCGCCCGTTTCGCCCGGATAGGGCAGGCGAACCGGCGATCCGGTGAGGACGCCACTGTTGACCGCGCCGGGGTTGTCGAAGTACAGCGGGTTGCCGGAGGAATCGAAATGGCGGTGAGTCTTCAAATTCCCGGTGACAACGCCGAAGCCCTCCTGCTGCCAGTCGGTGGTCCAGCCGGGCTCGAAGAGCGTGAAGGGCAGGCCGCTGGTCGTCCGGCTCAGGCCGGTCAGCTGCCATCCGCCGATCAGAGCATCGGCGAAGCCGTTCATGCCGCCGCCGAACTGACGTCCGCGGCCGAATGGAAGCTCATAATAACCATTCACCGTGAGCAGATGAGTGGTGTCGAAATCGGAGACGGCGCGATTCAACTCCGGCTTCCACGTGTTGATGATGCTGCTCAGCGCGGTGCTGGTGCTGTTCTCCGTGCTGCGTTCCGCGTCCGAACCTTCATCGATGGAGCGGGAATACGTGTAGCTGAGATCCAGCTCCAGCCCGTGGCTGGTGGGGTGATGGACGCTCACCTGCAGGGCGTTGTAGTAGCTCATGCCCATTGTCGACAGGGCATAAAGAGAGGAGAACTGGCTTTGCCAGAAGTGGGGCTGCCAGTTCGCGGGTGCGGGATAAAACCCAAACCCCGACGAGGCAGGACCGTAGAAGTCGAGGTCGGCCAAAGCGGTCGTGGCCCCGAGGTTGGAGCGGTACGGAGCCCACTCGTTATTGAAGATGGCCTGGGTTGCGCTTTCGCCCGAGTAGTCGTAGCCGGCCATCCACGGAAATATATCTTCAAAGTATTGAATAGGCTGAATGGTTGCCGTATTTCCAATGACGTAGCCATTGGAGTCGTAGACGCAGTTGCAGCTCCCGCCGTTCTTATCCACGAGTTTCGAGAGCTGGGCCCCGGCATGGTAATAATCGCCACCGCCGGCGGGATCGACGTAGTCGGGCGGCTCCGTCAGGTCGAGGCTCTGAATCAAATGGCGTCCCATGGTGCCAACGTAATCGGTTTCCAGGGTAAAGCCCCTGGGGAACTGATGCTGGACTGAGAGGTTGAAGGCCTCGGTGTAGGGAGTCTTCATCTTGCTGTCGAGTCCCCAGGTAATGGCAAAACCCTCGACCGGATCGAAGGGAGGGGTATATGGATAGGCCTGCGGCGTGGCGCCCGCACCGTTGCTGAAGGGGAGGTTGCGGCGACCGGTAAAACGCGGCGAATCTTCAAATCCGTAATTGCCTGCGGCGTTGGTGACGGAGCCGCTGAGACCGAAGGATCCGTTCTGATCGAAGATGTTGACCACCGACTCGCCGAAGTGGTCGTAGTAGATTCCGGCGCCGACGCGGATGGTGGTGTTCGCGGTGGGAGCGTAGGCAATGGCGAGCCGCGGCGCGATGTTGTCCTTCGACATCGGGAAGAAACCCTTCTTGCCGTAGTAGTTTCCGGCCGGTGCAAAGGTGAGGAGAGGCTCATAGATCTGCCCCTGCACCGCCGCGTTCTCGCGCTGTTTGTACCAGGTATCCGTGTCAATGGTGGGCGTGACCTCCTGGCCGCTGGTTTCGTATGGCGTCTGCAGCAGCGTGTGGCGGATGCCGGCGGTGATGGTCAGGGTTTGAGTCGGCTTCCAGGCATCCTGGACGTAGTACTCGAACTCATTCGCCTTGAAGGAGCGAACCAGCGGCGTACCGTCCGCGAGCAAGGTACCGGAGTTGGCGCTGGTCAGCTTGTAGTTGTACTGATTGGTGACCGAGGGAACGGTGCCCACAAGGTTCGCATAGGCAATGACAAACGAATTTCCGAAACCGCTGTCGACCGGCGGCAGGCCGAGGATGGCATTGGGATCGGGCGGATTGCCGCCCAGCCAGTATGGGTTCGAGCTGGCTCCGTTGTAGGAAACCGCATCGGAGGTACGGTTCTGGCCCACCAGCCGCCAGTTGGCTCCGAACTGGAAGTCGTGCTTGCCATGATTCCAGTTGAAATTGTCGATAACGTTGTGTACGGGCACGGTGGCCAGGGTGGTACGAGTTTCGGCCGTTGAGGTGTCCATAAAACGGAAGTCGACATAGTCGCCGCTACCGACGCCGCGGTTGCTGTAGCCCTGGCGGATATAGCTGTAGCGGACATCGTTGATGACATTGGGCGAGATGGTCCAGGTGTCGCCGGCCACGATGCCCTTCGTATTGTCTTCAAAGAAGTCGCTTGGGCCCTGGCCGGGAAACTGCTCCACGCCCTGGGTCGTATCCTTCTGCAATCCACCCCGCACGAACAGCCGCTGCTTGTTGTTGGGGGTGAAGTCCAGCCGCGCGATGCTGGTGTTTTCGGTGAGCGGGTTGGGCGAGGAAAACGCAAACGAGCCAGTGTTATAACCGTCGCCATCAAGGATGCCGTTGGCGGCTGGCTCGGAGGCAAAGTAGGCCAGCGCACTCTGATTGGGACCGGGACCGGGCGCGTATTGGGCGTTTGCGCATCCCCCGGCGGAGATGCAGCCGTTGTCCAGCGTGGCCACCTGACTTGAAGAAAGCGTCACCGGCACCACGTTGCCGGAAGAGTCGTCGCCCAGATAGGTGAGGTTGCCGGCCAGATAGGAGGGCGTCGCGACGGTCCGAATGACCTCAGCATTCTCCGCCTGCCGGGTTCCCTCATAGTTGCCAAAGAAGAAAAACTTGTCCTTCAGAATGGGACCGCCCACATCCGCGCCAAAGATGTTGCGAATCAGCTTGGGCGCTACGTTGGCCTGTCCGCTGGCCAGTTCCGACTGTTTATTGAAGTAGTTGTTGGAAACCGTCATGGTGGGGCGGTTGTACTCGTAGGCCCCGCCGTGAAATTTATTGGTTCCGGACTTGGTGATCAGACTCACCTGGGCGCCGGCGGATCGGCCTTCATCCGCGTTCGTGTTGGAAGTCGCGACACGAAACTCTTCGACGGAATCCTGGGTCTCGCGCAGCACCCCGGTAAAGGCATAGCCGTAGACCTGGTCGTTATCGTCGACGCCGTCGATCGTCACGTTGCCCTGGTCGGAGCGCACACCGTTGACAGCGCCGCTGCGGCTGTCGCCCATGGGGTTCATCTCTGAAGCCGAGGGCCCGCCCGAGGTGCTGGGCAGGTACAGCACGCCAGGCTGCAGCGAAAGCAGGTCGGGCACGTTGCGGGTTTCGCTGGGCAGCGCCTGGATCAGCGTGTTGCCCATGGAGTTACCCAGAGATGCATCGGTGGTATTCAGGGTCTCGGCCGCAGCGCTGACGTTGACCACCTGGGAGAGCGACTGCAGGGTCATGGTGAAGTCAATGGTTGCCGGCTGGTTCACCAGCAGCTCGGCCGTCTTGCTTTGATCGCCAAAGCCCTGAGCGGTCGCTTTGATCGTGTATCGCGCCGGCTGGATCTGGGAGAACGTATACTCCCCAGCGGCATTCGAGGTTCCGTTAATCGTCTGTCCCGTCGCGCCGTTGGTCAGCGTAATTGTTGCGCGGGGAACAACCGCTCCACTTGGATCTTTCACCAATCCTCGCAGGGAGGTCGTAGCGACCTGACCAACTGCGGAGAGGCTGAGCGCGAGGGAGAGTACGAACGCAGAAACTGCGAAAAAATGCTTATTCACTGATCCTCCAAAATAGTCGTCCGGTGCCGGTGTGGATCCCGGCTGATCTTTATGATTCGTTCCCGTCTGGGAATCGGTTCGGAACCCGCTAGTAACCCATTGTGAACCAGGACGTGAAACGGTTCAACTCTATCGACGCGTGAACCGCGGAAATGGCCCAGGTATAAACAGACTTTTTTTGTCCCATCACTCTTTCCATGGGATGGCTGGGTCGTCCCCGGGAGGCGGTCATGTCGCATCTGCCGCATGGGGAGGGACTGGTTATTTCGCTCTCCTGCAGCCCTCCCGGTTTACTCCGTAACCGCAGCGGCGCTATAGTGGGCCTTCAGCATTCAGAGAGCTGTCCCGCGCTGTCTGCGCGGGCACGCCGGGGAGCAGCACCCATGGCTGATCGCGAAACGCCGCATCCCACCTCGCCGGATCATCCGGCTGAATCCATACGCAACGGCATCACTCGCCGGGGTTTTCTGAAAGGCGCCGGTCTGACCGCGGCAGGGACAGCCCTGCTGGAAGGCGTTCAGGGTTTCACCGCCGAAGCTAGAGCCGCAGAGGCTGATGGCGTCACAGAACTCGGTCCGGGACCGGTGCCCGTGCGCCTGCACGTCAACGGCAGCGAACATTCCATCGAGATCGAGCCTCGCACGACCCTGGCCGAAGCTCTGCGCATCCAGCTCGGCATGACGGGCACCAAGATCGTATGCGACCGCGGCGTGTGTTCCGGCTGCACCGTGTGGCTGGACAAGATGCCGGTGAACAGTTGCATGACGCTGGCCATCGACGCCGTTGGCCATCATGTGACCACCATCGAAGGGCTTGCCCCGAGGGGCGAGCTTCACGCGCTGCAGGCAGCTTTCGTAAAGCACGACGCCATGCAGTGCGGATTCTGCACGCCGGGCATGGTGATGAGTTGCGCGGCCCTGCTGGAGCGCAATCCACACCCTTCCGAAGCCGATGTCCGACACGCTGTCTCCGGCAATCTCTGCCGTTGCGGCACCTACCCCAAAATCTTCGCCGCGACCCTCGACACGGCCGCGAACCGCCAGGCCTGAGGGAGGAAGCCCCATGAAGACCCCGATCCAGGAAGACGCGCTCACCCAGCAGGCTGCAGATCCGGCAAAGAAGTCCGTCGAGATGCCCATTGGGGTACCGGGCTACACGCTGACGACCGAAGCGCGCCAGGTGCCGGCAAGCGAGCCGCCGGTGTGGCCGATCAACAAAGACCTGAAGTATGTGGGGCAGTCGTTCCCGCGCTACGACGGGGCGGCCAAAGTCGCCGGCACCGCCCGCTACACCTCCGACGTGCAGTTGCCGGGAATGCTCTACGCGAAATTCGTCAACGCCACGGTGCCGCACGCCAGAGTTCTCTCCGTCGATACATCCGCGGCGGAGAAGGTTCCTGGGGTGAAGGGCGTGCATGTCATCCAGCACGTGATGGGCAACGCGGTATTGCGGAATCCGGCGCTGGAGCAGGTGAAATATCCCGTGGTCCGCTATGCCGGACAGCCCATCGCCGCCGTGGCTGCGACCACGCCGGCCGCCGCAGAAGAGGCCGCCGCCCTCGTGAAGGTGCAGTACGACACTCTACCCTTTGTCGTGAACGAAGTGAAGGCGCGCCACACGGATTCGCCGAAGGTCTTCCCCGGCGCAGCCGACGAAGAGGGCAGTGCAGGCGGCGGGGGCGGCCCCAGCGATGTGCCGCAGACCGGTAATGTCCACGGTCCCTCGATTCACCGCAAAGGTGAGATCGAGCAGGGATTCAAGGATGCGGACGTGATCGTGGAAGGCCATTACATCACCCAGGTGCAGACGCACTCGGCGCTGGAGACGCACGGGGTGGTCGCGGACTGGAAGCCGGACATGCTCACCGTGTGGGCGTCCACGCAGGGAACCTCCAGCGTCCGTGAGGAAATGGCCGGCTACTTCAAGCTTCCCCTCTCGCAGGTGCGGGTGATCACGGAATACATG
Source organism: Acidobacteriaceae bacterium (assembly GCA_035656855.1). Taxonomy (GTDB): domain Bacteria; phylum Acidobacteriota; class Terriglobia; order Terriglobales; family Acidobacteriaceae; genus Palsa-343. The sequence continues at coordinate 25,998 of DASRRO010000015.1, read as the reverse complement.
GGCGGGGGGTTCGGTGCAAAGTTCGGCGCGGGCAATCCCGGAGTGGTCGCGGCTGCGCTTTCCAAGAAGACCGGCGCGCCCGTACGCCTGATGCTCGATCGCGAGGAGGAACATCTTTCGGTCGGCAACCGGCCCAGCTCCGACCAGACTCTTCGCATCGGCGCAAAAAAGGACGGAACGATTACCGCGATTCATCTCGTCGCCTACGGCACCGCGGGATGCGGTACGGGCGCGGGCTGCTCCGGGCCGGCCGCGAATCTCTACAAATCCGGCTCCCTCCATACTGAGGAAAACGATGTCTTCATTAACGCCGGGCCTGCATCCGCCATGCGCGCCCCCGGACATCCGCAGGGCGCCTTCGCTCTGGAACAGACCATCGATGAGCTCGCCGAGAAGCTCAACATGGATCCCATCGAACTGCGCGATAAAACGGACGAGCATCCGGTGCGACGCGTCGAGCGTGAGATCGTCCGCGGCAGCGATCTCTGGAAATCGCGCAACCCGGTGGCAGGCGCCGATCCGGGGCCGGTGAAGCGCGGGGTGGGACTCGGCCAGTCGGTCTGGTACCGATTCGTCAGCATGGGATCGAATGCCGAGGTCCGCGTTCACAAGGATGGCTCGATCGAGGTTCTTTCCGCGGTCCAGGACATCGGCTCCGGCATCAGGACGGTGATGGCGCAGATCCTGGCCGAACAGTTCGGCATTCCCCCCGCGCAAATTTCCGTCAAAGTCGGAGATACGCACTACCCGCAGGGGCCTGATTCCGGGGGCAGCGTCACGACCCTGTCGCTGACGCCGGCCGTGCGCGACGCCGCCTGGCAGGCCTCGCAGAAATTCCTGGCGGACATTGCGCCGGCCCTGGGCAGTTCCCCCTCCGACCTGGTTCTGGTCGACGGTGAGGTTCGCAGCAAGTCGGGCAAATTTCAGCCGCTTCCTTTCCGCCGCGCCGCCGCCAAAATGTCCGGCAGCCAGATCACCGCGCAGGCAAAACGCCTTCCGGACTACGACCGAAAGAAGTACCTCACGTATGGAGGGGTCGACGTCGCGGAGGTGGAGGTGGACACCGAACTCGGCCGCATTCACGTGCGCCGCGTGCTCTCGGTTCACGACTGCGGACGCCCCATGAACCCGGAACAAACCATCAGCCAGATCAATGGAGGGATCATTCAGGGCATATCCTTCACCCTTCTGGAGAACCGGCTGCTGGATCCCGAATACGGCCTGATGGTGAATCCCGATCTCGAGCAGTACAAGATCATCGGCTCCCGCGAGATCCCGCAAATCGATGTGCGGCTCGTCGAGGCCTACATCGGGCAGAGTTCCACCGATGCTTCCGGCATTGGCGAAGCCGCCGGAGTGGTTTCGATCGGAGCAGCGGTGGGCAACGCTGTCTACAACGCCATCGGCGTGCGCATCCGGCAAACGCCCATGACGCCGGCTGTCGTACTTGCCGCGCTGCGCGGCTCGGCGCAGGGAAAGGAGCAGGCATGAACTCTTTCTCCATTGCAGACTGCACCTCAGTGGACGCGGCGCTGTCGCAGCTGAAAGACGGCGCGGTCGTCAAAGCCGGCGGCGTCGATCTGCTCGACCGCATGAAGGACGGCATCCAGGAGCCGACGCGCCTCGTCAATATCCGCAACGTCGCTTCGCTGCGCGGCATTCGCGAAACCGACCAGGGTCTCACCATCGGCCCGCTCACCACGCTCGCGGAGATCAGCGACCACCCGGTCATTCGCGAGCGCTATCAGATTCTGTCCGATGCCTGTGGACACGCTGCCACGCCGCACATCCGCAATATGGCCACCGTCGGCGGCAACCTGCTGCAACACGTGCAGTGCTGGTATTACCGCTCCGCGGATTTTCAGTGCATCCGCAAGGGCAAGGAATTCTGCTTCGCCTTCGAAGGCCTGAACCAGTACCACGCCATCATGGAGTATGGCGGCTGTCCTTCAGTGGCGCCTTCGTCCGCTGCGGTTGCGCTGCTGGGTCTGGGCGCTACCGTCGAGGTGACTTCGGCCAAACGCGGCAAGCGCAGCGTCGGCATCCGCGAGCTCTACGTGGTGCCCGATGCGAACCCAACGAAGTTCAATGTTCTCGAGCCCGACGAACTGATCACGGCCATCGATGTGCCCAAACCTGCTGCCGGCACGCGCTCGGCGTATCAGAAGTATGGCGAAAAGGAGAGCTTCGACTGGGCCATCGCCGACGCCGGGGTTGTGCTGGAAATGGACGGCGATACCTGCCGGCGGGCCGTCGTCACCATGAGCGCCGCGTCACCGGTGATTCGACGCTCGGCGCAGGCGGAAGCCGCGCTGACCGGCAAACCCATCACGGAGGAAACCGCTCGCGCCGCCGGCAAAGTTTCCATCGAAGGCGCGCAGGCCCTTTCCGGGAACGCCTACAAACTCGATCTCTTCCCGGTCGCCGTCTATCGCACGATTCTGCTGGCCGCGGGCAAAATGGATCGCGATCCCAGCGCGGCTGGATAACGGTCAGGAGGTTCACGATGAGCACAACGAACGCGACGCAACCCTGCCAGTGCCTCCGCACCAAGAATCCCTATGGATTCACGCCGCAGAATGCCGATTCCTGGATTCCGGGAATTCACGCGGCCTCCAGCTACTGGTGCCTGCGCACGATGAGCCCCGCCGGCCCTGACGAGCATTACGTGCACCTGGCGCGCTGCGTGCCCGGCCGCACCTGCTATGAAGAGCCGGAAAAGTAGCTGCGGCGGTTACGCAAGACAGGACATAACCTGCTGACCGAGCTTCAGAGCCTGGTCCAGCACGGTCAGCACTTTGCTTATATCGCCCATCTGGGTGGTCAGTGCGCTCACTTGTTTGTTGATCGTGGTGAGTTGCGTGGACAGCGCGGCCACGGCCGCATCATCGTCTTCGAGCAGTTGATCGGCGCAATCCTCATACGCGCTTTGCGCAGCGGAATAGCGGGCGCTCAGGGCATCGCGATCCGCCTGGGTTCGGCAGGCAGCCAGCAGCAGATTGTACTGCCCATCGAGATTGAGAAACGTCGCCTGCACGTTTTCGAGTGCGTTTGCCATATCTATTTCGCCTTCCCGCTGCCGGATTTCGCTGGACTCGCAGCGGCGCCCGAGGCCGGCGCCAGTGTGTTGGCAACGCCGTTGACCTGCGTCACCCATGCCTGCACCGTCGCGAGCGAGAGCGGGGCGCGCCGCTCGGTCATGGGCTTCCCGTCCGCCAGCGCCTGAATGCGCTGCGCCATCTGCGCCAGCGCCTTCGCCATGCCATCGGTCGCGCTCCGGTAGGCTTCGTCCATTGCGGCTTTCTTTGTCGTAATCTGCTGCTTCGCTACCGGAGCCAGCTTGCCGTTCATGTCGCCAATGGACCCGTTTCGTATGAGGCCGAAGGGCGTCAGCGCCACCTCCAGCACCGCGCCGTTATCGGTCACATTGGCATCCACCAGGCTCGACGCCAGATTCGCAGCGATCTGCGAATAGACCTGCTCTGTCGAATTCCAGATCTCCGTCTCCTTCGCGAACAGGTCGCTCAGCGACTGCGCCGCCCCTTCCATCGCCTTCGCCGCTTCCCGCTCTTTATGCTCCTGGACAGCGGACGCCAACTGTTGCACCGCCAGCTTGAGCGCCCCCTGCTCCGTCGACGAAGCTTTCACAGGACTCAGCTTGTCCAGGTCAGCCTCCACCTGGGATGCGGCAGACGCGACATTCGACGGCGTCGCCGATGCGCTCAATGCCCCGAAGCCTTCCGACAGGGACGACAAGTCCGTCGCCAGCTGCGCGCGTTTGGCCAGCTCCGCTTCATTGTTCTTCAGCAGTTGCTGATTCTCGGCGGTGTAGGGCTTCGAATTGAGTTGCTCGTTCAGCTGGTACAACTCGTCGGTCTGCTGGAAAGTGGTCTGGAGCGCCTTATAGTAGCTGCACAGTTGCTGCGAGGTTGCCGCCATCTGGCTGGCCGCCGCAGCCGCGTCGTCTGACGTTTTGCAGCCGGTCAGAGTCAGGGCCGACAAAACCACACCGCCGGCAGCGATTCGCAACCAGCTGAGCTTACATTTCATTGGTCGCCGAAGCCTTCCCCGATTGCTGCTGGAATGAGGTCCATTGCGCGTGCTCCTGCGAAACCAGCGATTCGACACGTTCCGCCAGCAGCGCGTGGGGATCGGCGGCTCCGGCATAGGGCCCGGCGTGTCCCAAATACGTGTACTTCTCGTGCTTCAGCGATTCGCAGGTCGACCGGTAAGTGTTCCAGAGCTGCTGATACTGATTCAGGTGCAGAATTCCCTCCAGAATCGTGATCAGCACGCCCAGTCCCGCGGTGACCAGCGTTTCCTGTCTAAACGGCACGGCGGCAAGAAACGGAATCATCGCCGCCGAAAGAATCTCGACAATCTTGATGCGCTTGAATACATGCTGCGCGCTCAGGCTCTTGCGGTCATACCAGCCGATCTGATCTTCCAGCCGCGCAAAAATGGGATCATTACCGGTCAGGGGTTCCGTTGTTGCGGCCATACCAGGGTCTCCTCGCAGTCGTGCAGCTTTGTATCGGGCCCGTGTGTTTCAGCGCTGATCGCAAAGGTTCACGCGCTCTCGGTGCCTGCCTGCCCCTCGGTGAACAGCGCGGTCTCTGCCTGACGCCGGCGCAGCAGGCCTGCGACAACCGCCCCGCCCGCGCGGTCCCAGAGAGCGAACTGGGTTGCGGCCGCGGCAAAGTTTCCCGCATTCAGAACACGCAGCAAGGTCGATCGCTCAAACGCTCCCGCGCCCAGATTGAAAACAAAGTCCACCAGCGCGTCGAATTCTTCCTGACTTGTTTCCACCATCACGACTCGGTTCACGAACTCGGCTGCGTTGCTTACGTCCTTCGCCAGCAGGGCCTCCGCCTGTTCGAGGGTGACGATCATCCCGGCGCCCACCTCAGGACCGGTATGACCGTAACCGATGGTCCAAACGCCCACCTGATCCTGGTAGGCGGTGAGCCGGCAGCCCTCAAACTGCTCCGTGAGGGCCAGACCTTTTCCGCTGTAGGTGAATTGATTCACACCCATGAGCCGATCCTCCGCGTACTACGCGGCTTGAGGAGTGGTTGTCGTGTGCCAGCCATCTTGTCACCCGGCCAGTCTCCCGGTCAACGCCCATTGTGCCGGAGGCAGAACAGCGGGATGCGAAGAGTCATCGGGGTGTGGGGCCGTCGATAAGTCAGCTTAGTTCAGCCCCGCACTGCGGCAGGACTTCAGGAATCTCGCCCGGTCTCCATCCGTCGGAATTTCCCGGGCCACGGTCTCGCACAGTTCGGCAACACTCTTCGTTCGCAGCGCGGTCCGCCGGACCACCACATCCGCGATGGGTCCGATGGAAACGGCCAGCGCGCGGCTCACCTGCGCAATCGCCTCGGGCGGCAGTGCGGGGGCAGTGGCCACGGGCAACGTTCGGGCCGGCTCGGCGGCGGGTTCCGGTCGCGTCAGACCATCGGCGCAGGCTCCCGGCTCGTCCATATAGGGCCGCAGCGCCCGCACCAGAACCTGTACATCCGACTTCCACCGGGCATGGGTCAGTTCCACCGCGTTACGGAATGCCAGATCCTTCAGATCATCGGGCAGGCGCTCCACCAGCGGCATTTTCGCCCCGCGGACCAGCACCGGAACCACGGGAATGTCCCGCCTGAGCGCCGAGGCCAGTTCCAGCCGCACAAAGTCCTGCGGATCCTCGAGCCGTCGACCGCCCGTTGTGTCCTTTGTCTCCAGCCAGTCGTGCCCGATCATCGCCAGCAGCACGCTGCACGATGCCACGCTCTGGTCGATCGCCTTGCGGAAGTCCTTGCCTGGCTCAATCGCCGCCACATCCATAAAGACACTGCCCTGGCTGAATTGGGCCGTCAGCTCATCGAAGAGTCGTCCCGCTTCGCCCTCCGAATCATTTCTTCGGTAATTGATAAAGATGGATCGCAGAGTCTTTCTCCAATGAGTGGACCGCTGACCGGCGAGAAGGCTCCAGGATAACTGGCCCGCTCCAAAGCGAGCGAAATCTGGAGAGGTTCCGAGTCTACTCCGCGCGGGTTCCCGCTCTCAATCCCCAAAAACCGCCACTGACCGGATCTTTGCTCGGTATCATTGCACATCTCCGGCGCGCTTCTGTCGTCCAGGTCTCCACCTGGTCATCTCCGCCACGCGCTCGGAGCCGCCTGCGTTGGAGCCCCTAAATGGCCTGCTAACCTTGAACCTATGGAGATCTCCCCTGTCGCGGCGCCGGTCATCATCCATCCGCGCGGCATTCTCTTTGATATGGACGGCGTTCTCGTCAGTTCCATCGGTTCAGTCGAGCGCACGTGGGAAAAGTGGGCTGTGGCCCGCGGCGTCGACCCCGAGCTGGCCATCCGCATGGCGCATGGGCGCCGCGCCATCGAAACCGTGCGCGAGCTGCGCCCCGACCTCAACGATCTGGAAGAGCTCCGGTGGCTCGAGGAGATGGAGGTCGCCGACAAGACCGGCGTCTCCATGCTCGATGGCGTTCGCCCCATCCTCGAGTCCCTTCCGCAAAAATACTGGACCGTCGTCACATCCGCGACCGACCTCATCGCCCGCAGCCGCCTGCAGCACGGCGGCATTCCTGTGCCCGCTCGCATTGTCTCCGCGGAAGACGTGCAGCTGGGCAAGCCTCACCCTGAGCCCTACCGCATGGGCGCTGAGATTCTCGGTCTTGCGCCCAAAGATTGCCTGGTCATCGAGGATTCCGCCTCCGGTGCGCAGGCCGGACAAGCCGCGGGATGCACGGTCCTGGCCACGCTCTTTTCGCATTCCATTGAGAGCCTTGGTTACGCTGACTACATCGTCCGCTCTCTTGAAGACGTGCAGGTCCGTGTGTCGGAAGATACCGGCGCGCCCCTGGAAGTGCGCTTCACGCCTGTGGCCCGCGGCCTGCCGGAGGCGGCGCGGTAAGGATCACCCGCTTATAATCGCTGCGACTATGGCCATCCCCGTTCGCGTTGAATACGCCCACCAGCGCAGGATGCGCACCCGCAACACCCGCCGCTATCGGGCCGCGCACTGGCCCATCTGGATCTGGGTTTTCTTTCTCGCTCCGGGGCCGCTCACCTTCGAGCTGTTTGCGCGCGGAGGCAGCGAGCATAATCTGCTCTGGCTGGGAACCGTTCTCATCTGCACCGGCATCGCCGCGCTGTCGGGAAAGCTCCCCGGGGCAGAGCCCGCGCCGTACATCCTTCGCTTCACCGAGGATCGCCCCAACCCGCTGTACCGCCGCGTCTGCTACACCTTCGCCTGGAATGCGCTGCTGAATTTCGCGTTGCTCAACCTGGCCGGACTCGTGGGAGCGGTCGCCACGGGGCGCTGGCAGATGAAGCAGATCTATGCTGCCGGTTACACGCCCCTGCTCATCGTCATCATCCTGCTGGGCGTCTTTGGAGTTCTGCCGCGCGTGCGCCGCTCCACGCAGGGCGAAGGCTGGGAGCGCCGATATTTTTATGGAACTGTCTGGTCGGTGACAGCCGCGCAGTCGGTACTGCTCCTCCTCTGGAAGACGCTGCCGAAGAACCACACCACGGACATCGTCAAGCTGGCGGTTTACTGCGGCGTTCTGCTGCTGATGGGCACCCTGGCCGCATACGGCGTGCTGCCACGCACTCGGCCCATCCTGCCCGGCGAACTCATGGTCGCCGACTAGCGGCCCCCCATTTACGGAACCCTTACACCCTCTTTGCGCCACCTTTGCGTCGCCGGCTCTGGAATGAAACCAGAGGATTTCGCATGGTGTCTGTCAACGATCTTCCCCTGCTGGCGCTGGGCGTCGTGATCTCGGCTGGTGTGGGATTCCTCTTCTGGACGCTCTACCACCTGGCATGGGAAGGGCACACAACCGGAACGAGCCGGCGCAGCCGATAGGGTTCGAGGCTGCGCCGCCACAGGTTACAGGTTGCCGCGCGCCGCCTGCTCGCGCTCGATGGCTTCGAACAGCGCCTTGAAGTTGCCCTTGCCGAAGCTCCGGCTGCCCTTCCGCTGGATGATCTCAAAGAACAGCGTGGGCCGATCTTCCACCGGCTTGGTGAAGATCTGCAGCATGTAGCCTTCGTCGTCGCGATCCACCAGAATACCGAGCTTCTCCAGCTCCGCAATCGGCTCATCGATTTTGCCGACGCGCCCTTCGAGTTCCGAATAGTAAGTGTGCGGGACCGTAAGGAAGGCCACGCCCTGCTGCTGCAGCTTTGCCACCGTCGCCAGGATGTCGTTCGTCGCCAGGGCGATGTGCTGCACGCCGGGCCCATGGTAGAACTCCAGGTACTCCTCAATCTGCGACTTCCTCCGCCCCTCCGCCGGCTCGTTGATGGGGAACTTTACCCGCCCGTTGCCGTTGGCCATCACCTTCGACATCAGGGCCGAATATTCAGTCGAGATGTCCTTGTCGTCGAAGTGCTGGTAGAGCGAGAAGCCCATGGTGTTGGCATAGAAATCCACCCAGCGGTTCATCTCGTTCCAGCCCACATTGCCCACCATGTGGTCGATGTGGATCAGACCCGTCGGCCGCGCCAGAGGATCGCTTTCCACGGCGCGATATCCGGGCAGGAACGGCCCCTTATACTCGCCGCGCTCCACAAAGGTGTGGATGGTGTCGCCATAGGCGGCAATCGATGCCATCCGCACCATGCCCTGCGCGTCCTTTATGTCGAATGGCTCGCGCACGCTGCGCGCTCCACGCTTCGTCGTTTCCTTCCAAGCCTGGCGCGCATCATCCACCCAGAGCGCCACATCGCGAACGCCGTCGCCGTGCACGCGTACGTGCTCAGCAATCTCGCCGTCGGGGCGCAGCGGGGTGGTCAGCACAAACCGCACCTTGCCCTGCTGGAGCACATACGAGGCACGATCGCGAACCCCGGTTTCCGGCCCGGCATAGGCCACCAGTTGCATGCCGAAGGCTAAGCGGTAAAAGTACGCGGACTGGCGGGCATTGCCCACCCAAAACTCAACGTGATCGGTCCCGTTCAGCGGGAGAAAGTCTTTCTCGGTTGCGACTTCCGGGTGCAGCACAGTCGACATAGCAGAACCACTCCTGGGGTTGACTCGCCCGCTCTCCTGACCCTCCGGAGGGCGCGGCGACCATTTACCATATACCCGCCCGGCAGGCCTTGACCAGCCGGGAGTCCATAAATTTACGGGCTTCAAATCCCACCAAAGGGTCAGGTTACAAAGGTCGGACCGCCCGCTTCTTTAGATGCCCATCCGCTCCCGACGGTGTAACCTGTTCGCGCATCGTTCTCCGATTCGAGCGCAGGAATGAAGGACCTCCTCCACCACCTGGCGCCCTTTGCCGGCGCCTTCCACTCACTCATCGCCGTAGCCGCGGGTGGGGCAGTCGTCCTGTTTCGCAACTGGTGGCAGCGTGTGCGGGAGAATCGTGCCGCCATGTGGCCCAGCGCTGCGGGCGAAGTCCTGTCCGCAGAGGTGAAACGATCCCAGCACGGATGCTGGGTGCAGGTTTCGTATCGCTATTTCGCGCGGGGAGAGTATCGCCAGGGCAGGTACCGCCGAGCCTTTCGCCGCAAAGCGGCGGCTCAGGCCTTCGCCGATGCGATCCGCGGCCGCAGCATTCAGGTCCGCTTTCAGGAAGACAAGCCCGGCGAGTCCGTGCTGCTGGAACAGGATCTGCAGATGACCGGGGTGCTGCAGATGGGCTAAAGTCCAGGGCAGCCCCGAGCCGCGGGCTGGAATCCGAGTTCCAAGATGCCGAAAAAGTCTGCCCAATCAGCCACGAAGCGCGCCGCCGGCAGAAAGCCGGCTCAACCGTCGACAGCAAAGAAAAAGGCACGGACGGCCTCGCCTGCCCACGCGGTGGATGAGCAGCTGGCTCGCTACCGCGCCATGCGCGACTTCGCCATGACCGCCGAGCCCAGCGGTTCGTCCGGCGAAACTCGAAAAACGGGTGACGAGTTGCCGTTCGTCGTCCAAAAGCACGCAGCCACCCGCCTCCATTATGACTTCCGCCTGGGCTGGCGCGGCGTGCTGAAAAGCTGGGCGGTCACCAAAGGCCCCAGCTATGTGGTCAACGACAAGCGCCTCGCCGTTGAAGTTGAGGATCATCCCATCGACTACGGTGGCTTCGAAGGAACCATCCCCAAAGGCCAATATGGCGGCGGCACGGTGATGGTCTGGGACCAGGGAACCTGGGAGCCGGTCACACCCGTCGATGAAGGCCTGGCAAAGGGTCAAATCAAATTCATCCTTCATGGCAAAAAGCTCAAAGGCCACTGGGCCCTCATCCGCATGAAGGGTGACCGCTTCGGCGAGAAGGGCAAGAATAACTGGCTTCTCATCAAGGAGCATGACGAGTACGAGCGCACTGCCGATGATCCCGCCATCACCGACGAAGCCCCCAACAGCGCCGTCACCGGCCGCAGCATGGAGCAAATCGCCGCTGCTGAGGATCATGTCTGGAATTCCAACAAGCCCGAGAAGCAGCCGGCGAACCGTTCGCGGCTGACCCGCAGAGACCTCGCCCCGAAGGCGCAGCCGCCGGCACAGCACGCCCCACCTGACCGCTCATCGGCGCTGCGCGAGGCGCCGAAAGAGAAGCTGCCCGCCTTCCTCGCCCCGGAGCTGGCTACGTCGGTCGAAGCTCCGCCCGAAGGTGACGACTGGCTGCACGAGCTCAAGCTCGATGGCTATCGCATTCAGATGCACGTGGACGAACATGCGGGCAAGCGGCGGGCACGCCTTTTTACCCGCAAAGGTCTCGACTGGACCCATCGCATGACCGACGTTGCCGCCGCGGCTGCTTCCCTGCCGGTCCACGCTGCCATCATCGACGGCGAGGTGGTCGTCCTCGACGAGAAGGGGCACAGCAGTTTTGCCGACCTCCAGGCCGCGTTCGACGAACATGCTTCCCACACGCTGACGTACTTCGCCTTCGACCTGCTCCACCTTGATGGCCACAACCTGCGTCCGTTGGCGCTCGAACGCCGCAAGGCCATTCTCGAAAGCGTGCTGCAGGAGCGGGAGCCCACCGCCGATCCCGATTCGATAATCCGCTACAGCAGCCACGTTCGTGCCCACGGCGGGGAGATGTTTCGCAAGGCCTGTGAAATGGGCGTCGAGGGCATCGTCTCCAAGCTGGCGAGTGCGCCTTACCATGCCGAGCGTTCGCGGGTGTGGCTCAAGGCCAAATGCGTCCTCCAGCAGGAATTTGTCGTTGGCGGATTCACAGGGCTTTCCAACGGTAGTCACGGCGTCGGATCGCTGCTGCTCGGGTATTACAACGGAGGCAAGCTGGTCTATGCCGGGCGCACCGGCACCGGCTTCACGCGCAAGACGCATGAGCTCCTGCGCGGCCGTCTTGATGGCCTGCATCAATCTAAAACCCCGTTTGAGGATCCGCCGGCTGAGGCGAAGAAGGACGCGATTTGGGTGAAGCCGTCCACCGTAGTCGAGGTCCGCTTCGCCAGCTGGACCAGCGACAAGCTTGTCCGCCAGGCCGCGTTTCTCGGACTGCGCGAAGACAAGAAGCCGAAAGAAGTGGTCCGGGAAACGGCTGGGCCGGTTCCGAAGGCCGGCCGCCGTCACGCATCGAGCGAGAAGCATGCGCCGGCAGCCTCGGAATCCGGGCCCCATCGCCGCACCGTGGGCCAGTCAGCCCACCATACGTCGCCGGCCTCTACAGCGGCCAGAATCACGACCCACACTTCCCGGTCTGGTAAGGATCGGGCTGACGTAGGGGGCGTTTCCATTAGCCACCCCGACAAGATTCTCGACGCGGAAAGCGGGATCACCAAGCTCCAGCTCGCCGAATACTATGCCGCTGTCGCCGACCACGTCCTGCCGCACATCGCCGATCGGCCGCTCAGCATCGTGCGCTGTCCTGAGGGCAGCGGCAAGCCGTGCTTTTTCCAGAAGCACATCGGCATGGGCGTGCCTAAAGGGATCGGCAGCGTTCCTGTCGTTTCGAAAGGCGGCGGCGCGCCGGAGCAATACCTCACACTCTCTACCGTGGAAGGTCTGGTCGGCCTTGCCCAGATGGGGGTACTGGAAATCCATCCCTGGGGCTCACGCAATGAGACCCTGGAAAAACCCGATCGCCTGGTCATCGATCTCGACCCCGACGAAAAACTTGCACACGATCGCCTGGTAAAAAGCGCGATTGAAGTGCGAGATCTGATGAAGCACCTGGGGCTGGAATCCTTCGTGAAAACCACCGGTGGCAAAGGCATCCACGTCGTTGTGCCGGTGGCGCCCGACCACGATTGGCCGGAGTTCAAGGAGTTCGCCCACAACTTCGTCCTGATGATGGAGCGCGCCAACCCGAAACTTTACCTCACCAGGATGACGAAGGCAGCGCGCACGGGGCGCATCTTTCTCGACTACCTTCGCAATGAGCGAGGCGCCACCGCCGTGGCTCCCTGGTCGCCGCGTGCGCGCATCGGCGTACGCGTGGCCGTGCCGCTCACCTGGGCAGAGCTGGAACGCACCGATCCAAAGCAGTTTTCCGTTGCCACGTTTTCCGAATGGAAGTTCCGACTGCGGCGGGATCCCTGGCTGAAAATGGACAGCGTTCGCCAGAAGCTGACGCAGCGAGCCATTACAGCGGTCGCGGGGATGGCAACCGGCCGATCAACCTAGCCGTCGCAGCGCCATGCGCGCCGCGTGGTAGCCGCACATGCCGTGCACACCACCGCCGGGCGGCGTGGAGGCCGAGCACAGATACAAATTCTTTGTTCCCGTGTAATAGCCGCCCAGCGCCGGGCGGAACGCGAACTGCCGGATCGACATTTCGCCCCCCATCACATCGCCTCCCACCAGATTGGCGTCCATCCGCTCCAGCAGCGCCGGCGAGGACACATGCCGTTCCAGGACGCACTCCCGGAAGCCGGGCGCGAACCTCTCCAGCTGCGCCTCAATGCGGCTCGTCATGTCCACGGTCGATGCGTTGGGCACATGGCAATACATCCAGGCAACATGCTTCCCTTCCGGTGCGCGCGTCGGGTCAAACAGGGTCGGCTGCACTACAAGTGTAAAGGGCCGCTCAGCGACCTCTCCATGTCGCGCGGCATATTCTGACCGCGCGATCTCCTCGATCGATCCACCCAGGTGCACGGTGATCGAGCGAGAACACTCCCTGGCCCGCCACGGGATCGGCTCCGACAACGCATAATCGACCTTGAAAGCCCCGGGGCCGTAGCGGAAATTCTGCATGGCCTTTCGATAGGTCTTCTGCAGCCGATCTCCCGCCACCACCAGGATCTGGCGCGGCGTCAGATCGCACAGGATCGGTCCATCTTCGACATCCAGCTCATCCAGCGATGTAATGCGCCGCCCGGTGTGCACGCGGCCGCCGTTTTTCTCCAGGCAGGTGATCAGGGCATTCGTGATCGTCTGCGCGCCCCCGCGGGGAATGGGCCAGCCCACCACATGCGCGGCGGCTCCCAGAACCAGTCCCACAGCGGAGCTCATCGCTTCGTCCAGACTTAGAAACGAATGGGCCGCGAGCCCGCCAAACAGGGCCTGCGCCCGTTCCGAACGAAACGTCCGCTTCGCCAGAGTCGTCGCCGGCTGCATGGCTTTGCGACCGAACTGCGCCATCAGCCATGGCCGCCGCGGAATCCCGGTCACCGGCTTCATCGCGTCCCGAATGAAGTCGCCCCAGTGCAGGGCCAGCGGCTCCATCAGCTCACGCCATGCCTGTCCGTCCTCTCCCAGGACGGTTTCCTGATCCTTCAGGCTGTGCTCCAGCGTCACCGCCGAGCCGTCGTCCAGCGGATGGGCGAGCGGCGCGGTGCCGTGAATCCACTGCAGGCCGTAATCCGCCAGCGGCAGCGACTCGAAAAAAGGAGATGCCGCCCCCAGGGGATGGACCGCGGACCCGAAGTCGTGCCGAAATCCAGGCAAGGTAAGCTCGAGGGTGCGCGCACCGCCTCCGGGTTGCGCCTCGGCCTCATACACATCGACCGTCAGGCCCGCACGCGCCAGAACTACGGCAGCCGCCAGGCCGTTCGGTCCTGCTCCAATTACGCACGCACGACGCATTCAGCTCTCCTGTTATCGGCGCTGTCTGCCGGCTCAGCCCAGGCTCTTATGGCGCCCTTCGCGCCGCTGATGTACGCGCAGCTTCACGTAGTACAGCAAGTAGGCCACCACGGCTAAATTGATGACCAGCAGCACCACACGGATCCACGTCACGTGCCGCAGAATCTCAAAAAACTCCCAGGGCAGGAACGACGCGGTCAGGACCAGAGTGACGTACTCCGCCCACACCCGCTCCAGCACCAGGCCGGTCCCTTCAATGATATCCAGCCCGGCAATCGCAAACACAACCGCGCTGATCTGCTTCAGCCGGTGCGGATCGATCAGGGCTACCTTGTCCAGAAAAAGGTTGACGAAATGCCCTTCGGGATCGAACCGCATCGCCAGCACGAAGTGCTCCGCAATGTCCATCAGATCTTTGTGGAGCAGCCGCATGGCACCGAACCCGAGCAAAATGAAGAGAAGCGCCTGGAAGAGCTTGAACAGACCGATGGCAATGATCCATCGATCGTGATGCGTGCGAAACGCGGAGGCCCGAAGCTGGACGGAAGAAGCAGTCATTGCGGAAATAGGCGCGGGTCTCTCTTCCGCATCTTCCCACATCGCGCGCGACCCATACCATCACCAGGGCGTACCACTATTGCGCCACCAGACTGCTCGCGGTTCGCTTCAGGTACGGAGTGAGCTTCTCGAGCGCCGCCTCCACGCTGACCCCATAGCGCGCCCGCAACTGGTCCACCTTGCCGTGCTCAATGAATCGATCCGGCCAGCCAATCCGCACCACCGGCGTATCGATGCCCATTTCGCTCAGCGCCTCCATCACCGCGCTGCCAAATCCCCCCATCAGCACGGCATCCTCAAAAGTCACTACCGCCATCGCGCCCCGAGCGTACTGCGCCAGGAGCTCCTGATCCAGCGGCTTGATGAAGCGTGGATTAATCACCGCCGCCGAATAGCCCTGCTCGCCGAGCATCCGCGCCAGCTCCCGGGCCATCGGCAGAAGCGCGCCCAGGCCGAGAATCGCAACGTCCGCGCCCTCCTGCACCACCAGCCCGCGGCCCACCGGGATGGCCTGCGGCTTTTCTTTGATAACCGTGCCGGGCCCGGTGCCGCGGGGGTAGCGAATCGCACTCGGTCCCGGGTGCAGCACCGCGGTCAGCATCATGTCGGCCAGCTCGTCCTCGTCGGTGGGCGCCATCTGTACGATATTCGGCACGCCGCGCAGATACGCGATATCGAAAAGTCCGTGATGGGTCGGCCCGTCGTCGCCACTCAATCCCGCGCGATCCATGCAGAAGACCACGGGGAGGTTCTGCAGGCAAACGTCATGCACAATGGGATCGAAGGCTCGCTGCAGGAACGTCGAGTAGATCGCGCACACCGGTTTGAACCCCTGAGTCGCCATACCCGCCGCAAAGATAACGGCGTGTTCCTCGGCAATGCCGACGTCGAAATACTTCTTCGGATGGTGCGGCCGGAACAGATCCAGAGCCGTCCCGTTCGGCATCGCCGCCGTAATCGCGACGATCCTGTCATGTTCGTTGGCCAGCTTCACCAGCGTTTCCGCAAACACCTCGGAGTAGGTCCGCTGTCTCGTGGATGGGGTGGTGCCGGTCTCCGGATCGTAAGGCCCCAGGCCGTGGAACTTCTTCTGCTTGTCCAGCGCCGGCTGGAATCCACGCCCCTTCTGCGTAATCAGGTGCAGCAGCACCGGCCGCTCCTGTTGCTTCAGGAACTTGAAGGTCTCAATCAGCAATCCGACATTGTGCCCGTCCACCGGGCCGTAATAGGTGAGGCCGAATTCTTCAAAAAGAAATGACGGCCACAACATGCCTTTGGCCGCCTCCTCCGCCCGCTTCACCATTTGCAGCGCGCCGCGCCCGCCGATGCGTTCCAGCAGCCGAGCCGCGCTGTCGTGCAGCTGGCTCACGTGCTGGTTGGTCACAATCTTGTGCAGGTACTTCGCGATCGCGCCTACGTTGCGATCGATCGACCACTCGTTGTCGTTCAGAACCACGATCAGCCGCCGGGTCTGATCGGCAATATTGTTCAGCGCCTCGAAGGAAATGCCGTTCGTAAAAGCGGCGTCCCCGGCCAGCGCCACCACATGTTCCCGGCCGCCGGCCAGATCCCGCGCCACCGCCATGCCCAGCGCCGCCGACAGGGCCGTGCCCGCATGGCCCGCACCGTAGCAGTCGTGCTCGCTCTCGGTCCGCAGCATAAAGCCGTTCAACCCGCCAGGCTGCCGCATCGTGTCCATGCGGTCGCAGCGGCCGGTCAGCATCTTGTGCACATACGCCTGATGGCTCACGTCGAAAACAAACTTGTCCCGCGGCGTGTCGAAGACCGAATGCAGGGCCAGCGTCAGCTCCACCACCCCCAGGTTCGGGCCAAGGTGGCCGCCGGTTTTCGACAGCGTCACAATCAGCCGCTCGCGAATCTCCTGAGCCAGAGACTCCAGTTGCGGGATCGTCAGTTTTCTCAGGTCAGCGGGGGAGTGAATGGTGTCGAGAAGTTCGCCCATCGAGGTTCCAGAGGGGCCGCGTGGAACAGCAACGGGCAGCGGACCAGACGTCCGGAAACCAAAAGACCCCATCGCCCAGGCTATGTTGCACAATCCCTGGACGTTTCGGGGGTCTCCCTCCGGAACTTCCTCTGGATATTGAGTATACCGGGATTGCGGTCGGGTTGTTTCCCATGCAAATTGGGCATGTTACAACGCCGCCGCTTAATTGATTTCCCGTCGCCAGCGCCCAACCGCCTCCGCCATTCTCTCCGCGCGGACCTGCATCCCATCCGCGCTTTCCAGCATTTCCCGGCGCAGCTCCTCATCCGTGACGGCATCGGCAGCGCGCCGCACCTGCTTTGCCAGATCCGCCAGCGCCGCCGCCGTCTCATCCAGCTTGCGAATGAGATCCATGGGCGTTTCCGTCATCGCGCCGGCTCCGCGGGAAACAGAAACCGCAACATCGGCCGCACCCGCTCGGCCCAGGCCGTTTCGTCGTGCGTTCCGTCGCGGGCGATCTCGAAGTGGACGTCGACTCCATCCCGCCATCCATGGGCCAGCATCCGCTTGTGGAGCAGCTCCACGTCCGCCAGCGTTCGCCGTCCCTCCCGATCCCCGGCGTCGAGCCAGATACGCGGCCGCTGTGGCAGCACAGGGCCCACCTCATCTGCATACCGCACGATGTATCGATGATTCCACCAGACCGACGGCGACAGTATGGCGAGCTTGCCAAAAGTCTCCGGATGCTGCAGTCCCAGCCATAGCGACACCAAACCGCCGAGCGACGATCCGCCCAGCCCTGTCTCCTCTGCACTCGACAACAGCCGGTACCGCGCTCGCAGGAACGGCAGCAGTTCCCGGATCAGCATCTCGCCGTACGAACGCGCTTCGCCGCCCCCCAGCTTCCAGTCGCGCGTCGGCGTATATTCCGCCAGCCGCCGCTCTCCTGCGTTGGCCACGCCCGCAATCACCAGCGGCTCCACTTCTCCCGCCTCAATCGCCGCATCCGCCTGCTCCGCGACGCGCCAGGTGCGTCCGCGAATAAACGCTGTCTCCGGATCGAACAGATTCTGCCCGTCCTGCAGCACCAGCAGGGGATAGGCGCGTCCCTCCTCCCGTTCATAACCGGGCGGCACGTACACCGAGATCTCGCGTTCGCCGGACAAAAACCGGCTTGTAAAGCCTGCGTGCTTCTGCACCCGTGGGTGCGGCGGCTCACACGGCGGCGGAGCGCTCTGGGTGGTGGGCGGCGGCTGAGTGGACAATCCCGGCTTTCCCCGTCTCCTCGTAGTGCTTTTTTGCAAGCGCTCTCCGCTGGGGTCGCGCATCGGTTCACCGATGTTTTACGATACCGTAACTTTTGCAATTCACCCATATGAACCGCGAATATCACAAGTGGCATTCCTCGCGCCTCGGGCGAGACATGGAACTGCTCCTCTTCGGCCACGCCGGCCTGCCCGTTGTCGTCTTCCCCAGCTCGCAGGGCCGCTTTTATGAATTTGAGGATCGCGGCCTCATCGGGGCCGTCGCTCACAAGCTGGACGCCGGCGAAATCCAGCTCTTTTGTCTCGATTCCGTCGATGCCGAGAGCTGGTACAACCGCGGCGTTCCGCCTCGCTGGCGCATCGCCCGCCACATGCAATATGAAAGCTACATTCTGGACGAGGTTCTGCCGCTGCTCCGCCAGAAGAACGGCAACCCCCGCCTCATCTCCCTGGGATGCAGCTTCGGCGGCTATCACGCCGTCGACATCGCTCTGCGCCACCCCGGCCTCTTTACCGGGTTTCTCTCCATGAGCGGAGCCTTCGACGTCAGCCGTTTCCTTCACGGCTATTACGATCCCGACGTCTACTTCCACACTCCGCCGCACTTCCTCCCCAACCTCAGCGATCCCTGGTTTTACGACCGCTATCGCCGCAACACCTACATTCTCGCCTCCGGCTGGGACGACCACTGCCTCGGCCAGAGCCAGAATCTCGCCCGCATCATGGGGGAAAAATCCATTCCCCACCACCTGTATATCTGGGATTCGTGGAACAGCCACGACTGGCCGACCTGGGCAAGGATGATGAACGAGTATCTATAGAAGCCAGTCGTGCCGGGTGAGCGCGGAGCGAGCGCCGGATTGCGCGAGCAAAGCGCGAGGGCGATAGCGAAGCCGTAGCCCTCGAGTGAGGCCTGGCCGACCTGGGCAAGGATGATGAACGAGTATCTATAGGTGCGGGGGGGCGCCGCGGATTACAGACCGAGGCCCGCCTGCGGGAGCTCTCCGCCGCCCAATCCCTGCAGCAGCAACAGCAGAGAGATCAAGACCAGGATCATTCCGATCACGGTCAAAATCTGAAAAATCACCTGCCACCGAGCCGCATCCAGCTTCTTCACCGGGCTGCGGGATCGGGATACCAGATACAAAGAACTCTCGCGGGACACGGTCTCTCCTCGTGCAGCGGACGACGCCCTCCAGGGCCCATCCTGCTGTCACTCTGAAGGAACCCTCCCCCACCCCGCGGTGACCGCCATCACAATCCTGTTCGCCGACCGACTTCCGCGACTGACCACGCGCAGCTGTGCCCCAATGACCGGCCGAAAAAACTCTGCCTGCAAAAAGGAAAGGAGCCGGTGAACCGGCTCCCTTCCAGAAACAAACCCGCTATGAGTTATCGATCCGGGTGATCGTCGTGGTCACGGTGATGCCAGAAGTGGTCATACTCCATCTGGTATCCGCGGCGGAAGCCATCCCGAAAGTCGGGCCGCTCATCGCGAGGCCGGTCGGGATGACGGAAAACATCGTGCCGGCGCGGATCGGGCTCCCGGTGGGCATCGATGTCGTGTCGAGCCGCCTGGATGCCATCGTGAAAGCCGCTGTGCCAGGCCGACGACCAGTTGCCCGGGGGTTCCATGGGCTGCCATTCACCCGGCGGCGGACCCTCCTGCGCGCGCGCCATCAATGTCGAGCCGCTGGTAAAAGCGAGACCTGCAATCAGTGCCATCGTGAGTTTTGCCAGTTTCATTTTTTGCTCCTGAGGCTGGGTGGGATCAAGCAGCCTTTCCTCTGGTGGGATGCGCCCGGCTCGCTCAGAAACGCCGGGACCAACCGCAAATTACGTCCCAATTCGCCTGAATCGATTACGCCTGCAGGCAACTCTTTTCGAGCGATCCCGACTACGGCGTGCGCATCCCCGCGGTCTGGGGAAACGCCTTCCCTGTGACTTCAGGGGCCAGCGCCTCCGCCCATTCCGAAGCCGCATCGACGAGACAATCCGAAGGAATGTCTTCCACCGTATGCGAAGACATGCCAAATCGGCAGCCCAGCGCCCAGGCTCCGGCGCGCCGCGCGGTCAGGATATCGACGCTGGAGTCGCCCACCATCAGCGTCTCCTGCGGAGCCACTTCCGCCTCCCGGATGAGCGTGTTCAATCCCTCCGGATCCGGCTTCTTGGTCGCGAAGCTGTTGCCGCCATAAATGCGGAACATATACGGGCTCAGCCCCAACCCCTCGCAGATTGCCACCGACGGCCCAATCGGCTTGTTCGTCAACACGGCCATATTGCGCGGCGCGCCCGCGGAATTCGTGCGCATCTTTTCCAGAGATTCGAAAACGCCCGGATAAACGTAGGTGTGGTCCAGCTTGTGCTCGCGATAATGCGCCAGAAAATGCTGCAGCGCGTCTTCCACCAGAGGCTCATCCTCCGGATCCCCCAGCGCCCGGCGGACAAGCATGCCCGCGCCGTCGCCGATATAGCTCGCAATGATCTCCTCCGGCAGCGGCTGCCGGCCGAACTCCGTGAGCATGGCGTTGATCGAGTTCGTCAGGTCCAGCCGCGAATCGATCAGGGTCCCATCCAGGTCGAAGACGATCAGGCGAATCCTGCTGGCCGGAATGGGGTTGTGCAGGTGCAGCATGGTTTCAGTGTACGAGCCCGGCGCCGGGTCGCGCGATTCGCCCCCCGGGGTGCGGCCTCTTTGGGTATGCTCTCTCCATGCGGAAATTGCACGTCTGTGCGCTGCTGACGGCAGCCTGCCTCACAGTCCTGTCCCTGTCTCACGCGGCCGATGAGAGCCACTTCCCTTCCAACGAAGACCTGCGGCATGTGCGCTCCATGACCCAGCCGAAGCTCTCGCCCGATGGCCGCCAGGTGCTGGTGCAGCTGATGGACACTACCGCCGACGGCGGCAAAAGCCATTTGTGGCTGGTCGATATTCAGGGCAATACGTTCCGTCAGCTCACGTATTCATCTCCCGGCGACAAGCGCGGCGAGTCCGCCGGTGCGTGGATGCCCGACGGGGAGAGCGTCCTCTTCCTCGCCCATCGCGGCGAGCACACGCAGCTTTTTCGGCTGCCGATGAACGGCGGCGAGGCGCATCCCTTCGAGGTGAAAATTGTCCCGCCCGTCGACGAGTCGAAGCAGCCTGACGCCATTCCCCCGGCAAAGAAGGATTCCGACGCGAAAGACAAGGCGAAGCCCGAACCGGTGGACGTGGACGTCTCGCGTTACTTTGTCGCGCCCGACGGCAAGGCCATTGCCCTTCTCATCCGCGATCCCGAAACCCCGGGCGAAAAGAAAGAGCATGACGACAAGGCCGACGCCGTGAATGTGGATCAGAGCCCGCACGGCACCCGCCTCTACCTGCTTGACCCGCAAAGCGGCAAGCTGACCCCGACCGCCGTTCCCCCCAACGTGGAGCACGTGGCCTGGGCCGAGCAGAGCGACCGCCTGCTTGCGCTTTGCGAACCTATGCACGACACGGGCGACATCTCTCCCGGTGCCACCGCCTGGCTCCTCACCGCCTCCGATCCGGACCACCCAAAGCAGATCAGCAGCGCCCCCAAAACAATTGGCGCAGCAAGCTGGTCCCCGGACCAGCGCCAGATCAATTTTCTCGCGCAGGCAAAGGCCGACGCCCCGCCCGGATACAGCGATTTGTATGCGTTAACGGTGGCCGACGGGACCGTTCGCGACCTGAGCGACGGCTTTGACGGCAGCATCGGCCATGACGAACCCATCGCAGTGGGCGACGCGATTCTCGAATCGGTGCAGACCGGTACACACACCACCATCGCCCGATTCGTGGGAGACCGCCATGAGTTGCTGCATTTCGACACCGGCACTGTGACGCAACTGAACACCAATGACAAGCGGACCGGCTGGGTGTGGATTGGCGCGTCCAGCGACCACCCGCCGGCTCTGTATTACACAGAGAAGCTGGGCCAGCAGCCAAACGTGCTGAAGACCCCGGAACTGGTCCCTTCCTCCTGGACGCCAGTGCATTCGCAACTGGTCACCTGGAAGAGCGACAACCTCACCGTGGAAGGGCTGCTGTATCTGCCGCCCCAGGCCGATCGTCAGAAGGTCCCGCTCATTGTCGACGTCCACGGCGGTCCCACCGGCGCCTGGGAAGATTCCTGGATTCCCCTCACCCAGTTCCTCATCGGCCAGGGATGGGCCGTGCTGCGGCCTAATCCGCGAGGCAGCACCGGACACGGCGCAGCTTTTGCCGCGGCCAACAAAAATGACATGGGTGGCGGCGATTATCGCGACATCATGGCCGGCGTCGATACGGTGATCGCAAAATATCCCATCGACTCCGGCAAACTCGCGCTCATCGGCTACAGCTATGGCGGGGAGATGGCCGGCTTCGTCGAAGGCCGCACCGACCGCTTCAAAGCCATCGTAAGCGGAGCCCCCGTCATCGATCAGGAAAGCGAGTACGGCACGGAAAGCGGCTCGTGGTACGACCGCTGGTTCTACGGCGGACACCCATGGGAGCATGCCGAATCCGCATGGCGCCAAAGTCCGCTTGCCGATGCGGCGAAGGCGAAGACGCCTTTCCTCCTGCTGCAGGGCGAGAGTGACAAGACCGACCCCCTGGGTCAAAGCGAGGAAATGTATCGCGCACTGCGACAAATGGGGGTTCCCGTCGAGTTCGTCGAGTACCCCCGCGAAGACCATGGTCCTCTCGCCGGCGGCATCTTCGGCATGCCCAGCCCCGAGCCCTGGCACGGCTTCGACGGCCGCCAGCGGATCGTAACTTTCATCGAGAAGGGATTCGGGGAATCCGCCAATCCCTGATCGAAAACAGACCTGCGCGAATCCGCGGCACCCTCTTCTCGCGGCGAGTCGACCCGCCGCGATTTGTCTTTTGATAATGCCTCCGCCGCTATCTTCCGGCGGGGCGACTCCTCTGTATACTTGCTCTCCTCTCCCCACCGTCACACTTGCGGTCTCAGGACCAGGAAAGAGGAACAGCATGCCCAGCTATATGGTGCAGTTGTCGTACACGCCCGCGGCTCTCGCGGCGCTGATGGAACACCCCCAGGATCGGAACGACGCGGTTCGCAAGCCGATCGAGAAACTCGGCGGTCGCGTCGATCGCTTTTATCTGTCGTTTGGCGAGCACGACGTCGTCGGCATCGTGGATATGCCAAACAACGTCAGCGCAGCGGCTTTTTCTATCGCTCTGGGAGCCGGCGGAGGCTGTACCAATGTGCACACCACGCCGCTGATGACCACCGAAGAAGGAATCGAAGCGATGAAGAAAGCGTCCGGCTGCGGCTATAAGGCCGTAGGGAAGAAGTAGCGCGAAGGATCCGGGGCTGAGCGAAGTTAAGGCTTCCTGGCCCCGGCGCTTTCCAGCTTTGCTTCCGCCTCTGCCATCACTTCGTTGGCGTGGCTGTACTTCTCCGCATCCTCGCCGGCTTCGTTCCACAGCTTCTGCCCCTGCTGCAACTCGGTTTCTGCGGCGCCGGTATTGATCTCTTCGGGCTTCTGCGCGTACTCCGCCAGGATGGTCACGCGATCGGGCAGCACTTCGACGAAGCCGCGAGCCACGCTGTACCGCTGGTCGCCGCCCTCCCCGCCGTGCAGACGCACTTCGCCCGTGCCGATCTCGGCGAGCAACGGAGCATGCCCGCGCAGGACCTCGATGTACCCGGTCTTCGCCGGCACCTCGACCGCCTCCACCGCCTGATCCACAAGGATGCGCTCAGGCGTCACCAGCCGGACTTTGAGGGTCTCCGCCATTACTTGGTAGCCGCCTTCAGCTTCTCGGCCTCTTCCAGCACTTCTTCAATGGTGCCGCGCATGTAGAACGCCTGCTCGGGCACATCGTCGTGCTTGCCCTCGATCACTTCCTTGAAGCTTTTCACCGTATCGGCGATCTTGCAATACTTGCCCGGAATGCCGGTGAACTGCTCGGCCACGTGGAACGGCTGCGACAGGAACTTCTGCACTTTGCGCGCGCGCGAAACGGTGATCTTGTCGTCTTCCGACAGCTCGTCGATGCCCAGAATCGCGATGATGTCCTGCAGATCCTTGTAGCGCTGCAAAATCCGCTTCACACCCTGAGCCACGTCGTAGTGCTCCTGCCCGACCGCGCGCGGCGAGAGGATGCGCGAGGTGGAGCCCAGGGGATCGACAGCGGGATAAATGCCCAGCTCCGACAGCGGGCGCGACAGCACCGTGGTGGCGTCCAGGTGAGCGAACGTCGTCGCCGGCGCTGGATCCGTCAGATCATCGGCCGGCACGTAAACCGCCTGTACCGAGGTGACCGAACCGCGCTTCGTCGACGTGATGCGCTCCTGCAGCTCGCCCATCTCCGTGGCCAGGTTCGGCTGGTAGCCCACGGCGGAAGGCATGCGGCCCAGCAGCGTCGATACTTCAGAACCCGCCTGAGTGAACCGGAAAATGTTGTCGATGAAGAGCAGCGTGTCTGCGCCTTCCTCATCGCGGAAAAACTCAGCGACGGTCAATCCCGTCAGCGCGACGCGAAGACGCGCGCCGGGCGGCTCCGTCATCTGCCCGTAAATCAGCGCCGCTTTCGACTTGGCCGGCTCCTTCAGGTTGATGACGCCGGACTCCTGCATCTCCAGCCAGAGATCGTTGCCCTCGCGGGTGCGCTCGCCCACGCCGGCGAACACCGAGAAACCTCCGTGCTGGGAGGCGACGTTGTTGATCAGCTCCTGGATGATGACCGTCTTGCCGACCCCGGCGCCGCCGAACAGGCCGATCTTGCCGCCTTTCAGGAAGGGCTGGATCAGGTCGATGACCTTGATGCCGGTCTCGAACATCTCTTCCCGCGTCGACTGCTCGTCAAACGCGGGGGCGGGCCGATGAATCGGCTTGCGCTCCTTCGCATTGACCGGACCCAGCGCATCCACCGGCTCTCCAATCACGTTCAGAACGCGACCCAGCGTGGCGCGGCCCACAGGCACCGTGATGGGGCCGCCCTGATCGATGGCCTTCATCCCGCGCACCATGCCCTCGGTGGCTTCCATGGCCACGCAGCGCACCCGCCCCTCGCCCAGATGCTGCTCCACTTCGAGAATCACGTTGATGGGCGTTGGGACGGTGAATCCGTCGCTGACCACACGCAGCGCCTGGTAAATGGGAGGCATGGTTGCCTCTTCGAACTGCACGTCCACCGCGGGACCTGAAATCTGTACCACTCTGCCAATGTTCTCTGCCATAACTCTCGCTCTAAAGGGCGGCTGCGCCGCTCACAATTTCAATGATTTCTTTGGTGATTGCCGCCTGACGAACGCGATTCATGGTCAGGGTGAGCGAATCGATCATGTCCGATGCGTTGTTGGTCGCCGAATCCATCGCCGTCATGCGGGCAGCGTGTTCGGCGGCCACCGATTCCAGCGTCGCGTGGAACAACTGCGACGTGACGTAGCGCGGCAGTACATCGGCGAAAATCTCCGCCGGCGGCTGCTCGTAAATGTAGTCCACCTCGGCCGTCCCGAAGTGTTTCGCTTCCTCTTCAAGCTGCTTCTGCGCCGCCGCGGCTTCCTGCGGATAGAGGCTGACGCCGGCGGAGAGGGCCGCTTCCGCCGCACGCTCCCGCTCTTCCGGAGTGAACTCCTGCGCCTCGGCCACCTGTTGCTCGCCCAGCGTCAGGATGGGCAGAATGCGCTCCACCACCACCCGCTGCTGAATCACCGACTTGAACTCGTTGTAGACAACGTAGGCGGCGTCGATCTCCTCGTGTGTGTAGCGCGCGACGATCTCCTCGGCCATCCCCCGGATCCGCTCGTAGTCCAGCTTCTCCAGAACGCCGGATTGTTCGCCTATCACTTCGATATTGCCGCTCCGGCTGCGTTCCCGGCGCTCCGACCCTTCCCGAGTCTCAGAAAACTGAGCCGTCGGGTAGCGGCGGCGGAAAAGATCGCGGCCCTTGCGCCCGATCGCTTCAATGTCGATCTGTTTGCGATCGTTCTCGACAATGAAGGTCGCTGCCGCTTTGAAGATGTTGGTGTTGAAGGCGCCTGCGAATCCCTTGTCGCCGGAAACCACAACCAGCAGAATCTTCTTTTCCGGCCGCGTCAGCAGCAGAGGGCTCCGGCATTCCCCGGTCTCCGGGTCGTAGATTTCCGCGCGCCGCTTCAGCGACTCCAGTACGCTGGCCAGCATGGCCGCATACGGGCGCGCGGCAACTGCCCGCTCCTGAGCGCGCCGCAGCTTGGCCGCCGAAACCATCTTCAT
>DASRRO010000014.1:0-41828 GCA_035656855.1 Acidobacteriaceae bacterium | reverse complement strand
GCCGTCACAGTCGGCTACAAGAACAACGCGGAAGTCGACGAAGCCATCGAGAACATCAACATGGCCTTCGTGTAAGGATCGTCCTGGTCAAAGGCGTCCAGGCTTCTCTCCTGGAACGGGATCAATCGGGTTGGTCAATCCCTGATCCCTAAGCTCTAATCTCTGCCTTTACCAGCATGCACGTGATGTCATCGTGCTGCGCCGCGTTCGCCACAAAGCGGTCGATGTCCGCGAAGAGATAATTCAGCAGCACGCTCGGGGCAAGATTTACGCCCCAACGCGCCATCGTCAGAAGGCGGTCCTCACCATACTGCTGCTGAGCGGGATTTTCCGCCTCCACCACGCCATCCGTAAACGCAATCAGCCAGTCCCCTGACTCCAGCGTCACCGTCGCCGACTGGTAAGGTGCCGCGTCCATGATCCCCAGCGGCATCCCGCCCACATCCAGCCGCTCCAACGCGCCCGACCGCCGCAGCACAATGGGGTTGTTGTGCCCCGCATTCACATACGTGAGTGCGCGCGTCGCCGGATCGAAATCCGCAATGAAGGCGGTCGTAAACCGTCGCCCGTTCTGGCTGTTGCTGCACGCATAGCGATTGATGCGCGCCACCAGCTGCGTCAGCGCCCCTGGCGTGTCGCTCAGCGTCTTCAGGCTGGCCTGAAAGGTCGCCATCAGCATCGCTGCCGGCACGCTCTTGCCCGCCACATCCGCAACCGCCATCAGGAAAGTGGAGCCGCCTGGCCGCGGAAACACATCGTAGTAATCGCCGGCTACTGTGTTCGCCGGCCGTGTTGCAAAGGCAATCTCCAGCCCCGGAACAGCAGGCGGCTGCGCCGGCAGCAGCCACGCCTGAATCTCTTTGGCAATCTGCAGATCGCGCTTCATCACCACGCGATCGCCTACCTCCATCAGCAGCAGCACCAGCAGCAGGATCGAGCCCCACAGGCGCAGGTCCGGCGCATAGCCGCCCACTTCCGTCGATCCAATCTTCCAGCGCAACTCGTTTCCAGGAAAGAACAGCAGCACCACCGCCAGCAGCAGCAGCACTCGGCGGGCCGGCGTCAGTTTTTCCAGAAACGCCCAGAAAAACTGCCTCGCCATGGCCAGAAAATGCCGCCCTCGCGGCACACCCGCTCCGCGCGACGCATCCACTTCCTGCGAATAGAGCCGGTAACTGGTCCGCGCATCCGCGCGAAACTGCCGCCACAGCTCATTCAATTGCATCCCCTCGGTCACGCGCAGCCAAAATCGGCCCGTGCGGTCCCGCAAGGTTGGCCCTCTCATTTCCGCACCACCCCCGAGAGCTGTCTTCTCCCGCAGCCCTTTGTCACAAAGTCTTTAAATCAGGATACGCAAACACGTCCGGCGCAGTGTTGCTCTACCGGCTACTCGCTACAGCCTGCCTTACTCCGCCGTCGTCGGATCGATCATCATCCGAACCTGCGAAATACGGTTCGCCGGAAATCCGCCTTGCCGCGCATGTTCCAGCACCGCCTGCTCATTCGGCGCAATGTAGATGCAGTAAATCCTGTCGTCCGTGACGTAGCTCTGTACCCACTGAATCTGCGGACCCATCTCCCGCAGAACTCCGCACGACTTCTGCGACACGGCCTGCACCTGCTCCGGCGTCAACTGCCCAGCTCCCGGCAACTCTCTCTCGATGACAAATTTCGGCATGGTGGTGCTCCTGTGATTGTCGTTGGCATTCCCCGCCGGATGGAGCAGACACCTCGGAGCATTCAGCGGACGCCCTCAGTGTAGCCGTGCGCCCATGTGCCAGGGAAAAAATCCAAACCTGTGCCTTCCCGGCTCAAGGCGACGCAGGACCTGTCATCTGCAACCCGTAGCCTGCAATCCCCTCACTCCATCCGCAGTACGCGCATCGGCTCCGTGGAAGCCGCTCGTCGTGCCGGCAGATAGCACGCCAGCAGCGCCGCGGTCAGCAGAATGGTCCCCACTGACGCGAAGGCCGTCACATCCAGCGCATGCACGCCAAACAGCATGCTCTGCATCGCCCGTCCCACGAAGTACGAGCCTGCCAGCCCCAGCACCAGGCCAATCGCCGCCAGGATCGCCCCCTCCCGCACCACCAGCGCCACCACGCGGTTCCGCGTCGCCCCCAGCGCCATGCGCAGCGCGATCTCGTGCGACCGCTGCGCCACTGAGAAGGCCATCACTCCGTAAATCCCCAGGGCCGCCAGGAACAGCGCCACCACCGCAAAGGTCCCAAACAGGACCAGTGTGAAGCGCTGGTCGGCCATCGTTTCCTCGCGAATCTGGTCCATCGTCTCCGGGTGAGCCAGCGCCACATCCGGATCCACCGCATGCACCGCGGCTCCAATGCTCGACAGCATCGAGAGCGGCTTCTCCGATGTCCTCACCGCAAAGCCCGCCTGCGGCCACGGGATCTGCCAAAACGGAATCAGGATCTCCGGCCGGATGTTCCGCTGATCCGCTGCATGCACGTCGTGATAAACCCCCACAATCTGCCACTCCACCGGCACCCCGAGCTTCGTCACACCCGGAATCAGTTGCTCCACCGACACCTGTAGCCGCAGCGGATCCTTGCCTTTGAAATACTGCTTCTCGAATGACTCGCTCACCATCGCCACCTTTGGGCTCGTCACCGTGTCCTGTTCGCTGAAGATTCGCCCCCGCTCCACCCGAATCCCGAAGGTCGAAAAATAATCAGGTGTCACCATCCCAAAGCCCGCAGTCGGCCGCTGCGAAGGATCGGCATAAGTCGGGCCGCCCACAATCGTGAACGGCATCCCGAATCCCGCGCCATACAGCGGCATCCCGGTCATCGCGGTCGCATGCTGCACCCCAGGCACGGCATCGATGTGCGCCAGAATGTCGCGGTAGTAGCTCGTGATCT
Organism: Acidobacteriaceae bacterium; assembly: GCA_035656855.1. Lineage (GTDB taxonomy): Bacteria > Acidobacteriota > Terriglobia > Terriglobales > Acidobacteriaceae > Palsa-343. The sequence goes on along the minus strand of DASRRO010000014.1, from coordinate 38,949 downwards.
GCGCCGGATCCTTTGATCGCTCATCCGGCACGGGCAGAAAGAACGTCAGGATGTGATCCGTCCGGATTCCCAGATCCACCTTCGTCAAATTCCAGAAGCTGTGGATCGCCAGCCCCGCCCCGGCCAGCAACGCCAGCGCCAGCGCGAACTCTCCCACCACCAGCGCCCGCCGCAGCTGATGCTTTGCCGCACTCGTTCCCGTACGTCCACCTTCCTTCAGCATCTCTCCCGGATCCACCCGCGACGCATACCAGGCCGGCGCACAGCCCGCCAGAACCCCGGCCAGCATCGTCGCTCCCAGCGTGAACAGCAGAATCGGCACATTCAGATTCAGATCAGCTTCCGTCGGCAGCGTGTTCGGCGGCATCACCGCGATCAGCCCCTGCAGCATCCCGTAGCCCACACCCACGCCCAACGCCCCGCCGGCCAGAGCCAGTACGATGCTCTCCGTAATCAGTTGCCCAAAAATCCTCTTCCGTCCCGCGCCCACGGCGCTGCGCACCGCCAGCTCTTTCTGCCGCGTCATGCCGCGTGCCAGCAACAGATTGGCGACATTCGCGCAAGCAATCAGCAGCACGAAGCCCACCGCACCCAGCAGCAACCACAGCATCTGAATCCGCTCCGGCGGCAGGAAATCGTCCTTCAGCGGCTCAACCTTCGCGCCCCAACCTTTGTTGCTCTTCGGATACTGTTCCGCGATGTGTGTCGTCACCGCGTCCATGTTTTGCCCCGCCTCGGCGAGAGTTACTCCCGGCTTCAGACGCCCCATCACCAGCAGCCAGTGAAAGTCGTGGTTGATCTGGTCCGGCTTGAACACCAACGGCACATACATCTGCTCCTGCCCGCGATCGCCGGGCCCCGCCCGCTGCACACCCACCACCGTGTAGGGCTCTCCGTTCAGCCGCAGGGTCGTCCCGATGATCTTCCGGTTTGCCCCCAGCTTCACCCACAGCCTGTGCGCCAGGATCACCACGTGATCGCGCCCCGCTACTCCCTCCTCCGGCAGAAAGTAACGCCCCAGCAGCAGCGGCTCGCCAGCCATGCGAAGGAATCCCACCGTCGTCGATCTCCCGTCGATGTACTCCGGCTGCTCCTTCGTCGCGACGTTGAAACTCGCCCCCGTCCACGCGTTCAGATCCTGGAAGACCGTCGCCTGCCGCTTCCAGTCCAGGTAATCTCCCGCCGAAACACTATTCCGGAATCCCTGAATCCTCGACCACACCATTACCATCTGATCGGGCCTGGGATAGGGCAGCGGCGCCAGCAGCGTTGCGTAATCCACGGTGAAGATGGCTGTATTCGCGCCGATCCCCAGCGCCAGCGTCAGCAGCACTGTGATCGTCAGGCCGGGATTCCGTCCCAGAGCGCGCAGGCTGAAGCGCAGGTTCTGCAGCAGGGTCTGCATAGTCGTTCTCTTCCTTTGGAGCGGTCGCCCCTCTGCACAACAGATACGCCGCCGTCCTCGCAGAAGTTCTCAGCCTATACGGAGCTTCCCGCCAGCGGCAAACACTCCCGCCACTGGCGTTCCCCGTGCGCCCGGGGCTGTCCCGTTCCTTTTTCGCCTGTGTTGTGGATGGACGCCCCCGCCGCTCACTTGTCGTGCAGCACGTCCTCGCCGATCCTTGGCTGGCGCGCCGTCCCCGTTACCGCAATCGGCACGACTGCCCCCGCGCGCCTGTGCCGGAAGAACGGCGCCAGCGGCTTCAGCAGCGCCGCCTTCCACCCCGTCTCCGCATGCGGGAGGCTCCGCTGCAGCGCGACCTTTCCAGTCAGGTGCACCTTCGCATCCAGCAGGTTGAACGTCCCATGCAGATGCGCACGCGCCCCCGGCATCCGGAGCCGGATATCCGGGAAATACGCCATCCCATTGTCGAATTTCGTATCCGATTCCGCCTGCGCCATCACTGCCGGCGGATCGCCCTTCGCGTCCTGCGGAGCATCCTTACTGACCCGCTCGCTGAACGAATCCATCTTCTCCTTCTCTTCCGGCGTCACAAAATGAATTCCGTCCAGCGCCGCCTTGCCTTGCAAGTGCACCCTCTTCAGGAACGGTCCCGGCCCCGCGCTGTACTGCACCGCCGCCCGGAAAGTGATCTTCCCCGCAACAGTCGGAGTCGCCTCTTCCACGATCCGCAGCAACCCATTCACATCGCCATTCGTCGTTGCCAGCGTTACATCCACTTTCTTAGGCGATCCTGCCACGCTCCCGCTCGCCGTGATCGTACTGGCCCCGCTCTTCACATCGGCCGACTGGATTTGCACGTCCCCGTTGTTGCCGTTCACCACCAGGCGATACGCGGAATCAAACCGCGTCTGATGCGCCGACGCCGCGCGGAAGTCCGGAATCGCTGCGTTTCCCTGTACGTCCACTTGCGCAAACGTCCCGCTGAACTGTCCCGCCGCGGTCGCATGCCCCGCCACTCCGGCCAGCCGGCTCAGATCTGCCTCCAGCAGCTGATAGGTCCCCGCCAGCGGAGTCGTCGCATAGCTGGTCGTCCTGAACGGCCCCAGCCGCCCCTGCGCCACAGCCGTTCCCGGTGCCTCCGGGATGTTCACCCGCAGGTAAAACTGCAGCGGTTTCTTCTGCTCCACATCATGAATCTGCAGTTTCATGAATCGAAATCGCACCGGCGGCTGCCCATGCAGCAGAAAATCCAGCGTCGTCCCATCCGCGGCGATCGACTCAATCTGCATCTCCGACTGCGACGTACTGATTACTCCCCCATCGAAATCCATCCCCCGCGCTTTCGTTTCGGGTGGCGGAATCTGGACATGCAGTCCTTCCAGCAGAATCAGATTCAGCCGATGCGGATGAAACAGCAGCGTCGTCCAGTGTCCCTCCACCTGCATCCGGTCAATTGTCGCCAGCGGCGGAATGCGCCGGTCGCCATGCCGGTAAAACGTCACATGCTCTGCAACAAACCCAGGATGCGGAAAATAAGTCCGGTGATACCCATGCACCTCCACCTGGCTCTGGAAAATCGCCTCCAGCAGCGGATGCACTTCCCTGTACCGGAACGGCCAGAAAAAGAACATCAGGTGCACGCCCACCATCGCGGCCGCCACGATCCCGAACGTGACCCACTCCGCTCTCCGAATACGCCGCTTGGTTTTCGATGAAGGTTGTTGAACGTCCATGCCCGTGTGTCCACCAGGGGGCCCAACTGTGCAGATGGCTGCAGGGGTTGCCCGGTTGTCCCCCGGTCGAGCGCCCCCGACGCGCCCGGGCCGGCAGCTGCCTCTCCCCCCCCAATGGCAATCCTGTCGGCTGTGCCTTTCCTCGGCGGTCAGCGATTTTGCTACCTTGGAAGGTGACCACCATGACCCCTGCGCGCCTGCTTACCTGTCTGCTCTCCCTCGTCATCACCGTCCCGGTCGTCCCAGCGCAGACCGCATCCAAACCTGACCTGCCCTCTGCCCGCATCACGCATACGCGCCGCGAATCGGGTCGCGCCAAAGAAGCCGTCGTCCCCACGCCTTACTCCGCCTATAACGATCACCCCAGGCTTGCTATCATCCTTGTCATCGATCAGTTCCGCGGCGACTACCTCGACCGCTGGCGTGCCGACTTCAAGGACCGCGGCTTCAATCTCTTCCTCGATCACGGCGCCTGGTTCCCTGACTGCTACTACGACTACGCCAACACCAAAACCGCCCCCGGCCATGCCACCATCGGCACGGGCGCCTACACCGACGGCCACGGCATCTCCTCCAATGACTGGTGGGATCTCTCCCGCAACCAGGATCGCCCTGTCTCCTCTGTGGAAGACGAGCATTACCGCCTCGTCGGCCTGCCTGATGCCACCAAACCCGTTACCGGCAGCTCGCCCCGTAATCTCCTCGCCTCCACCGTCGGCGATGAGCTCCGTCTCGCGACCCAGGGCCAGGCCAAAGTCTTCGGTATCTCCCTCAAGGACCGCGCTGCCATCCTGCCCGCCGGCGCTGCCGCCAATGGCGCCTTCTGGATCGATCCTGCTTCCGGTGACTTCATCACCTCCACCTTTTACATGCCGCAGTTGCCCGATTGGGCCACCGCCTTCAACTCCGGCGACGCAGTCACACTCGCTAAACAGAATGCCGGCGTTACCAACTTCACCAACTTCTACAATCAGGTCGGCGGGACTCCCGCTGCCAACGAGTACGAGCTGAACTTTGCCGAAGCTCTCATCCAGGGTGAGCAACTCGGCCAACGCGACGTCACTGACCTGCTGACCATCAGCCTTTCCGCCAACGACATCATGGGTCACGCGCAGGGTCCCGATTCTCCCGATGAACACGAGATGGTCGACAACCTCGACACCCAGCTCGATACCTTCTTTACCTGGCTCGACAAAAACATCCCCGGCGGCCTGCCCAATGTCTGGATCGCCCTTACCGCCGACCATGGCGTCGCTCCCGTACCCGCGACCGCAGCGCAGTACGGCCTTAACGCCGCCACCATCAACCTTCCCAAACTTGTCGATGCCCTCAACTACGCCATGAACATGAAGTTCTCTCCCGGCGAGAAAATCGACTACATCCTCCCGTATGAGGAACTCCCCTACATCGCCCTGAACCAGACGGAATTCATGAAAGCCGGCATCATTGAGGCCGAAGCCGAAAACGCCGTCCAGCAAGCCCTTCCCGCCGCCATTGCCTCGCTCAACCCACCGCTGGCCGAGCCGCCGCCTTCCGACTCGCCTGTGGCGAATGGCCATCCCGCACTCCAGCCTTCCGACAAGCGCCTGCCGCCGTACCCCGTCCTCTTCCGCAGTTACACCCGCGAACAGCTGGCCGACGGCCCTCTGCCCCCCACTTCCTGGGGCACTCTCATCGCTCACAGCTATTCGCCCAACGGCGGCTGGTACGTCATGGTCATTCCTGCTGCTTTTCAGATGGAACAGATGAAGTCCGCCCAGACCACGCATTTCAGCCCGTATTCCTATGACCGTCACGTGCCGCTCGCTTTCTATGGAGCGCCCTTCGCCCCCGGCACCTACTACAACCGAGTGCAGCCCGTCGATCTCGCCGCCACCTACGCTGCTCTGCTGGGCGTTAATCAGCCCTCCGCCTCCGTCGGACACATCCTCACCGAGGCGCTGAAGCCCGAATCTGAAATCACCTACCCGAAGCCGCCTCCGCCTCCGCGCGTCCACCGCGCACCCGTGAACCCCCACGCTCCTGCGCACCACGCTGCCGCTCCCGCGCCGAAATCGGCTCACCCATGACTCTGACCTGTGAACGCATCCGCGGACGCCACGCCCTGCTGTCCGCTATCCGCTGTCCGGTGTCCGCTGCTCGTTCAGGGAGCGAACGCACATGAAGCCCGACATGCGCGTCCGCCTCTGCGGCCTTGACCTGGTCAATCCGATCATTGCCGCCAGCGGCACCTTTGGCTACGGTGTCGAGTTCGAAGAGATCGTCAACTTCAAAAAAATAGGCGGTCTCGTCACCAAAGGGATCTCCCGCGAGCCCATGCCCGGCAACCAGGCCCCGCGCCTCATCGAAACCGCCGCCGGCATGATCAACGCCATCGGCCTCCAGAACATCGGCGTTGCAAAATTCCTCTCCGAGAAACTGCCAGCCCTGCGCCACTATCCCGGCTGCGCCGTCATCGTCAACGTCTTCGGCTATGAGATCGACGACTATCTCGCCGTCATCGATCGACTCAACGAAGCAGAAGGCATCGCCGCCTACGAACTGAATGCCTCGTGCCCCAACACCCGCCACGGCGGCATCGTCTTCGGCTCCGATGTGGACCTGCTTTTCGATCTGGTCTCGCGCGCCAAGTCCCGTTCCCGGCGCCCGGTCATCGTGAAGCTCTCGCCCAACGTCACCTCTATCGCCTCCATGGCTCAGACCGCCCAGAAGGCCGGCGCCGACGCCGTCTCCCTCGTCAATACCTTTCTTTCCCTGGTCATCGATGTGGAGTCGCGCCGCCCGCGCCTGTGGAACATCACTGGTGGCCTCTCCGGCCCCGCTATCAAACCCATCGCGGTCCGCATGGTCTGGGAAGCCGCGAAGGCCGTCACCATCCCCGTCATCGGTGTCGGAGGTATTACTACGCCCGAGGACGCCGTCGAGTTTCTCCTCGCCGGAGCCGCCGCCGTCCAGGTGGGTACCGCCAGCTATGCCGATCCCCGGGCTACCGAACGCATTGCGGCCGGCCTCGAGCAGTGGTGCGCCCGCCACCACGTCTCTCAGGTCGCCTCTCTAACCGGCGCCCTCGACCTCACCCTTCCCCGGCAGCCGCCCGCCTAGGGAACCTTCACCATCCCCGCCCCTGTCACGCGCCCCTGCACGCCTTCCTGCACCAGCGCCACAACCCGTAGATCCCGTGCATCTCCCGCCGCCACCGGCACTCGAAATGCCCCATCGAATGCCTTGCCCTTCTCTATCTTTCCGATCTTCACCAGCGCCCGCACCACCGCCACGTTCGTGAGTTTATGGCCGTCATTCTCTCCGCCCAGGACATCCGTCTCCGTGTGATCAAGAGCCACCGCCACCAGCACATCGCCGTGTTTCGACGAACCGCTCTCCACCTTCACGCGACCGGTTACCGCGCCGCCTGCGACACTCACATCCTCAATCTGCACTGGCATCAACGCCACCGCCGCAGCCTTGTGAAATTCTTCGCTCACCTGATGCTCGTCCCCGGGATGCACTTCCACGTCGCCGTCCAAAACCAATTGCGGTGTGTAAACGCCGGTCAGCCCAAGCCCGCGCACATAATTCTGCTGCCGCTCTGTCAGCGCTGCGGACGAATACGGATCTTTCCACCCCTGATGATCCCAGTAGTCCACGTGCTCGCTCAGGACGATGAATTCCGCACCCGCCAGCGGCTGCGCGGCATCCAGTCGCTCCACCCAACGGTCCACCGGCGGACAGCTTGAGCATCCTTCCGATGTGAAGAGCTCCAGAACCAGCGGATTCCGCGCCGCTCCGGCCTGCGCTCCCGCACCCAGCGCGCACACCGCCACGGCCAGCAGCGTGTCCCCGTACCACATCCACGAATGCAATCTCATGTCCTGGGATTATCCCGAATACATGAGTCCGCGCGCCATAGCCACCGGCTGCGGACCACAGGCTTTCGGCTGCCTCTCTACCCCTTCGGCGCGAAATACCCCTGGCGCACGCGCACCGCAAATTTACGATCCAGGCAGAACAAGTAGATCGGCCGGAATGCTCCATCCGCTTTGAAGTCCGCGGGCTTATACACCAGCGCGTACTGGCTTCGCAGCTCGTCCTGAATCTGTTTGAAGCTGTTCGGCATGTCATCCAGGCTCTGCGGGAAGAACGCCTTCCCCCCCGTTGCCACCGCCATCTTCTCCAGCACGTCGTCGCCGCGATCGCGCGACGGGCTCACGTCCGTGCTGATTGCGTAGATGTTCGTTTCCGCCCGCTGACATTCCTTAATGGCGTCTTCCAGATAGGCGTGGCTCTGGTTGTCGTCGCCGTCGCTCACCAGCACAATGGCCTTCCGCACCGGTTCCTGCCCGCGCGCCGTGAGCAATTTGTCCCGGCACGCGCTGTACACAGCGTCGTAGAGTGCTGTGCCGCCGCCCGGCCGCAGAGCGTCGATTCCCGAACTCAGCGAGTCCAGGTTATTCGTCCAGTCCTGCTTATAATCCGGCGTCACATCGAAACCCTCAATGAAGGCTCGATCCGACGTCGGCTTCATACTCTGCATAAGAAACGACGTCGCCGCCTGTTGCTCGAACTGGAAGCGGTTCCGGATCGATGTGCTCGTGTCGATCAGAATCCCCACCCGCAGCGGCAGATTCGTCTGCTGCGTAAAGCTATACACCTGCGCCGGCGCCTTGTTGTCGTCCAGCAGCGCAAAGTCGCTCTGCTTCAGGTCCTTGATGAAGTGCCCGTGCCTGTCCGTCACCGCAAACACCAGGTACACTTCGTTCACGCCGACGTGAATCGTCGGAGGGGCCTGGTTATCTGGGCCCTGGCCGCCGGCCGGCTGCCCGCTCGCCGGGTTCGGCGCGTCCTGCTCCTGCGCCGGCAGCGGCGGGGCAGTCTGTTGCTGGTTCGCCGGGGGTGCCTGGGTCTGTGCCGCCAGACTCACCGTCAACCCCAACACACACGCCAGGCGAATGGCCGGACGCAGAATGCTCGAAACCTCTTTGCTCATGGGAACTGCCCTATTTTAACGTGACGCCTTCCCCCTCTGCACCCATTTGCCATGTACCTTCGTACCCAGGCAGAATCAAATCATGAACGATCCCCGCAAGTCCGCCGTCTCCACCCCCCACGCCCCCGCCGCTATCGGACCTTATTCCCAGGCCGTCCGCCTCGGTAACCTCGTCTACACCTCCGGCCAGGTCGCCCTCGATCCCGCCTCCGGCCAGGTCGTCTCCGGCGGCATCACCGAACAGACCACCCGCGTACTCGAAAACCTCAAAGCTGTCCTCGCCGCTGCCGGCAGCGATCTCGCAAACACCGTTAAGACCGTCGTCTTCCTGAAAGATATGAGCGACTTCGCCGCCATGAACGCCGTCTACGCGAAGTACTTAGCTCCCGAAGGCTTTGTCGCCCCCGCTCGCTCCACCGTAGAGGTTGCCCGCCTCCCGAAGGACGCCCTGGTCGAGATCGAAATCATCGCCACCATTCCCCAGCCATCCTGACCGAAGCAAAATACGCTGTGATTTCATCTAAATAGCCAGGAGAACGGTCATGTCCGAAAGCACCCCCGCCAAAATCGAGAAATCCGACGCCGAATGGCGCGCCCAGCTCACACCCGAGCAGTACCACATCACCCGCCAGAAAGGCACCGAGGCTCCCTTCACCGGGAAGCTCACCTATAACCACGACACCGGCATGTACCGCTGCGTCGCCTGTGGCGCCGACCTGTTCGCCTCCGACACCAAATTCGACTCCGGCTCCGGATGGCCCAGCTTCTACCTCCCCGTTGACTCTGCCGCCGTCCAGACCCACGAGGACACTACTCACGGCATGCTGCGGGTGGAGGCCACCTGCGCACGCTGCGGCGCCCACCTCGGCCACGTCTTCCCCGACGGCCCCAAACCCACCGGACTTCGTTACTGCATCAATTCCGCCGCTCTGGACTTCGACAAGAAGTAGCTTTGCAGGAGAGAAGCAGCGCCAAAGATAATTCGGCGCTGCGCAACCTGGGCTGTGCCGAATTCGTCTGCTCAATACCAGGCATGTCCCAGCGCCGCTCCATTCTTGTCATGGCGATCGCCTTTTCGCTCGCGCTTTTCTGTCATTTCGGCAAGAGCGCGACTGTCTCGAGAAATCCGCTTTTGCCGGCAGCGCAGAATCCCGAACACCACGGCCCTCCCTGGCGCTCGCCCGTCGCCTCCTCCCAAACACTTTCTGTCGGCGGCGCCACGCTCCAGGTCGACTTCGGTCCTGGCACTTTTGATCTGGCCACCGCGCAGATCCTTGACTGGGTTCGCCGCGCCGCCACCGCCGTCGCGACCTACTACGGGCGCTTTCCCGTTCCCCGCGATCGCATTCTCATCCAGTCCGCTCCCGATCGCTCGGGCGTCTTTCACGGAACCACCTGGGGCGGCGTTGATGGCTTCCCCGCTTTCACCCGCATCGTCGTCGGCCAGCACAGCACTGTCGCGGACCTCGCCGGCGACTGGATGATGACCCACGAGCTCGTCCACACCGGCTTTCCCTCGCAGGACGACGACCACCACTGGATCGAGGAGGGCTCCGCCGTTTACGTCGAACCCGTCGCTCGCGTCCAGGCGGGCTATCTCAAGCCCGAGCAGATTTGGGCCGACATGGTCCGCGACATGCCTAAAGGCAATCCCCAGCCCGGCGACCAGGGGCTTGACCGCACGCCCACCTGGGGTCGCACGTACTGGGGTGGCGCGCAGTTCTGTCTACTCGCCGACGTCACTCTTCGCGAGCAGACCCATAACCGCCACGGTCTGCAGGACGCGCTGCGCGCCATCCTGAACGCCGGAGGCACCATCGACCAGGACTGGCCGATCGAGAGGGCCTTCGCCATTGGTGACCGGGCAACCGGCACGCATGTCCTGGAAGACCAGTACGCTCGCATGGCGAACGCGCCTGTTCCAGTCGATCTCGATGCCCTCTGGAAGAAGCTGGGCATCGTTCGGACGGGTGAAGATCAGGTCCGCTTCGACGATTCGGCGCCGGAAGCTGCCATCCGCCAAGCCATCACCCGGTAGCCCGTTTACCCCTTCACCCCCACCCCCCTGGTTTGGGGGGTATCGCATTCGTTCATTCCAAAGGACCTCGAGGGTAATACCTTTTGGGTATTACCTTGTCCTGGCTGTCCGAGTGGCTCGGCTGCAAGCGTCAGGCCCTGCCTGTTCCCGGTTGCATTCGCTCCAATGCCGGCATAGCTCAAATGAAAAAGCCCTGTTCGCGATGAACAGAGCTTTTCTTCATTTTGAGATTAGCGAAGCCGCTCCGACTGAGCCAGCAAAATCGGCGAGCCGGACGGTACGGAGGTAAGACTTCAGTCCGGGGCTTCTAACCCGTAGCCCCTAAACCTTGACCGCTGTTTTTGAGGCCTTCACAACCTTACCGGCCTTCAGGCAGCTGCTGCAGACGCGCAGGCGCTTGTTGCCGCCGCCCACCTTGGCCCGCGCCGGGTGCAGGTTCACGTTCCAGCGCCGCTTCGTCACGTTGTGCGCGTGCGAAATGTTGTTCCCAAACTGCGGACCCTTGCCGCAGATATCGCAAACCTGTGCCATCGAAGTCTCCAGAATCTCAAGTTGCCGGCTCCGCGAACCATTCCGGGTCCACATCCTGCCGGCCTGCCGCACTGCTGCGCGAACGCGCGGAGCGCGAAATCTCAGTTTACCGGGAACTGCCCCTCCAGGGCAATCGCCGTTATCGAACTCTGCCCCTGCCTGGTCCTGACACCATGGGTCCACCACCCTGCCACTTCCCTGAACGGGCTATCGGCAAGCCTTCGCCCGGCTTCTATACTCAGCACGAAATGGCAACCAGCTCCCCCATCCAGCCTGCGACCGGTAAGCCGCTTCGCCCGGAGCGAACGCGCCTGGGCATCTGGCTCCTGCTGGCCATTTTCCTTGCCGCCTCTGCCTGGCACCTGCACATCATCGACCTCCGCCTGCCGGCCAACCAGTCCGATCTTTTGCCCCGCTGGCTGGGAACGCGGCTCGCCCTCCACGGTCAGGATCCATATTCGCTGCAACTGCTCGGCCCACTGGAGAAGGACTACAACACGCCCCGTCTGCCCTTCCTCTATCCCGCCCCCGTCGTGATCCTGCTGGCTCCTCTCGCGCCTCTTTCGATGCAGAGCGCCCGGACCGTCTTCTTCGCCATCGTCACGCCTCTTCTGGCTCTCAGCTTCTGGCTCTGCATGGGGAACCTCCGCGTTGCCGCAACTCGATCCAACCGCGCCCTCGTGCTTCTGGCGGCCCTTCTCAGCTGGCCAGTTGTCTGGGGTCTCCGAATGGAGCAACCCACTCTGCTCGTGGCCGCCCTTCTTTTCGTCTCATGGTGGCTGCTCGCCCGCGGACACCAGTTCGCTCCCGGCCTCCTGCTGGCTCTCACCACCATCAAGCCGCAACTGGTCCTGCCCTTTTTTCTATGGCTGCTTCTCTGGGCGATTCTTCAGCGCCGATGGACGCTGATCGCCTCGTTTTCCGGAACTCTGGCGCTCCTGTTGCTCGCTGCGGAAAAGATCGTGCCCGGCTGGTTTCCTCGCTGGCGCGACTCTCTCCGCAACTACAACAGGGTGGAGCACGCCGCTCCTGCGCTTCAGCACTTCTTCGGCCACGGAGTCGGTCTGCCGCTGACCATTCTCCTCACGCTCTCTGCGGGTTACACTCTCTGGCGCCTGCGCCGCTGCACCGCCGACTCGCCGCAGTTTGCCACCGCTCTCGGAATCGCGCTCGCCATTCCCCTCTTTGTTGTCCCGACTGAGCCGCTGATGATCTACAACAACACACTGCTTTTTCCCGCGGTACTGTTGCTGCTCTACATGAAGCCGGAGAGCCGTTTGGCTTCCTCCCTCCGCTGGCTCGCCTTTGCCCAACTGGCACTGGACTTCCTCCTGGTCGCAGTCGCGGTACTCGGCGAAACCCTGCGCGGGCCCGCGCCCGCCTGGATCTCACTTCCCTTTCTCGATTTCCTGCTCGCGGCGCTTCTCACAGCCGCGCTCACCGCGGAGACCCTGAGCCGCAAGACAATCCCCGCTCCTGCTCCTCACGTTTGAGCATCGGCATCGATCGACTGCTTTGCCGACGTCCCCTCTCATACAACCCAGGCCGCAATTCCGCGCACCCCATGCGTGAGTGCAAGCGGAGGTACCTGGTGAAGAATTCGCGTTCCTGGTTTGGCCTTCTCGGTTTCGGCGCCGCGGTTGCCGCTGCCGGCTACATTGGCGCTCGGTACAGCCCTCGCGATCTCCGCACGAAGCTCTGGTACAAGCGGCTCGACAAGCCCTCCTGGAATCCGCCGGAGTATGTCTTCCCGATTGTGTGGACCGCGCTCTATTCGCTCGTCGCCGTCTCCGGCTGGCGCACATGGCAGCAGGCGTCGTCGCCGGAGCGCACCCGGGCTTTGCGTCTCTGGGCCATGCAGCTCGCCACGAATGCCGAATGGACGCGACTCTTCTTCGGCCAGCATCAGCCGAAGCAATCGCTGCTGGATGTGATCGCTCTCGAGGCCCAGATCCTGGGGTACATCGCTTCAGCCAAAGAGGTGGATCGCGGCGCCGCGGCCTGCTTTATCCCTTATGCCGTCTGGGTCGCTTTCGCCACCGTGCTCAATGCGGAGATTGTGCGCCGCAACCCTGATGCCGAAGAACTGCTGCCTCGCGCCGCATAGGCCGCAGCTCTGATCGCTGTATTTTCTGACTGGCGCAAACTGCTCAGAAAAGCTCTTCCTGCTCCGGCTTCGCGGCTGGAGGTTGTTCGCTGACGGCGGTCCGCTGCTTCTTCGCCGCCCCCACGACCGCTATCACCTCCAGGGCCTCCAGCGACGTCTTCGGAATCCAGATCCGCTGGGTGTTCGATCGCAGGTCCGGCGGGGTCAGAAACACGCCTTCGCTCGCGACCAGACTCACATCGTTGGCCGCCAGCCCTTCCAGCAGATCGCCATCCTTCAGCCGGGCCCGTACGAACAGCCCTTCGCCGCGCGGCCGACCCGCAAACGTCTTGCGCACCAGCCGCTCAGGATTGTTCAGTTCGCCAGAGTTGAAATCCCGCACATAGCAGATCCACTTCAGGTCCTCAACCTCGAGCGCTACGACCTTCCCGTCCAGGTCCAGCATCTCCACCCGGTCCTCGTGGACAAAGGCCGCCAGGGGCACATAGCCCGCCACCCAGTCCCGGGAGAGCTTGCGAAAGATCGCTTTTTTGCGGCTTGTCGACATGCCTTCCCTGAATCGGAACCCCAATCCCATCAGCAAAATCAGGATTGTTGCATACTCCTGACCCGCCGCATCAAATATTGTGCACTCGGCCGCGCCGCAGGGTGCGCCCTTATGTTACATTGTTACTTTGGAATTCCACTTCTCCGTCCTGTAAGTATTTGTGCAGTCAATGGGTTAGGACGGTCTCCGGGGTATCGAGGCACCACCACAAAGAAATTGCCCGCACCATGCCCGACTATATCTATCTTCTCGAAAATCGCCTCTCCCCCGCCCAGCAAAATGCCCTTCGTCAGGTTCGGGATGTCGCCCGCGACGCGGGAATGACGGTCTTTCTCGCCGGCGGCGCGGTTCGCGACCTGACCAGCGGTCTGCCGGTCCGCGACCTTGATTTTTCTGTTCAGGGAAACGCCCTCAAGCTGAAGAAACCGCTGGAGAAAGCCGGTGCCGTGCTGTCGGGCGAGCACGAGCCTTCCCGCACTCTTTTCTTCTGGTTCCCGGGTTCGGTTCGGGTCGAGGTTTCCAGCGCCCGCCGCGAGGAGTATCCCAAGCCGGGCAAGCCCGTCTACCACTGGGCGCCGATCCTCGAGGACCTGCGCCGCCGCGACTTCACGGCCAACGCCATGGCCATCTCGCTCAATGAGGGCTCCTGGGGCCTTCTGCTGGATCCCCTGAACGGATTCGCGGACATCGAGCTGCGCCACCTCCGCCTGGCCTCGAATTACGGCTTCATCGAAGATCCGATCCGGATGGTCCGCGCGGTGCGCTTCGCCGCCCGCACCGGCTGGGAGATGGATGAGCGCACCAAAACGCGCTACCAGAACGCTAAAGACGAAGGCCTGATCGAGCAGGCTTCCGCCTTCGCCCGGGGCTATGAGCTCGAGGAGGTCGCCCACGAAGAAGACCCCCTCCGCGTGCTGCGCGCCCTTGAAGCCGAAGGCTGGATGAAGACTCTGTGTCCCGCGTGGAGCTCGGCCAAGGCCGATACCAAGGGCCTCGAAGAGCTGAACAAGATCCTCATCAGGATCCTCATGCTCGGCGTCAATCCCGACCCCTCCGCGGCCCACATTGAGCTGCTCACCGCCAAAATGCAGCCCAAAGATGTTGCCGGCCTGAAGCGCCTCTTCCCGCGCCGCCGCTTCGTCGATCAGTGGAACCATCTCGATCAGTCCGCTAAGGACTTTGCCAAAGAGCTCCTCGGTAAAGCCGCATCCGCCCCGTCTGCCACCTGGAAGCTCATCGTCAACTACAATCCCGAGGCGGTTCTATGGCTGGCCTTCAGCTCGAAGAACCCCCAGGTCCGCGAGAAGTTCAACAACTTCTTCAATGTCTGGCCTGAAGCGCGTCAGAAGATCCCGACCGCCCTCATGGCGGAGATGCGCATCACCCCCGACCTGCCCGAATTCGCCAACATCGCGGAAGCTCTCTTCTTTCAGTTCATGGACGGAAAGCTCACGACCGACGAAGAGATTCGCGCCTTCCTTGAGCCGTACTCGCCTCCCGCTCCTCCGCCACCCGTCGTGATCCGCCGCCCCCGGGGCCGGCGCGCCGAGCCCAAAATCGAGGAGGAGGAGGAAGAGCTCGACCCCACCGCGGCCCGTGGCGCCGGCGACGACGGCGAGGAGGAGACCGAGGAGGAAGAAGACAGCGAGAAGCTGCCTCCGCGTCCGCCGGCACCGTCCGGCAAGGCTGCCAAAGCGTCAAAGGCCGGGAAGGCTGTTGCTGCGCCCCCTCCGCCTGCAGTCCCCGTGAAGGTCCCCGCCAAAACCGGCAAGCCGGAGCCAAAGGCCGCGCCTAAACCCACGGCGAAGGTTGCGGAGAAGAAGGCCGCGCCTGCACCGGCGAAGACCGCGGTTCGCAAGCCCGAGCCCAAACCCGTGAAGGCCGCCGCGAAACCGGCCGCTAAGGCCGCAGCCAAGTCGGTTCAATCAGCCACTCGGCCTGCACCGAAGAAGCACGCAGCCGTTACCGCTCGCAAGACCGAAAAGGCGAGCAAGGTCGTCGCCAAGCCAGCGGCAAAGAAGCCGGCAAAGAAGGCTCCCGCGAAAGCTTCCAGGCCCGCCGGCAAGGCTCAGAAAAAGAAGCGCTGATCAGTCGGCCCTGATCCGCGCTTCTCTCGCCCCTGGATTCCTGCGCTCATTCTGTTTGGAAATTCACCGTCTCGCCGACCTTCAGATGGTGGCGCGCGATGTCGCCTACCGGCAGCTCGAGCACATACTGCGACATCTCGTGTCCGCCGTAATTGGGGCAGGTGTTCGATTTGCCTCTGCAGGGGGGCGTGTTGGGACTTATCTCCACGATATGGTGTTGCGCGTCCATCCAGACAATGTCCAGGCCGATTTTGCAGTGATACATCCAGTACGGCTGCTGCTTCTCCTCGGGTTCGAGGAACAGCATGCCGCGCCCCTCGGGCAACTTCGTTCGGCCCATCAGTCCGTAATTCCTCTCCGCCTCGGTCACCGCCAGCTCCACGTGTACCGTCGATCCATCCGGCAACATCACCAGGGTGTTCGCGGGACGCGGCGCTGCGTAGGGTATCTGCACATCCTGCGCGCGCGCCGTGAGCGCCGCCACACCAAGAACCGCCGCTGCCATCCACTGCCTTATGCGCATCGCCGCAACCCTCTCCGCTCATTGTCCGCGCAAAGGGCACACGATCGCAAAAACTGTTCATGGGGACAAGGGACATTGATTCGGGAGCAGGAGAGAGCTCCGGCAAACTTCTGCTTGCGTTTCGCTCGGCGGCGATCAGCTCAGACGGCCGCCTGCGCTTCGGCCACGGTCGGGACCAGGGTCAGCAAGCCATCCACTTTGGTCATCCTGAACAGTTCCATGACCCGGCCATTCACGCCGGCCACCACCAGCTTTCTTCCGTGTCGCTGGCAGGAGACGAAGTAGTTGATGATCGCGCCCATCCCGGCCGAATCCATGTAGGGCACCGCGGCCAGATCCATGATCAGCAGCGCCGGCGGATCGGCGCGCAGAACATTCTGAAATTCAAACAGACTGCTCAGGGTCAGCGGCCCCGTCAGGCGCAGGATGCGGCTGCCCGGAGCCTGCCCAGGTACGCTCTCCAGCGTCAGGGATTCGGCGGCCATAGCTTGCAATATAAAGGCGCTAACCAACCGCAACCGTTACAATTCGGTGAATTGAGAGCTCTTTCGCCGACGACTATCAGCCATTGGCGAACGTCGAATCATCAGCCTTGTAATTCCCCGTGGAGTTCGGACAATCATTCCTGTGCGCCGTCTGCTCCCGCCGCTGCTTCGTCCGCCTCTGGCCGCCGCGTTTGTCCTGTTCCTGACCGGCACTGCGGCTCTGTTGCCCACGCGCGGGCAGAATCTCTCCGACGCCTCCGGCTTCACCGTCGCCGGGTCAGTAGTGAATGCGGCCACCGGCCAGTCCATCGCTCGCGCTGAGGTCATCCTCGACAACGACCGGGCGCAGCTCACCGCCGGCGACGGCACCTTCTCCTTCGATCGCGTGCCCAGCGGAACGATTAGCCTGTCCATCCGCAAACCCGGCTATCTGGGCTTTGGCGGAGCCGGCATGGGAGGCAGGGGCTTTGCCGGCGGGGGTCTCCACAACGCCGGCAGCGGCGCGCCGTCCGGGCCGCCTCGCCTGATCGTGGTCGGCCCGCAGATGCCGTCGCTCACCTTCCAACTCACGCCGTTAGCGGCGATCACCGGTCACCTCATCCTCTCCACCGCCGATCCCGCCGACCATATCCGGATCACCCTCTTCCGTCGCGCATTCCAGAACGGACGATCGCGCTGGTCCATCGCTGCCGCCACCAGGAGCCGCAGCGACGGCTCCTGGCGGGTGGCCAACCTGGCGCCCGGCCGCTACATGGTCCTCGCCTCGGCCTCCGTTCAGGGCCCGAACGATCCCGAGAACAGTCAGGTGCCCGTCTTTGGCTTTCCCGCGCTCTACTACCCAGGCGTCACCGACATCGGCTCTGCGGGCGTGCTCATCCTGAAGCCGGGTCAGCAGGCGCAGGCCGACATGACGCTCGTCCGCCAGCGCTTCTTCCCCGTCACCATCGTGGTGCGCGGCATGCCGGACACGCCCACCAGCTTTGAGATTATGGACGCCGGCGGCCGGCCAACAGAACTCCCCGTCCACTTCGATCTCCGCAGCCAGACCGCGCACGCCAACGTACCCGGAGGGTCGTGGATCCTGATCGCCCGTGCCTTCGGCGCCACCATGCGATTCGGCAACGCCGACTTCCAGGTCGCCGGCGCGCCAGTCAGCGTGGCGGTCGCCGTCGGGCCCGTTCCGCCGATTCCTGTCACCTTCCATCGCGACTTCACGGCTTCCGCCGATGGATCTCAACCGCCCGCTGCCGGCCCCGGCGTGAATCTCTTCCTCGTCTCGGCCGATGACTTCTCGACGTTTGGTTTTGGCGGAGGCCTCAGTTCCGACAACAACCAGGACTGGGAGATCAATGTGAGCAGCCCGGGCCGTTACTGGGTTCAGGCCCAGCCATTTCCGCCCGCATACATCAGTTCGATTACCACCGGCGGCACTGATCTCGCCACCACGCCGCTCACCGTCATCCCGGGGAGCCCGCCCTCTCCAATCGAGATCACGCTCCGCAATGACGGCGGCACCATCGCCGGCAAAGTGGACAGCTCGTCATCCGGCGCAGCCGGCGGTGCCGGCGAACAACCCCAGGTCTGGATCTATGCCATCCCGCTCTTTCCCACCACCGGAGAGTTGCCTGAGGCTCGTTTGCAGGAGAATAGCCAGTTCAGTTTCGCGAATCTCCCACCCGGCTCCTACCGCGTGGTCGCATGCGACGCGTCCCAGGAGATCGACTTCCACTCGCCGGAAGGGCTTGCCGCATGGTCGGGTAAAGGCCAGGTGGTCAGCGTTGATCCCAACGGAACCGCGAATGCCGAGCTCACCGTGATCCACGGAGACTTCTCCGAATGATTCGCAGCGGCATTCTCGCAGTGGCCGTTGCGCTCGGCGCCCTTGCATCGGCTGCGCAAAATGGGCCCGGTTCATTTACCATCAGCGGCGTCGTGCGCAGCGCCACCTCCGGCGCGCCGCTCGATCGTGCCGAAGTCACGCTCTCGACGGCGGGAGAGCAGGAAACCCAGATCGCGGAAACGATCACCGGCGAACGCGGAGCCTTCCGCTTCGAAGCCCTCGCTGCCGGAAAATACGTGCTTGCCGCCTCGCGCCGCGGCTACATCAGCGCGCGCTACCAGGAGCATGAAGGCGGGTACTCCACGGCCATCGTCACCGGACCAGACCTCGTTTCCGAGAGCCTCCGCTTCAATCTCTTCCCC
Source organism: Acidobacteriaceae bacterium (assembly GCA_035656855.1). Taxonomy (GTDB): domain Bacteria; phylum Acidobacteriota; class Terriglobia; order Terriglobales; family Acidobacteriaceae; genus Palsa-343. The sequence continues at coordinate 20,307 of DASRRO010000014.1, read as the reverse complement.
ACCGCTGTGATTGGCGGCGTCGTCAGCGACGACAATGGCGACCCGGTTGGCGGCGCTCAGGTCACCCTGTATCGCCGGCAGCAGCAAGGGGGAGAAACCAAAATTGTGAGTGCCGATGCCGATTCCACCGAAGAGGACGGCTCTTATGAATTCGATCGCCTCCACGCCGGCGCCTATTACATCGGTGTCTCTGCCACTCCGTGGTATGCGTTTCGTCCGCCGCAGCGCGTCGCTCCCGACGGCACGCTGCTGTCCGCGGATCAGCAACCGCGCTCCCCGCTCGACGTGGCTTACCCGATGACGTTCTACGCCGATGCCACCGATTCCAGCTCCGCCACACCCATTCAGATCAATCCCGGCGATCACCCTCAGCTGAATCTGACGCTGCACGCCGTTCCCGCCGTGCGCATTGAGGTCCATGCTCCAAAACCCGATATGAAACACGGCTTCGCAATCCCGCAACTCTCAGAGGATGTCTTCGGTTCAGAGGAGTATCAGGCACCCGTCCAGGTTTCCGAGCGCGATGTCGGCGATCAGGTCGTCATCGACCTCGGTAGCGTCGCCCCAGGCCACTACGTTCTCCACGACTTCATTGTCAACGGCGTCAACCGCCGCGCATCGATCAGCCTCACCGCCGACCAGTCCATCGACTTCACAGAACCCGGCAACGCCATCGACCTCTCCGGCAGACTGGAGATGTCTTCTGGTGCGGCCCTGGCGCCCGTCACCATGCTCCAGCTGGTTCCGGCCGGAGGCGGCGGCGGCACCGTGAGTGCTCCAGCCTCGGCCGACGGCTCCTTCGATTTGCACGCCGTCGCGCCCGGCGAGTACACCGTGCAGGTCACCACCTCCACCGGGATCCTGGACATTGTCCAGATGGCCGCTTCCGGCGCGGAGGTTCACGGCCACCGCATCACCATCGGGAGCGACTCCGTCCTTCTCGCCGCCATGGTTTCTCGAGGCTCCGTTTCGGTTACGGGATTCGCCCGGCGCGAAGGCAAGGGCATTGGCGGTGCGCTCGTCCTGCTGGTTCCCGAGCATCCGCAGGACAATGACGACCTTTTCCGCCTCGATCAGAGCGACTCCGACGGCAGCTTCTCGCTGGGCCGCGTGCTGCCCGGCAACTACACTTTGGTTGCAATTGAAAACGGATGGACGCTGGAATGGAGCCGCCCGGAAGTGATCGCGCCGTATCTGGCTCGCGGCGTGAAGATCCACATCAACGAACAGCAAACGAGCGTGGAGCTTCCTTCGCCGGTGGAAGTGCAATGATTCCTGGATTGCGCGTCAGTCCACCATGACGACGGTCAGCGACGCATCGTCGCGCCACTTGCCGCCGGTGTGCTGGCCCACTTCCGCCAGAATCTCCCGAGCGAGTTTTTCCGCGCCCTGCGCACGGCTGCGCTCGATCGCGGCAATCAGCTGTTGGTAGCCGAACTCCTGCCGCCGCCGGTTCTCCGCCTGCAGCAGCCCGTCGGTTACCAGCAGCAGACAGTCGCCGGAGCGCAGCTCTACTTCCTGGTTCTGATACAGCCAGTGCGAGAAGATGCCCAGCACCCCACTGAAGCTGGCCGGAAACTCGACCGCTCCGTCTGCACGCACCAGCAGCGGGAGACAGTGGCCGGCATTCTCGTAACGCAGCCTCTTCCCGGCGGTATCGAGGACGCTATAAAACATGGTAATCAGGCGCGGCTCGCCGCCCGGCTTGCACAGCGCCTGGTTCACGCTCGTGCACAGCTCGGCGGGAGAAGCCGCCTCCGGCGCGAAGCCGCGGACTGCCGCCCGTAACTCAGCCGCGAGCTTCGCGGCGGCCAGACCTTTTCCTGAGACGTCCGCGATGCAGAGGGCTGTCTGTCCTGCGGTCAGCGGAAAGACGTCGAAATAGTCGCCGCTGACTTCGGGTGACGGCTGCCAGGCGAGCGCGATGTCGTAGCCCGGAACCTGGGGAGCGATGGCCGGCAGCAGGCTTTCCTGCAACGCCTGGGCCTGGGCACGCTCCTGTTCGCGCGCGCGCCCTTTTGCTGGCTGCATCAGGCGATGCAGGACCTCTTTCGTCGCTGCCGAGGACATGGTGACGACAAGCCTACCAGACCCCCGGCGCGGTTGTAAGCAGATGAGCGAATGTTCATCCCCACAAAAGAAAAAGGCGCACTCCGCGTCGGGATGCGCCTCTTCGTAATTGCCGCAGGCCGCCGGCTGCAGGCTGGGCTACTCCGCCTTTTCGCCGCCGCCCTCGGCGGTTTCCTGCTCGGCCATGGCCTTTTGCATTTCCTCACGCCGCTTGGCGCGCGCTTCGGCCCGCTTCTGGCGCTTCTCGTCCAGCACCTGCTCGGCGTCCACCAGTTCGATGTACACCTTCTCGGCGCCGTCGCCGCGCTGGAAGCCCTTGCGGATGATCCGCAGATAGCCGCCGTTGCGGTCGCCATAGCGCGGCGCCACCGTATCGAAAAGGCGGGTCACCACTTCGCGGGTCTGCAGATAGCTCAGCGCCTGCCGCCGCGCGTGCAGATCCCCCTTCTTGCCCAGCGTGATCAGCTTCTCCACGTGCGGCCGCGCGGCTTTCGCCTTCGCCACTGTCGTTTCGACGCGGTCCTCCAGAAGAATGGACGTCACCAGATTCCGCAGCAGCGCGCGGCGATGGCTCGTATTCCGTCCCAGTTTGTATCCAGCATTGCGATGACGCATCGGTTTCTCTCTGTCTGAATTTCTGTGTTGCCGGGCAGATTCAGGGGCCAGGTTTTCTAAACCCTAACCCCTGAACCCTGTTCCCTGTTCTTAGAAGTTCTCTGTCTCGGGCTGAATCGGCAGATCCGAATCCAGACCCTCTTCCTCTTCGTCGTCGAAGCGGCTGTAGCTGGCGGCCAGCTGCGCTGCCGGCAGAACGCTCGTCGGTCCGGGGACCGCATTGCCCTGCTCGTCGATGCGCATGCCCAGCGACAGCCCCATCTGCGCCAGAATTTCCTTAATTTCGTTCAGCGATTTGCGCCCGAAATTCTTGGTCTTCAGCATCTCGGCTTCGGTCTTCTGCACCAGTTCGCCGATGGTCTGAATGTTCGCATTCTTCAGGCAGTTATAGCTGCGCACGCTCAGCTCCAGCTCTTCCACCGAGCGGTTCAGGTTCTCGTTCTTCAGCTGGACGCGGCCTTCTTCGGCATGGCCCTCGGCTTCGATCTCTTCCTCGAAGTTGATGAAGATGCTCATGTGATCCTTGAGCAGCTTGGCGGCCAGACCGACCCCATCCGCGGGCAGGATCGAGCCGTTGGTCCACACTTCGAGCGTCAGCTTGTCATAGTCGGTGATCTGGCCCAGACGCGCCGCATCCACCGTGAAGTTCACCTTGCGTACCGGCGAGTGGACCGAGTCCACAGGGATAAACCCGATGCCCAGATCGGAATCGAAGTTCTTGTCGGCGGAGACATACCCGCGGCCGCGCTTCAGCCGCATTTCCATGCTCAGCCGCCCGCCTTCGCTGACGGTGGCGATATACACATCCTTGTCGAGAATTTCCACGTCCCCGTCGGCTTCGATCATGCCGGCGGTCACCGGTCCCGGCTGGTCCGCGTTCAGGTAGAGCGCCTTGGGCCCGTCGCCGTTCAGCTTGAACGGAATCTGCTTCAGGTTCAGCACGATGTCGGTGGCGTCTTCCACCACGCCGGCAATCGACTGAAACTCGTGCAGAACGCCCTCGATCCGCACCGCCGTGACCGCCGCGCCTTCAATGGAAGAAAGCAGCGTGCGCCGCAGAGCGTTGCCGATGGTGGTGCCGAAGCCGCGCTCAAACGGCTGCGCGCTGAACTTGCCGTATTTGTCGGTGAGCGTCTCGCTCTCTACTGCCAGCCGCTTGGGTTTTTGAAATCCTCTCCAAAGCATGTCGTATACCCTCTGCACAGCGAGCGCCGCGAAGCATTTTGCAGCGGCTGTGCCGTTTCACTCCGTTGATAGAATTCCGCCTTGTGGCGTTGACACAGTTGCCAGTTGTCAGTCTCCAGTCCCCGGCAGGATGGTTCACTGGGGACTGGAAACTGGAGACTCATCACTTGCTGTACAGTTCCACGATCAACTGCTCGTTCACCGGCAGGTTGATGTCGTCGCGCTTGGGCAGCGCCATGACTTTCCCGCTCAGGCTGTTGAGGTCGGAGCTGAGCCAGGAGGGCGCCGGCTGATGGCTGGCAAACTCCCGTGAGCTCTCGACCACCGTCAGCTTTTCGCTGCTGGGACGGATCTTGATTTCGTCGCCCACGCCTACCTGGAACGAAGGGATGTTCACCTTGCGCCCGTTCACCGCGACGTGCCCGTGGCGGACCAGCTGCCGGGCCTGGCGCCGAGAGCTGGCAAATCCCAGCCGGAAAGTCACATTGTCCAGACGCCGCTCCAGTTGCTGCAACAGCAGCTCGCCGGTGACACCGGGGGTACGCGCGGCCTTCTCGTAATAAGCGCGGAACTGCCCTTCAAGGGCGAAATAGATGCGGCGCGCCTTCTGCTTCTCGCGCAGCTGCAGACCGTAGCCTACGATCTTGGCCTTGCGGTCACGGCCGTGCTGGCCGGGGGGGAAATTGCGCTTCTCGATGGCGCACTTGTCGCTGAAACACTTTGCGCCCTTCAGGAACAGCTTCATGCCTTCTCGCCGGCACAACCGGCAGACGGCTCCCGTATAACGTGCCAATGCATTCTCCTTAATTCAGAGGCCGACCGGTTTACGTCCACGGAGGACTTCGTCCCGGTCCGTCCATTAGTTTACAGTCTCCAGCCCCCAGTTACCAGCAAGACCCGGGCTGGGGACTGGAGACTTGGAACTGGCAACTGGCGCCGAGTTACACTCGGCGTCGTTTCGGCGGCCGGCAGCCGTTGTGCGGAATCGGCGTAACGTCGCGAATCGAGCGAACCTCGATTCCAGCCGCCGCCAGAGCGCGCACCGCGGACTCGCGGCCCGACCCCGGACCCGCCACCCGTACATCCACCGAGCGCACGCCATGATCCCGCGCCATGTTGGCCGCGTTCATCGCCGCCTGCTGCGCGGCAAACGGAGTGCCCTTACGCGACCCGCGGAAGCCGAGCGAGCCCGAGCTCTTCCAGGACAGAGTGTTGCCCTGCTGATCGGTGATGGTCACGATGGTGTTGTTGAACGAGGCCTGGATGTGCACCACGCCGAACGGCACATTCTTGCGCTCGCGCTTCTTGAACTTCTTGTTGCGTGCAGCCTTGCCGCCGGCTGCCTTCGCTGCTGGTTTGTCCGCCATTAGGTCTTCGCCGTCGCTTTCTTCTTGTTCGCCACAGTTCCCTTACGGGGACCCTTGCGGGTGCGGGCGTTGGTGTGGGAGCGCTGGCCGCGCACCGGAAGGCCGCGGCGATGCCGCTGCCCGCGATACGACTGGATATCGATAAGCCGCTTGATGTGCATGGCGGTGTCCTTGCGGAGATCGCCTTCCACATCGCCCTGCTCTTCGATGACCTGACGGATCCGGTTGACCTCGTCTTCGCCGAGATCCTGGACCTTCTTGAAAGGATCGACTGTCGCCGCGACCAGAATCTTCAGTGCCCGCGGATTGCCGATCCCGTAGATGTACGTCAGCGCGATCCTCGCCTGCTTGTTGCGGGGCAGATCGACGCCTGCAATACGTGCCATACCGTGTCCTTTGTTATGCCCCGGCCATACTGCCCGGAGCCGTTGTTCCGGCCGATTCCCGTACCGGAGTTTTGAGAGCCTGATGCCTTGCACCGGGGTTCATCGCAAGCCTTTGCAGCTAACTCGCCCCAGCCTCCGCCGCTTTCGGGAGGCTAACTCTCTCATGCGCGTCCAGGCTTACTGCACCCTGCACGCTGTACCCTGTTTTCAGCCCTGGCGCTGCTTATGCTTCGGATTCTCGCAGATCACCCGCACCACACCCTGGCGATGGATGACCTTGCACTTGTCACAAATCTTCTTCACTGATGCCCGAACCTTCATGTAAGTCCTCAGTTCCCAGTTTGCCAGTTTGTCGCCAATCCCGATCTTTGGAGGTCCCGCTGGGGACTGGCAACTAACAACTGATCACTTGTATCGATAAACAATTCGTCCACGATTCAAATCGTACGGGCTCAGCTCCACCGCTACGCGATCCCCGGGAAGGATGCGGATAAAGTTCTTCCGCATGCGCCCGGACACGTGAGCCAGCACCTCGTGACCGCCGCTGGTCTCGAGCTTCACTTTGAACATCGCATTCGGCAACGTCTCGAGAACCGTTGCCATAACCTCAATCGCGTCTTCCTTCGACAATCGTGATCCTTATCTGCTCTGTTTCAGCCTACTGCGTCAGAACCAGAGCTCCATCCTTCGTCACCGCCACTGTGTGCTCGAAGTGCGCGCTCCAGCTGCCATCCTGAGTCACCGCCGTCCAGCCGTCCTTCAGAACCTGAACCCCCGGCCGTCCCGCATTCACCATCGGCTCAATCGCCAGAACCATCCCGGCTTTGAGCGCCACGCCCTGCCCACGCTGCCCGAAGTTCGGAACCTGCGGGTCTTCGTGCAGCTTCGTGCCAATTCCGTGCCCTACAAAATCCCGGACGACGCTGAATCCTTCCGCCTCGACCGTTTCCTGCACCGCCGCGCCCACATCACCCAGCGTCGCTCCCGGCTTGACCGCCCGGATCGCGCTTTCCAGCGAGGCTGCCGTTACATCCAGCAGTTTTCGCGCTTTGGCGCCTATCTTGTTGCCCACGGCGACTGTAATTGCGGAATCGCCGTAGTACCCATCCAGCACTACACCCGTGTCGATCGAAACCAGATCCCCGTCGCTGAGCTTCCGCTCCCCCGACGGGATCCCATGCACCACCTCATTGTTGATCGAGGTGCACAGCACACAGGGATACCCGTGGTATCCCTTGAACGCCGGAGTCGCCCCCAGCTCCCGAATCTTTTCCGCGGCCGCCTGCTCCAGTTCCAGCGTCGACGCCCCCGGTTTCACTGCCTTGCGGACATGCTCCAGGACTTCCCGCACGACCTGTCCGCTGCGCCGCATCTTGTCGATCTCCTGCGGCGTTCTGATTGTGATGGCCACCCTGCTCAGCTCCTCAGGCGCGCCACTGCGGTCTCAACTCCGGCCGCCACTGCATTCACCGGCTGTTCGCCATCCACTTCCTCGAACCGCCCCAGAGCGCGATAATGCTCCACCACAGGAGCCGTTTGCGTCTCATACGTCCGCATCCGCTCCTGAAAAACTTCCTCAGTATCGTCGGAACGCCGCGTCAGAGGACTACCGTCCAGATCGCACTTCTCATCGACCTTCGGCGGCTGCAGGTAGATGTTGTAGATCGTTCCGCAGACAGGACAGATACGCCGTCCGGTAATCCGGCGCAATAACTGATTATAACTGACCCGGATACTGATCGCAATCACCGGCAGGGCCAGGGGATCGGCGCCAATGTGGCCATCCAGCCACTTCGCCTGACCCAGCGTCCTCGGAAAACCGTCCAGAATGAAGCCCCTTACGGTGTCCGGTTGTTTCAGCCGCTCGGCGACCATGGCATTGACCAGCTCGTCGGGCACCAGCCTGCCGGAAGCCATGACCTCTTTGGCCTTCAGCCCCAGCGCCGTGCCGTGATCCCGGTTATAACGCAGCAGGTCGCCGGTGGAGATCTGCGGAATTCCCCACTTGGCCACCAGCTCCTTTGCCTGGGTTCCCTTGCCCACCCCCGGCGCGCCCAGCAGCAAAATCGGCCCCGGTGTGATCTTTACCTTGTTTCCAGTCTCCACATGCGCATCCGCCACCACTGACCCCATTACCAGGCCCGCCTTCCTCGAATCCTCCCGCTCTTGGGCGAGAAGCCTTCATAGTGGCGCATGATGAGCTGCGCTTCGATCTGGTTCACCGTATCCATGGCCACGCCCACCACGATCAGCAGCGAGGTCCCGCCAAAGTAGAAATTGAAGCCAAGTCCGTTGGTCACCCAGGTCGGCAGCGATTCGAACCAGCCTCCGATCAGCCACAGGTGGTTCAGGTGAATGCCGCTGATGAGCAGCTGCGGGATAATCGCCACCACGATCAGGTAAATCGCGCCCACCATCGTGATGCGGGTCAGAATCTCGTTCACGAAATCAGAGGTTCGCCTTCCCGGACGAATGCCGGGAATGAACCCGCCGTACTTGCGCATGTTATCGGCGATGTCATCGGGACGGAACACGATCGAGATATAGAAGTACGCGAAGAATACGATCGCGATCATGTAAATCAGCTCGTACGACGGCTCGCCCGGACGCAGCGCATCAAAGGTCCGCGACAGCCACGGGCTGTTCTTCACGAATGCGGCCTGCCCGAAAAGCATCGGAGCCGACAGAACCGAAGCGGCAAAGATAATCGGCATCACGCCGCCGGAGTTGACCTTCAGCGGCAGGTGGGTGGACTGGCCGCCCATCAGGCGCCGCCCCACAATCCGCTTCGCATACTGCACCGGAATCCGGCGCTCGCTGCGCTCCACGTAGACGATGAACGCCACCACGGCGACCATGCCGACCACCAGCAGGATCAGCGCCGGCACCGTGAACACTCCAAAGCGCTGCGTTCTTGCCGTGGTGACCAGGTCGGCAATGCCCCGCGGCAGGCCCACCACGATGCCCGCAAAGATGAGCAGGCTCATGCCGTTGCCGATGCCGCGTTCGGTAATCTGCTCGCCCAGCCACATGATGAACGTGGTGCCCGCGGTCAGCGTGATCACCGTCATCGCGATGAAGCCGAAGCCGGGATCGAGCACCATGTTGCCGGAACTGCGCAGCGCGATGGCGATGGCCGCCGACTGGACAATACCCAGGCCCACAGTGACGTAGCGCGTCCACTGCGTGATCTTGCGCCGCCCGATCTCGCCTTCCTTCTGCAGCTTGGCCAGCGGCTCATAGACCACGGTCAGCAGCTGGAAGATGATCGACGCGGTGATGTAGGGCATGATGCCGAGGGCAAACACCGTCAGCCGGCGCAGGTTGCCGCCGCTGAACAGGTCCACCAGGCCCAGCGATGAGCCCGCCTGGGTGTTGAAGAAATTCTCCAGCGCCGCCACGTTGACGCCCGGCGTGGTGATATGCGCGCCCAGCCGGTAGACCGCCAGGATGCCGAGGGTGAACAGGACACGCCTGCGCAGGTCGGGGACTCGGAAGATATTCAGGAACTTCTCAAACATGGATGGATGCTCTCATCATACCCTGCCGCTGACCGGCCTTCACGCCCGGTTTTTCTTGCTCACCAGCTTGGAGCGAACCGGCGCCTGGCCAGCCGCTTCCCCGCCGACCACAACCGCTTTGCCGCCGGCCTTCTCGATCTTTTCCTGCGCGGACTTCGAGAACTTGTGCGCGTGTACGGTCAGGGCGCCCTTCAGCTCGCCGCTGCCCAGGATCTTGACCAGCCCATTGCGCTTGTTCAGGAGACCCAGCGCGACGAACTTTTCCAGCGTCAGCTCCTTCTCGCCCAGTTCTCCCAGCCGGTCCAGATTGACGACCGTGTATTCAGTTCGGAAGATGTTGGTGAAGCCGCGTTTCGGCAGGCGGCGATGCAGCGGCATCTGGCCGCCTTCAAAGCCGCGCATCAGGCTCGAACCCGACCGCGATCCCTGACCTTTGTGACCACGCCCCGAGGTTTTCCCGGTGCCCGATCCCATGCCGCGCCCAATGCGCTTCTTGTTTCGATTCGCCTTCTTCGGCGCCCGCAGATTTGAAAGATTCATCGTTTTCCTCGCTCAACGCCGGCGCGGACTTTCACCGCCCGACTCGCATGTTTTCAGGGATTACGGGATACGGGTTACGGTTTGGCGAGCTGCTGTCGCCTGTCCCGTAATCCGTAGACCGTTAACCCTGTTCCACAATCCGGACCAGGTGCGGCACCGTCTTCACCATTCCCCGGATCGACGGCGTATCTTCGCGCTCCACAATCTGGTTCAGGCGCGTGAAGCCCAGGCCCTTGATGACCCGCTTGTGCTTCACCGGCGCCTGGATCATCGACCGGAAATACTGGATCTGAATCATGGCCTTACTGGCTGCCTTCTTCGTTGCTGCTTTCTTTTCCGCCATCGCTAGATCTCCTGCGCCTGCTTGCCGCGCATCGCCGCGACTTCGTTGCGGTCGCGCAGCTGGGTCAGCGCGTCGAACGTTGCCTTGATGACGTTGTGCGGATTGGCCGTGCCCAGGCTCTTGGTAAGCACGTTCTGCACGCCCGCCGAGGTCATGACCGCCCGTACCGCGCCGCCGGCAATCACGCCCGTACCTTCCGGAGCCGGCTTCAGCAGCACCTGTCCCGACCCGAAGCGCCCCAGCACCTGATGGGGAATGGTGGTCGACGTCAGGTTTACGCGTACGAGATTCTTCTTGGCCGCCTCAATTCCCTTGCGGATTGCCTGCGGGACCTCGCGCGCCTTGCCGGAACCGTATCCGACCACGCCCGCGCCCGGATCGCCCACCACCACCAGCGCCGCGAAGGACATGTTCTTGCCGCCCTTCACGACCTTGGTCACGCGGTTGATCGCCACTACCTGATCCTTCAGGTTGTACTGCCCCGCATCCAGCTTCTTTTTCAGTATCGCCATGTGCTTTCTGATTTCCCTCTGCGCTCTGGTGCGCTAGAACTCTAGTCCCGCTTCACGCGCCGCATCGGCAAGAGCCTTGATCCGCCCGTGGTACAGATAGCCGCCGCGATCGAACACCACTTTGCTGATGCCCTTCTCTTTCGCACGCTCGGCGATCTGCTTCCCGATCTCTTTCGCCGCCGCGACGTTTCCGCCCGTCTTCGCCTTCGACGCCACCGTCGATGCCGATACGACCGTCACGCCCTGCGCGTCGTCGATTACCTGCGCGTAAATATGGTTCAGCGACCGGTACACATTCAGCCGCGGACGCTCCGTGGTGCCCGCCAGCCGGCGACGAATGCGGGTATGAACCCGCTGCCGAATCGCGTTTCTTTTCCTCTGCGGAATCATCGTTTCCCTTTCCTAAAAGCGGAACCGCCCTGCGGCCCCGTTCGGTTCTTAACTGCAGGCATTACGGTTTGCGGTCTACGGTTTAATCAGCCTTCCACACCGTGAACGGTAACCCGCAGCCCCTGCCTTACTTCGCGCCCGTCTTGCCAACCTTCTTCTTCAGCCGCTCGTTCGCGTAGCGCACGCCCTTGTTCTTGTAGGGATCGGGCTTGCGCAGCGACCGCATATCCGCCGCTACCTGGCCCACCTGCTGGCGATTCACCCCGCTCACCGTTACCCGCGTCTGCTTGGGATCGACGGTGGCGGTGATCCCGGTCGGCAGCGGAAACTCAATCTGGTGTGAATACCCCAGCGTGAACACTACCGTGTTCTTGCCCTTCAGTTCCGCGCGGTAGCCGATGCCGACAATGTCCAGGTCCTGAGTCCACCCCAGCGTCACTCCGTGGACCGCGTTGGCCACCAGCGCCCGCGACAGTCCGTGGATCGCCGCCTGTGCGTCATTCTCCCGCACCGCATGCAGCTCCCCGTCTTTCTGCTCGAGCTTGATCCCTGTCGGAATCCACTGCACCATCTTGCCCTTCGGGCCTTCCACCGTCACCACGTTCCCCTGCAGCGAGTACTTCACGCCCTGCGGCAGCGGTATCGGCTTCTTTCCAATTCGTGACATCGTCAGATCCTTATTGGCTTGCGAGTCCCGAGGTCGCTTGCGCTTCCCGTTCCACTGCAGCCCTGGCGAGATTCTTTCCCGCCTTTACTCTTCTCCCGGGCCCTCGGCCCGGCCCTTGCTCTTACCCACCCCCGAACAGGCGCCGAAGGCGCGCCCGCCGAGCCGGCAAGGCTACCAGATTTCGCAGAGAACTTCGCCGCCTACCTTTTCGCGGCGTGCCTGGCGTCCGGTCATCACGCCTCGCGGCGTGGTCATGATGCTGATGCCCAGCCCGCCCTGCACCCGGCGAATCTCGTCGTGGCCGATGTAAACCCGGCAACCAGGGCGCGAAATGCGCTCCAGGTCCCGAATCGCCGCCTCGTTATTGGCGCCGTACTTCAGGTAAACGCGCAGTACCGCGCGGCCATTCTCCTCGGTGGTCTTGAAGTTGGAGATATAGCCCTCTTCCTTGAGAATGCGGGCGATCTCCGCCTTCAGCTTCGAGGCCGGGACGTCCAGCTTCTGGTGGCGCGCGCGAATCGAATTGCGTATCCGTGTCAGAAAATCTGCTACGGGATCGGTCAAACTCATCGTCTCTCCTTCATTCCCCGTTCGCTCCGCCTGTCCTGTTCCACCAGCGGAGAACCAGCCGGAATGTTCTTCTCGATCGCGAGCTCACGCTCCTGATCGAACTTGTTGTGCGGCGGAAGGCCGCGTGTCGCTGGACGCGTAGTCCCGGCCAGTTCCTTTACCAGGAAGACTTCACTACACCGGGAATCTCACCCTTCAGAGCCAGACTCCGGAAGCACAGCCGGCATACCCCGAACTTCCGCAGAAAGCCCCGCGGCCGTCCGCACAGCTGGCAGCGGTTGTGCTTGCGGCTTTTAAACTTCGGCTTCCGCGCATCCTTGACTCGTTTTGCTGTCGTTGCCATATTCTCTTAATTCCTCACTTACGCCGTTTGCCGGAACGGCATGCCAAACTGCCGCAGCAGCGCGCGCGCGCCGTTATCATCGAGGGCCGACGTCACAATCGTGATGTTCATGCCCTTCAGCTTCTCAACCTTCGAATAGTCAATCTCCGGAAAAATCAACTGGTCGCGAATGCCGAGCGTGAAGTTGCCGCGCCCGTCAAAACTCTTCGTCGAAACCCCGCGAAAATCGCGCACACGCGGGAGGGCCACCGAGATCAGCCGATCGAGGAACTCATACATCGTGTCCCCGCGCAGCGTGACCATCGCGCCAATGGGCATGTTCTCGCGCACCTTGAACTGCGCGATCGACTTTTTCGCCCGCGTGGTCACCGGCTTCTGCCCGGCAATCGCGGCCAGATCGGCCGTGAGCGGGTCGAGCATCTTCGAGTTCTGCGTGGCTTCGCCCAGCCCCATGTTCACGACGATCTTTTCCAGCCGCGGCACGGCCATCGGGTTCTCGAGGCCCAGCTCCTTCTGGAGTGCGCCTTTGAGCTCTTTGTGATACTTCTCTTTCAGTCTCGCTGCCATTTCTCTCTTCCGATTCTCTTTCCGGTCTCGGATTGGCATTAAACCGTCTACCGTTGCGGAAAGTGCTCAATTTGCCGGGAGCTTCTGCGGTGAAACCGCGTCCGCCCATTCCGGCCAGGATTACTTCTTTTTGACGGTGATGGTTCCGCCGCACTTCTTGCAGATACGCACCTTCACATCGCCTTCAAACTTGTGACCCACCCGCGTGGGCTGATCGCAGCTGGGACACACCAGCATCACATTCGACACCGGAATCGGCGCCTCCTGTTCGGCAATGCCGCCCTGGATCCGCCGCTGCGGATTCTGCTTCATGTGCTTCTTGATCATCCGCACGTGCTCGACCAGAATTCGGCCCTCGTCCGGAAACACGCGCAGCACCCGCCCCTTCTTGTCGCGGTCGCTCCCGCTGATCACCTGCACCGTGTCGTTGCGCTGAATATTCAACCCTGCCATAATCTCTGTCCTCTGTCTCTCGCCGGCCCTACAGCACTTCCGGAGCGAGGGAAACGATCTTCAGAAACTTCTTCTCGCGCAGCTCGCGCGCTACCGGACCGAACACGCGCGTGCCCACCGGCTCGCCCGCATCGTTGATCAGCACAGCCGCATTGGTGTCGAAGCGAATGTAGGTCCCATCCCGCCGCCGCGTCTCTTTGCGCGTCCGCACTACAACCGCCTTAACCACCTTGCCCTTTTTCACCTGCCCGTCCGGCGAAGCTTCCTTCACCGCCGCGGTGATCACGTCTCCCAAACCCGCCTTCAGACCGCTCGCGCCGCCCAGAGGCAGAATCATCTGCAGCTTGCGCGCGCCGGAGTTATCGGCGACTTCGAGCATCGTTCTCATCTGGACTGCCATGGCACTCTCCCCCTCTTACCGCTCGGCTCGTCTTCGGCCGGGCTGTGCTGCCGCCCGCCGTTACTGGGCGGCCTTCGCGACCTGTTCTTCCACCTGCGCCAGAGCCGACCGGCGCACGATCTCCTCGAGACTCCACCGCTTCAGCTTGCTCAGCGGTCGGGTCTCGCGAATACGCACCATATCGCCCACCCGGGCCGTGTTCTGCTCGTCGTGAGCGTAGAACTTGCGGGTACTGCGCACAATGCGCTTGTACTTCGCGTGCGCCTTGCGCATCTCCACTTCCACCACGATGGTCTTCTGCATCTTTGTCGAAACCACCTGGCCGACCTTCTCGTTGCGGCGCGCCGTGCTCTTCGTTTCCGTTGTTTCGCTCATATCAGCCCTTCTTCACGCTCGATGATCTCGACGCCTTCTTCTTGTTTGCCGTCGGCCTGGCCGCGGATTTCCGTGTGGCCGTGCGCTTATTGCCCTTGCGCGAAGACGCGCTCTTCTTCGCTGCCTTTTTCCTTGCCGGCTTCGCCGCCTTCTTCCGCGCGTGCCTGGCCGGAGCCTCCGCTGCCGTCGTCTCCAGCTTGTGCGTCGCTCCGTGCACGCCCAGCTCGCGCTCCCGCTCAATCGTCTTGATGCGGGCGATATCCTTGCGCAGCTCGCGCAGCTTCTTCACGCCCTCGGTCTGCCCGAGCTTCATCTGGAAACGCAGCCGGAACAGCTGTTCTCCGGTCTTGCGCTCCTCGAGCCCCAGCTCGTCGTCGCTCAGGTTACGAATCTTCTCTACGTCCATCGCTTCTCTTCTCTCCGGCCGGATCCAGATCCAGGATCCCACCTGCGTCTCATATGCCGCGGTCTCGAACACTGGCAAAGGCTTCTCCTGCCTACTTCGCGGCCACCGTCGCCTTCACGTCGTGCCGCTGCACAAATTTGGTCTTCAGCGGCAGCTTGTGAGCCGCCAGCCGCATCGCTTCAGTCGCCATCTCCGGCGTCACGCCTTCCATCTCGAACAGAATGCGCCCGGGGCGAACGACGGCGACCCAGTGATCCGGCGCCCCCTTGCCCTTGCCCATACGGGTTTCAGCCGGCTTCTTGGTCACCGGCTTGTCAGGAAAAAGCCGCAGCCAGATTTTGCCGCCGCGCTTGATGAAGCGAGTCATGGCCACGCGGCTGGCTTCGATCTGTCGGTCGGTGATATAGCCGCACTCCATCACCTTGAGACCGTAGTCGCCGAACGACAGCTCGCTGCCGCGCCACGCCTTGCCCCGCATGCGCCCGCGCTGCTGCTTGCGGTACTTCACTTTCTTTGGCATCAACATAAAAAGTCCCCAGTTCTTAGTCTCCAGTTTCCAGTTACCGGCAGTCCGCTGGGGACTGGGGACTGGCGACTGATCACTTGGTTAAAACACGCTCGTTCCCACCGCCGCCTGCGGCTCCCGCCGCCGCGCCTGATAAATATCTCCGCGGTAAATCCACGTCTTCACGCCGATCACGCCATAGGTGGTGCGCGCTTCGGCAAATCCGTAATCGATGTCGGCGCGCAGCGTATGCAGCGGCAAACGCCCCTGCAGATACCACTCCGAGCGGGCAATTTCGTTCCCGTTCAGGCGGCCGCTCACGCGCACCTTGATTCCCTTGCAGCCGAAGCGCAGCGCGGAATCCACGGCCTTGCGCATCGCCCGCCGGAAGCCCACGCGCTTTTCCAGCTGCAGCGCGATGTTCTCGGCCACCAGCTGCGCGTCCAGCTCCGGCTTGTTCACCTCCAGAATGTCGATGAACACGTCTCGGTTGGTCCGCTTCTGCAGCTCGCCCTTCAGCTTCTCGATCTCCGCGCCCTTGCGCCCGATCACGATGCCCGGCCGCGCGGTGCGGATCATCAGCCGCAGCTTGTTTCCCGGCCGCTCCACTTCGACGGAGCTGACGCCGGCTGCCTTCAGCTTCTCCTTCAGCTCGCGCTTCAGGTGCACGTCTTCGATCAGCAGCTTGTCGTAGTCGCGCGAGACGAACCAGCGCGAGCGCCACGGCTTGTTGATGCCGACCCGGAATCCGTAAGGATGGACTTTCTGTCCCATAATCTCTGAATCCTCTCTAACTCGCTCGCGGCCGTGGCTTCTGCGGCGAAGCCGCGTCCGCCTGGACGGCCGGTCCTACTTCTTCTTCGCGGACTTCTTCGCCGCGCTCTTCTTGGCGGGCTTGTGCGCCGCCGCTTTCTTTGCCGGCTTGTGTGCCGCCTTCTTCGCCGGAGCCTTCTTCGCTGACTTCTTTCCCGCCGCGTGCTTCACCGGATGCTCGGCCGACTCTTCACCCACGCGGTGCACCAGACCTTCTGCCTGCGCCCGCTCCGCCACCGCAATCTGGATGTGCGAAAGCCGCCGCTGATACCGGTAGGCCCGCCCCATCGGCGCCGGCCGGATCCGCTTCATGCGCGGCCCTTCGTTGGCCACCGCAATCTTCACGTACAGGTTGTCCAGATCCACGTCGAGCCCCTGCTCCTGGCTCAGGTGGCTGGCATTCTGCACTGCCGACCGCAGCACCTTCTCCACCAGCGGAGCAACCGCCTTCTTCGTGAAGGCCACCGTGTTCAACGCCTCTTCGACGCCCCGGCCCTTGATCAGATCCAGCACCAGGCGCGCCTTCTGCGGCGATACCCGCTGGAATCGCGCTTCTGCCCGGAACTCCCGTGTCTGTGCTTCCATTTCCTCTGACTCCAAATCTTTCCTGGCTCGCTGACCGCTTCTTCGCTACCTCGGCTTCGCCGTCGTCTCCGCTGCTCTCATCGAGTGGCCCTTGAACGTACGCGTCGCCGCGAACTCACCCAGCTTGTGCCCCACCATGTTTTCCGTAACATACACCGGCACAAATTTCTTGCCGTTGTGCACCGCAATCGTGTGACCCACCATTTCGGGGTGAATCGTCGACCGCCGCGACCACGTGCGCACGACCTTCTTGTCGTTCGAACGGTTCATCGTTTCGATCTTCACCATCAGGTGCCCATCCACAAACGCGCCTTTTTTCGTCGACCTTGCCATCAGAATTCCTCGTTGCTTCCGCTTCTCGCTAACCGCTCTTCCGCTATCCGGACCGTAGCCAACCGCTTCTTAGCTAACCGGTGTTTCGCTCAGTGCTACTTGCTTCTCCGCGCCACGATGAACGCATCCGTCCGCTTGTTGTTCCGCGTCTTGTAACCCCGGGTCGGCTGGCCCCACGGCGTTACCGGATGCCGCCCCCCCGACGTCTTGCCTTCGCCGCCGCCGTGCGGATGATCCACCGGATTCATGGTCACCCCGCGGTTGGTCGGCCGAATGCCCTTCCACCGATTGCGCCCCGCCTTGCCGATCGAGACGTTTTCGTGATCCGTATTTCCCACCTGGCCGATGGTGGCCATGCAGTCCACCAGCACCCGCCGGGATTCGCCGGAGGGCAGCTTGAGCAGCGCGTAATCGCCTTCCTTGGCCACCAGCTGCGCGCTGGCGCCTGCCGACCGCGCCATCTGCGCACCCTTGCCCGGCCGCAGCTCCACGTTGTGCACCGTGGTGCCCGCGGGAATGTTCTTCAGCGGCAGCGCATTGCCCACCAGGATGTCCGCTTCCGGACCGCTCATGATGGTCTGCCCGACCTTCAGTCCCACCGGCTGCAGAATGTACCGCTTCTCGCCGTCACGGTAGCTGATCAGCGCGATCCGCGCCGAGCGGTTGGGATCGTACTCAATGGTCGCCACCGTGCCCGGAACGCCATACTTCTCGCGCTTGAAATCGATCAGGCGCAGCTTCTGTTTGTGACCGCCGCCGTGATGACGAATGGTCAGATCGCCCGAGTTGCGCCGGCCGCCCGTCCGCAGCTTGTTCACCACCAGCGGCTTGTACGGCTGGTCGGTCGTGATCTCATCCCGCACCAGCGTCGTCTGAAAACGAAGCGTCGGTGTTATCGGCCTGTATGTCTTAATCGGCATCTTCTTTTCTCTCTGCCTACCGGCCACTTCCGCCGGTTCACATCTTCGGGGTTTCTGTACCCTGCACTCTGTGCGCTGCCCTGCTTTACAGGTTGTTCACATAATCCGGCATTTTCTCGCCCGCCTTGAGCCTCACATAGGCCTTCTTCCAGTCGGGACGATAGCCGGCAAATTTGCCGCGGCGGCGTTCTTTGCCCGCCATGTTCGCGGTGCGTACGCCGTGCACTTTCACTTTGAACAGCGTTTCCACCGCATGCTTCACTTCGGTCTTGGTCGCCCGCGCATCCACTTCAAAGACCAGGGTGCTTTCGGTTTCCTTCACACCCAGCGCCTTCTCGGTGATCATCGGGCGGCGAATTACGCTATGCAACGACGGCATTACGCCACCGCCTTTCTGGACTCGGCTTTCCGACCCCGGGGCAGCGATTTCTTCAGCGAGTCCTGCAGCTTCTCCAGCGCCGGCCGCGAGAAGATCACCCGCTCGTACTTCAGCAGGTCGTAAGGATGCACCTCGTTGTTGAGCATCAGCTCCACGCCCTCGAGGTTGCGCGAGCCCAGCAGCAGGTTCCGTCCCAGCGTCTCGCCGTTCTCCACCAGCAGCGTTGTCCGGTTCGCTTCGAGCTTGTTGAGCGCCGCGCGGTACAGCTTCGCTTTCGGCTCCTTCGCTTCCAGCGACTCCACGACCACCAGCTTGCCGTCGGCGAACTTCACCGCCAGCGCCGAGCGCAGCGCGCCCTGCAGCTTCTTGCGCGGGAAAGCATATTCGTGGGAATGAGGCACCGGCCCGTGCACCGTGCCGCCATGCCGCCACAGCGGCGACCGCACCGATCCGATGCGCGCCCGGCCCGTGCCCTTCTGCTTCCACAGCTTCTTGCCCGATCCGGCGACCAGTTTCCGATTCTTCGTGGCGTGCGTGCCCTGCCGCTGCGCCGCGCGAAAAGCCTTCACGGCCTCCCACAGCAGCGCCTCGTTCACCTGCCCGAAGATCTCATCGGCCAGCTCCAGCGAGCCAACCTTCTGTCCCCCGAGATCCACTACGTCAATGTTTGCCATCGTCTTGTTTCTTTCTGCTGCTGATTCGCTAACCGCTTTTTAGCTAACCGCCTTACCAGCTGACCGCTTCTCAGCTAACCGGCCATCAGCTGCGTCATTTCTTTTTCCCAGCCGCCTTCTTCGAAGCCTTCAGCGGGTCGACCGTGCCGCCGCCCGCAAAGCCGCGGCGCTCGCGCGGCGGAGCTTTGGATTTCGTAATCACTACATAGCCGTCGCGCGGCCCCGGCACCGCGCCTTCCACCATGATCAGGTTCTCTTCGATGTCGATCCCGCGAATCCTCAGGTTCCTCACCGTCACCCTGTCCACGCCCATGTGTCCCGGCATGCGCTGCCCGGGAAACACCCGCGACGGAAACGACGATGCCCCGATCGAGCCCTGCACCTGGAACATGTGTCCATGCGACTTGGGACCCCCGCCGAAACCATGCCGCCTCACCACACCGGCAAACCCGCGGCCCTTGCTCGTTCCGGTCACGTCTACATATTTCTCGTCGGAGAAGATATCCACCAGAACGCGATCGCCGGCTTTCACCCCGTCCGCCGGGGCCTCACCCTCAACCGCCGCTTTCGCCACTTCGATGGTGACTTCCTTCTGCAGCTTCACCGGGGCGACATTGCTCTTCCCAAAGTGCCCGGCCTGCGGTTTGGTCACCTTCGCCGCCTTCACAAACTCCACCAGGCCGATCTGCGCCGCGTCGTAACCGTCTTTCATGGCGGTCTTCAGCTGCGTTACCACGCAGGGACCCGCCTGCAGCACGGTGATCGGGTGCACTTCACCCTTCTCATCGAACACCTGCGTCATCCCGATCTTCTTACCCAAAATCCCGTTCACCGGCATTGTCTTTTCCTCTCCTCATCATGCCCACGCGCATTGCCCAGGCACTGTAGGTACTGCTGACCGCGTTTCCGCTAACCGCTTCTCAGCTATTTCTCAAACGCTTTGATTTCCACGTCCACGCCGGCCGGCAGATCCAGCTTCATCAGCGCGTCCACCGTCTGCTGGGTCGGCTCAAGAATGTCGATCAGCCGCTTGTGCGTGCGAATCTCGAACGCCTCGCGCGACTTCTTGTCCACGTGCGGCGAACGCAGCACGCAGTACTTGTTCTTCACTGTCGGCAACGGAATCGGCCCCGCCACCTGTGCGCCCGTCCGTTTCGCGGTGTCGACAATCTCACCCGTCGACGTGTCGAGCACCCGGTAGTCGTATGCCTTCAGCCGGATTCGTATTCTTTGTCCAACCATTTTGTTTTTCTTTCTCCGGTCAGCGGATCATCCTCGCGAATGACCCGCTGCCTGTTTCGCTGCCCGCTTTGCCACGGGCTCCGCGGGCTGAAGCCCGCAGCTACCTAGGCGATGATTTCCGAGATCGTGCCTGCGCCCACCGTCCG
>DASRRO010000013.1:0-2003 GCA_035656855.1 Acidobacteriaceae bacterium | reverse complement strand
GTCCAGTGCGTTGGCTCAAACGGCTGCCAGTCGCAGTTGGTGGCGTCGTCGCAATCCCAGGGCCAGGTAGGATTTCTAAAACCCGCGCTGTGCGTCAGCAGGTTGCGAATCGTGATTGCATCGATGGAGCCAAATTCGTCGTGGACCTGACGCAGCTCCGGGACGTAACGCACGGCGGGATCATCGAGCGAAAGCAGCCCGTGGTCGCGCAACTGCAGAATCGCAATCGCGGTCATCGTCTTGGTGATGGAGGCCCAGTTATAGGTGGTAGCGGCGTTAACGCCCTGATGCGTGCTTTCGCGCGCCTCCCCGAAGAAGAATTGCGCTGCCGGTTCCTGCGCGTGGACGACCGCGATACCACCGCCCACGATCCCATGTTGAGTCAGGACGTCGTCGAAGCGCCGATGGAAGGCGTCTCCCTGGGCAAAGGCGGGCGCAGACGCGGCTACCATCGCCAGCGCGATCAGAAAACGGGTGAGCATGGGGGCCATCATAATACCCGCTTCAAATCTCGCCGGTTCGCCGGGCTCTGTCCCGTTTCCCTCTCAGGCCGCCTTCTTTCGGGTCGCGGCCTTCTTTCCTTTCGCGGGGTGCTCGGCCGCCGCCAGGCTCTTTCGCAGCGCATCCATGATGTTCACCACCTTTGGCCTCGGCTGCGCCGGCGCGCCTTCAGGAAGCGGCTTCCCTTTTCTCTTCGCGTTCACCAGCTTCACCACCGCCGCTTCGTAGTCGTCCTTGTAGGCGTCCAGATCGAACTTCTTCGTGCTCGCGTTGATAATCTGCTTCGCCAGCGAAACCTCCTGCGCCGTGACGGCAGGCTCCTTGACGCCGGACAAAATCGACTTCGAATCGCGCAGCTCTTCTTTGTAGCGAAGCATGTAGAGCATCAGCCCCTTTTGCTTTGGATCCGGCGGAGCACCGATGGCCACCAGATGCTCGCGCCCGCTGAAGGCGATTTCCCCCACCCCCACTGTCTCAGTCTCAGCCAGCGCTTTGCGCATAATGGCCAGCGCCTTGGCCTGCACATCGTCCTTCGGAGCCACAAACAACGGCCGCTCAAACAGCATCGGCGGCAGTTCCTCCACCTTGACGAACTGCTCGATCTGCATCGTCGACGCCGTAGGCAGGCGCAGCGCCTTCAACTCCTCCGGATCAATCTCAATGTATTTGTCTTTGGCGTATTCGAAACCTTTTACGATGTCGGCTTTCTCGACCTCGCCCTCATCGCCAACGTTCTGGTGATGCACGCGGTGGTGGGACTTCCGATCGATCTGGTGAAACTCGACCTGGCGTGCAGGATTGGTGGCTGGAAAAATTCTGACCGCAATCGAAACCAGTGAAATCTGTATGGATCCGGACCACGTGGGCCGTGCTGCCATGTGCGTTCCTCCCGCAAAGCTATAAAGATACGATGCAGGGCAACTACGCTGTGACTGGCTCCGCCTTCTTCGCTGCCTCGAGGTCCGCTTTGTACGCCAGCCGCAGCGCGTGCCGCGTCGCCGAATATTGCGCCCCGGCGAGCAGTAGAAGTCCCGTTAAAAAAGCCCAGATCATCAGGCTCACCGACACCTCGAACGGCCCGTACACCGAGTGCAGGTCCATATGCGGGAGGACCAAAATGTAGAGAACCCGACCCAGATCCCACAGCAGACCGGTAATCACGGCGGTGGGCAGAACCGCCCGAATCGGCAGGCGCCGGTTCGGGAGGATCCAGTACACCAGGAAAAACATGCTGACACTGAGGCAGGCGACGGCGATCTGCAGGAAGATTTCGTGAATGAAGCCGTACGCAGTGTTCTGGATGTGCCCGAAAAAGACAAATGTGAGAATGCTGGTCTGCGCCGTCGCCGCCCCCACGGCCAGCATCGCGAGCACACCGATCAGGCACGCGAGCCCGAGGGAGACGAGCTGGTTCATGACGTAAGAGCGGTTCTTCGCCACTCCCCAAACCTGGTTCAGGGCCACCTCGAGCGGCAAAAACACTCCGGTCGAGGAGATGAGCA
>DASRRO010000012.1:0-13190 GCA_035656855.1 Acidobacteriaceae bacterium | reverse complement strand
AGTTCCAGAATGAATTTCACAACATGGGCGGTGGAGAGCGCAGTTGCCTAGCTCTCGCTAATTGGCTTGAGACTCACGGCCTCCCTCACCGGCTGGTTCTCTATTACGACACCTATGGCATCGCTGCCCACGCTAGCCATCCCTTCGAAGTGGTGCAGCTCCGGCCCCGCCCCTCGGCAACCAGTAAAATCGTTGCCCTGCACCGCTATTTCCGCGACCGACCCGCCGGCAGCCGCCCACCGCTCGTTTCCGGCTATCAGCCCGCGTTGCACGCCACCCTTGCCGGATTGCGTCGATTCAACACCCTGATGCACGACACGCCCAGCCTTCTCGGCAATCTCTCAACATCCTCGCGGGGACGATTCTCAAGTACCATCGTCGGCTATGGCCTGCGCCGCGCAGCTGCCCTCGGCGGCCGCACCATCGTCACCAGCGAGTACCTTCAGGAAGAATGCTTCCGCATCTTCGGCGTAAAGGCCGACATCGTCCGCATGGGAGGAATGCAATCCTCAGCCGCCTTTCACATCAGGCCCGTCCAAAGCATTCTTCGCATCCTCAGCGTCTCTCGCGTCGAAGCCAGTAAGCGCATCGACTGGATCCTCAAATCCCTCGCCGGCCTCGAACGCGATGCCATCCCCCTCTCCAGTCGCATCGACTGGCGCCTTGACGTCGCGGGAACCGGTTCACAACTACAAACCTTGCAGTCGATGGCCTTCGACCTCGGCCTGGCCTGTCGCGTCTTCTTCCATGGATTCGTTAGTGACGAAGAAGTTCAGACCCTCTATCGCCAAGCTCACTTGTTTCTCATGCCCGCTCGCCAAGGTTACGGGATCCCTGCCATCGAAGCCCTGCAGCGCGGCATCCCCGTCCTGCTCCATCGCGAATCCGGCGTCAGCGATATTCTGCTGAACACCCCCTGGGCCACGGTCCTCACCGCCGGGCAGGAAGGTATGACTGCCTGTCTGCGCGATGCAATCAACAGCGTTATCCAGGGCCGCCATCGTTCAGCCTCGCTTCCTCATCTCCCGACTGAAGACGAATGGGCAGAAAACGTAGCCCGCCTCTGTGCCTGGATTTCCTGACCTCACATCTTATACTTCCCCAAATCCTCGTCCCCCAGGTTTTCCAGCCAGCGGCGAAGCTCCTGGGCGCTGGGCTGGGTATCGGCCGCGCTGGGCACCACCTTGGCGGCCTGCAGCACCTCTTCAGCTACAAAGATTGGGCAATCCGACCGCAGCGCCAGCGCCAGTGCATCCGAAGGTCGTGCATCAATCGCTACAATCTCGCCGTTCTGCTCCATCCAGATCACGGCATAGAACGTGTCGCCGCGCAGCTCGGAAACCACCACCCGCTGCACCTGCGCATTCAGGCCCATCACGACGTTCTTCAGCAGATCGTGGGTCAGCGGCCGCGCCGTCGTCGACTTCTCCACCTCCAACGCAATAGCGTTCGCCTCATACAGCCCCACCCATATGGGCAACACCGCCTCGCTCTTCGGATCTTTCAGGATCACGACCGGCATATTCGTCGAAGGATCGACCATCAGGCCCCGGATTTTCATCTCGACTTCCATCGCCGCCTCACTGCACGACTGCTTCTCCAACAAGACTGTTGGGGAAGGTTTTTGTCACACGTACCGGAAGGTAAACACCGGGAGCCGGCGCAATCGGCTGGTTCGTGGTGAAATTCAGCGTCTTGTTCTGCGAAGTGCGTCCCACCACCTGCCCACGAGCCGGATTCAAGCCCTCCACCATGACTTCAATGATCTGGCCCAGATGCTTTTCGTAGTTTGCCCTCTGGATTTCCCTCTGCCGATCCATCAGCACCTGCAGCCGCTTCGACTTCTCATCCTCGGGAATCGAATCCGGCATCGACAGTGAAGGCGTATTCGGCCGCGGCGAGTATTTGAACGCAAAGACGGCGTCGTACTGCACCTCGCTCAGCAGGCTCAGCGTCTGCTCAAAATCCTCGACGGTCTCGCCCGGAAAGCCGGTGATGATGTCGGTCGTCATGCTGATTGTCCGTCGCGAACCCTGAATCCACCCAATGCGTTCCAGGTACTGTTCCCGCGTATACTCCCGCGCCATAAGGCCCAGCACTTTCGATGATCCGCTCTGCACCGGGAGATGCACATGGTCGCAAAGCGACGGCACGGCGTCGATCGCTTCCACAATGTCGCGCGTGAAATCCCTCGGATGAGACGTCGTGAACCGCACCCGCCGGATTCCCGCCACGTCGCCCACCGCCGCCAGTAGCTCCGCAAAGCTGCGCTTGCCGTCCGGATCCCGATACGAGTTCACATTCTGCCCCAGCAGCTGGATCTCCGTGAAACCCGCATCCGCCATGCGCCGCGCCTCGGCCAGCACCGACTCCGACTTCCGGCTCCGCTCCTTGCCCCGCGTGTACGGCACAACGCAGTAAGCACAGAACTTGTCGCAGCCTTCAATGATCGTGATGTATCCGCGATGTGCATTCGAGCGCGCCGTGAACTCCGTCTCGAATGTCTCGTCCGTTTGCCGGTCGTCCAGACCCGTCACCCGGGTCGCGCCCTGCTCGATCTGCACCAGCATTTCCGGCAGCTTCCGGTACGACGCCGAGCCCGCAACCAGCGACACATAGGGCGCCCGCTCGAAGATGCGCTCGCCTTCCTGCTGCGCTACGCACCCCAACACGCCGAATCGTTTCCCTTGCCGATACAGTGCCTTATAGTCGTTCAGCCGGTGAAAAACCTTCTGCTCCGCCTTGTCGCGGATTGAGCATGTGTTGTACAGGATCAGGTCCGCCGCCTCTTCCGTCTCGACCTGCATATACCCTTGCTGCTGCAGCGTGCCAATGACCTTTTCCGAGTCATGCACGTTCATCTGGCAGCCAAATGTTTCGAGATAGAAGGTCTTCTGGGGCGACATCCCCTTGAGTATAGCGAACGTTCATAGCGAAGGTCCCGACCAGCTGCCCCCGTCTGGAACTGCCTCCACGAGGATCCCTCCGCCCCCGGAGGCTCAGTTCGCGGCTTCGGCGACCGGCTTCTTATACAGCGGCGACAGTTCGCGGAGGCGGGCTACGGCGGGAGGCACCGTTTCCAGTGCATAGTCAATGTCCGCCCTGGTACTCAGGCGCGACAGGCTGAAACGGAGGCTGGCGCGCGAAGTCGACGCGGGCAGGCCCATGGCGGTCAGGACGTGCGATGGCTCCGTCGACCCCGAGGAACAGGCGGAACCGCCCGAAACAGCGATGCCCTTCAGGTCGAGAGCGATAACCAGCGCCTCGCCCTCGAGATGGTCGAGGAAGAGATTCGTCGTGTTAGGAACGCGCGACTGCCCCGCCCCGTTCACCCCGCACTCCTCGATGCGCGCAATCAGGCCCTGTTCCAGACGGTCGCGCAGCTCGGCAATCCGCTCTTCGGTTTCGTCGGTCAGCGCGGACAGGGCAAATTCCGCGGCCTTGCCCAGGCCCACGATGCCCGCCACGTTCTCCGTGCCGGCACGGCGCTGCCTCTCGTGCGATCCACCGAAGAGAAGCGGCTCAAACCGCGTTCCCCGCCGCACGTACAGGGCGCCAGTTCCCTGCGGCGCGTGGAATTTGTGACCGGAGATGCTCAGAAGGTGACAGCCAATTTCATTGACGTCGATCGGAATCTTGCCGGCTGCCTGAACCGCATCGGTATGAAAGGTGATCCCAGCCTCAGCGGCAATCTTGCCGATCGCCTCGACGGGCTGGATCACGCCTGTTTCATTGTTGGCCATCATCACGCTGATCAGTTTGGTATTGGGCTTCAGCGCCCGCCGCACATCGTCCGGATCGAGCACACCCGACGAAGCAACCGGCAAAAAGGTGACATCGATGCCACGCTGCAGCGCCCTTTCCCCCGCGTGCAGGACCGCGTGGTGCTCGATCGAGGAGGTAATGAGATGGTCCCCGGGACGGAGTACCCCGAAAACAGCTGTGTTGTCGCCTTCTGTTCCCCCGGAGGTGAACACAATTTCGGCCGGCCGACAGTGCAGCAGAGCGGCGACCTGGTCGCGAGCCGTTTCGACGGCCGCGCGGGCACGCTGGCCGAAGTAATGAATGGACGAGGCGTTCCCGAACGAATCGATGAAGAACGGCTGCATCGCTTCCAGCACCTCAGGCAGAAGCGGCGTGGTGGCATTGGCATCCATATACACGCGGCGCATGCAGCCATTGTAGCGGCATAGCCGCGGTTTCCCGCCGATCTGAAAAGACGGATGCGAACCAGGGCCGAATTCAGGCAAAATTAAGGATGGGGAGCGATTCTGAACCCATGCGCGTGCTGGTCGTCGAAGACGAGGCCCGGGTCGCCGACAACATCGCCGAGGCTCTGCGCGAGAGCGCGGGGCAGGCAGTGGACGTGGCGCGGAATGGCCGCGATGGCATCGAGCTTGGTCAACAGACCAATTACGATCTCGTCATCCTCGATCTGATGCTGCCCGGCGTGAGCGGACGCGAGGTACTCCGCGCCATCCGCGCAAAGGGGCAGACGGCACCGGTCCTGGTATTGACCGCCGTCGCGGATAAAGCCTCCGTCGTCAGCCTGCTCAATGCCGGCGCCGACGACTATCTCGCCAAACCCTTCGATTTGGGTGAATTGCTGGCACGGGTAAAGGCCCTGATTCGGCGCGGCAAGGGCGTCAGCCATCCCAGAATCGAAATCGCCAACCTGGTCATCGATACCCTGGAGAAAAGCGTGACGGTTGCCGGTAAGCTGGTCGAGCTTTCTCCGACGGAGTATCGGGCCCTCGAATATCTGAGCCATCGCCCCCGCTCCGTCATTTCCAAGCAGGTGCTGCTGGAACATCTGTACGACTACAACTGGGAACACCACTCCAACGTCATCGAGGCACACATCTCCAACCTGCGACGCAAACTGAACCGAGGTGGCGACACGCAGTGGATCGAGACCTTGCGCGGGCGCGGCTATCGTCTGCTGGCCGAAAACGCCGGGAGGGGTGCGGCATGAAACGGTATTCCCTCCGGCGGCGACTGATTGCGATGGTACTCGCGGTGGAGTGCGCTTTGACCGTGAGTATCAGCGGGACGATCCTCTTCTACATCTGGCGCGACCATGTTTACAGCTTCGACCAGATGGTCCGCGGACGAGCTGACTCCCTGCTGGGCGCGGTACACGATGCGGAGAACGCCGCCGATGACGTGACCATCACGCCCACGGCGCTTGACCTGCCCGCTGGAGATGCCTGGATGGCACGCGACGCCGGCGGCCGTGTGCTGGCGCACTCGGCCAACTGGAGTACGGCTGCCGAGAAAACTCTCTCAGTGAGCAGCCGACCCCGTTATGTCAGGATTGGCGGACGGATGTTCCGGGGCGTTTCTCTCCACGGAGTTCGCCAAATCGACGCCGACGACACCAGTCCCGGCATTGCGCGTCCGGTGGTGATTGATTACGCCTCATCTCTGGCGCCGGTGTACACCTCCGTAGAGCGCGCCGCTCGATTCCTGACCGTGGCCAGTTGTTTGCTGTTGATGCTGACAGCAGTTGTCCTCACCTGGCTGCTGCGGCGCGGACTGGCCCCACTGGAAACGCTGAGCGCTTCCGCTGCCGAGATTACGCCGCGACATCCGCTGTTTCATGCGCCCGAGAGTGCTCACGCGACCTCGGAGTTGTCGGTCCTGGCCAGAGCGCTGGAACAAGCTACCCAAAGACTCGAGGACGCCTTCGTAAGGCAGCAGGTTTTTGTGCATGATGCGGCACATGAGCTGAAAACAGCGGTGACCATCGTGAAGTCGTCCCTTCAGTTGCTCGCTTCGCGTCCCAGAACGGTGGGGGAATACGCCCGCGGCCTTGAGACCTGTCAGGACGACTGCGCACGCATGGAGGATCTCGTTCTTCGCATGCTGCAACTGGCGCGCTTCGAGCGCGAGCCGCATGCGGAAAATGCCGGCTGCGATGTTGCCGAGGTGGCTCGCGATGTGGCCGCGCAGATAGAGAGGATCGCCGAGATACGCCAGGTGAACCTCGCGGTCGAGGCGCCCTTGTCCGTAACGGCTCTGCTAAGCGAGGATGCCTGTACCTCCCTGCTCGCCAATCTGATCCTGAATGCCGTGCAGTACACGCCCGCCGGTGGGTCAGTAATAACCCGCGTCGCAGCGGCGAACACGGTCCTGGTGGAAGTGACCGATACCGGCCGCGGGATTGCCCCGGAAGACCTTCCCCATCTGTTCGAGCGCTTCTGGCGCGGCGACAGCTCGCGCGCCCGCAGCACCGGCGGTGTGGGACTGGGTCTGTCCATCTGCAAAGCCATTGTGGATGCTTGCGCGGGCGAGATTCGGGTAACCAGCCGCCTCGGCGAAGGCACCTGCGTGCTGGTGCGCCTACCGCGTTCGCAGCAGAACGACGCTCCGCCCGAGTCGCCGCAACTCAGCGAATCGGTGACTCTTCATCAGGGATAAACAGACAACGATGCGGGGAACAGGACTTCGGCCCGTCCCCCGTGCTGGCAGTGTTCAAAACGCTATCGCGCCGCGAACGAGGCCCCTCTCCTCGGTCAGCGTGAAGCCCAGCTTGCGAGAAAGCTTGTGCATTCGATTGTTTTCCGCCAGGAAGTGAATCACCACCTGGCGAATGCCTTCGGCGCGCGCTGCATCCAGCGCGCGGCGCATTAATTCCTCGCCCAGCCCCTGCCCCTGGCAGTCGTCCGCAACTACCACGGCCAGCGTCGCGGAGTTGCCGTGATCGCCGCGGATCATCCGGCTCACGCCGCCGATTTGGGCTCCGCCAGGACCGCGGGCCTCCGCCACCAGGGCCAGTTCCCGGTCGTAATCGATAAAGCAGATCCGCGTCAGTCGCTCGTGCGCGGTGCGTGCGTTCAGGTCGAGCGAGGTGAAATACCGCTCCACGACTGTGCGTTCGGAAAGCCGATCGTGAAAGGCGACGATCTGGGGCTCGTCCTCGGCGCGAATGGGACGGATCACAACCGGCGTCCCGGCTTTCGTCTTCCACGAAGCAATGTATTGCACCGGGTAGGGGCGGATCGCCGGACGCGGAAGTTCCTCTTCCGTCGTTCCCGGCTCATGAAGAACGACGCGCGCGTCGAGCGCGATCAGCCCGTCGGGCGAGGCGAGCAGCGGGTTGATATCGATTTCTTTAATCCATCGCTGCTCAACCACCAGTTCGCTGAAGCGCACCACGAGCGCCTCAAGCGCGTTCAGGTCCACCGGTTTGCGCCCGCGCACGCCCTTCAGAGCCGTGTAGATCTTCGTCTTCTCCATCTGGTGGCGCGCGAGTGTGGCCGTCAGCGGCGGCAGCGCCAGTGCACGATCTTTGTAGACCTCAACCAGCTGGCCGCCCGTTCCGAAGAGAAGTACGGGGCCGAGTTGCGGGTCGATGCTGCTCCCGATGATCAGCTCATACCCATCGAGCTTGGCGAAGGGTTGCACGGTGACGCCCAGAAAGTGCTCCGCGCCGCATTTGGCGGTAACGGAGGTCTGGATCTCCGCGAAAGCCACGCCAACGTCGCCGGCGTTGCGCAGGTTCAGCTTCACCCCTCCAACATCGGTCTTGTGCGTGATCGTTTCCGAATGCAGCTTCAGCACCACGGGGTAGCCGATGTCGTTGGCCCTTCGCGCCGCCTCGTCCGCAGTCCGCGCCAGCTCAGTGCGCACCGTCGGAATGCCGTACGCGGCGAGGAGCTGCTTTGATTCGAATTCTGTCAGGATGGTGCGGCGCCCCGCGCGCACCCGCTCGACAATGCTGCTGGCGAGCAGCCGATTCGTATCCAGGACCGAGCCGGAACGAGCCGCCGGCGTTTCATACAGGTCGCGCAAATGGCTGGTGTGCCTCCACGTCGCAACAAAAGCCTGGGCCGCCGCGTCCGGGTAGGGAAAGACCGGGATACCGGCCTGCTTGAGGATCGTTTCCCCCTCGGCCACGAAATCGCCGCCCATCCAGCTCGCGATCACCGGCTTGCCGGTTGCATGGGCGTAAGGAGTTAATTTTTTTGCGATCTCGGTCGGATCGGTCATGCCCTGCGGCGTGAGAATCACCAGCATGCCGTCAGTATTGGCGTCTTTCGATGCGATTTCGAGAGCCTGGGCGTAGCGATCCGCCTCCGCATCCCCGAGAATGTCCACCGGGTTGTTGTGACTCCACGCATCGGGCAGGAACGTGTTGTAGGTCGCGACTGTCTCGGCCGAGATCTCTGTCAGTTCTCCGCCCGCGGAGATCAGCGCATCCGTCGCGAGCACGCCCGGGCCTCCGGCATTGGTCAGAATCGTGAGGCTCGGTCCTTTCGGCCGCGGCTGCTTGGCCAGCACTTCCGCAACGTAGAACACCTCGCTGATGGAGTTCACCCGCAGAACTCCCGCCCGCTCAAACGCAGCGTCCAGCACGTCGTCGCTGCCCGTCAGTGAACCGGTGTGTGAAGCCGCAGCTTTGGCGGCAGCCGCAGTCCGGCCGGCCTTGATGATCAGGATCGGCTTATTCAGCGCCACCTCCCGTGCCGCGGAGAGGAAGCTGCGCGCGTCGCCGATCGACTCCGAATAGATAACGATCGAGTCGGTATTGGGGTCCTGCCCATAGTGATCGATGAGCTCGCCAAACGTGACATCGAGCATCGATCCCGCCGAGACGAAGCCGCTCAGCCCAACTCGCTCGCGAATGCACCAGTCAAGAACCGCCGTGCCCAGGGCGCCGCTCTGGCTGATGAAGGCGAGGCGCCCGGCCGGCACCATCGCCGTCGCAAAATTGGCGTTGAGCCCACCTACCGGATTCATGATCCCAAGGCAGTTAGGGCCAATCAGGCGCATCTTGCCTTGAATTGTCGCGGCGATTTGGCGCTCCAGCTCCTTGCCCGACTCTCCGACTTCCTTGAAGCCGGCGGAAATCACGATGGCCGACGGCACACCGGCGGCGACAGCTTCCTCAATGATCCCCGGTACCGTGGCTGCGGGCGTTGTGACGACGATCAGGTCAGGAATGCCGGGCAGCTCCGCGATGCTTTTATAAGCTGGCACACCCAGGACGGTCGGCCGTTTGGGATTTACCGGCCAGACGGGTCCGCCAAACGGACTGCTGGTCAGGTTCGTGAGCACCGTGCAGCCCACGCTGCCGGGCCGCTCGGAGGCTCCGACCACTGCAACCGATTTCGGCGTAAAGATGGTTTCGAGGGAGCTCCGCCGGAGTCCCACCAGATCATGTGCGGGATCAATGATGACCGGCCGGTCCGGAGCAGCTACAGCTGAGGAAGCCATGTTGGGTTCTCCTTCGAATCCTGTTCAGTGGCCATAGCCGGCTTCCGCAGTGACTTTGCCGCGGAACATACGGTACGACACGGTGAAATATACGAGAGCAAGGGCAAGTCCGAACGACCACCACACAAGGCCCACATGCAGAGAGTGCGGACCGGCGAGCGCTTTGGCAATCGTGATGTTGCGGGTTGGATCGGTCGACGACGGCAGCAGCGTCGGATACAGTCCGGCCGCTGCGCCCACCAGCATGAATACCAGATAAAGGCAGGACGAGAGAAAAGCGGCCAGCGCCTTCCCTTGCCGGGTAAAGCTCAACATGCCGACGAGCGTGGCGAAAACCAGCACCGGAACCAGAAAGAGCACCGGGTGCGCCTTGTAGTTGTCCAGCGCCGAAGACCGGACCGCAATGGTAGCCGGCAGGCTGATCAGCGTCACCAGCAGCAGTACAACCCAAAGCCCTGTCGCCGCGCGGCGGGCCCGATCTTCCAGCGCGCCGGGCGCTTTCAGAGCCAGCCACAGAGCACCGTGCGTAGCGAGCGCCACCAAAGCCACCACCCCGCCGATAACGGTATACCAGTCCAGAATCCCCGGGGTGGGGCTGACCCGCCAATTCGTCCACAGCGGCAGGAAGAAGTAGTTGTCGGCGCCGAGCGGGACTCCGCGGATCACGTTGGCGAGCGCCGCGCCAAAGAAAATGGCAAGCAGCGCGCTGGCGACAAAGAAGAGCCCATCGAAGAAGCTGCGCCAGACATTATGGTCGATGTGCATGCGCAGTTCGATACTCGCTCCGCGCATGATGAGCAGCCACAGCACGATCATCAGCGGCAGATAGAATCCACTGAACGACGAGGCGTAGAGCAGCGGGAAGGCGAAGTAGAGCGTGCCTCCCCCGGCCAGCAACCAGACTTCGTTGCCATCCCACACCGGGCCGATGGAACGAATCAACGTCCGCCGATCATCGTCCGTCTGCGCAAGAAAGGGGCTGAGGATTCCGACGCCGAGGTCGAATCCGTCCAGGACGACGTAGGCGGCAATCATGACGGCGACAATCCAGAACCAGACGAATCCCATAGTGATCTCCTCTTTCAGACCGCTGTCAGAGTGGGTTGTTCCGGCGAAAGGGCGGCAACTGCAGCTACCCCAGGTCCGGTCCGGATGAAGCGGTAGACGAGGACAATCCACAGAATCGAGAGGACCGAGTACATCCCCAGGAAACCGAGCAGCGTAAACAGCATGTTCCCTGCTGACACGTGCGGCGAAAGGCCCGCGCTGGTGCGGATGAGCCCGTAAACCAGCCAGGGTTGGCGTCCGATCTCGGCGGTCATCCAGCCGGCTGTGTTGGCAATGTAGGGCAACGGAAAGCTGAGCAGAATAGGCCACAGCATCCAGCGCGCGGTATAAAGCTTGTTGCGCCAGAGCAGAAACGCAGCGCCCGCCATCAGCAACAGGAACCACGTTCCGAGCCCGGCCATGATGTGGTAGCTGTAGTAAAGCAACGGCAGTGCGGACGGCCACTGGTCGCGCGGGAAATCGTTCAGGCCCTTCACCTCTGCGGACGTAGTGCCGTAAATCAGAAAGCTGAGTACGTCGTTGACAGGCAGCGGATTGTCGATCTTCTGCGCATCCATATCCGGCTGACCGATCAGCACCACGGGCGCGCCTTTCTGCGTGTGGAAGAGCCCCTCCATCCCGGCGATTGCCGCGGGCTGGTACTTCGCGACGTAGCGGCCGTGCAGATCCCCGGTGGGAAAGATCTGAACAATGCAGGAAATGATGCCGGCAATGACGCCGATCTTCAGGAAGAGCCGCCCAAACTCCTCATGGCTCTTCTCCAGCAGATAAAACGCACCGGTGGCGGCTACAACAAAGGACGCCGTCACCACCGCGCCGCACATGTTGTGCGCGTACTGGAGCCACGCCCAGGGATTCAGCATCAGCCCCCAGAAGCTTGAGACCTCATAGGTGCCGTTCTGCAGCAGGTGATACGCAACCGGGTGCTGCATCCACGCGTCGGTCACGATAATGAAGAATCCCGAGACCCAGGATCCGAACCAAACCATGAAGGCCGCGCCAAAGTGAGCGAGCTTTGAGAGCCGCTTCTCACCGAAAAGGAACATCCCAAGAAAGGTGGATTCCAGGAAAAAGGCGAAGACGCCCTCCATGGCCAGTGGCTGACCGATTACCCCTCCGGTGCGCCGCGCAAACTCCGACCAATTAGTGCCGAACTGGAATTCCATCGGGATTCCGGTCACGACACCCAGCAGGAAGTTGATGGCAAAGATCTTCGCCCAGAAGCGAGCCGCCTGATTCCAGCGTTCCTCGCCCGTGCGCAGGGCAATCAGCTTCATCACCACCATCAACAGCGCCAAACCCATGGTCAGCTGCGGAAACAAATAATGGTAGGTGACAGTGAAAGCAAAGTGGATGCGGTCCAGCAGAAGGGTATTCATGCCACTCCCACGGTACCCAGGGTGAGGGTGCCGGCTCTGTGACGAATGTCACAATCCCAGGCCCGGCAAGCATCCCGGATCAAGACAGGGGTGGCCACTGCCGGCGCCCCCCTGAAAAAGATGGCCTACTGCAGGTGCAGCTCGTTCTGGAGCTGCAGATCGTTGAGAACGGTGGGGTGCGTCTCATCGGTCGCCAGAATGTTGTGACAGAGGCTGCAGTCGTTGCTGAGCGTCTTCCCGTCTTTGCTCACGTGGCTTCCGTCATGGCAGCGGAAGCAGCCCGGATACGCCATATGGCCGATGTTGTTCGGATACGTGCCCCAGGCCACCTTCATGTTTGGGTAAACATTGCGGTCATACACGGCCACCAGCCGTTGGCCGGCAGCGTCGATCTTGCTCCGTTCCGTGCTCCAGACCTGCGGGTACTGCGTGCGATAGAAGTCGTCGAGACCGGCAACGATCTTCTGTCCCGCCTCGGCCTGTGACGAGTATGTCGCCTGGATCAGCTGCAGCCCCTCCTTGTGCACGAAAGGCAGGTCGGAGTTCGGCGTCCCGTCGAGCATCGCCTCGTCGATGGCTTCCTGCGGCGTCTGGAAAACGTGCGTCGCCTGGTTGTGACAATCCATGCAATCCATGGTTCGGCGCACCCCTTTGACGGGGCCCTTCCAGTCGGAGCTGACGTACTCGGTCTTGGACCCGTCCGGATTGGTAGCCGTTACGGAGATGATGGTCTGCGCCTCATTGTCGGTGGCGACGTATTCGAAATTGTTGAGATGATGGCCGTGTATACCGGTGCGATGCGAGACAGAGTCGACGCCGCCCAGGTGCAGGACCAGCACGGTGCGCGTCATAGAACTTTTTTCGTCGTCGCCAAATGTGGTCTTGACCAGCAGCTTTTCGCCGATAAAGCGCGTCGGCGAATGGCACGCCTCGCAGGTTTCTCGTGCCGGTCGCAGCGCATTCAGGTTGGCGCGAATCGGCGTTGGCCAGGTGTGGAACGTGACCTCCACCAGTTGCTTCGTTCCATTCACTTTCGCATGGATATAGGACTTCATCCCTGACCCGACATGGCACTGGACGCACTCCACATGGGAGTGCGGTGATTCCTGATACGCCGTCCACTGCGGCGCCATCACATGGCACGATTGCCCGCAAAAATTTGGCGAGTCCATGTAGGAAACGCCCCGATAAGTCGCCGTCCCCACGATAACGAAGTTGATGAAGGTCGCCAGAACCACGATCTCGATCCCGCGCCGAAAAACCGGGTTGCGCAGATCGATCTGAGGGTACACAGACGGTACCTGACCGGCAGCGAGAAGCCGCCGCCGCCGCATCGAGATGCCGATCGGGATCAGGACCAGCCCGAGAATGAACAGGCCCGGCAGAGCAAGATCGAGAATGATCCCGATATAAGGATTAGTGGGGCCTCCATGGCCGAAGAACGAGACCAACCAGAAGCCAACCAGAACAAACGCCGAGGCCGTGGTGAGGGCACCGCCGATCAGACTCAACAGGTTATTG
>DASRRO010000011.1:0-2005 GCA_035656855.1 Acidobacteriaceae bacterium | reverse complement strand
CGCGGCGGCTGCACGTGCAGACGCTGCCGCGCACGCTGCTGGTGCAGATCCGCTTTCGCTCCCGCGATCCGGCGCTCTCGGCCGCTGTGGTAAACGAGCTGATCCGCGCCTATCAAGAGCAGGACAGCGAGTTGCAGGTGCAGGCCACCGCTCTCGCCTCGGGCTGGCTCGACGGCCAGCTGAAGAGCCTCAAGACGCGCGTGGACGGAGATGAGTTGCGGCTCGCGGAGTTTGAGAGGAAGCATGGTATCGTGGGCACCTCCGAGACGCTGGCCAGCGGCCAGACGGGAGAAATGGAACACAGCCCGGCGGCGGTGGAGATCGACGAACTCGGAAGGGAACTGGCGGCCGCAACCGCCGACCGCATCCTCGGCGAATCCGAATATCGCGCGGCGGCGCAGGGCGATCCCGAACTGGTGATCGCTTCCGACGCTCGCCTGCAGAACGCGAATGGCGGCCTTTCGACCGCGCTCCTGCAGCAGATTCGGGCCCGGCGCAGCGATCTTGAGCAGGAGCAGGCGCAGCTCAGCGCCGAACATGGGCCGAGCTTTCCCCGCGTTGTGGAGATCGGCCGCCAGCTGGCGGATTTGGACCGGCAGAAGCAGGCTGAAGACTCGAAGCTGCTGGACCGTTTGCGCGGCAACTGGAAGACGGCCGAAGACCGCGAGCAGTTGGTGCGGAAAAGTCTTGAGGATGCCACGAACGAAGGACTGGAGCGGAACCAGGCCGAAACCGAATACGCAGCCATGCGCCAGGAAGCGAACGCAAGCCACGAACTCTACATGCGGGTGCTTGCAAACGTGGAAGAAGCGGGGCTGTCTGCCGGCATTCCCGGTTCGAGGCTCGAAGTGGTGGACTACGCGCGCCCGCCGGTGAAGGCGGTTGCGCCCGATCTCTTCCTTTACATGGCCATCACCTTCTTCGGCGGGCTTTGGCTGGCGACAGGAGGTGCGCTCTTGGTGGAAACTTTGCACCCGTCTGAAGCGCGAGTTGCTGCGATGCTGCTCGCAACCCTGGTAGGAGGCGCGTGCATCCATGCGCAGGCGCCTACGCCCAGCACATCCGGACTGCCCACGGGCGTGGTGAATCTTCCGCAGACCGGGGAGACGAGAAGCCAGCCGAATCCCAGGGAGGCTCCCCCGGTCTGGAATCAGCCGGGCGTTGCGGGTGCATCAGGTCCAGCGCAGGCCGCCGGCGAGCCACCAATGCCGGTCGCCATTGTTCCAGGGGACTGGCTCGATATCAGCGAATATCACACGCCGGAGTTCCATTCGGCGCTGCGCGTCTCGAACGCGGGAACAGTCACGCTGCCGATGATCGGCGATGTGCGCGTGACCGGAATGGATGAACAGGCCGCGGCCCAGGCAATTGAAGCGGCGCTGCTGACGAAAGGGATCCTGCTTCACCCGCTGGTGTCGGTCGTGGTTACTTTCTACGCAGGAGAGGATGTGAGCGTGCTGGGCGAAGTGACGCGGCCGGGCATTTATGCCTACGGATTTCATCACCGGCTGCTCGACCTTATCTCTGCGGCATCCGGCTTTTCACCGGATGCGGGCAGGCTGGTGAACATCTTTCACCGCGATGACGAAAAGACGCCGCGCCTCGTGGTTCTCGATCCGGCTGAAACCGATGCGGCCTCCGATCACAATCCGGAGCTTAGCCCCGGCGACACCGTGCAGGTGAGCCGTGCCGGGCTGGTGTACGTGGTGGGCGATGTGATCCGGCCGGGCGGTTTTCCGGTCGATCCCGCTCTGAAGCTGACAGTCGTGCAGGCGATTTCGCTCGCCTGGGGGCCCACGCAGAATGCGGCGCTAGGCAAAGCCGTGCTCATCCGCGAGCAGAAAGATGGACGCACGCTGACGGTGCTCAACCTGAAGCGCCTGCTGCGCGGCCAGGATCCCGACCAGCCGGTGCACGATGGCGACATCATCTTCGTGCCTGATTCGTTTGCCAAAAATCTGATGAATAGAACCATGGAGTCCGCGGTTCAATCGACGATCGGGGT
>DASRRO010000010.1:0-8467 GCA_035656855.1 Acidobacteriaceae bacterium | reverse complement strand
GGCAGGCCAGATCGTCGCTCGCTTCGTTTTCTAGCGAGCCGGCAAGGGCGCGGGGGCAGACTGACTTGTCGGCATGGGGGTTAGGATAAGGGCGCTGCCAGGTTGATCGCTGCGCAATCCCTCTCTGAAGGGTGTGTGGTTGCAACTTCCCGGAACGCCGTTTCCGGGGAGCGTGACGCCGCACGTCCGGCTGACGCAGACCGACAACGCCTCAAAGGGCCTCCTGACGTGACAAAATCGTGAAATGTTCGGAATTTATGTGAGCCGAGGATGAGCATGAACGATTCCACCCCTCATCCCGACCAGATCTGGCAAGTCGAATCGGCGTTCCCCGGTGAGCAGACCATGATTTACCGAGAGAGCGCCACCCGCGAAATGTCAGCTTCAGCATGAATTTACAGCGCCACGTGTTCCGCGTGCGGGCAGTGATCACGGACCAGGGACAGCCGATGAACTCGTCGCTCGAAGAGGTGTTGTCCTTTGTGCCGAGGAACCGCTTTAAGCTTAACCGAAGTTCGTCGCAGAACCGCTTGCTGGCGCGCGCGGCTCGGTAAAGACCGTGTATTCAACAGACGTTTTCTGAGCCACGACCGCGAGGGAGCGGTCGTGACGAACTTCGGTTAGGGACGGCCCGTTCGCGCTCTGGAAACATTATGGCGCCACGAAAACGGTGTTTTTCGACCTCTGCGCCGATAGCGATGGCAACCTCTGGGCGTCCGGAGTGGACGTAAGCGCGCGTCGCCCGGAACTCGCGCTGGGATACGCCCGTGCGGCGGTGAATCAACTGCTCGACAGCCTGACCGTCTCTGTCCCCCATCCAGTGATAATTCAACGCCTCGAACTGATGTCACTGGAGCAAAAGGACAGAGTGCTGGCCTGCCAAATCACCATGCCTAGCCAATTCGCCAACGAACTACCGCGAATTGGCGGCATCTGGCCGAGCGGTTCCTTTCGAGGTGTCGAAGCCGTCCTGCGCGAGAGTGTCACAAATCCGAGTCCGTACTATCGACTGATCCTCGCTTATCGGGGATTCGAAGGAACGAAACGCGTTCGACGACAGCTTGCTGCGTTTGTCGAGGAGCACAAGGTGCAAGCGCCGGAAATCGGACTGCTCGAGATCGACCGCACAGAGATGGCTCAGCACGGCTTCCGCGGCAAGGCCCTGAATTTCCACACGATCGAAGCAATGATTGAGCACTACTGTGAATTCAGAGATGCGGCCGCGCATTTTTTCGTGGGCGGGCGTGGCAAAGCGGCGCAGCAGCATTTACATCTCTCAAGTACATCGGCAAACACCTGTGTAAAAATAGGCGCCCTGCTGCTCGTTTATCTTCGAAGGGAGGTTAAGCACTTAAGGGAGTACCACCTGAAATATATAGCGCCGCGTACCCACATCGGGATGATACTTCCGGTCGAGAGGGTGCGTGATCGGTATCGGGTGGTGTGTCCTGATGAGGAAGCGGGCGGGCCGGCAGATGAATTCAATTGATGCCGACTGACGCATATCGTTCCGGGTCGCCTCGGGGGCAGGCTGTAGACAGGTTGACGGAAAACGCTAGCCCGCGGAAGCGGGCGTCCAGGTCCCAAGATGTCCTCTTCGCAGACATCTTCTGCGGGTAGTGCCCGGCGACATGGACGGGAGCCTCGTATCTGGACCATCTGGCATCGTCACAGATGCGCCGAGTGGCGGGTACCATGCCGCCCTGTCCGGTCTTTTGTTCAATCCTATAGGGTCCGAGTTGTTCGCCAACGGTGACAGGCATGTCCGGAAGGGCGTGTTTCAGAAGGCTCCCGCGACCCTCCCAGGCTGGACGATCGAGGAAGGCGTATTGCCCAGGATTTCCTCTTGAGCCAGCATTGACACGACCTCTGCGCGCAGCTCGGGGTCGGCCCGTTCCAGCAGAGCGGTTCGCTCGGAAGGAGTCAGGGCCCGCGCCGCCTGATACAACTCCTCCAGCTGTCCCCAACGCTCGGGCGTCATGGAGGACAGCTTAGCAGTAAGGCTTCGCGACGCGGGCGGGGGAAAACTAACGCTGCCTGCAGTACGGCGGCCCCGCCTTTACCGCGGCTCTAACTGGAGCCCGCGCCCGCCAACACTTCCCGAACGGCGTCCATTTCCAGGAATACCTTGCGCGGCGCCGGATCGGAGATATTGCCTGCCAGTTCGCGCACCAGCGTTTCGGCTCGTTTGAAGGCCTCCCGCGCGCCCTCCGGATGCTTCCGCGCCGCCAGGAACCGACCCAGCGCGGCGTGATTCCGCCACTCGATCAGGGGCATCGGGTGGGTTGCGAACGGCTCCAGGGACCGTGTCAGTTCTTGCTCGGCCGTCGTGGCATCGTCGTTCACCGTGGCGATTTCGCCCAGCAGCCGCCTCGCAACGGCAATGTACTTGGGAGCGCCTTGCTGTTCCGCGTTGGCCAGCAGCGCCTGAGCGTATTCCTCGGCGCGATCCAGTTTTCGCCGAGCCAGCCAATACTCGGCCTGAGCGGCATTGTGGCGAATTCCGTAAAAGCGATGGCGGTTCCACCGCTCGCGCTCCTGCAGAGGCAGGATACACTCCAGGGCGTGCTCGCATTTTCCAGGCTCGCCAGCCAGCAGATAGTCGTAGACCAGGTTGAGCAGCGCATTTGCTTCGGCTTCCGCGGCCCTGGTGCGCCGGGAAACCTCCACGCATCCTTCGTTAAATTCGATCGCTGTGCGCAGATCGCCTGTCTCCCGCGAAACCCAGCCGATACCGTTGGGGATCCGCGAAAGAGCCACCACATTGTTGTTGCGCCTGGCCATGTCCAAGCCCTCCTGCATGGAGGCCATCGCTTCGGAAATCCGGCCACGATTCGCCAGCGTCAGCCCCAGATAGGAAAGCGCCAGCGGCAAGTGAAAACCATCCCGGGCTTCCGCTGCCAGTTGCGATGCCTCCATATTTTCGCGTTCGGCGCCGGCGTAGTCGCTCCGCCAGAAGCGCAGGAGGCCGCTGTAGGCCAGACCGATTATCAGGGCCGGACGATGCTTCAGCGATCGCGCCATGGGAATCGATCTTTCATATGCAGCTTCCGCCTCCGCGAGTTCACCGGATACCATCCTGCACACCGCCCAGGCGTTATCAACCTCCGCCATCAGGGCTTGATTTCCGATTCGCTCCGCAAGGGCCCGGGCTTCAGGGCAATATTGCTCCATGCTGGGAACGTCGCGAGCGTTTGTTGCCACATGGCAGATTCCGAGCAGGGCGCGGCATTCCCCCTCGAGATCCCCTGCAATTCGGCAAACCTCGCGCATGGCTCGATAATCCTCGCTCGCCTCTTTCAAGAGGCCCAGCGCCCTCTGCGCCAGCGCTCGCTTCTCCAGCAGCACGACCCGGCGTTCCGCTTGCTGACCCTCCGGCAACTTGTTGACCAGATCCCGCCCGCGACTGAAGAGGCTTACGGCTTCGGCGTTGGCGTAGCGCGACAGCGCCGTGTCCCCGGCCTGAATCAGGAAGGCGATCGCCTTCACAAAATCGCGACCGCGCTCAAAGTGCGTCGCCAGCGCGCCGGCTACGCGCGCATGCTGACCCGCATATACGCGTTCCAGCGTCTCGCCCGCCCGCCGGTGCAAGAGGACGCGGCGTTTGCTTAGCAGCTGGTCGTAGATGAAATTCTGGTACAGCGCGTGCGTGAAGCGGTAAATCGTAGCCACCGAGCCATCCGGCAATTCCTCCTCGCCTTCCGGGTGGATCAGCCGGTGTAGTTTCCCGAGCACGTCCAGGCGCTCTTCGAGGTCCAGCTCATCGGCCTCCAGAAGCGCGGCCAGCACAGTCGAGGTGAATACCTCGCCTTCGATGCTGGCGTATTGCAGCGCCTGCCGCTGTTCGTCGCTGAGCAGGCCCACTTTCTTCTCGATCATGCTGCGCACGCTGACCGGAACGTCCAGCTCCATCTGCTCCAGCGGCTGCTTCAGCTTCCACGCGCCGTTCGTGCGAGCAATGTCGCCCCGCTCGGCCAGAATCTGGATGGCGCCGGTGGCAAACAGGGGATGCCCCTCGCTCTTGCCATGGATCACCGACGCCAGTCTGGCCGGAAATTCGTTTGGAGCGAAGTACGCATCGAGATAAGCCGCGACGTCCTGGATTCGCAGAACCCGCAGCGCGATCTCCTCGCAGATGCCGCGGGCGTGCATCTCCGTGTAACACTTCTTCAACGTGGGATTGTTGCGCTCGATGTCTTCAGGACGAGCTGTGACCACCAGCAGCAGCCTCTGGCCGCGGGCCCGCTCCGCCAGGTGTCGCAACATGTCCACGCTGGCTGGATCGGTCCAGTGCATGTCCTCCAACACCAGCAGCAGCGGGGTTTCGGCGGTGAGGGCGGCCAACGCGTCGCCCAACTCCCGCAGCATACGGTCCTTAGTCGCGCCCGTGGCCTCGCGCAGAATCTGGTCCATGGCTCCCGAGGAAAATACCGCTGGAAACTGTAGGCACCATGTAGGCGCGTGCCGGCGCAGCAGTGCGACCACCCGATCCCGCCCCGGACTCTGCAGCAAGCTTCCCAGTGCATCTAAAAACGGTAAGTAGGCTTCGCCTGCGCCATACTGCTCCACGCAAGCACCGCGCGCGAGCACGAGATCCGCATTCTTCTTCCTGGCCCGGTAGACGAACATTCTGGTCAAAGCCGTCTTGCCAATACCCGGTTCGCCCGACACCATCACTACCCTGCCACTGCCCTGCATTGCGGAACTCAGCGACGCCTCCAGTTTGCCGAGCTCTTTTTCGCGCCCGAACACCGGATCTGGTTCCCGTTCCTCCATACGCGTCCCGGCCAGCGGTACCCTCCCGCGAAGTTCTTCGAGCGCGCTGAACAAGTCCGCGGCTGACTGATAGCGGCGGTCCCGGTCCTTCGCCAGCGTGCGCATCAGAATGGAGTCCCATCCCGCCGGCAATTCGGGCCGCAACGAACTGGGTGGCGGCGGATGGCCGCTCACCACTTCCCGCAGAGTCTCAGGAAGCGACGAGCCCCGGAACGGGCGCACGCCTGTCGCCGCCTCGTACAGCACGCAACCGAACGAGAACAAGTCGGAACGCGGGTCCAGCTCTTCGCCTCGTGCCTGCTCGGGCGACATATACGCGGGCGTGCCCAGGACCGTATGCGCGGCTGTTGCGTCGATCGCCGCGTCCATCGCCGACGCCTCCGGCCCGGTGAATTTCGCCAGGCCAAAATCGAGCACCTTGACGCCCGCCGGGGTCAGCATCAGGTTGGCTGGTTTCAAATCGCGATGGATAATCCCGCGCTCGTGTGCCGCTGCCAGTGCCTGTGATACCTCCGCCGCCCGGCGCAGCAGTTGGTCGAGCGGCAACGGACCTTCCCGTAAGCGCGACGCCAGCGTCTGGCCTTCCACGTACTCCATCACCAGGTACGAAGTGCCATCCTGTTCGCCGACGTCGTACAGGGTACAAATGTGCGGATGATTTAGCGCCGCCGTGGCCCGTGCCTCGCGCTGGAAACGAATCCGGAAGTCGGGGCTTTGCCCTCGTTCGGCGCGGATCATCTTGAGCGCCACGGGACGCCCCAGACGCGTGTCGCGCGCGCGAAACACCTGGCCCATGCCGCCCTCCCCCAGCAGCGCCTCCAACTGGTAGGGGCCTAATCGAGCGCCCGGCCTTAAGTGCGCGGGCGCAGGCCCACCCATCAGGCTCGTCTCCGCCGCAGGCATGCCGCCCTGTCCGATCTTTTCTCCAATCCGCCAGGGCCCGAGTCTTTCGCCCCGCTTCTCGATAACAGAAACGCTGACAGGTATGTCCGGACCGTCGTGTTTCAGAAGGCTCTCACGGCCCTCCCACGCTGGACGATCGAGGAAGGCGCCATCGCCCGGGATATCCTCTTTAGCCAAGATTGACGCGACCTCTGCGCGCAGCTCGGGGTCGGCCCGTTCCAGCAGAGCGGTTCGCTCGTGAGGAGGCAGGGCCCGCGCCGCCTGATACAACTCCTCCAGCTGTCCCCAACGCTCGGGCGTCATGGAGGAAAGCTTAGCAGTAAAGGCTTGGCGACGCGGGCGACGGAAACTAACGCGGTACGACGGCCCCGTCTTTACCGGAACCATGATCTCAGAACTCAAAGTGACCTGTGTATAGAGTGATTTGTGTATTTTAGGGAAGGAAGCGCCCATCACGGGATCGATCGAGTGACTCCTGGTCGAACGTGTTATTGGTCGTGAGCCTGTCTACCCTTACGGACCGGCAAACTTACGGAGAGGTGGCATCCCGGCGGGTTGCGGGAAGGCGGTCAAGCTCTTGCCTGGCCGCCCCGCCCGTGTTCCGCACCTCCCGCCTGATCCGCCCGCTTCAGGGAGTCGTCGTGTCGACGGTAATTCGCTGAGCCGTAACCTGGCCAGTCAGGTGGTCTGTCTTGTTTCCCATGGTGTCGTAGACCGTTTCGACAAACGTGCCGCTAAAGGTTGTGCCGCCTGGAGACAGGGTGAGCGTTTCGATGAGAAGGATTTTGCCAAGCAAGGCTCCTGTTGCGGCGTTGTAATTCAGGGAAAAATGGTTGGCCTGGTAAGTGGAGCGTCCGGTTTTCTGCCATACGCCCAGGCAGAAATTCCCCTGCGCCGGAGAACGCGCGGCGGCATTAAAAATTTCGGTTTCATCGCTGTGATACTGGGTATATCCGAAGGTGAGTTGGGTTCCGTCCGGGATGGATGGATTGTGGGTGGTGTTGCCTTGGGAAATAAGCTGAAAACTCCACATTCCGACGATCGACGGGCTGGTCGTACTCGATGCGCTGCTGCTCAGGTCCCGAGCCAGGACTGAGAATGTAGCCGATGCCAGGGGATTCTGCGCATCCGGCAGGAGTTGCTGCATCACCAGGGGAGCCGACTGCGGTTCCAGAGCACACGCGCTTGCCGCGGGGATCCACAGCATCCCAACAACCGCTGCGCTCAAAGTTGTAATTACCGCTCGCTGTGTCACTTTCATGATGCTTCCTCTTTCTGTCGCAAACCACCTTTTGCTGATTTTCATTTGTAGCTTTCTCCTTTGAAGTTGTCGGAAAAATGTTTCTTCCGGACCTCCATGCGAGAAAGGAGCGCGAAAACCGTAACCCGATAGCGATATTTTTCACGTTAAACTGAAACCACCGTGGGCGCAGACAGTCAAATCGCTGATACGACGCAGCTTCTCCTCGCATGGGCTGGCGGCGATGTGGCCGCGCTCGATGCGCTCGCGCCGCGCATCTACCAGGAACTTCAC
Organism: Acidobacteriaceae bacterium; assembly: GCA_035656855.1. Taxonomy (GTDB): domain Bacteria; phylum Acidobacteriota; class Terriglobia; order Terriglobales; family Acidobacteriaceae; genus Palsa-343. The sequence continues at coordinate 1,254 of DASRRO010000010.1, read as the reverse complement.
CGCCTGGCCCTGGATTTCATGAAGCGGGAGCGCGCAGAACCGATCCTGCAGGCGACGGCCCTGGTGCATGAGGTCTACCTGAAACTGATCGACGTTCAGAACGTGGCTTTGGAAGGCAAGGCGCATTTCTTTGCGATCTGCGCACAGATGATGCGCCGCATTCTGGTGGACGCGGCCCGCAAAAGAGCCACTTCGAGGCACGGCGCCGGACTGGGCCGGATTCACCTGGACGATGTGGCTCATTTGAACCTCAGCCAGGAAAACGACAAGCAGCTGATATCGCTGAATGACGCACTGGACGAACTGGTACGGGCCGATCCGCGAAAGGCGAAAATGGTCGAGCTCCGGTACTTCGGCGGGTTAAGCGTGGAAGAGACCGCCGTTGTGCTCAAGGTGTCGGCGGAGACCGTTACCCGAGACTGGCGTCTGGCGCGGGGTTGGTTGCTACTGCAAATCCGGGGCGCGCATGGTTCAGGCGCGTCGGGCTTGGCGCGGGGCTCAATCGGGTGAAGGCGATGGTTCAGGCGAAGCCCCTGTCCATCATTGGGTTACGGAAACGATCGTTGAATAGAGACTGATAAACTCCGTTCAGTCCGCCGAATCGATCCCGACGGTCTCTGCCGTCGTCTGCCGAACGGGTGGCTTCACGCTCCCAAGATACGGCGTTCTCGCAGATAACTGCGACCACTCGCTTTTCACCCGCGGACCGGACCGCGCTCTGCAAGCTCCGTCCAAATCACGCGCGCCACTCGGAAAGAGGCCTCGGCCCGGCCGCTTCCTGCCCAGAACAACCCTTTCGTCCAACAGTCCGGCCTGTGCCCAGAACGGGCATCTGACAACTTGCGACGAGGTGGGACCAGACACTGAACGCGCACGGCGGGTCATGGCAGCGGCCTATTCTAACGCGTATGTGACTTGTCAGTGGTTGCCCCCGAGTTACCGTTTTTGGTACCAGCCCACTGCGTCGCGATTGTATTGCACGTCGGTCAATCCGGCCTGGCGCATCGACCCACCGCGAACTTCAGGCAGCCGGTCATTGGTCAGCAGGAGACCTCCATGCTTCAGCATGGCGCCGGCGTTCTCCAGCGCCAGCGACCGCTCGAACGCGTCGTAATAGATAAAGACGTTGGTGCCCACCATCAGGTCGAATCGGTCCGCCTCGGCCAGAGGGATGCGTTCGAGAACGATATTGAGGTTCTCCGGCTGACAGCGAAGCACCACGTCCGGACGGATTCGGACCGCTCGCGTTTCCAG
>DASRRO010000009.1:0-42920 GCA_035656855.1 Acidobacteriaceae bacterium | reverse complement strand
CATGGAGTCAGATCTGAGCGAGTTAGCCCAGCACCTGGATCGTTATCCTAACTTCGCTGTGGATGTGGCCGGGCGAATCCCGTATTTCATGGCCTTGCCGAGGGAGGTCGTAATTGCATTCATCACGAAGTATCAGGATCGAATTCTGTATGGAACGGACGATACGATTTATCCGCAGGACAATGTGAATCGGGCGGTGGCGGGGATGGAGTCAGGGTATGCGGCGGAGTGGCGATATTTCGCGACGCGGGAGACGCTGACCGTACGCGATCGCAAGTTTGAGGGGCTCGCCCTGCCGAAGAGGATTCTGCGCAAGATTTACCACCATAATGCGGTGACGTGGTTTCCGGGTATTTTGAAGAACTAACTCGCGGAGGCCGGCGCCATGCGGTTATGGCTACGCGGAAAATACGGGGCAAAAACGCCGAACGGACGGATCGCGACGGGAGACAGACGTGAGAGAGCCATTGGAGAAAGTACTTTGCAGGGGTTTGGTGGTAGTGGTTTTCGCCGGAGTGGCTTCGGTGGGATGGGCCCAGCAGGCCGATAACGGCGCGCTGTCCGTGAAGATTAATCCGAACGGAGACTACAGTATCGGACTACCGGGCTCCTCGACGGCCGCACTTAGGTCCGGAGTTGCCGCGGAGGTGGACGGGCACTGGCTGCACTCCTCGGATTACTCTCACCACGAGATGGCGCACTCGACGCTGGGCGCGGCAGAGGAATGGCAGGTTACCTGGAAGGGATCGAAAGGACAGCCGGATCTGAGTTATCAGCTGCGGGCGTATCCCGGCAAGCCTTTTGTGGAGATTCAGGTTACGGTGCACAATGGGACGGGGAGCGCGATTCACGTTGAGGCGATCCGGTCGATCGACGCGACCGGAGCTTACCCGGATCTGGGCGGCCCGGCGGCCGAGGATCGTGTGCTTTCGGACAGTTTCAGTGAAGACCGCCCGGCGGAGAAGATCCACGACCTGGCTGACGCGATCGACGGCATGCATCGCGGCGTCGGCAGCCAGTTGATCTATAACCGGCAGAGCCACCAGAGCTTTTTTGTAGGCGCGCTTACCTCGAATCGTTTCCTGACAATTCTGCGTCTGCATGTGGGCGCTCCGGGCAGCGCCGCTATTGCGTCGTGGGATGTGGACTCCACGGGAACAACGGAGATGGAGTTAGAGAACTCACTGCGGCACTCTCCGGAGCAGGACCGGATCGAACTAAGCCTACCGGTTGCGCCGGGAGGGGATCTGGCATCGGAAGCGCTGCTGATAGGCGTGGGGAGCGATTATCACGCGCAACTGGATACATACGGCTCGGTGATTCGGGAGGCGCATCATGCGCGGATCTCCGCGCCGCCGTTGCTTGGCTGGTGGAGTTGGACCGCCTACTACTTTGGGCTGAATGACGCTACGGCAATGACCAATGCGGAGTGGGAAGCGGAGCACCTGAAGAAGTTCGGCTATGACGTATTCCATATCGACGAGGGCTACCAATACGCGCGGGGCGAATACGGCACACCCGATGCGCATCTTTTTCCCCAGGGTCTTACGCCACTGGAGTACGAAATACGGGGCCTGGGTCTGACACCGGGTATATGGACGGCGCCGTTTGAGGTTTCAGAGCGGTCGTGGGTCTACGAGAATCATCCGGACTGGCTGGTAAAGAACGCAGCGGGGCAGCCGATTCATGCTGGCTTCGTATCGCGAGACAAAGAGCAGCTCTATGTACTGGACACCACGAATCCTGAAGCGCAGGAGTATCTGCGACAGACCTATGCAAAACTAACCCGGCAATGGCAATTGCATTACATCAAGATGGATTTCATGGACGACAGTGCGATCGAGGGGTATTACTACAAGCCGAACACGACGGCCATGGAAGCGCAGCGCATCGGACTGCAGATTATTCGCGACAGCGTGGGGCCCAATGTTTTGCTGGATAAAGACGGCAGTGTGATGCTGAACCCGGTAGGCATTGTCGATTACGGGCGCATTTCACAGGATACGGGGCATACGTTCCAGCGGAGCAAGGATGCAGCCACAGGGATTGCGGCGCGCTATTACATGAACCGGAACTTTTTCGTGGCCGATCCGGATGCGTTTACGGTTTCGACGCAGACAATCGCGGATCACTCTCGGAATGGCGGCAGGCGGCCGGAAACACTGGCGGACGCGCAGGTCTCCATCGTTCTGGCCGCGCTTTCGGGCGGCATGTTTGAAATTGGAGATGATCTTCCCTCGCTCGAGAACGAGCCGGAGCGGCTGGGGCTGATTGAGAATCAGGATCTGATCGATATGGTGCGACTGGGCCACGCCGCGAAGCCACTCGATCTGATGAACTTTGCCGCATCGGATGGCCAGCCGAGCATTTTCTATCTGCGGGAGTCCGGACGCCAGAGCATTCTGGCGGTCTTTAACTGGACCGATAACCCGACGGACCACACGATCCGGCAGGCTGATCTGGGTCTTTCCAGTGGGGGGCGCTCCATCGTTACCGATGTCCTGGATCCAAAGGCGGCGGTGCAGAAATCCGCACAGGGGATTCACATTGTTCTGCCGCCTCATTCGGTTCGGGTGCTGAAGTTCATTGACGAGAAAGTCGCGGCGCAGGCGCCTGCCTTTGTTGCCGATCATCCGGACAGTGGTGCTGCAGGAAGCAACATGGACTTCTCGGTTCGGGAAATGAGCGGAACTCCGGTGCTGTCGTGCCACTGGGATTTCGGCGATGGGGTGGCGCTGGACGGGAAGCAGGTGAAGCATGCCTGGACTCAGCCGGGCGACTATGCGGTGCGTGTCGCAGCTGCGGGGCTGGATGGCAAGGAAGCGGAGAAACACTTTACGATGCATGTAACAGGGGCGGTGAAGACGGCTTTCACTCCTGAACTCAACCAGCGTTTCGAACCGAAATGATGTGTGGATGTCAGCCGGGCTGCTCTGGCTAACTGCATCTGCCGACCCTAAACCAGGCATCCTTGCTGAAAGCTCAGGCCGTTCATTATGCTCGTCTCAATACCCCGCAATCGATGAACATGACTCTGCAGTGGCGATTGATTTTTGCCCGGTGCATGCTTGCGCTTGTCATCGCAGGGGCTTCCGGGCTGGAGGCGCTCGCTTCCACCCAGGCTGCCCAGCCGACGCAGACTTTCTCCCAAATCGATGAGCTTGGGCTCCCGCCAGCCACTGCATCGCAGTTGAAACGGGCTCTGGAGGGTCATGACTACGTGGCCGCGGAAAAAGTGCTGATGGCAGAAATCGGCCGCGATCCTCATTCGCCTGAGGCTGCCCGGCTGCTCCAGTTTCTCGGGGGCGTGTATTTTCTCGATCATGACGCCTGGGGCGCGGCCGTCGCCTGGAACAAAGCGAAGGCGATCGCCCCCCTGCCGCCAACCCTCAATTTTTCGCTGGCCATGGCGTACATCCGCCTGGGGCACTCGGATTGGGCGCGCAAGGAGCTGGAAGCACTTGGCCGGGAGGACAGCAAGAACGCGCTCTACCCCTACTGGCTGGGTCGGCTCGACTACGATGCCGATCAATACGATCACGCGATCCTGCAATTCCAAAAAGCGATTCAACTGGCTCCGGACATGGCTCCGGCTTATAACAATCTCGGGCTTTGTTATTACCGGCAGAATCGGAACCGACTCGCGGTTGCAAATTATCAGAAGGCGATCGATCTGAATCAGAAGGCCGGACACCCGGATGCGTGGCCTTACCTGAACCTAGCCATCACGGAACGCTCCCTCAGCGAGGCGAGTGAGGCTGAGATGCATCTGCGGGAAGCGATTCGCCTGGACCCAAAGCTTGCGGTCGCCCACTTCCAGTTAGGCAACATCCTCGAAAACAAAGGGCAGACGAAAGATGCGATGGACCAGTTTCATGCTGCCGCCAGCGTCGACCCGGGCTATGCTGAGCCACATTACGCGTTGGCCCGCATTTACAGAAAACTTGGCGATATGACCGACGCAAGGAATGAAATGAAAAGCTATCTTCGGATTCATTCGCACCCTCAACCTCCTGCTCTGCCCTCGTCGGTACCCTCTCAGCGCTGATTCGCAGGGCCGGGTCGGCGTTCCGCTGGGGTGGGCAGTGCGAATCAGGAGGGGCGGACCCGGCCCTGTTGACCGCAAGCCGTCAGGCGCCGGAACCTGGCTCTATCGGACTTCGTGAATCATGCTTTCCAAACTTTTGCTGATCCGGACCTGTGCCGGGCCGGGACAGGGAGTTTACGGTGACCTTCCGAGCGCCTTGCGGATCATCGCGGCCGCCTGGTCGCCCTGGAGATCCGCGCCCGTGGGATTGAAGTGAACCGGATCCTCGTGCAGATCCTGATGTTTCTCCATCAGGGAAAACTGATGGTCGATGGGAATGCCCGCGGCTTCGACGAACGCGCCGGCGATGCGATTGCGAGCTTCAATCCGCGGATTGGTGGCGTCCTTCGCATCGGATCGTACGGGTGTGGTACTGGCCCAGATCAGTCTGCCGCCTCTTCCGGCCAGCCTTTGAACCTCCCGCAGATACGCAGGATAGGCCGCCTGATACCGGGCTTCCGAATATCGCCAGCCATGCATTCCATTGTTGAAATGCACCACGCTGAAGCGAACTGCTTCCATCTTCGCGAACTCAGCAATCTGGTGCTCGATGCGCGGGTCGCCCACGCAGGTGGAGGATGCCATCAAATAGACGTTCGCGACGCCGCTCAAATCCTTCCGCACTTCCGGGAAGTAATTGCGGGAGATTGAATCGCCGAGCAGCAATACATTGGGCAACTGCGGATCCGGATGAGGCGGCCGCACCTCCCAGGTCCACTCAATCTCTTCGGGAATGCTGACCGGCTTCTGTGCGATCAGGGGAATGGCCGTTACACTTCCCAGCAAGGCGCCGCAAACCGTTCGCCCGATACGCCCGCGAAATGAGAGCCGCATGAATTCCTGTCTCCTCCTGTCAGATTTTATCGATGCGGTCCCGGTGCTCTGGTGACTGAGGAGAGGCGGCGGCATGGACTGCTGAAAAGCTCTCCGCCCGGATGTGCCTGCTTTCTCCTCGTTCGAAATGGATCCGCATCACCTGATCGACGTAGCGAAGCTGGGCCGTTCCTCCGTTGCGGCTCAGGATGGTGGCAGACTGCAGCCTGCGGTCCGTCCAAACCAGATCCACAACGTATCCGCCTCGTGCACACAGGCCGCGAACGGAACCGTCCTTCCAGGCCGCCGGCAGAGCCGGCAGGAACTCGACCTCGCCACCCTGCGACTGCAGCAGCATCTCCGCAATTCCGGCCGCTCCAGCGGTATTCCCATCCACCGCGAAGATGTTTTGCGTAGCGCCGGCAACCCCCGCGCTGGAGAACGTCAGCAGGTTCGCATCCGCGGCTTTGGCCAACAGACCTACCAGGTATTTGTAGGCCTCTTCGGCTCTGAGCAGGCGAGCGAAGTAGACGACGAGGTTCGCGCGTCCCCATTCGCTTTGCTCCCAGTGGGGAGAGTCCATTCGGCGGCGGATGGTGGCCTCGGCTGCACGGGCAAGCTCAGGCGTCGTTCGTGGCGAAATCTGATGCAGGGGATAGAGGCCGACCAGATGCGAAGTATGGCGATGATTCGGTTCCGCTTCTTTGAAGTCTTCCAGCCATTCCTGCAGCTGGCCGTGGCTCCCGATCTGATAGGGCGGCAGCTTTGCCCTGGCCTGCTCCAGCCGGTGACGAAGATCGGCGTCGGTGGAGAGCGTTCGGGAAGCATCGATGCACATCGTGCAGAGCGCATATACGAAGGCGCGGTCGCAGGTGTTTCCCATTGACTCGCATGCGCGCCCGCCGGATGGAGTGAGATACCAATTTTCCGGGGAATCCGAAGGTCCCGTGACCAGCCAGCCATGCTTCGGTTCCGGAACCAGGCAGGCCAGGAAGAATTCCGCCGCCTCGCGCAACACGGGATAGACTCGGTTGCGCAGGAACTCAACGTCGCCGGTGAAGCTCCAGTGCTCCCACATCTGGAGGGAGATCCAAACTCCGGCGGTGACGAAGATCCCCCATCCCACGCTGCCCGGAGCGGTGTAGCCCCACGGGTTGGTCACGGTGTGCACAACCCATCCTGGCGCGCCATACATTTCCCTGGCGGTACTGCGGCCGCTCTGTTGCATCTGCTCGATGAGCGCAAAGAGCGGCGTTTGACACTCGGCAAGGTTGCACACCTCGGCGGGCCAGTAATTCTGCTCGGTGTTGATGTCGAGATGGAAGTCGTCTGTCCATCCCATGCTGCTGGCAAGGCCGTCGTTCCAAATCCCCTGGAGAGCAAGCGGCAGGAGAGAATCCGCGCGCGATCCCGCGATAGTCAGGTAGCGCCCGTACTGAAAGAAGAGAGCCAGGAGCTCCGGGTCGTCCGCCCCACTCTCGAGTCCGGCGTGCCGCCTGTCAGTGGGCTGGCTGCGTGTGGCGGGAGAGCTTCGGCCCAGGTCGATGCTCATCCGGCGGTAAAGCGCCTGATGATCCGCGAGGTGGGTACCCCGCAAGTCTGCAAAGCTCCTGCCTCGGGCAGCGTCCATCGCACTGCGGCAAATCGTCTCCGGATCTCCACCCTGGAAGCTGGTCCCAATCGCGACCAGCACCGTGGCCGCATTGGCGCTGTGAATCTCAAGGAAGTCCGCTCCGGCCGAGTGGCTGCCGCCTTCCGGAAGGACGTGGGCACGGATCTGGAGCGCGACACCATCATGACCGCTGCTGTGCATGTGTTCCCACGCATGCCCATCGAGGACCAGAGTGTCGGTCAAGCGGCTCTTCACCGTGGCCGGGAGAATACCGCTGCTGAAGCCCATCCGGAAGCTGATCTGACCAGGCTTGCTGCACGTCATGCGGATTACGAGGACCTTGTGCGGATTCGACGCGAATACCTGCCGCTGAAACATGTTTCCACCAGCACGAAACTGGACTCGCGTCACGGCCTCATCGAGGCTGAGCGATCGCCGGTACTCTCTCGGATCCTCGGCACGATCGAATGCCAATTGCAGCTCAGGCAGCGGCAGATTCGTTCCGAAGTTCTTTGCGTGTCCGGGAAGATACTTCCCGCAGAGTGTCTGCGCCTCGTCGTACCGTCCCGCAAAAAACAGATCGCGGATCTCACGCAGATGCGGCAAAGCGCCTGGGTTCACCTCACCGGTGGCCGGCGCACCCGACCACGCGGCCGCTGCGGAGAGAGCGATCCGCTCGGTCTGCGTTCCGCCATAGATCATCCCTCCGAAGTGCCCGTTCCCAACAGGAAGAGCCTCGAGCCATCGCTCGGCAGGCTGGCTGTACCAGAGCTCGTCAGATGGATCCGGCGGCTCGGTTTCCGCGGGAGTGATCCGCGACAGAACCCCCAGGGCCAGGGATCCCTGCAGAAATTCTCGTCGAGTAGCTGACACCCGTCCTTCCTTTCATCACCAGCACTTCGCTATGGGCCGACCCGCCATTCGTGCAGCTTCGACTTAGCCGGCTGGGGCCGGCGGGAATTTCCCAGCCACGCGATGTCCCGCGTCATTAAGGTTCAGATGATCGAAAAGACAGCGAGGAAGATGCCATCACGATCTTTCTCCCGCACGAGGGCGGTTGAGGTAGTCGTTAGAGGTCAGGGATGTGGCTTCAAATTGCCGTCAGCGCGCGCTGCACGAGATGGATCGAGATTGACCCTTCACCCACGGCAGAGGCAACTCTCTTCACGTTACCAGAACGGATATCTCCAACGGCGTAGACGGCAGGCAGGCTGGTTTCCAGCATTTGCGGAGGTCGGCTGAGCGGCCATTTCATTGGGGCGCTGTCCAGAATCAGGTCCAAATCCCGTCCGGTGAGAATGAATCCCTGTTGATCGAGAGCGACGCAACCACGGAGCCAGTCGGTACGCGGCGAGGCACCGGCCATCACGAAGGCATGGCGGATAGTATGCACGGACTTTTCGTTGGTCGCCCGATTCAGCCAGGTGACCCGTTCCAGATGTGAATCACCTGCCAAAGCAACAATCTCGGTCTGGAAATGGAGTTCAATCACCGGATTCTCAACAATTCGCTGGATGAGATAGCGCGACATTGTTTCGGACAATTCCTTGCCGCGCACCAGCATGTGGACCCTTTGCACGGTCTCTGCCAGGAAGGCCGCAGCCTGACCGGCAGAGTTGCCACCGCCCACTACGATGATCTCCTCGCCTGTGCAAAGCTGTGCTTCCATGAACGTGGCGGCGTAGTAGATGCCCTGGCCTTCGAACCGCGCCAGATTCTCAACGTTCGGCTTGTTGTACTGAGCGCCGGCGGCGATGACAATGCTCCGCGTGTCGATGAACTCGCCGTTCTCCAAAGTAAGCTGATACGGCCGCCGGTCACATCTGATCCGCGCGACCTTCTCACCGATCATCATCTGAGCCCCGAATTTTTCTGCCTGCACAACTGCACGCCCGGCAAGGTCCTGTCCTGAGATGCCGGTTGGGAAGCCGAGATAATTCTCGATTTTCGAACTGGCTCCGGCCTGGCCGCCGGGGAATTGAGATTCAATCACGACCGCGTCCAGCCCTTCGGAGGCCGCGTATACGGCCGCGGCCAAACCTGCCGGACCCGCGCCCACAATCGCGACGTCATGAATGCGGGACTGGTCGACACGGCCGGTGAATCCAAGACATTTGGCCAGTTGCTGATTGGTCGGATTTCGCAGCACGCTCGTACCGCTGCAGATGACAACGGGAATGTCTTCCAGCTTTATGGCGAACCGATCCAGAAGTTCCTGCGAGGTTTTGTCGTTGTCGAGATCGACGTAGCTATAGGGATGGTCGTTGCGGGTGAGGAATTCACGCAGGCGCAGGGTATTGGACGAATGTTGCGAACCGAGCACGATGACATTGCCCAGGCCTTCCGAGACCAGAGCGATACGGCGCAGGAGGAAGGCGCGCATGAAGATATCGCTCAGCTCAGCATCCCTGGCAATCATTGCGCGCAATGCGTCAGCGGTGAGTTCGAGAAATTCCCCCGGCTCGGCCACCCGCCCGCGAGAAAGAGCGCGTGCTCCGGAAATGAGGACGACTTCACCGGAGAATTGGCCGGGACCGTAGGTCACAAACACCTGCTCACCGGAAAGTCCGAACATTGAGATGTCAAGCTTTCCTGAGATCACCACGAAGCAGGACATGCCGGCCCGGCCCGATTCGAAAAGGATCTCTCCGGCCTGGACCGATCGGACACTGGCATGGGATCGGATCCGGGCGATCTGGGCCGGCGTAAGAACGGGAAAAGCCTCCGCTTGCCGGTCAGGCGTATTGATCGATGGCAACATTGTCCAGTTCCCCTGAGACCATATTGAACCGCCATGCGTGGTCGACGGTCGCACGGCATGAAGATCTTCGCAGCATTTTATCTATCGTTTCTCGTCGTTGGCCAGGTAGTCTGTGGCGTCGGGACTGGGTCGACACCCGGGATTCACATTGAGACACACTACCCATCAATCAACTTCGCCCATGGCGGGAGTTTGTCGGAGAGGCTATTCACGGCATTCGTGATTCGGCGTACGAGTCAGCGCCCTCTCAGAGAGCCAACGGCGCTACTTATAAAAGGCTGCAATGCGGATATCCATCGCTACTATCGATGACCGAGTGTCAGAATTCGGCAGTGAATTCTGGCCCCTAAATTTATGATTTTAAGATGGTAGCGCCATCGGGGATCGAACCCGAACTCTCCGCCTTGAGAGGGCGGCGTGTTAACCAATTACACCATGGCGCCGTGCGGGCTGGAGGCAGGTCCCGGGAGGGACGAGCCCTTCCCAATATATCAGGGACTGGCCGTCCAGGCAGTCGCGCTTCGCGCACAAGGATCGTTTCCGAGACGCACTTCCTTGTGCTGGTGCATAGACTGAGAACATGCGACTGCGGATAGCGGCGGTGGGGGCGAAGCCGCGGGCTGGATTCGAGGAGCTGGCGCGGTTCTATCTGGATCGGATGGCGCCCTATGTGGCGGGGGTAGAGGCTCCGGTGTTCAGGTCGGAGGAAGCGCTGTGGGCGGCGGTGGAGAAAGAGCGCGCGCGGACGATGCCATTGGTCGTGCTTCTCGATGAGGATGGAAAGCAGATGGGGTCGGAAGCATTCGCAGGTTGGCTGGGGCGCGAACGCGATGCCGGGCGGCAGCTGGTGATCTTTGCGGTGGGGTCGGCGAATGGATGGGGGAAGCAGGGTGCAGGGAAGCAGGGTGCAGGGCACAGGGTGCAGGGTACAGAACAGCGATCACAAAAGCAGCGGACAGCGGACAGCGGACAGCGGACAGAAATGGGCCAGGAAGCGGTCAGTAAAAAGACGGTCAGCGGAATGGCGGTTGGCCACAGGGGCAAGGGCGAAGCTGGAGCGGGAGCGGGAGAGGTGATGGTGCTGTCGCTGGGTCCGATGACGATGGCGCATGAGCTGGCGCGGGTGGTGCTGTGCGAGCAGGTATATCGGGCGCTGACGATTCTGGCCGGGCATCCGTACCACAGGGGTAGTCAATAGAGCGAGGCGAAGAAGCGGCCGGCGCAAAGGCGGTCAGCGAATGTGGAGGAGGGGGAGTGGCGGAGACGCGGAAGGGTTTGATCCTGATCAATACGGGACCCGGCAAGGGAAAGACTACGGCGGCGATGGGGACAGCGCTGCGCGCGGTCGGGAATGGGATGCGCGTGCTGATGCTGCAGTTCCTGAAGGGGAGCTGGCACTACGGGGAGCTGGATGCGGTGAAGGCCTTCGGCGAGAACTTTGTGATGCGGCAGATGGGCCGTGGATTTGTGAAGATCGGCGGGGCGGAAACAGATCCGGAGGATATTCGGCTCGTCGGGGAAGCCTGGGCCGAGGCGCGGGCGGCGATTCTGTCGGGGGAGTGGGATTTGGTAGTGCTGGACGAGATCAACTATGCGATCGGCTACGGGATGCTCGACCCGGCAGAGGTGGTGGCGACGCTCAAAGAGAAACCGGAGATGGTGCACGTGATCCTGACGGGGCGGAATGCACATGCGTCGCTGGTGGAAATCGCTGATACCGTGACGGAAATGCGGCAGGTGAAGCATGCGTATGAGAAGGGCGTGCTGGCGCAAAAGGGGATTGAGTACTGAGGGGCAGCTGGAAAGCGGGCAGATGAAGAGCGGTCAGCTGCGAGATGGCCGGCTGACGAGCAACCCGCAGTGGGCTCCTTCTTGAAGGATCAGCCCTTTCTCGGGCCGGGTTTCGCTGACCGCTGTCTGGCTGTCCGTTTCTTTAGCTGACCGTTATATCGCTGACCGGCTTTTCACTGCGAGCCATCCTACTGCCGCCAGGGATCGAAGTGGGCGGAGCGGAGGGCGGCGGCGAGGGCTTCGATGTCGGGGGCGAGGACGCGGTCCTGATCGAGGCGGCGGACCACGATTCGAATTTGCGCCAGGGCTTCGCTGACGCGACGCGCGGGTTGCAGGGGCGCTCGGTAATCGAGACCCTGGGCGGCGCAGATGAGTTCGATGGCGAGCACCCGCTCTGCATTCTCGACAATCTGATCGAATTTGAGAGCAGCGGTCATGCCCATGGAGACATGGTCTTCTTTACCGCCGGAGGTGGGGACGGAGTCGGTACTGGCGGGATGGGCGAGTACCTTGGCTTCATTGAGGAGAGCCGCGGCGGCAACATGCGCAATCATGAGGCCGGAGGAGACGCCGGGGGTTTTTGAAAGGAATGGTGGCAGGCCTTCGTTGATGTCGGGGTTGACGAGGCGGTCGATGCGACGCTCGGCGATGCTCATGAGGGTGGTGAGGGCGATGGCGGCGGCATCGAGGGTGAGCGCGAGGGGTGCGCCGTGGAAATTGCCGCCGGAGAGGATCTCGCCTTCCGCGAAGACGAGCGGGTTGTCGGTAGCGGCGCCGGTTTCAATCTCAAGGGTGACCTGGGTGTGAGCGAACGCATCGCGGACGGCGCCGTGGACCTGGGGCATGCAGCGGAGGCAGTAGGCATCCTGCACGCGGGGATCGTTGTGGCGGTGGGATTCGCGAATCTCGCTGTCGGCGAGCAGAGCGCGGAGGTGGGAAGCAGCGGCGATTTGGCCCGGGTGTGGGCGGGCGGTGTGGATGCGCTCGTCGAACGGAGTAGGGGTGCCGCGGAGGGCTTCGAGGGTCATGGCCCCGGCGAGGTCGGCGAGCTCGGCGACACGGAGAGCGCGGACGAGAGCCAGGGCGCCGACGGCGGTAATGGCCTGGGTTCCGTTGAGAAGCGCGAGACCTTCTTTGGCTTCGAGCGTGAGGGCCGAATGTCCTGCCTTGAGGAGGGCCAGGGCGGCGGGGATCCGGCGACCGTCCTGCAGGACCATACCTTCGCCAATGAGGGCGAGGGCGAGGTGGGCAAGCGGGGCGAGATCGCCGCTGGCGCCCACGGAACCACGGGAGGGAACGACCGGGTGGATCTGGTGATTGAGAAAGAAAAGCAGGGTATCGATAACTTCGGGACGAACGCCGCTGAAGCCCCTGGCGAGGACGTTGGCGCGGAGCAGGAGCATGGCGCGGACGGCAGGTTCCGGGAGAGGATCGCCGAGGCCGCAGGCATGGCTGCGGACGAGATTGCGCTGCAGATCCTGCAATTGGGTTGGATCGATGCGGACATCAGACAGCTTGCCGAAGCCGGTGTTGACGCCATAGGCGGTTTCGCCGCGGGCGAGGAGGGAGTCAACGACGGCGCGGGAGGCCTTGATGCGGGGGAGGGCGGCGGAATCCAGCTCAACATGGCGGAATTCGAGCGCAACCTGCGCGATTACGTTGAGAGTGAGAGGCTCACCAGAGAGCGAAAGCGACCTGGACATCACCCAGCAGGGTACAAGGTTCAGGCGGGAGCGTACAGGCCCGGTGGCCTGGCCGCGCGGCGATTTCTCCCGTAGGCAAGCGGCCTATGCATCCATATAGTGATGTGTGCAGGCTTCTCTCGAGGCACGAACGAAGCGGGAAGCGGAGACGACCAGTTACGGAAAGGCCGAACCGGCATTTGTATCTTTTTCAGGGAAGCGGGGAAACAAGGACATGGGAACAAAACCAATCGCGCCACCGCGGGTGGAGCGGCAGAGCTATGTGGGCCCGTTCATCATTATTACGTGCCTGTTCTTTCTCTTTGGTTTCATTACCAACCTGAATATGGCGCTGGTGCCGCACCTGAAGAAGGTGTTCACGCTGGGCTATGGCTGGGCGATGCTGGTGGAGTCGGCCTTCTTCCTGGCATATTTCGTGTTCTCGAGCCCGACGGCAAAGCTGATTGAGAGGATCGGCTACAAGAAGACGATTGTGGTGTCGCTGTTTGTGCAGGTGGTGGGCGCTTTGCTGTTTGTGCCGGCGGCGAAGCTGGTGAGCTTTCCGTTGTTTCTGGCGGCGATTTTCATCGTGGGCGCCGGAGTGACCGCGCTGCAGACAGCGGCGAATCCGTACGTGTCGATTCTGGGACCGGAGCACAGCGCGCCATTTCGGCTGACGCTGGCGCAGGCCTTCAATTCGACGGGCGGCATGATCGCACCGATCATCGCAGGGCAATTCATCCTGACGGACCTGGGGGCGAACGCGTCGCCGGCGGTGGTGGCAGGCACGGTGCGGGGGCCCTATATCGCGATTGCAGCCGGGCTGCTGATCCTGGGCATAGCGATGGCGTTTATCCATCTGCCGGCCATCGGAATGACGCGCGATTTCCGACCGGGCGAGAAGGGCAGCCCGATACTGGACCAGAGCATCTGGCAGTTCCGGCACACGGTGCTGGGGGCACTGGGGATCTTCCTGTATGTGGGTGTGGAAGTGGGGCTGGCGTCGATTGCGGTGAATTACTTCCTGCAACAGGGCGTAAGTGTTGCGGTGACCGCGCATTTCTTCGCCGGCTGGGGCGCTTTTGGCGGCTGGATCATGCACGCCTTTGGGCTGTCGGATCGCGTGGGAATCGCGTCGGCGCTGGTGTCGCTCTACTGGGGCGGCGCGCTGGTGGGTCGTCTGCTGGGCTCGTGGATGCTGACCAAGGTGAAGGCAGGCGGCCTGCTGGGAACCTTTGGGATTCTGGCGACGCTGATGCTGCTGCTCTCAATGATGTCGCACGGACAGGTAGCGATCTGGAGCCTGGTGCTGTGCGGCTTCTTCAACTCGATCATGTTCCCGAACATCTTCGCACTGGGGATCGCCGGCCTGGGTCCGATGACGAGCAAAGGATCGGGCCTGATCATGACGGCGGTGGTAGGGGGAGCAATCATTCCGCTGCTGATCGGTGTGCTGGCCGATCGCTTCGGAATCCAGCATGCGTTCCTGCTGCCGATGTGCTGCTACATATTCATTGCGTTCTACGGACTGGTGGGGCACAAGCCCAGGCATCAGATGGCGTAGGGCGTCAGCATCTCGTTTGCATCGCGGCTCTCCGGCTCGCCGGGGGGCCGTTTTGTCAGGGATTGCGGACGGCAATCTATTGTGGGGGAGCGGTTTAGGTGTGGGTAGAAACGTCACCGCGAAAAAGTCGCAGCACAGGGTGGGGAAGTTCTTCTATTCTGAAACTTTAGAGGAATCTGCTCGTCAGATTGGCTAGTGCTCCTGATGGGAGCGCACCATCTAAAGGAAGAATGAAGAGACCGGAACAGAAGCTATTGGTGTGGATGGCGGCGCTGGGATTGCTGGCGGGCGGAATGGTCAGCGCCGGAGCGCAGCCGTCGAGCGGGGCCAGCCGCGTGCTGGGAACCGTCGAATCCGCAAGCGGGAACACCGTGGTGGTGAAGACGGACGCGGGGGCCAGCGAGAGTGTCACGGTCGCCGGCACGGCGCGGATTCTGCGCACGGCTCCGGGAGAGAAGACGCTGGCTGGCGCCACAAAAATTACTGTGGCCGACATCAGCGCGGGCGATCGTGTGTTGATGGTCGTCGGGGGGGATCCACCGGCAGCGTCGATCGTGGTGGTGAACAAGAAGAGTGACCTGGACGCGCGGCAGGAGCAGGAGCAGGCAGACTGGCAGAAGCGCGGCGTAGGCGGGATCGCGAAGGCTGTGGATGCGGGTGCGGGAACGGTGACGGTCGCATCGGGTACACGAACCCTTACGATTCACACGACGCCGAGTACAGTGGTGCGGCGGTATGCGCCGGATTCGGTGAAATTCAGCGATGCGCAAACCTCGACGCTGGCAGCGATTCAGCCGGGCGATCAGGTGACGGCGCGGGGAGATAAGAGCGCGGACGGAAGTGAAGTGACGGCGGAGGAGATTGTATCGGGATCATTCCGGAATATCGCGGGGATGGTGGTTTCGACGGATGCAAGCGCGGGAACCTTCGTCGTAAAGGACCTGATGACGAAGAAGACGGTGACGATTAAGACGACGCCGGACTCCGACATGCGCAAACTCGATCCACAAGTGGCGCAGATGATCGCCATGCGGCTGAAGGGCGGCGCCAGTCAGGCTGGTGGAGGCAATGGTGCGGGTGAGCACAGAGGCCCCGGCGGTGAGGCGGTTGCGGCCAATGGGCAACCGGGAATGCATGGTGCGGCGGGCAACGGGAACGGCGGCGGACTGGCACGGATGCTGCAGCACTCGGCGGAAATTCACGTAAGCGATTTGCACAAAGGCGACGCGGTGATCATTGTGGCGGCTTCGGGAAGTCCGGATACAGCCACGGCGATTCACCTGGTGACCGGGGTGGAGCCGATGCTGCAGGCTTCAGCCAGGGGCAGCCAGAGCATGTTTTCGTCGGCCTGGAACCTGGGCGGCGGCTCGGCCGGAGGCGACCAGAGCGGTGAGGGAAATCCTTAGGACGCAGGGCAATCAGCGGGATTCTCCCGCATGACGGCCCGTGAGCAAGTGCCGCGGCGATTCCGATGAGCGGCACAGGACACGAAGAACGAAATTCCACGAATGGATAATAGAACTGTGACACTTAGAATTCTTATGCACTCGAAGTGTGGGGCTGGGGCGGCGCAACTTGTGCGCGCTGCCGGTTTGGCGATGGCGATGGCGGCCGGCATGGGCGCGATCGGTGGGCCGACGCTGATGGCGCAAGCGGCACAGGGAACAGCGGCGGCACAGGCCGCGGGCGGCCTTCGCGGGCAGGTAACGGATCCGTCCGGGGCCGTGATTCCCAATGCGACCGTGGTGGCGCGCGATACAGCCGGCAAGATTGCGGGCAAAGCCACTTCCGATAACGGCGGCGGGTACGCGATTCACGGGCTGGCTGCCGGCAAATACAGCGTGTCGGTCACGGCCGAGGGATTTGCTTCGTACGGCATGCCGGGGATCGTGGTGGCCAACGGGCAGATGAAGAACCTGAACCCGGCCCTGACGATTGCCGTGGAGAAGCAGGAAGTGCAGGTGCAGGCGGACAACACCACGATCGGCACCAGTCCGGATGAGAATGCGAACGCTGTCATTATCAAGGGCAGCGATTTGAACTCGTTGTCGGACGATCCGGACGAGTTGCAGAACGAACTGCAGGCGCTGGCCGGTCCGTCGGCGGGGCCGAATGGCGGCGAGGTCTACATCGACGGATTCACGGGCGGGCAACTGCCCCCGAAGTCGTCGATCCGCGAGATTCGCGTGAACCAGAATCCGTTTTCAGCTGAGTACGACCGGCTCGGCTACGGACGTATCGAGATCTTCACCAAGCCTGGGACCGACAAGATTCACGGGCAGGCGATGATTGCGGGGAACGACTCAGCGTTCAACTCGGAGAATCCGCTGCTGCAGGGAGCGTCGGAGCCCAATTATTACTCCTATTTTGTGCACGGCAATGTGGGCGGCCCGATCACCAAGATCTCTTCCTACTTCGTGAGCGTCTTCGCGCGTAACGAGGACAACGTCAACGTGCTGAAAGCCTTCGATCCAACCGTAGTCAGCAACGGGAACGCGAATCCGCCGTATCTGAATCAGGCGTACAGCTATCCGGGGACGCGGCTTTCGCTGAGCCCGCGCCTGGATATCCAGCTGGGCAAGGCGAACACGCTGACGGTGCGCTGGGAGTACAACCGCTCGGTGAGTACGAACTCTCTGGGCGACAGCGCGTATGTTCTGCCTTCGCAGGCGACCAACGAGAACGACCAGGAAAATGCGCTGCAGGTCTCCGACAGCCTGGTGCTGAGCAAGAACCTGGTGGATGACATTCGGTTTCAGTACCGGCGGCTGAGGGATCACAGCTCGGCGGTGAGCTCGGCGCCGTCCTACTCGATGCAGCAGGCGTTCACCGCAGGCGGCAACAGCGGTCAGACGGATGACGATCACGAGAATAATTACGAACTGCAGAACTACATCTCGGGCGCGTTCGGGCCACACTCGCTGAATTTCGGTGCGCGGCTGCGCGCGTACCAGGATACGAATTCCACGACCGCGGGCAGCAACGGGTCGTACAGCTTCTCGAACCTGTCCAATTTTGTAGGGTGCCTGGATAATCCACCGGCGGCGACCTGCCAGCCAATTCGCTATACCTACACGGCGATCGCGAATCCGGTGGCGCGGGCGACGCTGTTCGATGCGGCGTTGTTCTATCAGGACGACTGGAAGGTGAATCCTCGGCTCACCTTCAGCTATGGGGTGCGCTGGGAGTCGCAGAACCGGATCAGCGACAAGGATGACTGGGCGCCCCGTGTGGCGGTTGCGTATGCCCTTGGGCATGGCGCGTCGAATAAGCCGGCCAAGACCGTGGTGCGCGGCGGATATGGCTGGTTCTATCAGCGGTTTACGGTGCCCAACGGATTTGGGGCGAGCGAGCCGTACATCGTTCAGGCCATTCACGAGAATGGGGTGAACCAGCAGCAGTTCATCCAGAGCGGCAACATCGTTTTCAATCCGAACCAGACGGTTCCCATCTCGAACAGCAGTCCGGGGAGCACGACGGGGATCAACGCGCCGACGCGCTACACGGTTGCTCCAAATTTCAAAGCGGCCAACGATATGGAAGGGGCGATCGGGGTGGACCGGCAGCTGTCGAAGACGATGACGGGCAACGTGACTTATGTGTTCTCGCAGGGTGTCCATCAGTTCTTCACGGACAACCTGAGCGCGGCGGCAGAGTTTCCGCTGGCAGACGCGCAAGCGGGCATTTATCCGACGACCATTGTGAATGCACCGCCAAACAACGATCTGCAGTATCAGTCGGGCGGATTTTACAAGGAACACCAGGTGATGGTGACTTTCCGCGCGACCTACCGGACGTTCAGCTTTTTCACCAACTACACCTACAGCAACGCCAGGGGCGACACGAGCGGGATCGGGTCGGTGCCGTCGGTTTCCAGCGACCCGGGTCTGGACTATGGACGCACGACGTTCGATGTGGCGAATCGCTTCATGCTGTTTGGGAATTTCATGCTGCCGTGGAAGATTTCGGCTTCGCCGATGGTGATGGCGAATTCGGGAACACCGTACAACATCGTAACGGGCAGCGAACTGACAGGGAACAACCAGTTCAACGCGCGGCCGACCTACGCGAGCAGTTGCAGTGAGTCAGGTGCGTTCGGGACGCCTTACGGGTGCCTGGATGCGCTGCCGTATGGGTTCGGGGCGCAGTCGGGGAGCGGATCGACGCTCGATCCGTCCGCCGTCGGGGAGAGGATCATTCCGTATGGAATCGGCACCGGTCCGTCGAACGTGAGCGTGAATATGCGGCTGAGCAAGGTGATTGGGGTCGGGCCAAAGCTGGCTGAAGGCCAGCATGGCGCCGGCGGCGGCGGCGACTTTCACGGTGGACCGCACGGCCTGGGTGGAGGCGGCCTCAGCGGCAACCGTGGCGGCCCCGGACGCATGGATCAGGGAGTTTCCCGCAAGTACAGCATGACGTTCTCTGCCTGGGCGACCAACATCCTGAATCACGAGAACCTGGGAACGCCGAGCGGTGCGATGAGCCCGTCTCCAAACCAGAGCGGCGTCCTGTCGCTCAACCAGAATTTCGGGAACTCGCAGACGATTGCCGGCGGATTCTTCCACGGGCCCACGTCGGGCAATCGGACGTTGTTCCTGCAGGCGATGTTTAGTTTCTGAGAGGCAGCTGATAAAGCGATCCGCTCACTAGCGGGCAGATGGAATGCGGTCAGCGGAAGTTCGGCTGGCCGCTTTTGTCAGTTCGCAGGCTGGTGCGATTCAGGGTCGCCGGCGTTTCTTCCAAAGCAGGTACAGACCCCAGGCGGCGATGGTACAGCTGTCCTGGATGGTGCCGTCGAGGAGCATTTGCTCGAACTCAGCGATGGAGGCTGTGCGCAGGATCAGGTCGTGCTCTTCCGGGTCGGGATCGGCGCCGGAGGGCGTGAGGCCGGTGGCAAGATAGACGTGCTGCTTCTGGTGGGCGAAACCGTAGGCAATCCAGAGGCTGCCGAGCGCGGTCATGTTCTCCGCGACGAGCCCGGTTTCTTCCCGCAACTCGCCGCGAGCCAGCTCCTCGGGGTCGACGTCGGCTGTCTCCCACCCGCCCTGGGGCAATTCCAGACTGCGCAGCTGGATGGTATAGCGGAACTGCTCGACCAGATAGACTGTGTCTCCTTCGATGGGGATGATGACGGCGCAGGGGTCTTTTTCGACCACTCCATAGAGGCCGCGGGTGCCATTGCTGCGCTCGATCTGATCTTCGCGAAGGCGCAGCCAGGGATTGCGGTAAATCTCGCGGGAAGAGAGGGTGCGGATGCTCATGGAGCTAGGGTACCAACGGCAGGTTTTGCACGGACGGCGTTTGCCTGGACTGGCGCGCGTCCGTACCATAGAGGAGAGACAAAGCAACGACTTGCCCTGCGGCCTCGGACACGTGGCGCGGAAAACCAGGTCGAACATCATGCCGCTTCCCCCTGCGGTCCGCAGCCCTGAGAGCCTGCGAGGACTGAGCGGGAAATCGGCCCGGGAAGGGCGCACATTTTGACATCAGAAGAGACAACAGAAACAGGTGCCGCTGTGGCGGCGGAGAACGAAACTACGGAGCAAAACTCCAGCGCAGGCGAGCCGGGAGCGGGCTCCGGCGAAGCGGGCGCGGCACATCAGCACGCGCAGGCCAGCCTGAATCCTGAATGCACGCGCGAAGTCGAGATCGAAGTGCCGGCAGAGGCGGTGACGAAGAGCTTCCGGGAAGTAACGAAGCGCTATCAAAAGCTGGCACGGATACCTGGGTTTCGGCCCGGCAAGGTGCCGGAGAGCGTGCTGCGATCGCGCTTTGCAGGGGCGATTCGCGAAGAGGTGGTGGAGGCGGTGGTGCCACCGCACTTCCGCGAGGCCATTGCCCAGAAGGGGCTACGGCCGGTCTCGCAGCCGCAGGTGACGGACCTGAACCTGGAGGAGGGCCATCCGCTGCGGTTCAAAGCGGTCTTCGAGGTGGTGCCGGAGTTCTCGGTTGACGGTTACCAGGAAGTTCGCGTGGAGAAGCCGGACAGCGAACTGAGTGACGCCGAGTACCAGGCGGAAGTGGAGCGCATACGCGATGCGCGAGCGACCATGGAGGACGTGACCGAAGATCGCGGCTTGATGGACGGCGACTGGGCGCAGATCACCTTTACCGGCGTTCTCGAAGGAGAAGAGGAGGGGGAGAATCAACCTGCGCAACCGATTGAAGGGCAGGACGTGTCAGTGGAGATTGGAGGCCCGGACACCGTACAGGCCTTTACGGACGCGCTGCGGGGATCGAAGGCAGGGCAGGAGCTAAAGTTCGAGGTGACCTATCCGGGGGATTTCGGACAGAAGCGCTTAGCGGGTAAAACGGTCGCGTACGCCGTGGAGGTGCGCGGCATTCGCAAAAAGGTGAAGCCGGAGCTGAACGACGCGTTCGCGAAGGAAATGGGGAAGTACGACAACCTGGAAGACTTCGAGAAGCAGCTTAGAGATCACCTCGCATCCGATAAGAAACACAGGATTCTGGCCGAGACGCGTAATCGACTGGTCGATGCTCTGGTGACGAAGTTTTCGTTTGCGGTGCCGGAATCGATGGTGCAGAGCCAGGTAGATACGCGACTGGAACGTGGATTGCGAGCGCTGGCGGCGCAGGGCATGCGGACCGAAGACATGCGGAAACTGGATTTCGACCGGTTGCGGGAGGCGCAGCGGGAGTCCGCGGCGAGCGAAGTCAAAGGGGCTTTGGTGCTGGACCGGATTGCAGATGTGGAAAACATTCAGGTGAGCGACGAGGAGACGGAGCGGGAACTGCAGGTTATCTCTCTGCAAACACGCGAGCCGATCGAAAGCCTGCGCGATCGTTTGACCCGTGAAGGCGGTCTGGCTAGAATTCGGGAACAATTGCGGCGGGAGAAGACGGGAAATATGCTCGTCGAACGCCTGGCCTGAACTGCCCTGCTGGTGTGAGGGTGATGCGTGTCACTGACGGTGCGGCGGCAATGCCGCAGAACAGAGAGTAGAGAGAAGTATGGCTTTAGTTCCGATGGTGATCGAGCAGACGAGCCGCGGGGAGCGGGCGTATGACATCTATTCGCGTCTGCTTCGCGACAACATTATCTTTCTCGGTACGCCGATCGACGATCAGATTGCGAATCTGGTGATCGCGCAGTTGCTTTTTCTCACCGCAGAGGATCCGGAAAAGGATATTCAGCTGTATATCAACTCCCCGGGCGGCTCCATTACCGCGGGGTTGGCGATTTACGACACGATCCAGTACATCAAAAACAGCGTGCAGACGCTGTGCATCGGGCAGGCGGCGAGTATGGGCGCTTTTCTGCTGATGGCGGGAACGAAGGGCAAGCGATTCGCGCTGCCGAACTCGCGGGTTCTGATCCATCAGCCGTCGATGGGCGGACTGGCCGGACAGGCGACGGACATCGACATTCACGCGCGCGAGATTATTCGCATTCGCGAAATCACCAACAAGCTCATGGCCAAACACACTGGCCAGAATCTCGACAAGATCGAAAGAGACGTGGAACGGGACTTCATCATGAACGCACCGCAGGCGAAAGAATACGGGATCATCGACGAGATCATCGATCGCCCGCGGGCCAACCAGTAGGGACTCCCCCAAGGGCCTCGCTGAGCAGTTAAGGAGTTTGCCGGAGATGAAAACGCGAACGGGATCGGATGAAGCACTTCGCTGTTCGTTCTGCCACAAGTCGCAGGACGCCGTCGCTAAGTTGATTTCATCGCCGAGCGACTATCCGCGGGCCTATATCTGCGACGAGTGCGTTGCGGTCTGCAATTCGATTCTTGAAGACGACCGGACCGAGGCGCAGACCGGAGCCGCGCCGACGCACTTGCCGAAGCCGCTGGAAGTGAAGGCATTCCTGGACGAGTACGTCATCGGGCAGGATCAGACCAAGAAGAAGCTGGCAGTAGCCGTCTACAACCACTACAAGCGCGTGCAGATGAACCGGACGCGCGGCACGGACGTGGAGCTGTCGAAGTCGAATATCCTGCTGGTGGGGCCGACGGGCAGCGGTAAGACGCTGCTGGCGCACACGCTGGCCAAGATGCTCGACGTGCCGTTCGCCATTGTGGACGCGACGACGCTGACCGAAGCCGGCTACGTAGGCGAGGACGTCGAGAACATCATCCTGAAGCTGCTGCAGGCGGCCGACGGCGATGTGGCGCGGGCGCAGACCGGCATCATTTACATCGACGAGATCGACAAGATCGGGCGCAAGGACGAGAATCCGTCGATCACCCGCGACGTCTCCGGCGAGGGTGTGCAGCAGGCGCTGTTGAAGATTCTGGAAGGAACGGTAGCGAATGTGCCGCCCCAGGGCGGGCGCAAACATCCGCACCAGGAATTCACGCCGGTGGACACGACCAACATCCTGTTCATCTGCGGTGGAGCGTTTGTGGGTCTGGAGCGGGTGGTGGGCCGGCGCGTGGGCAAGAAGGCGCTGGGCTTCAAAGCTCTCTCCGATAAGGAACTGGAGCCAGGAGCGGGGCTGATTCGAGCACAGCGCGACAGCGAACTGCTGCGTCAGGCGGAGCCGCAGGATCTGATCAAGTTTGGGCTGATCCCGGAATTTGTGGGCCGGCTTCCGGTGATGGGAATTCTGGATGAACTGGACGAGCCGGCGCTGGTGGAGATTCTGACGAAACCGCGCAACGCAATCCTGAAGCAGTACCAGAAGCTGTTCGATTACGAGGGGGTAAAACTCAGCTTTACCGACGACGCCACTCGTGCCGTAGCGCAGGAAGCTCTGCTGCGCAAGGTGGGCGCGCGCGGGCTGCGCATGATCCTCGAAGAGCTGATGCTGGATCTGATGTACCACCTGCCCAGCAACAAGAAGGTGAAGGAAATGGAAATTCAGGCAGAGATGGTCCACAACCGGCATCTCTCGATGGCGCTGCTCGATAAAGCCGGTTAGGCGGGATTGACCGCCGAAGAGGCAGTCCCGATGCGACGCAGTTTGTCGCTTGTGTCCCGGGCCGGCCCGACATCAATTGTGACCTGCGGCAGGATGCGTAGTCCAACAGGCATGTGAGCGCTCGTATTTGCTGCTGGTGCTGAGTTTAGTTCCCCTTGCCGACAAAAGTGGCTGGCGCCCGGCAGCCTGTCTCCCGAATGGGGTACTCTTTTCCTAAGAGCGTGACCCGTTACAATCGTTCAACGGAAGACAACCCTCCGCGAAAGGAAACCCGTGAGCCAGCCGTCCAAAGAAAGCCGGGAACGCAACGAGCTTCGCAAGCTCCCCATGATGCCCATCCGGGACATGGTGATCTTCCCGCACATGATGACTCCGTTCGTGGTGGGTCGCGAATCGAGCGTGCGTGCTTTGGAAGAGGCGCTGAACGGCGAGCGCAAGATCTTCCTCGCCACGCAGCATGACGCGCGCATCGACGAGCCGCGCCCCGACGAAATCTTCCAGGTGGGCACGGTCGGCAACATTGTGCAGAGCGTGCGCATGCCGGACGGGAATATCAAGGTTCTGGTAGAGGGTCTGGAGCGGGCGCGGGCGGTGGAGATCAGCGACACCGATGGTTTTTTTGTCGCCACCGTCAAGGTCGCGAAGCCGCTGACCGAGGTCACGCCGCAGATTGAACAGCTGGTGCAGCGGGTGACGTCACTGTTTGAGCAGTATGTGAAGCTGCAGCAGTCGCTGAATGTGGAGACGGTGGCGTCGGCGATTCGGACCGATGAGCCCTCGAAGCTGGCCGACACAATTGCCGCCAATCTGCAACTGGAAGTTCCGGACAAGCAGGAGCTGCTGGACATCTTCGACTTGCCGGACCGGCTGCTGAAGATCGCCGATGTTCTCGATATCGAGATTGAGAAGCTGAACATGGACCGCAGCATCCAGTCGCGGGTGAAGCGGCAGATGGAGCGGGCGCAGAAAGAGTACTACCTCAACGAGAAGATCAAGGCGATCCAGAAAGAGCTGGGGCGCGGCGAGAAGAGCGAATTCGACGAGCTGAAGAAGAAGATTGAAACGGCGGGGATGCCGAAGGACGTCTTCGAGAAGGCGACGCAGGAGCTGAAGAAGCTTGAGGCGATGCCGCCGATGTCGGCCGAGTCGACGGTCTCGCGGAATTATCTGGACTGGCTGCTGGCGGTGCCGTGGAAGAAGAAATCCAAAGAGACGCGCAGCATCGATCACGCGGAGAAGGTGCTGAACGCGGATCACTACGGCCTGGAGAAGATCAAGGAGCGCATCCTGGAGTTTCTGGCGGTGCGGCAGCTGGTGAAGAATCCCAAGGGCTCGATCCTGTGTTTCGTCGGACCTCCGGGCGTGGGCAAGACCTCGCTGGGGATGTCGATTGCGAAGGCGACGGGGCGGAAGTTCGTGCGCATGTCGCTGGGCGGGGTGCGGGATGAGGCGGAGATTCGCGGGCATCGGCGGACGTACATCGGCGCGCTGCCCGGGCAGATTATCCAGTCGATGAAGAAGGCGGGAACGCGGAATCCGGTATTCATGCTGGATGAGGTGGACAAGATGGCCTCGGACTTCCGGGGCGATCCGGCGTCGGCGCTGCTCGAGGTGCTGGATCCGGAGCAGAACCACAGCTTCCAGGACCACTACCTCGACGTGGAGTACGACCTGTCGCAGGTGCTGTTTGTGGCGACGGCGAATGTGCTGCACACGATTCCGGCTGCGTTGCAGGACCGCATGGAGATCCTGCGGCTGCATGGCTACACCGAAGTGGAGAAGCTGGAGATCGCCAAGCAGTACCTGGTGAAGAAGCAGCGCGACAACACGGGCTTAACGGAAAAGAACGTCGTGTTCACAGACGCGGCACTGACGGATATGATCCGGAGCTACACGCGCGAAGCCGGCGTACGGAACCTGGAGCGCGAGATCGGCAATGTGTGCCGCAAGGTCGCGCGCAAAGTGGTAAAGGCCGGGGCGAAACACAAGGAGACGCTAACGGCCGAGAACCTTGCCGATTTCCTGGGCGTGCCGAAGTTCCGCGATTCGCTGGTGCACGAAAAGAGCGAGATCGGCCTGGTGAACGGGCTGGCGTGGACCGAAGTGGGCGGCAGCATCCTGCAGACCGAAGTGCAGGTGCTGGACGGCAAGGGCAAGCTGACGACAACCGGGCAGCTGGGCGACGTGATGCAGGAGTCGGCGCAGGCGGCTCTCTCGTATGTGCGGAGCCGGGCACTGCATCTGGGTTTGCCGCGAGACTTCTATCGCAACGTCGATATCCATATTCACGTTCCCGAAGGGGCGATTCCAAAAGACGGACCGTCGGCCGGGATTACGCTGGCGACGGCGCTGGCCAGCGCGCTGGCGAAGATTCCGGTGCGGCGCGATCTGGCCATGACCGGCGAAGTCACGCTGCGCGGCAAGGTGCTGCCGATCGGCGGCCTGAAGGAGAAGCTGCTGGCGGCGCATCGCGCGGGGATCTTCGAGGTGATTCTGCCGGAGGAAAACCGTAAGGACCTGCCGGAGATTCCCGACAACCTGAAGAGTGCGATGAAGCTGCACTTTGTGGATACGATGGACGAGGTGCTGAAGACCGCGCTGGAGGCACCGCTGCCGGAACTGCACGAGGACACGCCGAAGGTACTCGAAGGTGAGGTCATCGGGACACTGCCGCAGGGGCCAAGCCCGGAGCAACGGCCGCATCAGTAGAGCACGGTACAGCGTTCAGGGTACAGCGTACAGAAAAGCAAAGGCAGGTTCGGAGACGAGCCTGCCTTTTGATTTGCGCGGCCTGCGCGTTTAGTGATGGTCGGCGTCGCGCGCGGCCTCCCAGATCTCACGGTCAGCCTGCTGGAGCAACTGCTCGGCATGTTGGGCGTGACCGTGCAAATCCCAGCGATTGGCGCGCTGGGCGGCGAGGAGATAGCCGTCGGCCTGATGGGTGAGCTGTTCGGCTTGGGCGAGGTTGGGGTGGCGACGCCACATGTCACGGTCGTGGTCATGATCCTGCGCAAGGGCAAAACCGCCGGCGATTCCGGCAAAGGCGATGAGGGACATCCAGGCGAGTTGACGTGGGTTCATGTTGTTGCCTCCGTGGGGCAAAAGTACCAAAAGCGGATGAAACGCGCTACGTGTTTGGTTAGTAAAAGGCGGTTAGCGAAACTCCGGGTAGCGGAGTTCCGGTCCGCGACGGAGCGCTCTGTTCGGAGATGCGCTCGCCTTCAGGTTATCGGGGAACGCCCGGGAGTTGGCTAAACGCCACCAGGATGGTCCCTCCGTGGACCGACAGGACCTCCGCTGGTCCGTCGCCGTGCCATGTACCAAGATCGAAGGTCTTTCCGGTGGCGACGATTTGCTTCGCGATCGAGTCAAAGATCAACGGCTTCCCGGGTTCGCACTGTTGCGGTTTGCCCGAGGCCTGGTAGAAGTCAGCTTCGCCTCCAGTTTTGCCTACAACCTGGGCGTGGCCATCGGGATCGACGAGGACGGCGTTGCGTTCGTCGACGGCGATCGCGCGGATGGTCTTGGTTTGTCCTGAGGCGAGGATGCGAGCCATGAAGACGAGCAGGCGGCCTTCGCGGTGGCGCGTGTCGAAGTGGGTGTCGGTGATGATGCCCTGCAGGATGGGAATGCCGAGGAGATCGGGCGCGATGACGACCTGGCGGTAGAAGGGATCGGCGAGGGCCTTGTCGGAGCTGAGATCTTTGTCGTCGGGTTTGTCGTTCTGGGCGGAGTAGATGTACTGGCCGAGGACAGCGAGTCCGGCGCTGGTTCCACCGAAGGGAACGCCGCGCTTCACCGCGTCGCGCAGGGCGGCTTCGACGGGGGAGTGGGCCCAGTTGCCGATGTACTTGCCCTGATCGCCGCCGGAGATGAAGATGGCGGCGGCGTCATCGATGGCGTGCTTCACGAATGGATCGTTGGCGGCTTCGCGTGTGGGGATGATGAAGGTCGCGACCGAGTTGAGGTGGCAGAGCGGCTGGATGTAGGGGTTGTAGGCGTCGGTTCCGGAGGCGCGGAGGACGAGGAAGTCGCCGCCGTCGGCGTGATTGCAGAGCCAGCGGAAGGCTTCGTCCAGGTCGGTTCCACCGCCCATAAGCGCGTAGCCGGCACGGGGGTGGACGTGGATATCGGTCTTCGCGCCGAGGCGGAAGTATTGATACGAGTGCGCCGTCGCTGGAGCTGAGTTCTGAGCAACGGCGTGCGAAGGGCTTGCACCAAAGAGGACACAGAGAGCACAGAGTCCAGCAAAGAAGAGCAGGGGCGTGCGGTTCATAGCTGTTTCAGGGCCTGGTCGAGGTCGGAGAGGATGTCTTCGACGTCCTCGATGCCGACGGAGATGCGGACGAGGCCTTCGGTGATCCCAATGCGCTCGCGTTCTTCTGCGGGGACAGCGGCGTGCGTGGTTGTCGCCGAGTGGGAGATGAGGGATTCGACGCCGCCGAGGGATTCGCCGTTGGTGATGACGCGGACGGCGCGGAGTATCTTGTCGGCGTTGGCGCGGGAGCCGGATTCGAAGGCGATCATGGAGCCGAAGCCGGACATCTGGCGCTTCGCGAGCTCGTGCTGCGGGTGGGTCTCGAGGCCGGGATAGAAGACCTTGCTGATCTTCGGGTGCTGCGCAAGGTACGAGGCGACCTTGCGGCCGTTGGCGTCGTGCTGACGCATGCGGACGGCGAGGGTTTTGACGCCGCGGAGAATGAGCCAACTTTCGAAGGGCGAGAGAATTCCGCCGGTGCACTTTTGGACGAAGCGGAAGTTTTCGGCGAGGTCCGCGCGGTTCGTCACGAGCATGCCGCCGAGGCCGTCGGAGTGGCCGTTGAGGAACTTCGTGGTGGAGTGCATGACGACGTCGGCGCCGAGCGCGAGCGGCCGCTGGAAGTAGGGCGACATGAAGGTGTTGTCGACGCTGAGCGGGACACCTTTTTCGTGAGCAATGTCGGCAACGGCGCGGATGTCGGTGAGCTGCATGAGCGGGTTGGTCGGCGTCTCGATGTGGACAAGCTTTGTCGTCGGCCGGATGGCGCGGCGAACGTTCTCGGCGTTGGAGGTGTCGACCCAGGAGAACTCGATGCCGTGGCGAACGATGACCTGGCTGAAGAGGCGGGCGGTGCCGCCGTAGACGTTGTGACCACAGATGACGTGGTCGCCGGCGTTGAGTAACGTGACCAGGGCGGCGATGGCGGCCATGCCGCTGCCGAAGGCGTGGCCGGAGGTGCCGCCTTCGAGCGAGGCGATGCTGGCTTCGACGGCGTCGCGGGTGGGGTTGTTGACGCGGGAGTACTCCCATCCACGGTGCTCCTCGATGCCCTGGAGCTGGTAAGTGGAGGTGGGGTAGATAGGGACGGTGACGGCTCCGGTGCGAGGATCAGGTTCCTGCCCGTCGTGGATGGCGCGGGTTGAAAAGCCACGGGTCGGTTGAGACATATCTGAAACAGGGTACAGGGTCGGGGGTGCGGGGTACAGGGTGCCGGACTGGCGGCGGGCCTGGCGCAGAAAAAAATCGCGAAATGCGTATGTGTGCATTCTAAAGTAGTTGCGTCTGGGCGGTTGTGTATGTGTGGCAAACAGGGTACTTAGTTAGGCCTCCAAAGGCATGTGCGAAAAACAAAGAGGTTAGAGTTTGGATTTAAGAGTTTCGGGTTGATCGGGAGGCTGGTAGTGGGGCAGCGCCGATCTGCGTGCAACCAATGCAAAAGCCCGCGCGCGGCGGGCTTTTTTCCTTTTCCGATCCTAAGTTCAGAATAGCAGGTTGGAACGGGTTTACTGCCAGGTTTTGGGGGGTATTTTGGCTGGGAAGCTCTGTGGAATGAATGGATATTACCTTGGTTTCGGCGGGAGGGGCTTGACACGATTTCCACAGAGAGGGGCAAAAGTGCATGCTCGGGATTTCTCACCCTTTGGGCCAAGGGAATTCAGGAACTGTAGGTTAATGATGTATGCAATTAATAAACTGAAGTGTGATATTGACATTTATCAATAACAGGCGCATCGTAGTTCATGTTTGGTGAGTTTTGCGGAGGCCGTAATGGCGGAAAGCGCAAAGAGCGCGACGGAGTGGCAGGAGCTGACGAAGCTGACGCAGGGTCAGGCTCTGGTAGTGGAGCGAGTGCGGCTGCCTGGGAAGGGCGTGGCCATCGAGGGGTCGTTTGAGCTGCCACAGTTGGCGCGACTGAGCGCCGAGGATCAGGTGTTTGTGGTGGCGTTTGTGCGGAGCCACGGATCGATCAAGGAGATGGAGCAGGTGTTTGGGGTGAGCTATCCGACGATCAAGGCGCGACTGAACCGGATTGCGGGGAGCCTGGAGTTTGTGGAGACGAATCCTGCGCCGGGACGGACGGAAGTGATGGAGCGGCTGCAGCGGGGGGAGATCTCGGCGGCGGAAGCGATTGCGGAGCTGGAGAAAGGCTAGCGGACAGCGGATAGCGGATAGCGAACATTTGGAGACGGCGATGATTCCATGGGGGGCTTCAGTACGGGTGCAGTGGAGGAACAGGACAGGACGCCGGCGGGGGTTCTGGATCTGGGTGCCGCTGTTTTTGGTTTGGCTGGTGCTGCTGCCGGTGGTGCTGGTGTTGTTTCCGGTAGTGGCGCTGGGATGTTTGTTTGTTCATTTGAACGCGGTGCGTCTTTATGGAACGGCATGGGGGATTGTGAGCTCGCTGCGGAAGACGCTGGTGGAAGTGGACACGCCGGAAGTGCGGGTCTGCGTCAGGCTTGCCTGACGGCACCGCCACGGACAGCGGATAGCGGACAGCGGACAGCGGATAGAAAAATGGAAAGGAAGGGGAGCGATGGGTGACGAACGGAGACAGGTACTGGAGATGCTGGCGGCGGGGAAGATCAGCGCGGATGAGGCGGAACGGTTGCTGACGGCGCTGGAGGGTGGAGCGCGCGATGGGGCGGGCGGAGCGACGGCGGGATCGGCGAGTGGAGGGGCGCCGGGAACGAAGGCCAGGCCGAAGTATCTGCGGGTGCTGGTGGAGGCCGATGAGTCGATGACGGGGCTGAAGGGCGGGACGACGACGGTGAATGTACGAGTGCCGATGCAACTGCTGCGCGCGGGAGTGCGGCTGGCGGGGCTGATTCCGCAGCAGGCGCACGATCAGCTGGATGCGGCGTTCAGCAAACATGGAGTGCCGCTGACCTTGTCGCAGATTAAACCGGAAAATCTGGAAGAGCTGATCGACCACCTCGATGATCTGACGGTGGATGTGGAAGGGAAGGACGGAAATCCGATGAAAGTGAAGGTGTTTTGTGAGTGACAGAGGCAGGGGATACGGGTTACGGGTCAGTGATTAGCGAGCGTATAGCAATTAGCGGATAGCGTAGAGGTGCCGCGCTGGTGCAGCGGCGAAACAAGATCAAAATCCTAAGTTTGTTGGCTGCAATTGGCATGAGCGATTGCAGCACAGGCGGGGCGCGCTCAAAGCGATGAATTTTACTCGAAACCAACGTGAGGAAAACAGGAGGACACAGCGATGACCAACGTGAATACAGCAACGACGGCGATGCCGATGCCGAAACCACATCGGGATCGGGGGATTGAAGGCGGGATGGCGCAGTGGTATGCGAAGACCACAGGCAAGTCCATGCAGGAATTTCAGAAGCTGGCGCAGCGAATCGCGCGGGAGCTGCCGGAGGGCGGGCGCGTGCTGGAGGTGGCGCCAGGGCCGGGATACTTCTGCATTGAGCTGGCGAAGCTGGGGCCCTATGCGGTGACGGGGGTGGACCTGAGCCAGGCGATGGTGGAGATAGCGCGGAAGAAGGCGGCGGAGGCCGGAGTGAAGGCGGAGTTCCAGCAGGGAAACTCTGCCAATCTGCCGTTTGCGCGAGAGTCGTTCGATTTCCTGGTGTGCCGGGCGGCGTTCAAGAACTTTGCGCAGCCGGTGAAGGCGTTGCAGGAGATGCATCGGGTGCTGAAGCCGGGCGGGCGGGCGCTGGTGATCGATTTGCGAAGGGATGCGTCATGGGGCGATGTGAGCCGTGCCGTGAACGAGATGGGACTGGGGCTGGTGAATCGCGCGATCACGAAGCTGACGTTCCGGTTCATGCTGCTGAAGAATGCGTATGCGCGGGAGCACTTCGAACACATGACGGCGCAGACGGCTTTCTCGGAGGTGGAGATTCGGGAAGACGGAATCGGGTTCGAGGTGTGGATGGTTAAGGACAGGGAATAGGGAACAGGCAATAGGCAATAGGCAATGGGGGAAGGCATAGGGGATAGGGAATCTTCCTGAGGTGCAGTGGGTGCGCCGGGTCTTCGGGCTCGGCGTTTTCTTGTTAGGGCCAGAGGGGGAGAGGCATTCTGTTGGGTTGCACCAGAATGGGAACGGCCACGGTACTGTTCGTTCCAAGGAGCACAGATCCGAATTGATGCTTGCGCGGCGAGAGCGTTTGCTTTTTGCTATGGGGTGAACCTGGCTGTGCGAATTGGGGTGGGGGCGGCCGGGGCCCTGCAGCCTGATTCCTTTTCGTTGTCGCGAGCTCAGAACCTTATGCCGCCACCGAAGAGGAGGGTGATGGAGGAGCGGCGGCGTGGGGTGTAGTAGAGGTCCTGATTCTGGGGCAGGTGGATGTTGGCGGCATGGTAGTGGATCCAGGCATTGCCGGCTTCGGCGCGCAGGAGGAGATGGCGCGCGGGGTAGACCTCGAGAATGCCGCCGGAGTCGAGAGCGAAGTCGGTGGTCTTTTCCCAATGGATGGCGGGCGGATTTTCCTCGGAGACGGTGCGCGAGAACTGGATGGCGCCGGGACGAGCTTTCGCGAAGTAGCCCATGCGGCCGCGGCGGATGCCGGCTTTGAATCCCGCGAAGGCGTCGGTGCTGGTGCCTCCGTCCTGGGGAAAGATGAAGCCGTCTTTGTGAGGAGAGTAGAAGGCGGTGGTATCGAAAGAAAGGTAGCGGGCGAAGTTCCAGGAGAGAAAGGCGCCGCCGCCGGAGTTGGCCTGCATTTGCGCGAAGGAGAGATGGAGGCGCTGCTGGAGAGAATAGAGGACACCGATGTCGAGGGGTTGGCGAGCGGGGGAACTCTCGGTCTCATCGTGGAAAGCGCCGAAGCGGTGAGCGAGGGAGACGGCGAGGCCGAGGTGGTCGGCGAGATGGCCTTCGTGGAGATCGAGGAATCCGGGCGCGCGGGCGAGGACCTGGTCGTATTCAGCGAGGAGGGTTTGGGAGACGTCGAAGCGGAGGATGGTGCGGTCGGAGGGGTAGAGTTCGAGGACTCCGCCGGTGTCGAGGGCGAAGTTGGTGCGGCGCTGGTAGTCGGTGGGCTGATCGGGATGGATTTCGACGTTGAGGCCGGGCGAGAAGGAAGCGAGGCCGGGTTCGATTTTGCCGTAGAGGCCGAAGCGGCGACGGCGCCATCCGGCTTTCACGCCGGCGAGGGCGAGAAGCTCGTGGCCGTTATCGACACCGAAGGAGGTCTGAAAGCCGGGCAGGTAACCAAGAGAGCCTTCGAGCGCAAGGCTGGGAGCAAGGTTCCAGGTATAGCGTCCGAAGGGTCCGGCGAAGATGTGGCGGGGACCGATGTAATCGGGGACGGCACTGGGGGCTACGTCGACGTAGAGGCTGGAGGTTTGAGACTGGAGGCCGAGTCCAATTTCCTGGCGGGTGAACAGCTGAGCAGAAGCAAGAGAGGGAAGGAGCAGGAAGGCGATCCACAGCGAAAGGGCAATGCGCCCGCGGAACTGCCAGACCAAAGAGTCTCTCTCCGTCAGAGGGGAGATGCGTTGGTCCTATGGTAACCGAGCGGGCGCTGGAGCGCTGTTATTGCGGCTGAACAGAAACCTCGACCGGACGGGTGTCGGTCTCAGCGGCGTTTTTATGCAGCTGATGGTGGAGGCAGTAGAGGGCGAGCTCGAGACGATCGGAGACGCCGAGCTTGTCGTAGATCTTGCGCAGGTAATTCTTGACGACCTGCTCGGTGGTGCCGAGCTGATAGGCAATCTCTTTGTTGCGCTTGCCCTGGGTGATGCCGGCGATGATGAGCATCTCTTTCTGATTCAGGCGAGGCTGATTGCGGGGATTGGCGAGATTGCCGGCCTGGGAGCGATAGGCTTCGATGACCCAGGTGACGGACTGATTGTCGATCCAGGTTTCGCCGGAGGCAATTTTGCGAACGCACTTGATGAGGAGCTCGGGCGAGATGGAGCGAGGGATGATGCCGCGGACGCCGCGGCGATAGAGCTCGACGGTACCCGATTCATCGCTGGAGGCAGACTGCACGATGACTTTGAGATCGGGGGCGAGGCGCACGATGGCGGGCACGGTGTTGGCGGTGCCGGTAATCATGGCACCTTCGAGGAGGAGAACGTCGGCAGGGACGCGCTGGACGACATCCTGAAGAACCTGGAGGCTGTCGGCCTCGGCAGCGACGAGGATGCCGGACTCGGGTCCGAACACCTTGCGCATACCGACGCGGTAGATGGCCTGGGAATCGGCAAGAATCACCCGTACCTCGGGGCTGGCCTGGGGCGCCTGAGGGGGAAGAGGCGTACTGCTATGTCCGTTGTTTTGCGTCATACGAAATATGTCCGACTCTGGTTACTGGAACCTGTACTCGTCGATTACAGCGGCAGCGAAAGCCTGACCATGCTTCCAATAAGAGCGAACAATTCTGCCTGAGCCATGCACCGCCGCAGTGACGGAAAAATCCAGCGATCCGGCTGGGATTTCCAAAAGAAAATCGATATGCGACTCTTCCGGAAGAAGCTTCTGCATGCGAAAAAGAACGCCGCTGGCAGAAAGGTCTTCCGTGAGCGCTTCATATTCGCGGTTGTCGGCGAGCAGGGTTACCCGAAGGTGAAGCGGGTAACGAACTGAGCCCCGAGCCGGGCGCCAGTCACAGGTTCCAGGAGAGGAACAGATGGCAGATTCCACGGGTTATCTCCTGAACGTACCGCCTTACAGTACCCGTAACAGACGACCACCGCTAATTACCAAAGTTTACATCGGCGTTGTTATTTGTAAATGACGAAAATGGCACTCGCAATGACCAAAATGGGGTACTGCGGGGGAGGCTGTGGAAGACAGGGACCTTATATATGGGGGAAACGGAAGTTTCAGGCGGGTGACGACGGTGCGGCGGGGAAAAAGGCGGCGGAGGCTCCGACCCAGGTCTGGTTACGATTGTGGTCGACCCCCATCATGGGTCCTCGACCGAGGCGGACGAGGGAAAGGAGGGGGGTGAGCCGGCCGTGGTCGGGCCAGACATAGAGGATGCGGATCTCGGCCTGGGTGGGGCCGGCGGGGGTATCGATCACGGGCTCGAAAGAGACGCGCTCCTGGAGGAGGAAATCGCAACGGCGGGCTGGGGGAATGGCAGCGAGCTGCTCGTCGGAGGGGGCGAACTGGATGCCCTGTCCGGCGAACGAGTAGAGAGGTTTTAGAATCCAGCGGTTACGTTCGGTGGGGAGGCGGCGGCGATGGGGGCCGTTGGGCGGGTCCGCAAGGAAATCGCTGAGGAAGACGGCGGGCGGGACGGCAGGGTGGTCGAGCCAGGGCAGGGAGAATTTGCTGATGTGGAAGTACCAGTTGGGGTGGCCGGCCCATTCGACATCGAAAGGCTCGCGGTAATCAAACTGGAGATGGGTTTGTTTGCGGACGAGCTCGTCGACGATGGCGCGGTTGTAGATGCGCCGGATGGGGATGAGGCGGCTGCCGTTGCGGTAGCCGAGGCGGGGCAAACGGTCGGGGCGGGCGGGATCCGGATCGATGGGTTCAAGAGCGGCGATATCGACGATGCGGATGCCGAGGCGGTCGGCGGTGATGTGAAAGTCGGGCAGGGTTTTCTGCTGGGCGGGATCGACGTCGATGAGGACGACGGTCTCCGGATCGTGGCCGGCGACGATGGTGCGGTCGAGGAGATGCCAGAAGGATGTTTCGGTGAGGCCGTTGAAGAGGTAGTCCAGGGTGGGCGGAAGCGAGAAGGCGGAACGATACGCTTCACTGACGGCCCACTGAAATGCGAAGACGGAGGGGAAGGCCTGCATCTCGACGAGGCGGGGGGTGAGGCGGCCATCGGATTCGCGGACGAGACCGAAGTCGGCGGTGAGGAAGTGCGGATGCGCGGTTTGGTTGGCGGCGCGCCACGGTTCGGGGACGGCGGCGAGGGAGCGGTCGAGGTAGACGGGATTGGCGAGGAGCTGGCGGGTGAGATTGGCGCCGGTGCTTGCCATTTCGTCGAGGAGTTCGCGGGGAAAGAAGCAGGGCGTTTCTGCGATGGGGAAGGCGACGTGCGTGCGTGCGAAGGCGTCGAGGCCGTGGAGAAGGGAGCGGAAGGTCTCGGGGCGAAAGCCGGCGTTGAAGTCCCGACGCAGCGCTGGAATCACAGGGGAAGAGTAAATGAAACAGCGAGAGGGCGGTAGACCGTGGGCTGTAGCGTGTGCGTAAGAGAGAGCCGGCGGGAGAGACTGATATTTCAATTCGGGTCTTCGGGCATTACTTCGGGGCTGGCCGGCGAGGAAGTCCTTTGACCATCCGGTGTGAGGGGAGTTTGCTTCTTGCTGGGGGTGAACCTGGCCGGGGGGAAACACCGGGGTTGGCGGCCCTGCGGTCTGGCGGCGAGTGGCAATCGGGCGAGCGGTGATTCCCGAGCGGTGATTTCCGAGCGGCGATTGGCGCGTTCTGACACAAATTTGCGCTGTCGGCGGTGGAGGATGCGGGTTCGAGCGAGGCGTTGGCGCTTTGTTCCGATGGTTTTCCGGTGGTGGGCCGAGCGAGGGAGAAAGATCCGCTCGAGAGGACGCAGAGAGCACCCGGAGTCTTATGGGAGCGGAACAGATCCGTCGAAGGCGCGGGGGCGCAGGGTTGCGTCGAGTTGGCGGCCGAGGCGTACGGCGAGCGGAGGGAGAACGTCGATGTCGGCGAGGGAGGTGCGGAAGTTGACGATGCAGGCTCGGAGGGCAAATCGGCCGTCGAGGATGGCGTTGGAGAGGTAGACCTCGCCGCTGTTCTGCAGGGCAGTGAGCAGTTCGCGGTTGAGCTGGTTGAGGTACTCCGCGGTGCGCGGGTGGGCGGGGTCGAGGGTAGAGGGAACAAAGCGAAAAGTAGTGATGCTGAGGGAGTGGGTGAAGGCTTCGAGCTCGGGCTCGTGGGCGACGCGGTCGTACAGTTCGCGCGCGAGGCGAATGTCGTCAGAGAGCATGCGGACGTAGCCCTCGCGGCCGACCTGCTGGAGGGCGAGCCAGACTTTGAGAGCGCGGAAGCCGCGGGAGTTCTGCGGGCCGAGATCAAAGTAGTTGATGGCCTCGTCGCCGAAGGCGTAGTAGGGGGGATGATAAGCAAACGCAGCGCGCAGTTTTTCCAATGAGCGGACCAGGGCGCATCCGGCTTCGAGGGGGGCATAGAGCCACTTGTGGGGATCGACAGCCACAGAGTCGGCGAGTGCGAGATGGGCGAGAGCGGGCGGAGCGTCGGGGAGAACGGCGGCGAGCGCGCCGTAGGCTCCATCGACGTGGAACCAGAGGTCGAACTCGCGGCAGAGTGCAGACATTTCAGGAAGGGGATCGACCGCGCCAGTACTGACGGAGCCGGCCGCGCCGATGACGAGGAAGGGCTGATCGCCGGCGGCACGATCCTGAAGGATGGCGGCGCGAAGAGCCGCGAGGTCGATGCACTGTCGAGCGTCAGACGGAATCCAGCGGATGGCATCGGTGCCGAGGCCGGCGATGTCGGCGGCTTTCTGCACCCAGGTGTGAGTTTCTTTCGAGCAATAGAGGCGCAGGCGAGTGCCGTTCATGCCGCGGGTGCGGACATCGAATGGAGCTTTGGCCTGGCGGGCGGCGAGGAAGCAGACGAAGTTGGCCATGTTGCCGCCACTGACGAAGAGGCCGCCGCAGTCGGTGGGATAGGCGATGATTTCGGCGATCCAGCGGATGGTCTGGGCTTCGATTTCGCTGGCCATGGGAGCCAGGTCCCACGCGCCGCAATTGGGATTGACGGAGGCAGCGAGCAGATCGCCGAGGGCGCCGATGGGGGCGGCGGACGAAGTGATATAGCCCCAGAAGCGCGGGTGAGCGTTGAAGAGAGAGTGATCGAAGAGGAGCGAGGCGGCGTGGTCGAGCAGCCGCGATGGGTCAGTGCCGCGTTCGGGCAGAGGGCGGACTGCGTTGAGGGCATCACGGACGGCGGAGGGGGATTCGGCGGGGTTCACGGGGCGACTGGGCAGTGAGTCAAGAAATGCGGCAATGCGGTCGATGAGCTGGTAGCCGAGAGTGCGGAACTCCTCGGAAGTGAGGGCGAGGGGTGCGCTGCGGGCGTCCAGACCGGTGTCAAAACCGGGGCCTGCGGACATGGCGACCTCCGTTGCAGCATGGTACCCGATTCGTGACAGGGTGAGGGTCCCTGATTCAACGCCAGGCCATGCGGGGGAGAGTATCGCACGGTAGGGCTTCAGCGATGCAGCTGGGCAGTCAAGGCCGCAGGGGACAGAGGCGGCAGTCGCGAGCCGGAGGCCAAGTGCGCGCGGAGTTCTGAGGCTTCGGCGGTGTGGTGCGTCTGGTCGAGAAAGGTCGCGTACTGGGCCATTGCGGAGATATAGGTCGGGTGTTGAGGGCCGAGCTGGGATTCGAGGCCGGCGGCTCCGCGCTTCATGAGTGTGGCGGCGGCATGCAGGTTGCCGTCGCGCCAGTTGGCATAGCCGAGGAGGAATTCTGTGAAGGCAGCGGGGAAGCCGCCGGCGGGGCTGGTCGTCTGGGCGATACGGTGCGCGTTTTTGAGAAGCGGGATGGCGGCCGAGGGCAGGTTCTGGGCGCAGCGCACGAGCGCGAGGTCGATGAGGGCGGTCATTTGCTCTTCGGGCGCGGAAGGGATGGATGGATCGAGGAGACGCTGGGTCGCGAGCTGGCCATCGTGGGCGGCGGAGGCGATGTCGTGGCGGCCCAGCGAGAGCATGGCGAGGTGCATCCAGCTGCGGCCTTCGCCGGTGCGATCGCCGAGGGCTTCGCGGAGGGTGAGGGCCTGGGTTTCGAGGGGCTCGGCGTGGGCGTAATCGCCGGTTTCTGCGTATAAGGTGCCAAGGCCATCCATGACATCGGCGAGGGTGGCACGGTCGCCGTTTTGCAGGAGGGCGAGGGCCTGGGTGTAGGCGTGCTGGGCATCGGGATAACGGGCGGCATCCTGATTGAGGCGGGCAAGCTTCCACCAGGCGAGGGCGTCCGCGCGGGAAGTGGGCTGCTGGAGGAGAATCTCCTGCTGGTGGATCGCGGCGGGGAGATCCTGAGCGGAGAGACCCGAGGCCGGGAGGCTTTGCGCCCGTATGAGCGGCGCACTAAGAGCAGTGGCGGTGATCGCGAGGAGAACTGCCGTTGAAGATCGCATGGCGGATGGCTCCTTTGTGACCTGAGGGTAGGGCGAAGCGAGAGGGGCAGGGTATGGCAAAAGGGCGGCCAGGAATTGGGTGGGGCGAATCGTCGCAGCAGGGATGCGAATCGCAACGGCCGCGAGGAGCGGCGCTTTTCTCTTCTCAGGGGCGAGATGAAAGAGGCTATAAAGAAACCGAAAGGTGAGGACGGTGGCGATCCGGCGACCCATTTCGATGCAGGACGCGTGGTTCCCAATCCCGTTGACGCTGCGCGCCTATTTGCGGCAGATGGCGTTGTCGCTGCCATGGTGGTCGCTGCTGGTGGCGCTGGAAGGTGCGCAGGTGATGGTGGGGGACGCCAGCCGCGGGTACGTCCTGCCGATGTTCCACTACTTTATCTGGGCGGCGTTCAACTGGTATGCGTGGGTTCCGCTGACGCCGGTGGTGCTGGCGATCGCGCGGGCGTATCCGCTGACGCGAGATCACTGGGCGCAGCGCATCGTGTTTCCGCATATGGCGGCATGCGTGGTGCTGGTGGGCGTGCACGCGGCGATGCGAGGCACGGCGGGATGGCTCTACACGTTCCGGTACGAACTGCACGCGCCGCTGATGGACCTGATTTTCGAAGCTATCGAAAAGGAGGGGATGTGGAGCGTGCTGGCCTACTCCGGGATCGTGGGAGTGGTGGCGTTTCTTCGGTTGCGTGAAGAGGTAAGGCAGCGCGAGTTGCGGCAGGCGCAACTGGAGGCACGGCTGGCGTCGGCGGAACTGGAGATGCTGCGGATGCAGATTCACCCACACTTTTTGTTCAATACGCTGCAGGCGGCGATCACGCTGGTGCAGGAGGATCCGCAGGCGGCCGAAGATGTGCTGTTACGGCTGAGCGAATTGCTGCGCATCTCTCTGGATGAAATGGGAACCGCGGAAGTGCCGCTGGCACGAGAGCTGGAGTTTCTGGATTTGTATGTGGGGATCCAGGGGAAGCGGTTTGGGGATCGGCTGACGGTGGAGATTCACGCGGACGAGGCGACGCTGGGCGAGCGCGTGCCGCCGCTGCTGCTGCAGCCGCTGGTGGAGAACGCGATCCGGCATGGCATTGGGAAGCATAGAGGGGACGACACGATCGAGGTGTATGCGCGGCTGGACAAAGGCGGGCTGGAACTGGAGGTGTGGAACGGCAACAGCGTAGTGGAGGAGGAGGGTGAAGCGCTCTTGCGGAGAGGGGTAGGGCTGCAGAATACGCGGGCGCGGCTGGAACATCTGTACGGTCCTGGGGCGCGGCTGGTGTTTCGTTCAAATGGGAAGCGGGGAGCGGTGGCACGGATCCATATTCCGACGCGGACCCGGCAGGTGGTGGCGGGTCCGGAGTCGTTGGGGGCCCGCCGGTGACGCTGCGGGCGCTGGTCGTGGATGACGAGCCGCTGGCGCGGAGGGCGTTGCTGCGTCTGCTGAGGACGGAGCCGGATGTGCAGGTGATCGGGCAATGTGGGGATGGGGAAGCAGCGGTAGAGGCGATTCGGCGCAACCGGCCGGACCTGGTGTTTCTGGATGTGCAGATGCCGGAGATGGACGGGTTCCACGTGGTGGAGGCGGTGGGCGTGGAACAGATGCCGGTGACGATATTTGTAACGGCGTTCGATCGCTATGCGCTTCGGGCCTTCGATGCAAATGCGGTGGACTATCTGCTGAAGCCGTTTGCAGCAGAACGACTGAGGAGGGCGCTGGCACGGGCGCGGGATCGCTGTGTGGGCAAGCTGGACCAGGAAGCGGCGCGGCGGCTGTTCTCGCTGCTGGACCGTACGCGGTTCCAGACGGACTATGCACAGCGGCTGACGGTTTCAACGCGAGGACGGATTTTGTTTGTCGAGGTTGCCGACATTGACTGGATTGAGGCGGAAGGGAATTACGCGCGGCTTCATGTATCGCGCAGGATCTACGACGTGCGGGAGACGCTGCAGAGCCTTATGGAGAAGCTGGATCCGCGGGACTTTGTGCGGATTCATCGATCGACGATCGTGAACCGCAGCCGAATTCGGGAAGTGCAGCCGTGGTTCCGGGGCAGCCACATTGTGGTGCTGGAGAGCGGCGAGGAACTGCGGATGTCGCGCTACCAAAGGGAGGCGGTGGAGCAACTGCTGGGCAGGAGGGGCTGAGAGAGATAGAGCAGAGAGCAGGGATCAGGGGTTAGAAATACAAAAGGCGCGGCTCGGGGAGCTGCGCCTTTGATTTTGGCGAACGATTAGGGCGGTTAGGCCTTTTTTGCGGAGACGGCTTTAACGCGGGCGTTGAGGCGGCTCTTGTAACGCGAGGCGGTGTTGGCGTGGAGGACGCCCTTCTGCACGCTCTTGTCGAGAACGGAGACGGTGGCGCGGTACTGCTCGCCGGCAGCTTTGGCGTCGCCCTTCTGGATGGCTTCACGGAGGGAGCGCAGGCTGGAGCGGAACTGAGTGCGGCTGGAGCGGTTCACCGCGGTGCGTTTTTCGGTCTGCCGGACGCGCTTGAGCGCGGAAACATGGTTCGCCATGAGTGAATTGAATCCCTCTTTCGGAAATGAATGCGGGCAGAGGAGACAGACGCCGCGCATCCGCCGCAAAGATTAAGTTTACGGGGTTTGGGGCGGGGGGTCAATTCAGGGTACGGGGTACAGGGGAAGGGTGCAGGGTGCGGGGTACGGGGTACAGGGGATCAGCGGGGGAAGTAGAGGGTGATGGTGGCGTTGTCGTTGTTGGCG
Organism: Acidobacteriaceae bacterium; assembly: GCA_035656855.1. GTDB lineage: Bacteria > Acidobacteriota > Terriglobia > Terriglobales > Acidobacteriaceae > Palsa-343. The sequence continues at coordinate 1,680 of DASRRO010000009.1, read as the reverse complement.
GTAATTAGGGCGGCGCGGGGATCGGCGGTGAGGCGGGCGATGGCGACGGATCCCCATCCGCCGGCGATGGGCATGGAGGACGCGGTGAAGGAGCCGTTGGCGGAGCGGTCATAGAGCATGAGGGTTTTGCTTTCGGCGCACGCGACGGCGATGGTGGTACGGCCTGTACCGGTTAGATCGCCGGCGGCAACGCTGTTCGGGCCGCGACAGGCGGCGAGGTCGAGAGGCGGACTGGACATTGGGTGAAAAGAACCGTGCCCGTCTCCGCGGAGAACGGTGACGATGTTCTGCGCGGGACCGGCGATGTCGCGCTGATAGGGGATCAGGACGAGGTCGGTGTTGCCGTCGCCATTGATGTCGGCGAGGGCGACTTCCCAGGGTTTGGCGCCGGCGGGAAAGGGCGAGCCGCTTGCGTTCGTGAAGCGGCCGCGGCCGTCGCCGAGGAGGATGGAGACGGTGCCGGCGTCAAGGTCGGTGGTGACGATGTCGGGATGGCCGTCGCGGTTGAAATCAGCGGAACGGAGACGTTCGTAGGGGCGACGGCCGGTGGGAAAGAACGTGCCGGGAGAGAGGAGGCGACCGGAGCCGTCCCCGAGGAGGAGTTCAATTTGATTGTTGCCCCAACTATCGGTAGCGACGTCGGGGTGGCCGTCGGAATTGAAGTCGGCGGCGACGACGGCGTGCGGGTGCGGGTACGAATGCACGTCGACGGGGGAGCCGGGAGCGAGGCGGAAGCGGCCGGTGCCGTCACCGAGCAGGATTCTGACATAGGGGGACTGGTGATCGGCGATAACGAGATCGGGATGGCCATCACCGTTCATGTCGGCGACGGCAATGTCATTGGGGAGGTGGCCGGCGGGAACGGGTGAGCCGGGTGCAGGCAGAAAGGCGCCATCGCCATTGCCGAGGAGGACAGTTATGAATCCGTCGCGATCTTCAGGGGCGTCGGCGATGAGGAGATCAGGGCGGCCGTCGTGGTTGAGGTCGGCGACGGTGATCCAGCGGGGGCTGGGCCCGGCGGGAATGGTGACAGCGCGGAAGCGAGAAGTGGGGGCGGGGGATTGTGCAGGCAGAGCGGCGACGAGGAAAAGAACGGCAGTGAGGACACCAGTTCTCATCACCTGCTCCTGATGGCGGATAGATTAACGCACGGGCACCGGATTTGCAGAGGGCGATTCGGGGAGCGCCTGGTCAAGGAAGCGGTTGAGGGCGGCGGTGACAGCGGAGGGCGGGGCGGAGCGGAGGTCGCAGAGCTGCTTTGGGACGGAGGCGAGACGGAAGAGTTGAGCGGTGCGGTGGGTATTGCCTTGGCGATCGAGGAAGAGAAGCGGGGGATGGCTGTGGGTGAGATCGGCAGAGGGATCGAGGAACTCTTTTTGTAACAGCCACAGTGGCAGGATGCGGGCGCGAGCATCGGAGGCAAAGGTCCGGCGTGCGGGAGGAGGCGGGTCCTGGAGGATGACAGCGGCGGGGGCGAAGGTGGCGGCGAGATGAGCGGCAAAGACGGCGCCGGCGCCATCGCCGTAGACGATGAGGTCGCGGGCGGGGATGTGGCGAATGTCGGTGAGATACGTCCAGGCGGCGGTGGAGTCAGCGGCGGCGAGGCGCTCGGTGGGATGGCGGCCGGCGCTGTGGCCGAATCCCTGGTAGTCGATGGCAAAGACGTTCAGGCCAAGGGTG
>DASRRO010000008.1:0-25679 GCA_035656855.1 Acidobacteriaceae bacterium | reverse complement strand
GTTGTCGGGGCCAACCCTGGGGAATACCTCAAACGTGGTTCTGAACGCCTCAGCCATGCCGGAATGGCTGAGGGTTCTTGAAGCGGAGGATAGTACTTGAGACGACCATGGGGTCTGTGGCAAGTCGCGCGAAGGTAGAATTAGCGCCTTCAGGGCAAATGCGCTCATTGACAGATTGTTACTGTAAGGCCGGTCATGCGGAAGCTTCGAGCATGAGAGCGGGGGGACGGCGCAACGCTTCAGATCCGTTTCGACCGCTGCGCGACCGATCCCTCCGCGCCGAGAACTTCGATGATGCGTGCAGTTCGTTTCGCTACGGGGGTTCCTCGGCTGCGCGCCGGGAGGTACTTTCACCGCTGGACGGATCTCGGCCGGCGCTCCGCTCGGAATGACATTTGTTTACTGCCGTTGGGATTTGGGCAGAGCGCTCAGGGCGTCGAGGACGATGCCGGGGGTGAGGACTTCGGGCAGGACGTGGGGTGGGGTGTTGGGGTCGGGGGGGTAGAGGACGTAGGTGGGGACACCGCTGCGTCCGAGGGAGGCAAGCTCCTGAGTGATGGCGGGGTCCTGGTTGGTCCAGTCAGCGCGGAGGAGGGTAACGCCGGAGTCATGGAGACGCTGCTTCACGTCGGAGCGGTCGAGGATGAGGCGCTCGTTCACCTGGCAGGAGAGGCACCAGCTCGCGGTGAAGTCGATGAAGACGGCGTGGTGCTGGGCGCGGAGTTCCGCGAGGCGCTGGGGAGTGAAGGGCTGCCAGTCGGAGCCGGGAGCCTGGGGCCGGGAGCCTGGAGCGGCGATGTCGAACGGGTCGCCGTTGCGGACGAATGCGGTGGTTTCGATGTGGGGCGGGGGCAGCGCGCGCAGGATCGAGACGGGGATGGCGATGGCGAGGGCGATGATAAGGGCCGCGACTACGGCGGGGCCGGTGCGGCCGGGCCAGCGGCCCAGGAACCATCCTGCAATGGCGAGGAGAAGGAAGGCGGCGAGGAGGGCGCTGAGGGAGAGGCCGGTTCCTGCGACGCGGAGGTAGACCCAGACGAGCCAGATGACCGTGGCAAAGATGGGGACGGAGACGGCCTGCTTGAGGACTTCCATCCACGCGCCGGGTTTGGGGAGGAGGCGCGCCCATCCTGGGAAGTATGCGAGGAGGAGGTAGGGGACGGCGAGTCCCAGAGCGAGGGCGGTGAAGACGACGAAGCTGACCCAGGCCGAATGGGAGAGCGCGTAACCGATGGCGGCTCCCATGAAGGGCGCGGTGCAGGGCGTGGCGACGACCATGGCGAGGACGCCGGTGAAAAAGCTACCGGCATAGCCCTGCTTTTGCGCGAGCGATCCACCGGCGCTGGTGAGGGAGAGGCCGATTTCGAATTGTCCGGCGAGGGCGAGGCCGAGGAAGAAGAGAAGCATCGCCATGAGGGCGACGAAGATGGGGGACTGGAACTGGAATCCCCAGCCAAGCTGACGGCCGGCGGCGCGGAGGATGAGCAGGACGGCGACAACGATCCAGAAAGAGAAGAGGATGCCGAGGGTGTAGACCCATCCATGGGCGCGGAGGCGGTGGCGCTCATGCTGGCCGGACTGGACGAGCGCGAGCCCTTTGATGAAGAGGACGGGGAAGACGCAGGGCATGAGGTTGAGGAGGATTCCACCGATGAAGGCCAGGCCTGCGATGCCGGCGAGGTCCGCAGCGGAACTGGAGGCGGTGGCGGGTGCGACGGCCCCGGGCGTGGCGTGAAGGATAAAGGCTGCGCCGCCGGGAAGTTCGATGAGGCCGTTGATCTGAGGCGGCGGCTGGCTCAGATTGTCGTCTTTCGTCAGGGTGAGCTGGACTCCACTGGCGAGGGGCTTCGCGGGCTGGGGCGCGGCGTTGGCGAGAATGTTCTGATCGAGCGGGAAAAATTGCGCGGCGGAAATCCGGCTGCCGGTGGCGATCTCGAGGATGAAGCCTTTGGGCGTGGAGCGGAAGCGGGCGGCATCACCGGGAGGCAGGGGCTGCGGAAGCTGCATTCGGAAATGGGTGACGAGGGATTGCGCGACGGCGTCGGTAGAGGGAGCGGCGGGCGCGCTGGCGACGGCGGCGCGGGTGACGGCGAGGTCGCCTTTGCCGGGGATGCAGACTTCGCGGCAGACTAGCCAGGAAACGTGGGCGGCGAGGGTCGCGTTAGGGGCGGACGGATGGAAGTCCGCGGCGACGTGCATGGCGATGGGGAAGACGACTTCGTTCTCATAGCCAAAGTCCATGAGGGGACCGAGGGGCAGGCGCCTGGGCGGGGGGAACTGGAGGGGATCGGCGGTAATGCCGGCGGGAAGATGCCACTGGATTTTGGGGGGCTCGCCGGAGTCGCCGGCATTGATCCAGTAGACGTGCCAGCCGGGTTCCATTTTGAAATCGAGGCCGGCGGTGAAGGACTGGCCGGGATAGATCTGCGCGGGAGGAACGAGGAGGGTGACGCTGAGGTGGGGTGCGGTGACGGTTGGCGCGGGTGGGGTCGCGGCAGAGACCGTGAGGGACGCGATGAGAAGCGCGAGGATCGACAGCCAATAGGGACGCGGGCGCATGCGGAGACTTTCTGGTTCTTATTGTAGGGGAGAGGATCAGGCGGGCCCCCCCGGTGGCAGAAAGCGCGACAGGAATGGGGCACTCGGAGTGTCGGCGTCGTGTGGCGTGCGGGAGCGGAGGGATTCTTTCCCGATCCGCAGGGGTTTATAGGAGAATGAGGAAGGACGCGCGGAAAGAGTGGATCGAACGGGACGCGTCCGGGAAATGCGAAAGGACCAGGAACTTGAGCACCACTTCGACTGCCGCGGATGCCACAATTTTGCCAGCCACACGTGAAATTAAAGTTGCACACAGTCCGGACTCGGACGATGCGTTTATGTTTTATGGGCTGGCCACGAACAAAGTTCGTGTGGCGGGCTACAAGTTTAACCACGTGCTTTGCGATATCGAGACGCTGAACCAGCGAGCGATCCGCGAGGCGTTTTACGATGTGACGGCGATCTCGTTCCACGTTTATCCCTACATTCAGGAAAATTACGCGCTGATGGCGTGTGGCGGATCGGTGGGCGAGGGCTACGGGCCGATGGTCGTGGCGCCCCGGCCGTTTGATCTGAACGAGATTCGCAAGGTGAAGATTGCGGTCCCCGGGACGCTGACCACCGCGTATCTGGCGCTGAAGCTGTTCGCGCCGGAGGTGGAAACCTCGGTGGTGCCGTTCGACCAGATCATCCCGCAGGTGCTGGCGGGGAACTTCCAGGCGGGTCTGATCATTCACGAGGGGCAGCTCACTTATTCGCACAGCGGGCTGTACAAGGTGCTGGATCTGGGCGTGTGGTGGGGCGAGCAGACAAACCTGCCGCTGCCGCTGGGCGGAAACGCAATCAGGCGGTCGCTGGGCGAGCACGCGATGCAGAAAGTCACCCAGGCGCTGCGGGACAGCATTCAGCACGGGCTGGATCACCGGGAACAGGCGCTGGCGTACGCGATGCAGTTCGCACGCGACCTGGATACGAATCTGGCGGACAAGTTCGTGGGGATGTATGTGAACGAGCGGACGCTGAATTACGGCGACGACGGGCGCGAGGCGATCCGGACTCTGCTGGAGATGGGGCACGAGCGCGGGATTATTCCGCATCCGGTGCAGGTGGACTTCGTCGGATAGAAGCCCTTGAGAGGCCAGGGAGCCGGCCGCGATGCGCGCGCCGGCTTTTTCGTTGGGCGCTTAGCCGGCCAGGGGCAGCCAGAAGGTGAGAGTGGCTCCGCCCGTGGGTCCATTGGCGGCGGCGATGCCTCCGTGGTGCGCTTCCACAATTGCTTTCGAGATGGCGAGGCCCATGCCGGTGCCTCGCGCCGACGATCGGTATTGTCGCCCGCGGAAAAATTTGTCGAAGATGAAGGGCTGTTCGCGGGCATCAATGCCGGGCCCCTGGTCGGCGACGGCGATGACGAGACGATCTCCCTCCCGGTTCGCGGTGAGGTTGATTGGTGAGCCGGGAGGAGAATAGGCCAGCGCATTTTCGACAAGGTGGCGGAGCACGCGGGAGATGAGTTCCCGGTCCATGAGAACGGGGGGCAAAGTGGCGGCCGCCAGAATGTCGACGAGGCGGCCGCGCAGCTGAAAGCGCATTTCGTCGATGGTGGTCTCGAGCAGCTCGCGCACATCCTGCGGCTCGGCGCGCAGCTGAACGGCTGCGGCATCCAGCTGGGCCATCTCCACGGCCTGGCCGATGAGGCGGTCGAGGCGGGCGCTCTCTTCCGCGACGACGGTCGAGAGTTCGGTACGTTCCGCATCGGGCAGGCCCGGATCGCTGACGAGGGTAGTAGCGGCGGCGCGGATGGCTGTGAGCGGGGTGCGCAGGTCGTGGGTGATGGAGTCGAGGAGGGCGGAGCGCAGACGCTCGCTCTGGCGGGAGGCCTCCAGACGGCTGGTGCGCTCGAGAGCCGCGGCCCGTTCCAGCGCGATGGCCAGCAGGTTTGCGATCGCCTCGTAGATGCCGGGGGCGTACCCGGCCTGAGTCATCGCCAGCGCGCCCAGCGAGCGCATGCCAAGCGAGAGGGGAACGATGCGAGGGGCGCCCGGCGCTCCCGGGATCGTGTCTGCCTGAGTCGTGGTGAGACTGAGATCGAGGCCGGGGGGCAGCCGGTTCTCGGGATCGGAGGTGTAGGACACATTCGGCTCACGAAGGTAGAGAGCCGCGGCGGGAAGCCCGAAGACGGACGCGATGATGGAGGGCGCGGCGCGCGCCAGGGTTGTCAGATCTTCCTGCAGGAGCAGCTGCTGCGAAAACTCGTAAAGGCGTTCGACTTCGTGGCGGCGCTGTTCCAGAGCCTCGGCATGTCTGTGCTCCTGGTTGGAGAGGTGGCTGACGAGAACGCTGCAGCAGAGGAAGGAAGCCAGGGCGACCCAGTTGCGGGGATCCTCGACGGTGAGGCGTCCAACGGGCGGAAGAAAGAAGAAGTTGTACAGCGCGGTGCACAGCAGAGAGAGGTAGACCGAATACATGAGGCGCCAGCGCGAGGCAGTCCAGAGGACGAGCATGAGGAAGGCCAGGGCGACGGTTGTTTCGTTGACGCGAACGAGGCGGAAGAGCACAACCACGAGGACCGCGGCGGCGGTGAGAACGGCATAGCGAAAGGCCATCTGGGCCGTGCGCGCTGTATCCTTCTCCATGACTGGCGATGATAACCCGGAGCGAGGCGGTGGCAGAACGAATCCTGGTGGTGGACGACGAGGTGCAGATTACGCGGGTGCTGCGCGCCTCGCTTTCTGCGCAGCGATACGATGTGCGCACGGCGAACGATCCGGAGGAAGCGCTGCGGCTGATCGAGGAATGGCAGCCCGACCTGATTGTGACGGATCTGGTGATGCCCGGGATGAGCGGCGTGGAGTTGTGCCGCAGCGTTCGGCGCACCAGCAGGATCCCGATTCTGGTGCTGTCGGTACGAGAACAGGAAAATGCCAAGATTGAGGCGCTGGATGCGGGCGCCGATGACTACGTCACGAAGCCCTTCAGCACCCAGGAACTGCTGGCGCGGATTCGGGCGCATTTGCGGCGTGCTCCGGAGCGTCCAGGCGAAGGTCCGGTGGAGACCGGCGACTTTGTTATCGATGCGGCAGCCCATACTGTAAGCGTGCGCGGCAAAGCCGTGCATCTGACGCCCAAAGAATTCGATCTGCTGCTGCTGTTCGCGCGCAATGCGGGGAAAGTTCTGACCCATCGGGTGCTGCTGACTGCAGTGTGGGGTGCGCAGTCGGCGCAGCAGCCTGAGTATCTGCGGGTGTTTGTGGGTCAGCTGCGCAAGAAGCTGCAGGGCGACACGCTGAAGGAGTACATCCAGACGGAGCCGTGGGTGGGTTATCGTTTTCTGCCGGAAGGTTCGGCAGAGTAGGTGGCGGATCGCGTGGGGGTCGGCCTTACGAATCCCTTACGACTTCCTTTCCTCTCTCTTCCGTTCTGACCGATAGCCTCGAAAGTTGCCGGGGAAGGTAACGACCGGCAAGGCCACGAGGATTACCCATGTCGCTAATCCGTTTTTCCCCCGCACGCTCCGCGTGGAGTGTGCTGATGATCGTGAGTGTCGCTGCCGGCCTGCTGGCCGGTGCTCCGGAAATCAGGGCTCAGGAGAATTCGTCGGCGGTTGTCGACTCCACAAGTGGTGGAACACCGGCAACCGCGACTAACGAAGAGATTCTGCGGGAACTGGCGCTGATGAAGGCGAGAATTGCGGAGTTGGAGGCGGAGCTGAAAACACGGGGAACCGTGCCTGCGGATGCCACAGCAGCCGAAACTGCGGCGAAACTGACCACCGCCAAAGAGGATCTGCAGCACACTTCATCCGCTTCCGGTCCGGTGCCGGTCGCGTCTTCCGTTATTCCGGCCGCCGCTGTCGCTACGGCGAGCGCGGGGCAGCCGGCCGGCAATCCCCCGGTCGACAAAGTCACGCCGTTTGCTGACGCATGGTGGGGATGGCTGAACGGCAATCCCCGGACCATCGATTGCCCGCTATGCACGAAGTACTTCACGCCGGAAATCCGCGTGGACACGAATTACAACCTGGACTTCAATCATCCGGCCGACGACACGATCGGGGGGTCAAGCGAAGTCTTTCGTTCGCAGGAAGTGCAGCTGGAACAGATGGGCGTCGGCGGGGATCTGCTGATCGATCACGTTCATGCCCGGCTGATGACGCAGTTTGGCGAGTATTCCGCCACGACTCCGCGCAACGATGCGAGTGTATCGCGAGGCCAGTGGAATCTGGATCAGGCGTATCGCTATCTATCTGAGGCATACGGCGGCTACCACTGGGACGTCATGCACGGCGTCAACCTGGATGGCGGGATCTTTCTCTCCTATATCGGGCTGTTCAGCTTCTATAACTTCGATAACTGGGCGTATCAGCCGTCTTTTGTATCTTCCAACACGCCCTGGTTCTTCAATGGGGCGCGCATCCAGGTATTTCCCACCCAGCACCTCAAGATCGAACCGTGGTTTATCAACGGCTGGCAGTCGTACGCGCGCTTTGGGACTAAGCCCGGCTTGGGAGGTCAGGTGAAGTGGACCCCAACGAACTCCATCAACATCATCTCCAACAATTATGGATACGGTGAGGATGATTACGGCGTTCATGGGCGCACGCGTTTCCATACCGATAACAGCTTCGAATTGAAATACTACGATCGGCCGGACAGCAGGATCGACCGGATGGCGTTCTCTGTAACGGCAGACGCCGGCTGCGAAAGCGGCACAGGCGTGGCTTGTACCGGGTCGGCCAATCGCAAGGTTTTTGTGCCGGCTACCTCAACGACGCCCGCGGTGGATTACCAGAAGCAGAGTTTTCTGGGCGCGATGGCTTACAACCGCCTCTGGTTTGACAAGGACAAGTACGGATTGACGGTGGGCGGCGGCCTGGTCAACAACCCCGGCCGCTATCTGGTTCTGCTGCCTCCCATCAATGGCGCGACGGCGGTGACCGGCAGCGCCTACTTCCCCGAGGATCCAGGCCAGCCCTTCCATGGTCACGATGGAACTTTGACCTGGGATTACATGCCCAACCAGTACATCACCTTCCGCGGGGAGTACGGCTATCGCCACTCCGATGTGCCGTACTGGGCGGGCCGTGGCGGCTCAACGCCTCCGGGGGGCAACACCCTTACCGCGATTGGCAGTCCGGCTGACTTTACCTGCACGAACGGGACGACGTCCGCCGATGCGGGTTTTGGATACACGACGATGCCCTGGCTCAAATACAGCCAGGAATACGCGGCGAATATAGCCGCGGCTAAAAGCGCGTGCGCCGCAAATGCCAGCTATCCGAACCTGTGGCAGCCGGATATGCGTCGCGATGAGCAGAAGATCATTTTCGCGATTCTGGTGAAGTTCTGAAGGATGCTTACCGGGAACTGGCATGGCGAGAACAGGGACCGGGTAAGGAGAGAGCAATGTGGGACCTGCTGATGGTGGTGTTCACGATTGGATTTTTTGTGGCCGCGCTTTTGTATGTCGCGGCGTGCGAGAGGCTGAGGTAGCCGGCGATGCATGGAACGACTATAGCCATTCTGATTTGTAGCGTCCTGATTTGTGGGTATTTGCTGGTGGCGCTTCTCTATCCGGAGAAATTCTGACATGACCCTGAACGGATGGGCGCAATTCGCTGTCTACTTTATCGTTCTACTTCTCTGCATCCGGCCCATGGGCATTTACATGGCCCGAGTGTTCGAGGGCAAGTTCCGTTTTCTGCGTCCGGTCGAGACGGTGATTTACCGGGTCTGCGGAATTCACGGCGATGAGGAGATGTCGTGGCGGGAATATACGGTCGCCATGCTGTTCTTCAGCTTCGTGTCGCTGCTGCTGACTTACATGATCGAGCGCGGGCAACGATTCCTGCCGTGGAATCCGCAGCATCTGGGGGGCGTAGCGCCGGACCTTGCCTGGAGCACAGCTGCTTCGTTCACCACCAATACGAACTGGCAAGCCTACATTCCTGAAACCACGATGAGCTACTTCACGCAGATGGTGGCTCTTGCGTATCACAACTTCTTCAGTGCCGCGGTGGGAATTGCAGTGGCCATTGCGCTGGTGCGGGGCATCGCGCGGCGCGAATCGAAGACAATCGGGAATTTCTGGGTGGACACAACCCGGGCGTGCCTGTACATCCTGCTGCCGCTGTGCATTGTGACGGCTCTGGTTCTGGTCGGACAGGGAGTGGTCGAGAACCTGCACCCGTATTCGGTGGCCCACACCCTTGAACACCAGACGCAGGTGATCGCGCAGGGACCGGTAGCGTCGCAGGAGGCGATTAAGGAGCTGGGCACCAACGGCGGCGGATTCTTCAATGCCAACAGCGCGCATCCCTTCGAAAATCCGACCCCGTTCAGCAACTTCCTGGAGATGTTCCTGATCTTCCTGATCGGCGGGGGACTGACGGTGACGCTGGGCCGCATGACTGGCTCTCCGGGGCATGGCTGGGCGGTGTTTGCCTGCATGGCAATTCTGTTCGCCGCGGGATTCACGGTCGCCTACTGGGCGGAATCGCAACCGCACCCGATGCTGCACGGGGTGAATCAGCATGCGAGTGCGCTGCAGGCCGGGGGCAACATGGAGGGCAAGGAGACGCGGTTCGGCATTACGGATTCGGCTCTCTTTGCGACGATCACGACCGATGCCAGCTGTGGCGCGATTAACTCCTGGCATGACTCGTTCATGCCCCTCGGCGGGATGGTTCCGCTGGTGAACATCATGCTGGGGGAGATCATTTTCGGCGGAGTCGGCTCGGGACTGTACGGAATGCTGATTTTTGTGGTGCTGTCGGTCTTTATCGCCGGGCTGATGGTCGGGCGAACGCCGGAGTACCTCGGCAAGAAGATTGAGGCGTACGACGTAAAGATGTCGATGCTGTATGTCCTGATCTTCCCGGTTATGATTCTGGTGCTGACGGCCATTTCCCTGCTTGCGCCGCAGATGGGTTTGAGCAGCCTGACGAACAGCGGTCCGCACGGGCTTACAGAGATCCTATATGCGTACTCGTCGGCAACGGGCAATAACGGCTCCGCCTTTGCCGGACTGAACGCGAACACGCACTGGTACAACATCAGCCTGGGATTCACGATGCTGGTGGGCCGTTTCCTGATGATGATTCCCATGCTCGCCGTAGCGGGGAATCTGGCGCGAAAGAAGAGCATTCCACCGTCGCCGGGAACCTTTCCTGTGAATACGGCGCTGTTCACGCTGCTGCTCACCGGCGTGATCCTGATCGTCGGTGCGCTGACATTCTTCCCGGCGCTGAGCCTGGGACCCATTCTGGAGCACCTCCTGCTGCAGCACGGAACTCTCTTCCCATAACGCGAGGATCAAGATGGCACGCAAGCATAGTATGTGGAACGCGGAAATCCTGCGCCAGGCAGTTATCGATGCCCTTCGCAAGCTGGATCCGCGCGTGATGATGAAGAACCCGGTGATGTTCGTGGTTGAGGTCGGCAGCGTAGTCACGACGGCGCTGCTGATCGAAGAGGCGCTGCAGCGCAAGCCGGTCGGCTTCGATCTGCAGATTACGCTGTGGCTCTGGTTCACGGTTCTGTTTGCCAACTTTGCCGAAGCTGTGGCGGAGGGACGGGGAAAGGCGCAGGCAGATACGCTGCGCAAGGCCAAAGGGGAGACCATGGCCTACCGGCTGAAGGCGGACGGGTCGACGGAGGCCGTCTCCAGCTCGCAATTGCGGTCGGGCGATGTTATCCGGGTGGAGGCGGGCCAGTTTATCGCAGGCGATGGCGAAGTGATTGAGGGGGTGGCCTCTGTGGACGAGTCCGCGATCACGGGCGAATCGGCTCCGGTGATTCGCGAGGCGGGTGGCGATCGTTCGGCAGTAACGGGAGGCACGCGGGTTCTCTCCGACTGGATCAGGATTCGGATTACTTCGAATCCAGGAGAGACGTTTCTGGATCGCATGATCGCGCTGGTTGAAGGAGCCCAGCGGCAGAAGACGCCGAATGAGATCGCGCTGAGTATTCTGTTGGCGGGACTGACGGTGATCTTCCTGCTCGCGGTGGTGACGCTGCAGCCCTTCGCGATCTATTCGCATGCGCCGCAGACGATTTTCGTGCTGGTGTCGCTGCTGGTGTGTCTGATTCCCACTACGATTGGCGCTCTGCTCTCGGCGATTGGGATTGCCGGGATGGATCGGCTGGTGCAGTACAACGTGCTGGCGATGTCGGGGCGCGCAGTGGAGGCGGCGGGGGACGTGAACACTCTGTTGCTCGACAAGACGGGGACGATCACGCTGGGCAATCGGCAGGCGACGGAGTTCTTTCCGGCGCCGGATATCACGACGGAGCGGCTGGCGGACGCAGCGCAACTGGCGTCTCTGTCGGATGAAACGCCGGAGGGGCGCTCGATCGTGGTGCTGGCAAAGGAGAAATACAATCTGCGGGGACGCGATCTGACCGGGATGCACTGCACCTTTGTGCCCTTCAGCGCGCAGACGCGCATGTCCGGGGTCGATCTGCCGGGAACGAAGATTCGCAAAGGGTCCTCGGATGCGATTGCGCGTTATCTGGAACAGCAGGGCTCGCGAGTGCCCCGTCAGGTTGTCGACCGGGTGGAGGAGATTGCGCGTCTGGGCGGGACGCCGCTGGTGGTGGCGGAGAACAGCACGGCGCTGGGTGTGATTTACCTGAAGGACATTGTGAAAGGCGGACTAAAGGACCGTCTGGCGCGGCTGCGGGCGATGGGGATTCGCAGCATCATGATCACCGGGGATAATCCCATGACCGCGGCGGTGATTGCGCGGGAGGCGGGGGTGGACGATTTTCTGGCCGAAGCCAAGCCGAAAGACAAGATGGACCTGATTAAGCTGGAGCAGGGCAAAGGCAAGCTGGTGGCCATGACCGGCGATGGCACCAACGATGCCCCTGCGCTGGCGCAGGCGGATGTAGGTGTGGCGATGAATACGGGGACGCAGGCGGCAAAAGAAGCCGGCAACATGGTGGACCTGGATTCCAATCCAACCAAGCTGATCGAAATCGTGGAGATCGGCAAACAGTTGCTGATGACGCGCGGGGCGCTGACCACGTTTTCCATTGCCAACGACGTGGCCAAGTATTTCGCGATTATTCCCGCAATGTTCGCCGGCGTGTTTCCGGTGCTGAATGCGCTGAACATCATGCATCTGGCCACGCCGCACTCGGCAATCCTGTCAGCAGTAATCTTTAATGCGCTGATTATTGTTGCCTTGATCCCCCTGGCGCTGAGGGGCGTGAAATATGAGCCGATGTCGGCGCAGGCCCTGCTGCGGCGCAATCTGATCGTTTACGGCATTGGTGGGATCATTGTGCCCTTCATCGGAATCAAGGTGATCGACCTGGTGCTGAACGGGCTGCGGCTGGTCTGAGGAGAGTTATGAAGAGCGTGCTGATTATCGCGATTCGCTACACGATTGTTACGACCCTATTGCTGGGAGTTGGTTATCCATTGTTGGTGATGGGCCTTGCCCAGCTCACCATGCGCCGGCAAGCCGACGGGCAGCTGGTTATGCGCAATGGGCAGGTGATCGGGTCAGCGATTATCGGTCAGAGTTTCAGCAGCGACCGTTATTTCCACGGGCGCCCCTCCGCGGCGGGCAGCGGTTACGACGCGACCAGTTCCGGCGGATCGAATTATGGACCGACGAACAAGAAGCTGATCGATCGCATTGACGCAGATGTGGCTGCTTTGCAAAAGCAGAACCCCGGAAAAGAGGTTCCCATTGGGCTGGTGACAACCTCGGCTTCGGGGCTGGACCCGGATATCTCGCCTGCGGGCGCCTTGTATCAGGTACCGCGAGTGGCGGCGGCGCGGCATCTGCCGGAATCTGCCGTTCGTACCCTGGTCGAGAGGCATATCGAGGGACGGCAGTTTGGATTTATGGGAGAGCCGCGGGTGAACGTGCTCAGGCTCAACCTGGATCTGGACCGGGTTTCCGGAGAAGAATCTACCGTAAAGACCATGCAACACTAAGCCTCCGGACAGGCGGAGAGAGGCATTCTTCCTCGTGGCCAAAGCAGGGGCGATCCTCTAAAATAGCGTGCATCATGCAGTCAGGCGAGGGACTCTGGGCACGACAACGGAGCGCGCGCTGGGTCCGATGCTGTCTGCTGCCTGTCTTTCTTGTAATGGCGGCCGTGGGTTCGCCTGGCGTTGCCGCTTCCGACGATAGCCCGCTGGCGAAACTGGTGATTACGCCCGGGAGCGCCGCGGTCGAGAAGGAGATTCCGCCCGGCACCAGCCTGCGATTCACGATCCTTGTGCGGGCCGGGACGACGGTTGTAACTACACTTACCGAGATACAACAGACCTCCACGGTTACCTGGACCGATGGCGCCGGGCGCGCGCATACTCCACGAACGAATCTGGCGGGGAAGAACGCGCAGATACGGCTGACCCTGCCGGGTAGCGAGACACCGCAGTCTTTTGTGATTGTGGGAGCCAGCAAGAGGAAGGCGGCGATCGTGCGGATTGTTGCCGGTGTTCCTCATCCTGAAGAAGCAAACGAGAGGATTGCCGAGAGGGGCGAGGAGGCATTGGCAGAGGCAGACTCGCTTTGGGCAAAGCACGATCCCGGCAACGCAAAGGAGGCGCTGGCTGCTTACGATCAGGCTGCGTCGACCTGGGAAACGATCAACGACATTGCGATGCTCCGCCGGACCCTCACATGGAAGGCAATCTATCTCGCGTTCACCATGGGCCAGCCGGAGCAGGGGCGCGCCGTGATACTGCGGGCAGTGGCGCTGCCCGATGCGCATGATCCCGTCGAGCAGGCGAATGCATGGAAGTCCGCGGGATTCATTCAGACGGACCTGGCGGACTACAGCGAGGGCTGGCAGGATTATTCGAATGCGCTGCGACTGTTTGCCGAGGCCGGAGACAGTTTCAACCAGGAAGTTCTGCTGGAGAATCGCGGCAAGCTGCTGCAGATGACCGGGGATTATGAAGGCGCGTTGCAGGATGAAGACGATGCCATCGTAAAGGGGCAGGAACTGCAGGATCAGGTCGGGATGCTGCACACCGAAGACGTGATTGGCAGCATCGATCTGCTGCAGGGGCGGATGCAGGCAGCCTTCGCGGCCTACTCCCGGGTTCTGCAGCTTGAACAGATCAATGCCGCCGACGTGATGATCGGGTTTGCGGAGACGGACCTGGCGAGCCTGTATCAGCAGCTGGGGGCTGCGGCACAATCCCAGGACATGCAGGGGCGAGCCGAAGCATTCTGGACGAAGCATCCTTATTTGCTCGGACAACTAGCGACCATGATTCAGCGGGCGAAGCTGGAGGAAGACGCAGGCCAGTTATCCGCATCGTTCGGCACGTATACGCGGACCCTGCAGTTAGCGGAATCGGCGGGGATGAAGCGGGAGAAGGTATTTGTCCTGCTGGGGCTGGGAACGACGAGCAGTAAGCTGGGGAAATTCACTGACGCGCGCAACTACTTTGCGCAGGCGAATCAGCTCGCCGCAGAGATTCAGGAGACGGATGCGCTGGCGCAGATTGCGACGGCGGAAGGAGATTTGGAGGTGCGCGCGGGAAAACTGCCTGTGGCCCGAGCGGATTATCAGAAAGCGGTGGAGATTGCCCGGCGATCGTTCGATCACCCCGGCTTGATTTCAGCCCTGGGTGGGCTGGCGCACGCGGAATTTAAGAGCGGAGACGATTTGAGCGCCCTGAAGGATATCGACGGTGCGCTCGATGGCATTGAGAGCGCCCGCGATTCGACGCCGCCAAACTCCCTGCGCACGGGCTATTTCTCCTCCTGGCACAGTTACTATGCATTGGCGATCGATGTGCTGATGCACCTCAATGCGCTGCATCCCGACAGCGGCTATGACCGGCAGGCGCTGGTGATTGCGGAACGAGGGCGAGCGCGATTCCTGCTGGATCAGATGGAGGAGAGCGGCTCTCGCGAGTCGAATGGCGGCGGCGATCTGCCCGCACAACAGGCGGAAAGCCTGCGCCGGATCCACCTGGCGGAAAGCAGTCTGGCTGCGATGCGAACTGGGCATCCCCATTCCGCGGCGGTTGCCCGGCTGGAGTCCGAAGTGGCCAGGTTGATGGAGCAGGAAGACCGCCTGGAAGCGGAGATGAGTCGCAGCGGCGGAGAGTCGTTGTCTGGAAGCGCGGATCTGTTTCATGCGCCCGGGAAGCTGATCGGAGAGCTGCAACGGAGTCTCGGCGCCGGAACCGCGGCCCTGGAATACTGGATCAACGAAGACGCTGGTTATCTGTGGGTGGTCACGGCCGATTCGGTGCATGCTTACCAGTTGCCGGGTACGGACAAACTAAGTCCGCTGGCCCGTCAGCTGACTCATGACCTGACGGCGCCGTTCATCACGGAGTCTCCAGGCCCTGAGGCGCTTGCCGCAGCGTTGTCGGATTCGGCTTCGCAGTTCAACCAGGCAGCGCAGCAGCTGGGTCGGTGGCTGGTGCCCCCGGGAGCGCTGCCGCATTCAGTCCACACGCTTCTGATTGTGGGTGACGGAGCGGTGTTGTCGATGCCGATGGGGGCACTGCGCCTCTCAGGCGGAAACGGCCGCCGCTCGGTTCAGGATCAGTATGCGGTTGTGCAGGAGCCCTCCATGGCAGCCCTCTTATCGCTGCTCGAGCGTCGGCAGCCCAGCCGGTCCGCCGAGATCGCGGTGATTGCCGATCCGGTCTTCAATGCCGACGATCCTCGTGTAGCAGCCGGTGTGCGGGCGGCGCAAGCTGAACCGAAGGACGCGGCGGAGAGCTTCTGGTCGCAGGCGACCACGGCTGGCCATCTGACGCGTCTGAACTACGCTGGCCAGGAAGTGGGAGCGATCGAGGCAGCCGCGGGCGCTTCGCATGTGCATCCGGAGGTGGGTTTCGTCGCCAGCGCGGAGCACGTCCGTTCGCAGGACTGGTCGCGCTTCGAGGTGGTCCACTTTGCCACCCATGCTTTCCTCAACCCGGTACAGCCGGACTTGTCGAATATTATGCTGTCGCGGCTGGACGCTGCAGGTCATCCTCAGGCGGGTGCGCTTTGGTTTTCCGATATCGCGTCGATGCGTATGCCGGTGGATCTGGTGGTTCTGAGCGCATGCCAGACGGCCAATGGAGAGGAGTTGCCTGGAGAAGGACTGGTTGGGCTCTCCTATTCTTTTTTGATCGCCGGCTCGCGCCGTGTGATTGGGTCATTGTGGGATGTGGATGACGCAGCCACGGCGGAGCTGATGCGCCGCTTTTATCAGGCGCTGTATCAGGAGAAGGAATCGCCGGCGGAGGCACTGCGGTCCGCCCAAAGAGCTATTGCGAAAGTCCCTCGGTGGAGCAACCCTTATTATTGGGCGGGTTTTACGATAGAGGGCGATCCGCATCCTTTGCCTCGGTAGATTGGCATGCAGAATGGTGTGGTAAATCGGAAGAAAGAACGGCTGACCCGGGAAGGGCTGGAGCAGCTGCTGCTGGCGCTCGGACACAATCGCGACGAGGCCGCGGCGCGTTACGAGCGGCTGCGGGAGCGGCTGGTGTTGTTCTTTGCGCGGCGGCAGTTCGTTCTGGCGGAATCGCTGGCGGACGAGGCTCTGGATCGACTCGCAACCCGGGTAAGTTCGGGGGAACGGATCGAGGTACTGGAGTCATACGCCTATGGAATTGCGCGCCTGGTGGCCCAGGAGGAAGGCCGCCGTTGCATTAGGGAAGCTGAGGCCCATCGTCATTATGCGCGGAACACTTCCAGAGCTTTGGACACACAAGATGAAGGAGAAATCCAGGAGGCGATGGAAGCCTGTCTCAGCCGGCACACGGAGGCGGACCGCAAACTGCTGATGGAGTACTACACGTCGCGCGGACGCGCCCTGATCGATCATCGCCGCCAGCTCGCAGAATCTCTGAGCATGACGCCGAACGCATTTCGGAAGCGAGTCTTCCGGTTGCGGCGAGCGATTGAGAGCTGCGTGCGGGCAAGGCTTTCCCCCAGGAACGGCACACGATGAACTCTTCCCCCAAACCAGGCGAGTTTCGCGATTTCCTGCTGGATCGGCTGCCGCCGGAACAGGCAGAGGCGATCGAAGAACGGATGTTTCAGGACGAGACGTATTTCTCTGACCTTCAGGACGCTGAAGACGAGCTGATTGAGGAGTATGTGACCGAGGAGCTGGATCCCTCCGAGACGCAACTCTTCAGGGCGCGGGTGGAACGGGATCCGAATCTGCAGCAGCGGGTGGCCATCCGGCGTGTTCTGATTCGGACTCTGCAGCGCAGCGCATCCGAAGCTGCTGCACCGGCGGTGCGACGTTTCAGTCTGAGATTTCGGAGCCGATTTCTGGTTCCGGGGTTCGCGCTGGCGATTCTGATCCTGGGCTTCGTTTCCTGGAAGGCAATACACAGGAGAGAGCTGCCGTCGCAGGCCACGGGAACCCCCGCGCAGGGGTCAACGGGAAATCGGCCTGAGGCGATGTTGCAGGCGGCCGCAGCGATCTTCCTTCCGGCGCATGTGGCGCGCGGGGCATCGCGGCAGACGTCGGTTCTGCACCTCGGAGGCGCCGCAATCGTCAAGCTCGAACTCGAGACTCCGTCTGCCGATGCGGCGGCGCGCTGGGAGGTTCGCGTCACCAGCGAAAGTGGGAGCGTGTTTAGCGTGGGTGACCTGGCGCCGCAGCAAGCCGGAGTTGTCTCCTTTGTCGTGGCCCAGGTACCGGCGTTGCAACTTCCGCCGAAGGTGTACCAAGTCACGCTGGCTCCGCAGTCGGCGTCCAGTGGAGCGGTGCCGTCTTCCTGGGAGCTTCAGGTGGTGCAGTAACTCGTCCTGCTCAGGCGGCTATTCGCGAGCCGGAATTCTGCGCAGGTCCGGGCTTCTGCATCTGTGACGGATCCACCGGCGGCATTTTCTCTTTCCATCCTTTACGAATGAGCCAGGCATTGGCCGGCAGCGCCGTGAGCGTGCCGGCGATCATGGCGATCTGCATCATGAACCAGAAGACGGCCATCCCGGGATCGAGATGCGGTGAAGGGAAGAGCAGGTAGTAGGTGATCGCCATCCAGGCGAACATGCCTACCTCAAAGAGCGCGATGGAGATGGTGTCGGCGCGGGCGGCAGCGAGCAACCCTTTGCCAAAGGACAAGCCGCGCATGGACACGATGGTGAAGTACTGAAAGGCGATTCCGAGAATGTAGGCGAAGGCAAAATCGAGGACGAGCTTCGATCCGAACTTGCCGGCAAAGGTGATGCCGAGTGCGGGGACGATGGACTCGGCGATGAGATCTCCGAGGCTGCAGCCGGCGCCGCAGTGGAAGACGGCGAGGGTGTTCTGGAACAGCGTGGGCGGATCGTCCCTGTGCCGTTCCATGGCGGCCTTCATCGCCGGCGACATGGGCTTGTTTTCGCTCACGGGCAGCGCCCTGCGATACAGGGCCACGGCTAACGGACCCAGGTAGAGTGCGGTGATCGGCCAGACCACGCCCATGATGGCCATCTTCTGCGGGCGAAGAAGCGTGTGGATCGTCAAACCCAGCGCGCATGCGAGGCAGATTGCGATGGATGCCCAGGCGAGAACGTGCAGCCACTGCGAATATGGGGCCATATCTGGAGTGGATGCAGGCAGGGAGGAAGTCGCCGTCAAAAGAAAACCCCATTCCCAGCGGAGGGAATGGGGTTTTGGCTTTGCAAGCCGGAGTGCGATTAGCGGCCGTGGCCACCACCGAAGCCGCCGGCGCTCATGTGAACGCCGCCGCCGCCGAAGCCGCCTCCACCGTGGAAGCCGCCCAACTCGCCACCGCTGCGGAAGGCGCCGCCCCGGAAACCGCTGTGCGAACTTAGAGCAGGTCCACCAAAGCCGCCGTTGCGGAGATTGACCGGGCCATGGGGGCCGACTGCGCGGCCGCGGCCGATGTATCCACCACCGTAATAGCCGCCGTAGTAGCCACCGTAGCCGCCACCCCAGCCGAACGGAGCAAAGCCCCAGCCGAAGGGACTATAGAACGGGTACGGACCCAGGAAGGTGTAGTTCAGCATGTAGGGATCCCAATACCATCCGGGATCGTAGCCGGGCCCGTAGGCGCCGGCCATCTGCTGGTTGGCCTCGGAGAGGTAGTCGGAACGGAGGCTGCTCCATCGGTAGAGACTGGACTGCTCCTGCTGGTCGGCGCTGAACTTTGTGGGATTCACGTCGGCAGCTCCGGCAGTGATATTGACCTCGTGAGTGGACTTGATGGTCGCCCAGTGGCCGTTGTTTTTATCGACAGCGGCTTTGCCTTTGAAGACGAGGACCGTTCCCCGGTCAGCATCGAACTCATAAAATCCAGTCTGAACAAGTTGAATGGGAACATGGTCTTCCAGCACATGGATATCGTTTTCCTTGAAGAGCTGGTCGACTTCGACGGTAGCGCGGCCGTGCTCCACATCGACGACGGTGTTGGTAATGTCCGGGGAAACCATCTTCACGGAACTGTTGTGCCCGAGGCGCAGGAAGACGCCGGGGGTAAGAAGGACCTCAGCGCGGCCATTCGTGGTGGACAGGACCTGGCCGGGCGCGAGAGTGGCGGATCCAATGGCGTTCTGGCCGACGGTTTGGCCGTTCAGATCAACCGAGCCTTCGATGTAGTTGAGCGTCCCTGGCACGGCAGGGTTCGTTGGGGCCGGAGCAGTCTGGGTATCCAAAGCAAAAAGGGCCGGAGCGAACAAAGCCGCCAGGGCCGTTGTGAATATTGTTCTAAGCCGTGGCATATGAATTCAAACCTCTGTTGATTAGATCGCTAACAGAGGGAAAAGTTGCGGTGCGGACCGGGGACAGAAGCAGGGCACAGGGCGCAGGATGTTGTCCAGACGGAGGAAGCGATGATCGCACGGGTATGGCATGGAGTGGCGAAGCCGGGGCACGCGGATGCCTATGAGGCGATGCTGAAGCCGGAGCTGTTGCCGGGGGTGAGCCGGATGGCGGGGTATCGAGGGAGCTATCTGCTGCGGCGGCCAGCGGGGGAGGAGACGGAGTTCATCACGGTGATGTTCTGGGATTCAGTGGAGGCGATCCGAGCGGTGGCGGGGGAGGATTACGAGCATGCGGTGGTGCCGGAGGAGCGGCGGCAGCATCTGGCGCGGTGGGAGGAGCGGGCCGCTCATTATGAGGTGGCCAGCGTTCAGGGATTTGGAGACAGGCTGGGATGAGGCGAGAGAGGCGATGATGGCAGGCCTATGGGGTGTGCTTTTTTTGAAAACTGATGCTGAGCGCGATGCTGAGTAAGGCAATTCCGGCGAGGAAGACCGCGAGGGTAGCAATCCCTCCGCACGCCACCTTGCCGGTGCGGAAGAGAAGGGTGCCGACTCCACCGTTGAAAAGTGCCCAGAGGACGTTCACAAGGGGCGAGGAGAGTCCCTTGCCAGGCGGACGGGCAAACGGGGTGGGAAACGGGTCTCCGGAAATACCGTGAACGAAGTGCGGAACGGTGTTGGCGAGAAGCATTCCGGCGAAGAAGGCAGAGACCAGCTGATACCAGACCATGAAGCCGTTCCTTTGCAGTTTGCGCTGGGAAGAAGTTTACGGGAACGGATCGGGTTCGGCATTGCGAACCATCTCCTATAGGAATAGTTGACAAGCGGAATCTGCCTGAACTACTCTCCTATTCCAATAGGAGGTGCCGTGGTTCGACCGAAGAAAATACCGCAGGCGCTGACGCCGGTGGAACTGGACATCATGCAGGTGCTGTGGCGGGATGGGGCCAGCAATGTGCAGCACGTGCAAAAGAGTCTCGGAAAAGATCTGGCGTATACGACCGTGCAAACGGTGCTGAACGTTCTGCACCGGAAGGGCAAGGTGCGGCGGCGGCTGCGCGGGCGGGCCTTCGACTACAGCCCGGTGGTGGGAAAGGAGGCGGTGCTGCGGCAGGCGGTGCTGGATCTGGTGGAGCGGATGTTCGCGGGATCGTCGGAAGAATTGGTGATGAGCCTGATCAAGACGCGGCAGCTGGACGCGGAGAAGATTGCGGAGCTGCTGGCGGCGGAGCGGGAGGACAACGATGCACAACGGGATGGATAGCCTTGCGTGTTGGGTGGCGACGTACGCAGTGAATGCGCTGTGGCAGGTTCCGCTGCTGGCGGGCGCGGGATGGGCGGCGAGCCGGCTGCTGGGCCGCGTGGGTCCGCGGGCGCAGCACAGGGTATGGGTGGCGACACTGCTGTTGTCGATTGCGATGCCCGCGTTGCCGCTGGTTCAGACGATGGTGGGTTGGCCTGGTTCTGCAAGCGGAGGCACGGTGCGCCTCTCGCTTGCAGCGGTGACGGGTGGGGCGGACATCACGGCTCACGGCGGAGCCCTGTTGGTGGCGGGCTGGCTGCTCTGGAGCATTTGTGCGTTGTATGTGGGCACGGTGCTGTACTTCGCGGGCCGACTGGCGTGGCTGATGATGCAGACGCGGGTGCTGGTGGGGGAGAGTGTTCCTGCAGAGCTGCCGGACACTCTGCAGGCGGCCTGGGCGCGCTGCCGGAGGGCCTTTGGCGCGAATGCGACGGGGCTGCGCACGTCAGGGACGCTGCGCGGCGTAGTGACGGCGGGGGCGCGGTGGCCGGTGATCGTCGTGCCTGACGGCTTCGTGGAATCCTGCACGGAACAGGAATTTCTGAGCGCGGTGGCGCATGAGTGCGCGCACATCCGGCGGCGCGACTCGGTGAAGAACTTTTTGTACGAGGCGGCCAGCGTGATGACGGCCTTCCACCCGGTGACCTGGATGGTGAAGGCGCAGGTGTCCGCGACGCGGGAGATCGTCTGCGACGCGAGAGTGGTGGAAACGCTGGTGGATACGCGGACCTATACGCAATCGTTGCTGCGGCTGGCGGAGCGAATGCTGACGGCGGGTGCGGATCCCATTCACGCCATCGGAATGTTCGATGCCAACGTACTGGAGAAGCGGATTATGTGGATGAAGGCGAGGAAGCGGAGTGTTGGGCGGGCTGCGCAGTGGGCGCTGGCCGTGGGCGGGGCGCTGGTGCTGGGATCGGTGGCGGCGGCGGGCGCCTCGATGGGAACGGGCGTTGCGGCGGCGAACCATGATGCGACGGATACGGGGAAGGTGTACCGGCCGGGCGAAGGCGGCGTGACGAACCCAGTACTGACGTACGCGCCGGATCCGGAATTTCCGAAGGGAGACAAGAGCCAGGGCGGGGTCTGCGTGTTGGGACTGGTAGTGGATGCGCACGGAATGCCGCGAGACGTGCATGTAGTGCGGTCGCTGAAGGCGGATTTCGATGCGAATGCGCTGGCGGTGGTGCGGCAGTACCGATTCAAGCCGGGAACGCTGCACGAAAAGTCCGTGGCGGTGCGGATCCATATCGAGGTGAATTACCGACGGTACTGAACGCGAGCCCACCCTGTCGCTACTGCAGCGATACGGGTGGGCACACACGAGGCAAGCAGGACGCTTTCTTTCGCGATGTGAACAATGTGTGAACGGTGGCGCTAGATTCCTGCATGGACGTCGGCGCTCGAGCGCAGTGTGCCGGATATTACTGGCGTCATGTGCATGCTGCAGAGCTCGGTCGAATTTTGCGCGTGGTGTTTGCAGGTGTGAACGCACGGCTGCGCCGTGGCCGCGAGGTTACTGAAAGTTTCTGGTCTGCGCGCGTCTTCTGTGGCTATACTGCGGGCTCCGCTCGACAAGACTCATATTTTCGCCGATCGTCGGGCGGAAACATCCCCCTTGAAGGAGCAATCCGTGCGGACTCACAGAATCCCCCATGTTGTGAGTACTCTGCTGCCTGTATTCCTCGCGCTCAGCGGCACTGCAGTGCATGCTGCCGATCACGATCACCAGGCCACCATCGTCAGCGCAACCGCGGACCTCAACACGCAAAACTTCACGCTCGTCGGCACAGACTTTCCGGCGAACGTCAACGTAACGATCGATGGCACGCCGGCGGTGGTAACGTCGGCGACGCCGACCACAATTACAGGGACGCTGCCATCGGGCCTGGTGACGGCACCGGGTTCATACGGGGTCGAGTTGCTGCGCGCATCTCATCGCCACAACGATCAGGATGCGGATGACGCTCTGGCTGATTTTGTGCTCACGATCGGAGCGGTGGGAGCCCAGGGGCCGGCAGGGCCGGCTGGGCCTCCGGGAGCCGCAGGACCGATGGGACTGCCGGGGCTGCCTGGGCCGGCAGGGCCTCCGGGAGCCACAGGACCAACGGGTCTTCCGGGATCGGTGGGACCCGCTGGACCGGCAGGACCCGCGGGAGCGGCGGGACCCGCTGGACCGGCCGGACCTGTGGGAGCGGCGGGGCCGATGGGCCTTCCGGGACCAGCAGGACCGATGGGCCCAGCAGGACCGATGGGCCTTCCGGGACCAGCAGGACCAACTGGACCGGCGGGACCGGGCTACGGCGGGACACAGTATCTGACGCTGGGAGCCTCGGATTTCCGGGCGCAGGACCCGTCGACGCAGGGGAGCGATCAGTTTGTGTCTCCGTCGGGAGGGTTCTACATCACGAGCGCGATTGGGTCCGCTGCTTTTGCGCCGGTGCATCTCCCGCAGGGAGCGATTCTGCAGTCGGTGTATGCGGCCGTCTATGACATTGACGCCGCTGCCGATCTGAAGGTGTCGTTCTTTGTGGAAGGACTGACGCCGTCCGGATTCGGGTCGTTCGCGCCGGCCCTCACTTCGAGTGGATCGGCGGGATTCAGTACTCCGTCGCAATCCACGGGCGCGACGATCGACAACGCGAACAACAAGTACTACATCCTTGTGCAGCCAGTGGACAGCGGCGGGAACGCAACCAACTGGCCCGGCGATGGGTCGCTGACCATCAGCACGGTGCGCATCACCTACACGCTTCCGTAAGACGGTGTTTTGGAGTACCGGCGGGAGGGGCTTCGGCCTCTCCCTTCTTTTTTGCTGCGCACGGCGCGGCGAGCTTTGTGCGGGGAGAAGTGAGGATGAGATCAGGGCACGCCGGGCATGGGGGGCATGGCCTTGCCCGATCCGCCGATGCGGAAGCTTTTCAGATGCAGCAGCTGTGGAGTGTCGCCTTCGCGCAGGTGGTAGATGTGGTCGGCGGCGATGTTGGTGAAGTGCTGGACGGTGCCTGAGCCGGGCCAGCGGACTTCGAGGGTGCGTATGACCGTGGCTTTGCCGAGGCCGATGTGCTGGCGCAGGGGATTGCCGCCGAAGCTGGAGCCGAAGCCGACGGTGCGGACGACGTGGCGGCCGGTGCCGGCGTCGGTGAAGGCAAGATCGAGACGCGCGCCGATCGCGCTGCGGTTGGCTTTGACGCCTTCCAGGTCGAGCTCGATCCAGTGATTGCTGTTGCCGGGATTGCGGTAGAGCACGCTGGTGAAGAGGTCGCCGGGAAGCGCGCCGCCCATTTCTTCGAAAACATCTTCGTGGCCGTTGTTGCCGGGATCGCCAAAGGCAACGCTGTGGCCTTTTTGCAGGTGGCCGAAGCCGCCGGAGGTGGTGATGTCCTGAAAGGCGCGGCCCTGGTCGTTGCGGAACATGCGGTTGGGGAGGAGGCCGGTGAAAGTGGAGTCGCCGGTACCGAGGTAGATGTCGAGCCAGCCGTCATTGTCGAGGTCGCCAAAGGAAGAGCCCATGACGAGGACGGCGCGGTCGAGGTGCACGCGGTGCGTGACGTCGGTGAAGGTGCCGTCGTGGTTGTTGTGGTAGAGGCGGGGGATCTCGGCGTGGTTGGGCTTGTCCATTTCGAAGGCGCCGACGTCATTTTCTGAGTCGGCGGAGTAGCCGGCGACGAAGAGGTCGGGCCAGCCGTCGTTGTCGTAATCGAAAAACCATGTGGCGAAGGAGTGGATGGGCTGGTCGACGCCGGCCTGGCGGGTGACGTCGGTGAACTTCCAGCCGCCGCCGGGGCGGGGGCCGTCATTGCGGAAGAGATGATTGGGGCCGTCGAGCGAGGAGACGTAGAGGTCGGGGCGGCCGTCGTTGTTGAAGTCGCCCCAGGCGACGCCTTTGATGTAGCCGGTGACGTCGACGCCCATCGATGCGCCGACTTCGGTGAAGGTGCCGTTGTGGTTGTTGTGGAAGAGCTGGGAGGGGTGGCGGTCGCGGGGGTCGGAACCGGGCCCGGACAGTGTGCCGGATTCGTGGCCGACGAAGAGATCGAGCCAGCCATCGCCGTCATAGTCGGCCCAGGCGGCGGTTTGGGTGGGGGCGAGGGAGAGGAGGCCAGCTTTGACGGTGACGTCCTCAAAGGTGCCGTCGCCGCGATTGCGGAGGAGAGAGAAGGGGTACTCGCCGTCGCGGCCCCACCATCCGCCGCGCAGGACGAGCAAGTCGGTGTGGCCGTCGTTATCGTAGTCGGCGGCGATGAGGTTGAGTCCGCCGATTTCGTTTTCGAGGCCGGCCTGGCGGGTGCGGTCGGAGAAAGTGCCGTCGCCGTTGTTGTGGAAGAAGTGCATGGGGTCGAGCGGGCCGGAGGAGGAGACGACGATGTCGAGGAGGCCGTCGCCGTCGAAGTCGTCCATGACAGCGCCGCCGGCGTGGCCCATGACATCGAGGCCGGCAGCCGCGGCGACATTCTCAAAGTTGCCGATGTTGGCTTCAGACTGGAAGAGCTTTTCGGGGATGAGCCAGCGGGGCGGGACGTCTTTTGGATATTGCCCGAGCTGCATGTACGCGACGTTGAGCAGCCACTGGGAGAGGGCGTCGTGGGGATTGATGTCGAGGAGCTGGGTTAATTCGCGCACGGCGCCTTCGGCGCCGCGGGGTTTGCGATGGCGGCCGGAGGCATCGATGGGGAAGATGCAGGCGCGGCGCATGCTCGAGCCCGAATCCGAATTCATGTTGAGGCAGTTTTCCTGCTCGCCCAGGCGGAAGTACGAGATGGCGGCGAGCTTACGGACGCGGAGGTCAAATTCTGGGGGAAGGGTGATGCGGGCGGCGGCGGCTTCTTTGCGAAGTTGCTCGATGGTGTCGACGGCCTGGGCGCTGTCGCCAGCCTCGAGTAACTCGGAGGCAAGCTGCAGCTCGACCTGGAGGCGATCGGGGACGGAGAGCTTTGCGGATTTTAGGAGGTCCTGATAGTAGCGGGCGCGGAGGGCTTGCTTGTTGGGGTCGGTTTTCCAGTCGGTGGCGTCGTAGATCTTGCGGAGGAGTTGGCCCATGGCCTGGGTGCCTCCGTAGGCGGGGGCGTCCTGAGGGGCGGGATTGGCCTGCGCGGCGGCGTGCGGGCCGAAGAGGGACAGCGCGAC
>DASRRO010000007.1:0-11124 GCA_035656855.1 Acidobacteriaceae bacterium | reverse complement strand
GCCTGGTACGGATCCATGTCCAGTTCCCTGGCGATGACATCGGCGTTCACCATCCGCAGCCCCGCCGTCTGCAGGTGAGAGTGATAGAA
Organism: Acidobacteriaceae bacterium; assembly: GCA_035656855.1. GTDB lineage: Bacteria > Acidobacteriota > Terriglobia > Terriglobales > Acidobacteriaceae > Palsa-343. The sequence goes on along the minus strand of DASRRO010000007.1, from coordinate 11,035 downwards.
AGTCGTCTTGCCTGCGCCGTTTGGCCCCGCGACCGCCACGACGATCGGGCGTCGATCGAGGAGCCGAGCGAACTCTGGAAGGCTCATTCGTTCGCGGCTTTTGCCGAAACCCGAACCGGCTTGAACTTCCGGTTTACAAACCGCCCCACCGTGCGCTTGCCGTCTTCCTCAATCCGCTCCAGCAGCCCCTTGCCGCCCGCCCAGGGTTGATAGTGCGGGAAGGGCAGTCTCTCCAGATAGTCCGCGACACGTTGTCGCCCCTCCGGAGAGTCGACCGTCAGCAGCAACTCCGAAAGCGGACGCGTAGCCCTGGCCCGGCACAGCGCCATCACCTTCTGCCCTTCCAGAAGCGGCTCGATCGAGCGCCCGAGCCGCGCCCAGAACTCCACCTGCCCGGCAATCGACCGCTCGACAACTTCTCCCGCTGTCCGGGCGTCCAGTACTAAACTGTCCGAGAGTTTCACGGGCTGACTCATGCCTTATGGTAGCATAATGCTACCGGGTTTCCAGATGGCGACATCCAAAATCCGCCGTGCCTTTCAGACCGGCCTCGCCGCGATGAAGGCCCATCGCGCTGCCGGACCAACCGAGATCGTCGTCCCGGCGAAAGCTGCGCCGGAACCCCGCCCCGAGATCACGCCTCCGGTCAAAGCCGCACCCACCCCGCCCCTGACCATCCGCACCTCCGAGAAGGACTGGCTCGCCCGCCTCACCGAGGCCTACCGCCAACACGCTCAGGTCGAACTCATCGACGACGCCGGCGCCGGCATCGATCCCGCCCGCCAGTCCCTCCTCCAGATGGGCCTCTCCGGCCGCCTCTCCCGCCGCGAGTGGACCGCCGTCTCCGTTTCCGGCGGCATGACGGTCTTCGGCGCCGGCCTCATCGTCGCCGCCATCCTCGACCCCGACCCCACTTCCAAACTTGGCCTCCTCGTCGGCAGCGGAGCCCTCCTCGCCCTCACCGGCGGATTCCAGACCATCCACCTCCTCACCCGCCTCCGCCCGCCCTCCATCACCATCTCCCCCCGCGGCATCCACATCGACTGGCACGGCGAAAGCCGGTAACCTCACCACAGAGTGGAGTTATGGCAAAACGCGGCCTTTTCGATGAATTGATGGAAAGCGTCGAAGCGATGAAAGCGCATCGCGAAGGGAGAATAGCGCTCCGCTCATTCCGCTACGAACCCGTCAACCGTCAGACCCCGATCTTGATTTCGAGTTCCGACAGGGGTTCTGCGAAGCCGAACGAAGCCTGCCCTGAGCGAGTTGACGTCAGGCAACGAGCCGAAAGGGGAAAAAGCCCCGGCCTTCAGGCCGGGGAAACAAAGGCGCGCCGATAGGTGCTTCCTTGCGGCCGCAGGCAAGGTTTTGTATCAGGGCATGGCTTAAGCCATGCCAAAAAAAACCGGGCGCGAAGCGCCTTCCTTGCTGCCGCAGGCTCCTCGGCGCAGGCGCATGCGCCGCAGCCGAGCCACCTGTGCCCGGTACCTTCGTACCCTCCAGCTGCGACATTTCCCTTGCACTCGGCTGCGCCAGATTTCAAACTGGAAGCGAGGGAAAGCCCTGCCCAGCAGGGCTTTTCCTTTTCCCCCCCACCCAGGTGGAGCTCTGCCGCTCTTTGAGACGACCGATCGCCGTCCCGCTCACCGGCTCCGGTCGAAACAAGGCCCGGCTGGAAAAGAAGGTAATACCCTCAGGGTATTACCTTCCATCCCTCGCAAAATCAGCAACTTGATATGGCGCCCATGCCAGGGGGGTACCCCCTGGGGGCTGATTTCAGCCCTTGAGCATCGGAAACGCCGTGATCCGCAGCTTCGCTGCAGCATAAGGCAACAGCGTCAGCCGCTCTTCCGGAGACTCGCTGGCGACGGGGCTTTCCGGCAGCGGATTCGCTGCTCCATCATCGGCGACCCAGGACGTCACCTGACGTCCACGAGCTGCGATGCGAACGCCAGTGTCCTTTGCCGAAAAGGGAACTGAACCAATCGGCGTTTCGGTCACCGCGAGATCCGTTTCCGGATGCGCTGGATCGATGGCCAGCGCGTAATTCCACTCGCGCGTGGGAAAAACCTGCCAGTCGGCGGATTTCAATCCGTGCTGCTGCAGCTTCACCCAGTCTTCTCCAACCGCGAGCGAGAAGACCAGCGGCCCGCGTTCAACCGCGACAGCCTGGTGAAACCAGCGCGAACTGCGCAGGCGCATCGGGAAGGCGATCTCGACGCGGTCGCCAGGTTTCCAGGTCCGCTCGACGCGGGCAAAGCTGCCCGGTTCAGGACTGGCGATGCTTTGGCCGTTGACGCGAATCGTCGTTCCGCTGGCCCACTCCGGAATGCGGAGCTGCAGCGGAAAGGCCAGCGGCTTTTCTGGATTGACGGTCAGCGCGACCGCTCCGCGAAACGGATAACCCGTTTCTTCGGTCACGGTCACAGCAGTTCCGCGGACGAGCGTTGTGACTTCGCACGGCGCATAAGCGGCGGCGACCAGACCGTCCTCGCGATCGTGGTTGGGCGCGCCGGAGAGCATCCAGAGGCTGTTGGCGAACTTCGGCCAGCCCTGATGAAAGTTCGCGGTGCAGCAGCCGAAGTTGGGCGCGAGGCCGAAGAGGTTCGACTCGGGTCCGTCGGAAACCCAGGGCTTGTGGTGCAGGCTGCACTCGACCTGATTCGGCTCCTGGTTATATTGGTGGGCCCACATATCGTCCGTGAGCGTTCCAGGCAGGGCGTTGAAGGCCAGCTTCTCGAGGCGGTCGCCGAGCGGAGCGGATCCGGTGATGGCGAGGGCGCGTTCGAGCGAGAACATGCTCTCGACGACGGTGCAGAGTTCGGAGCCGTGCGAGGGATCGCGTCCGGCGAGATGCTCGTCGCAGGAAAACATGCCGTTGGGCAGGCCGTGATATTCGGTCAACTCGGCGAGCATGTGTGCGGAGGCGGCGCGATCCGTGTCTGATCCGGAGACGAGCGACCAGACGGCACCGGTCTTGATGGCCTGTCCATTATTGACGCCGTGCGTGGCGAGGTCGGAGTCGCTGAGGCCCTGACCCTGGGCGAGTTTGAGGAAGGCTGCGGTGCAGGGTTGCGTGTACTGGAAGTGGGCGAAGTCGGCGATCCAGTTATAGCCCTGCTGGTGGAGCAGGCGGGCGAGGTCCAGCAGATAGGGCGAACCGGTGCGGTTGTAGAGCCAGAGGACGGAGAGGACGTTGTCTTGCCAGCGGAATTTGCCCCAGTCGCGCAGGGGGCGCGAGGGCAGAGTGGCGAGCTGGTAGCGAAAGTAGCGGTCCATGAGCGGGAGGACGCGCGGGTCGCCGGTGAGCTCCTGGACTTGGGTGAGGGCTTTGAGCATGACGATGCGCGGCCACCAGTCATCGTTTTTCGCGGGGCCGATCATGCCGCTGGGCCAGGGGTGTGCGAGGGTCCAGTCAACGAAGCGCTGGGCGAGGGCTTTGAGGCGGCCGTCGTTGACGAGGTACGCGAGGGGCAGGAGGCCGTCGAGGTAGTAAGGGCCGCGCTCCCAGCTTTCGCCGGCGCCGCCGAGCCATCCGGAATTGGGGCCAACGTCGGGCCAGATTTCGTAGAGGTGTCCGGAGAGGCCAGAGGCCTGAATGCGGAGCTGATCGAGGAGCCAGCCGCGGGGACGGATGGAACCGAGGGGCAGGAAGAAAAAGGCGCCGGAGGAGAGCGGGGCGCGATCTTTGACGGTGGGTTGGAGAGGGCGGCCGGCGACGGTGGAAGCGGCAGCGGTGCGGGTGATCCAGGCAGGGGCGGTGGAAGCGGCGACGGTGGTGGTGAATCCGCGAAGAAAGATGCGGCGCGTGGGTCGGGTGGTGGAATTGCCCATTGATTCGATTATGGCGCAGATCGCAGGGTGATCCGGCGGCGAGCGCGAACGAGTGGGGATTCACGCCAATTGGGTTGCGAGGTCGCAGGGGCTTGCGTATAGTTCGAGCAAAGCTGCAAATGAAAAACGGAGAAGGGGTGCGTGCATGGCGGCAGGCGAGGCCACAGCGGTGATCGGGAAGTCGGTGCAGATCCGCGGAGAAGTGAAAGGGAACGAGGATCTGGTGGTGGAAGGATTGGTGGAAGGAACGATCACGCTGAGCGGAAATCGGCTGACGGTGGGCCAGCATGCGCGCGTGAAGGCGAATGTGATGGGGCGCGACGTGATTGTACTGGGGGCGCTGGAAGGCGACGTGCAGGCGACAGGACGCGTAGAGCTGCGGGCCGGCAGCCACATGACCGGCGATATTCGCGCGGCGCGGCTGTCGGTGGAAGACAACGCGGTGTACTCGGGCAAGGTGGAACTGGACGGGACAGGGGGAACTGCGGAGGGCGGGAAGTCCGCGGGACAGGCGACGGCCAGGGTGGACGCGAGTTCACCGGCAGCGGCGCATTAGTTATCCCGGATACAGGAGAGAGGCTCCGCATCGTGGATGCGGAGCCTCTTTGTTTTGGCACGAGGCCGCTATTCGGAGAAGTGAACCGTCTTGCTGAGGGGCAGGTCGGCGGATGAGGAGCCGGCGAAGATTTTGTAGTCGCCGGGAGCGAGCTCGAAGCTGTTTTTGTCCACGCTGAAGATGGACAGATAGACCGGGTCGATTTTGACGGCGACGGTTTTGGAGTCGCCCGGGGCCAGCTCGACGCGATCCCAGCCGATGAGGCGCTTGAAATTCGACTCGCCCGTGGAATCGGGCAGAGAGGCGTAAATCTGGGCGACCTCTGCTCCAGCCTGTTGACCGGTGTTGCGGACGGTGAGGGTGACGGTATGCGTGCCGGCGTCCACGTGCAGGCTGGAAAACTCGTACGTGGTGTAGGAGAGGCCGAAGCCGAAGGGGAAGAGCGGGGTCAGGTCTTTCGACTCAAACCATTTGTAACCGACACGGACACCTTCGACGTTGTAGTCGGCGTTAAAGGGCGGGAGCTCGCCCACGCGATGGTGATGGGCCTCGGGCATGCCGCCGGCAGCGGGCTTGAGGAGATTCATTCCGGGAACTTCGGGGTGGGGTAGCTGGTCGTCGCTCTTCGGGAAAGTGATGGCGAGACGGGCGGAGGGGTTGACCTCGCCGAAGAGAATGCTGGCGAGGGATTGGGCGCCACCGATGCCGGGATACCAGGCTTCGAGGACACCCTGGACTTTGTCGAGCCAGGGCATGGCGACGGGTCCGCCGGATTCGACGACCACGATGGTGCGGGGATTGGCGGCGGCGACGGCATCGACGAGCGCGTCCTGATGATCGGGCAGATCGAGGGTGGCGGCGTCCATTCCTTCACGCAGGGGCTGATTCACGAAGACGATCGCGATCTGCGATTTCGCGGCGAACTGAGCGGCTGCGGCGGGGTCGGCGCCTTCATTGAATTCGACCTGGGCGTTGGGGGCGTGTTTGCGGATCTCCTTTAGAGGGGAGGAGGGGAAGTAGACGACCTCGCCCCAATAGGTGCTGCCGGGGTGCGGGTTGACCGCATTGCCGCCGGGGGCATCGACCTGGGCGGAGCCGCCGCCGGAGACGACGCCGACATCAGCGTGAGAGCCGATGATGGCGATGGATTTTACGTCGTCGGCTTTGAGGGGAAGGATGCCGTCGTTCTTGAGCAGGACGATGCTTTCGTCGGCAATGTGCTCGGCGTCATCACGTCCACGGAAGGGATCGACAACCTGGGTGACGGGAGGATTGTCGATGACGCCGTTGGCGAACATCTCGCGGAGGACGCGGTGGACCATGTCGTCGAGGCGAGCCTGAGAAACCTGGCCATCCTGGACGGCCTTCTTCAGCGGGTCGCCGAAGTACTGGGAGCCGGGCTCTTCCTGATCGAGGCCGGCGAGGGCGGCGTGAACGGTGGAGTGGGTGCCACCCCAGTCGGAGATGACGAAGCCTTTGAAGCCCCAATCCTTTTTGAGGACCTGGTTGAGGAGGTAGTCGTTCTCGCAGGACCAGTCGGTGCCACCGGGAGGCGTAATGGTGTCCTTGTTATAGGAGCACATGACACCGGCGGGATGGGCGATGCCGATGGCGATCTGGAAGGCGAGGAGATCGCTTTCGCGGGCGGCGCGCTGGCTGATTTCGGCATTGACGATGGTGCGGCCGGTTTCCTGATCGTTGAAGGCGTAGTGCTTGATGTCGCCCATGACCTGGTTGGACTGGACGCCTCTCGCGAGCTCGCCGACCATAGTGCCGGCGAGGATGGGATCTTCTCCGGCGTATTCGAAGTTGCGGCCGTTGCGGGGATCGCGGGCGATATCGACGCCGCCGCCGATGGACATGTCGTAGCCGGATTCGCGAAGCTCGCGGCCGATGACGCTGCCGTAGAGGAAGAGGGCCTGTTTATCCCAGCTGCAGGCGGCTCCGTTGACGGAGGGCAACAGCGTGGCGTAGTGGGAGCCCTGGGCGGCGAGACGTACGCCCACAGCGGAATCGGCCATGTTGATGCCGGGGATGCCGAGGCGCGGGACGCCTACCATATAGCCGGCGTTGCCGAGGGAACCTTTGGGGATCTCAGCTTTTTCGCGGAGACCGTTCCAGCCGGTGCCGTGGACGAAGTTCATCTTCTCGTCGAGGGTCAACTGCTTGATGACGAGGTCGGCGCGCTGGTCCGGCGAGAGCGATTTGTTCATCCACGGGCGATCGGGAGTCTGGCTCTGAGCCGAGGCAGAAGACGCGAAGGCAAAGAGGACTACGAAGAGGGCAGCGGCGACGCACGACAGGGGGCGGCGCAAAGAGGCAGACGGCAGAAACATAAGCACCTCGGACGAGCGCCATGCTACGCGGCATAGAAGGCGGTCGTCAAGATCAAGCGATTTACTCGCTGGTTGGAGCGCACAGTGACGCGGGGACTGCAGTCACCGCCGCTGCGCCAGGATTGCACCACAGAGGACATGGGGAGCACAGAGACGTTTGGGTCAAGCCGACCTGGCGTTTCCAATTTGCCCCCACGACCTGGTCTTATGACTGCCGGGCCGGACCCGTTCGAAGTAGTACCAGAGAAATGCAAAGGGAACAAAGGCGAGAAGGATCATCGGAGCCGGATTTCTCTCGTACCGGATCGCCGTGTACATCATCAAGAAAGCTCCCAAGGACGGCGATCCGAAGAGCACTGCTAAAGCGAACACTTCGACAGGGTTGGTCACCGGTTTTTGTCGCCATGCGATTACGAAGAAGGTCAAACCGAGAGGGAGAAAGCCTCCAGCAATATAAAGCCCTCGTTTCATAAAACCTTTCATGGGGTCCTGCAGGAAAGATGTCAACCGGGTGATTTCAGTCCATGAGTTTTTCGGAGAGGTAGACGAAGGTTTCGGCCCAGGTGTGGGCTTCCTGCTGCAGGTCGGCGCCGGCGCCGTGGCCACCTTCGGTGATCTCGTCATAGAGGAAAGGCTCGTGGAACTCCTCCATTTTGGCGGCAAACTTGCGGGCGTGCTGGGGGCCGACGCGATCGTCGGCGGTGGTGGTGAAGATGAAAGGCTCGGGATATTTCACATCAGGCTTGAGCTGGTTGTAGGGGGAGATCTTCTCAAGGAAGGCGCGCTCGGCGGGAACGCTGACGGATCCGTACTCACCGACCCAGCTGGCGCCGGCGGCGATGTGCTCGAAGCGGAGCATGTCGAGCAGCGGGACCTGGATGACGATGGCGTGGTAGAGGTCGGGGTGCTGGGTCATTTCGACGCCCATGAGCAGGCCGCCGTTGGAGCCGCCGATGATACCGAGGTGCGGGGTGGAGGTGATTTTGCGGGCGATGAGATCCTGCGCGACTGCAGCGAAGTCATCATAGATGCGCTGGCGATGGGTCTTGAGGCCGGCTTCGTGCCAGGCGGGGCCGAACTCGCCGCCGCCGCGGATATTGGCGAGTACGAAGACGCCGCCCTTCTCGAGCCAGAGCTTGCCGCGGATGGCGGAATAAGTGGGTGTCTCAGCAACCTCGAAGCCGCCATAGGCGTTCAGGAGGGTCGGATTCTTCCCGTTGTACTGCATGTCTTTGGGATGGACGACGAAGTAGGGGATGCGAGTGCCGTCTTTGGAGGTGGCGTAGAGCTGGTCGACGGTGTCGTGGGAGGCGTCAAAGAGGGCAGGCTCGGATTTGGATGGTGTGAGCTCCGCGGTGGCAGCGTTGCCGGCAAGCAAGGAAGACGGGGTGAGAAAGCTGGTGACGCTGAGGAAGAAGGAGTCGCTGGTGTCACTGGCGGTAACGATCCCGATGGTGCTGTTGGAGGGGACGTCGAGAGGACGGTGGGTCCAGCTGTCACTGCCGGAGGGGGTGTGGACGTATGCCTGGCCGAGGACGTGCTTGAGGGTGGTGACAATGAGGTGGGAGCGGGTAGTGGCGACTTCGTTGAGGAACTCGTCGGAGGTGGGGGCGAAGACGATGGTGGGATGAAGGTGGGCGGGATCACGCATTAAATCGGCGATGCGAACCGAGAGCAACGATCCCTGAGTGAATTTTGGACCGCCGGCGGCGGGGGTCCAGTCCTCGTGGATTTCGATGAGCATGCGTCCATCAAGAACGCCGTCGGGCGTGGCCTTACGCGGCATGTCGATTTCCTTCAGACCGGAAGGGGTTTGGACAAACCACAGCGACTGGAAGAAGGTGACGGCGCGGTCGATAACGGTGAGGCGATCGCCCTGGGCATCCTGGAGGACCGCAGGAGCGACAAAAATGTCGGTGGGCTGGCCGCGAAAGATTTCTTTCGCGCCGGCAAGCGGCGTGCCGCGTTTCCATTCCTTTGCGATGAATGGATAGCCGGACTGGGTCATCGTGTTCGGACCCCATTCGCGGGCGATGAGGAGAGTGTCCTTGTCTTCCCACGCAACGTTCTGCTTGCTGCGCGGGGAGACGAAGCCGGCGTCGACGAAATGGCCGGACTGCAGATCGAATTCTCGATCGGTGGACGCATCTTCGCCGCCGGCGGAAAGGGAGACGGTGCAGTAGCGGGTGCCGGGATACAGGCACGACATACCGTGAAAGACCCAGCTGGTGTTTTCCTTTTTGCCGAGGGCATCGATGTCGAGGACGGTTTGCCAGTGAGGATCAGCGCTGGCGAAGTCGGCGGCAGAAGTTTTACGCAGAACGCCATGAACGTTGTTCTTGTCACGCCAGAAGTTGTAGATCTCGTCGCCACGCAGTTCCGGGAGGGGCAGGCGGTTGGGATCTTCGTTGACCTTGAGAGCTTCCGCGCTGAAGGCGGCGAAACGGGGATCGGCCTCGAGGATTTTCGCGGTACGGGCGTCTTCGGCTTTCACCCAGGTCATGGCGCGGGCGCTGTGCGCGTCTTCAAGCCAGAGGTATTTGTCAGGCGGAAGCGGAGCGGTGTCGGCGCCGGAAGAGGGGCCCTGCGCGAGGACCGAGAGGGCGGAGCCGGTGAGCAGGGAAGCGGCCAGAAGGGGCAGGAATGCAGCAGAGCGGACGAGCATGAGGAAGCACCTCGAAGGAATCGTGGTGCCAATGTACATCAGGGATGCGGCACAAAAGAAGACGCTCCCCGGAAGTGGGGAGCGTCGATTGGGCGGGCGGAAATCCGGAGCAGACCTCGCCGAGGTTCAGAAGCGGATCTGCGGGCCGAAAGTGATGCGCAGATTGTTATTGGCGCCATTGTTGAGGTAGACCTCATCGCCGGCTTCGGCACGCAGGCCGATGGGGCCGACGAAGCCCTCGATGCCGCCGCCTGGGTACAGAGCCAGGTGCGTGCCGGAGCCGCCGACACCCGCGACCGCGTTGGTGGCGCCCGTGGTGGTCACATTGCCGCTGTTATTGACGCTGAAGTCAACGAAGCCCACCTTACCGGTAACGAAGACTTTGAAAGCGCCCGGGGTTTCGAACTTGGGACCGAAAAGGCCGGTGAGCGGACGAACGCTGGAGGTGACGAAAGAGGTGGTGGCTCCGGCGCCATTGCCGGTGGTGTAAGTAGTGGTGTAGTTGCGGGCAAAGTCGTAGTTCATTTCAGCTTCCAGGGCAACGGTGGGTCTGACATTGAAGGCCAACCTGCCGCCGACGCCGACATAGTTGGTGGCGGTGTTGCCAGGGCTGAGGCGGAAGTAGTCCGCGTAGGCACCGACTTCTCCGTGATCTTTCTGGGCAAACGAGGCGGCCGGCAGTGCAACCAGCGTGCCCAGGGCAAGGATCATGGCAATGCGTTTCATATTGTGTGGACTCCTTGAGAAGTTGTCATTGTGGGCAGCAAGGCCCGGGGAACGAAATCCAGCGCTCCAGGGAGTCGGATGCCTGGAGTAATCGTCTGGTTAACCGGATCAGGAGCCGGCGGGGGATGGCTGAGGCGGCCAAAATGCGCCTCTTACTGGACGAAGAATTCGTTCATAAGAGGGGCGTTGGCGGAGCTACCGGGAGGGCTGGGGAGGTTGAGCAGCTCCATGATGGTGGCCAGCATGCTCTCGTGCTGATAGACGGTGGAGGAAGTCTGGGTGAAGCCGGCCTTGACTCCGGGTCCCCAGAGAACCGCGGCGACACGGCCACCGCCATGGGTGGTGTCACTGTCGGCGGCTTCGTCGAAGTCAACGATGAGCACGCCGTCACCGCCGGCCTGGAATGCGGGAGTTTTGGATAAGGGACCCACGACGTTGGTCTGGAGCCAGGTGTCGGCCTGCTGCGGGGTGCCGTTGTGGGCGTCGTCGTCGATATCAGGAACGATGTACGTGAAAGGGGGTTGGGCGCTCGCGGTCAGGTCGGCAGAAAACTGCGAGAACGGCCAGAGGACAGTGTTGGCGACAGTTGAGCTGTCAGCGACGTCGGAGAGCATGGCAAAGGGATTGTGGCGAATCAGGTACAGGCCGCTGTTGCCACCGAGGTAGCCACGGGTAATGCCTTCGGCATAGACACGGAAGGAGACGCTGGAAGAGAGCATGCGGCGGGCGATGTTGTCGGCGGAGTAGACAGTGGTGGAGCTGTCGTCGTTGGTGAGAATCTGGCCCGTGGTGAGCATGAAGTAGTTGCCGATGGAGGGATGGGTATTGGCGTAATAGTGCGTGGCCAGCGCTCCCGTGGCGATCAGGTGGTTGAGGTTGGGCCAGGCGCTGCTGCCCACGACTGTGGAATAGCTCTGG
>DASRRO010000006.1:0-24651 GCA_035656855.1 Acidobacteriaceae bacterium | reverse complement strand
CGTGACCGCCGCCCCTGGCTCCTCGGCCTCACGGCCGCCATCGTCCTCTGCGACCGCCTTTCCAAGGCCTGGATCATCCGCCACATCCCCGAGGGCGACGCCATCCCGGTCATCGACCACATCTTCCGCCTCACCCATGTGCGCAACCCCGGCGCGGCCTTCTCCATGTTTACCGACACCGCTCGCCCCGGCCTCACCCACTGGGTTCTCACCGGCTTCTCGCTCGTCGCCGCTGTAGTCGTCCTCATCATCCTGCTGCGCATCGGACGCCGCTTCACCGCCACCACCATCGCGCTGGCCCTGATCCTCGGCGGCACCATCGGCAATGTCTGGGACCGACTCCGCTTCGGCCTCGTCACCGACTTCCTCGAAGTCCACATCGTCCACTACCACTGGCCCGACTTCAACCTCGCCGACTCCGCCATCGTTGTCGGCGGCATCCTCCTCGTCCTCGATGCGCTGTTCTCCCCGGCCACTTCGGCCGATTCTCTCCCCGCCCCCGAGTCGAAGAACTCCAGGCCCTAAACCCTGTTCCCTGTCCCGTAACCCGTAAACCCTGGCCCCTGCCTTCGTGCGGTTCGTCACATCCCCGGCCCGGCCCCGGCTCGTACACTGCCCCGTGTACGATTGTCCGACCCTAATGGCCGAAGAGCGCCTCACCCGGAGCCACACCCGCGGGCCCGACCGTCCGCTGCTCGACCTCACCATCGGCGAGCTTCTCCACCGCACCGCCTCGCGCTTTCCCGCCCGCGACGCCGTCGTCTCCTGCCACCAGCAGCGCCGCCTCACGTGGGCCCAGCTCAGCGACGAAGCCGACCGCGTCGCCCGCGGCCTCTATACGCTCGGCATCCGCCAGGGCGATCGCGTCGGACTCTGGTCCACCAACTGCCTCGAGTGGGTCATGATGCACATGGGCTGCGCCCGCGCCGGCGCCGGCCTCGTCAACGTCAACCCCGCCTATCGCTCCCACGAACTGCAGTACACGCTCACGCGCTCGCGCATGAAGGCCCTTTTTCTGTGGACCCACGATAAGCGCGCCGACTACGCCTCGATCCTCGATCGTGCCCGGCACGGCCTGGACCTCTCGCTGCAGCACACCATCTTCTTCGATTCGCCCGAGTGGCCGGCTCTGCTCGACGCTCCTGGCCGTCTGCCGGACCATGTCTCCCCGTCCGACGTCGCCAACATCCAGTACACCTCCGGCACCACCGGCCTGCCCAAGGGCGTCATGCTCACCCACCACAACACCGTCAACAACGGCCAGTTCCTCGCCCAGGGCTTCCACTACACCCAGCAGGACCGCATCTGCGTGCCCGTCCCGCTCTTTCATTGCTACGGCTGTGTCATCGGAACCATGACCGCCCTCAATACCGGCGCCGCTCTCCTCTTTCCCAACTGGACCTTCGACGCCCGCGCCACCCTCGCCGCCATCCACGCCGAACGCGCAACCTCGGTCTACGGCGTGCCGGCTATGTATGTCGCCGAGCTGAACCTCCCGGACTTCGCCAGCTACGACCTCGCCAGCCTCCGCACCGGCATGATGTCCGGCGCTCCCTGCCCCATCGAGCTGATGAAGCGCGTCCTCACCGAAATGCACATCGGCGAGCTGGTCATCGCTTACGGTCAGACGGAAAGCTCGCCCGTCGTCACCATGTCCGACGCCGAAGACCCCCTCGAGGTTCGCGTCAACACCGTGGGACGCGCCATGCCCCAGACCGAAATCAAAATTGTCTCCACGCCTGACGGCGCCACTCTGCCCGTCGGACAACAGGGCGAGGTCTGCGCCCGCGGCTATGTTGTGATGAAAGGCTACGACGCCGAGCCCGAAGCCACCACCCTCGCCATCGACCGTGACGGCTGGCTGCATACCGGCGACCTCGGCGTGATGCACGACGATGGCTGCATCCATCTCACCGGCCGCTCCCGCGACATCATCATCCGCGGCGGCGAAAACATCTACCCGCGCGAGATCGAGGAGTTCCTCTACACCCACCCGAAGGTCAGCGAAGTCCAGGTCATCGGCATCCCCAACGCCCGCCTTGGCGAAGTGGTCTGTGCCTGGGTGCGCCTGCGCCCTGGCCAGTCGGCTACCGAAGAGGAAATACGCGAGTGGTGCCGCGACCAGATCGCCTACTTCAAAATCCCCGAGCACATCCGCTTCGTCGATGAATTCCCCGCAACGTTGAGCGGCAAAATCCAGAAATACAAAATCCGCGAATTTGAAATCGAAGCTCGCGGCCTGCAGTCCGTCGCCGCTGCTGTTACCGCCTGATTCGAGCTGGGTGCCTCACCCTTATGCGCTTGCTGTTGTCGCATGGGGTGGGAATCTCATCTTCCGCACCTCGGCGCGAACCTCTCTCTGCAGTTCCTGCGGCGACAACACTCGCGCCCCCGATCCAAGCCCCAGCGTCACAAACCGCGCCGCATAGGCGCTGTCGAATTCCATCGCATACGCCTTCCACCCCGGCGGAAGCTTTTGTCCCACGTCCACCGCCCGCAGTGCGATCCACGGTTCCATCGACACCACAGCCTCAGGAGCCAGCGCCAGCGTCGCCGCATATCGCTCTTTCGTCGCCCGCAGCCGTTCGGTGCTCTGCTGCCACCAGCGCGCAAGGTCAAACCGCTTCGGCCGCTCAAAGGTCAGCGCCAGAGCCACCGCCCCCCGCATGCGCGACACGCGAAACGTTCGCATACCCTCCGGTGTGCGCGCTACCAGATACCACGCCGTCTGCTTGTTCACCAGGCCGAGCGGATCGACGGTCCGCGTCCGCGCTGACCCATCGGGCTTTGTGTAGCTGAAAGTCAGCTTCGCATCGCGCGCCAGCGCCTCCTGCACTACCGGCAGCGCCGACCAGTCCTCGCTCCCCGGCCGCCATCCCATGGGATCGACGTACAGTCGCGCCCGCATGGCCTCCGCCTGCAGCCGCATCGCCGGCGACAACGACGCCACCAGCTTGTCGAATGCCCGCTCCGCTGCTGCTGTCAGACGCTTGTCACCGAGCGCCCCCGGCTGCGCCATCAGCAGCGCCCGCAGCTCCGCGTCGTCCAGACCCGGCACCCGCGTCCGCCATCCCTTCTCCAGCTCCCACCCGCCCTGCGCGCCGCGATGGGCCAGCAGAGGAATCCCCGCCGCGCACAGCGCCTCCATGTCGCGATGCGCCGTCCGCTGCGACACCTCCAGACGCTCCGCCAGCTCTCGCTCCGCCAGGCGCCCATGAGCCTGCAGCAGCAACAGAGCCGACAGCAGCCGATCTGCCTTCATCCCTGTCCCCCCTCCATCCAGCTCAGATTATTTCTGCAATCATGACATCTATTGTCATATATGCATGATTACTCTTCTCTTCGTGAGATCACAAATGATCTCCCCGGAGGATTCCCCATGGACCTAAAAAAGTTCTTTCTTGAACAGCTGGAGATCGAAGCCGCTTCCACCCGCAAAGCAATTGAGCGTGTCCCTGAAGGTCATAACGCCTTCAGGCCCCACGAGCGTTCCATGGAGCTGGGCGCCCTCGCCGGCCTCGTCGCCGCCATGCCCGGCTGGATCGCCATGATGATTGAGCAGGACCTCACCGACATCGACGGAGCCGACGCCGCTATGCGCACCCGCGCCGTCGCCTCCCGCGTCGAGTTGCTGCGCATCGTCGACGAAGGCCTCGCCAAGTCCCGCCGCGCTCTCCAAAGCACAACGGAGGACCACCTGATGAAGCCCTGGCGCCTGAAAATGGGCGGCCAGATCCTCACCGAAGGTCCGCGCTACAGCCAGATTCGCGAAGGCGCGCTCAGCCACCTGGCCCACCACCGTGGTCAGCTCACTGTCTACCTGCGCCTGCTTGAAGCGAAGGTCCCGGCCATTTACGGACCCAGCGCCGATGAGTATCACTGAGCAACGGAGGTCCCGGATGCCCATCCTTGTGCGCCCGCCGTTGGCGCACAGGGTGGGATGCCTCAATACCGCAAGCCCAGCCGCTGCGGAAACTCCTCTTCATCCTCGTCCGCATCGATCAGCAGCAAATGCTCGTGCATCCGCTGACGGTACATGGTCCGCAATACCAGATGCGCGCCGACGAACCCCGCCGCCGTCCACGCAACGTTGGCCCAGGTTGCTTCGACCCACGGCTCCGTCGCTACAGTAAACAGCACCACGGCGGGAAAGAATCCCAGATATGGAATGAGCAGCAGCGCAAAATTGGTCGCCGTGTTCGATTTCGCGCCGGTAAACGGAATCGTCTTCACATTCAGGAAGAACAGATCCGTCAGCACCACGCTCCACCCTACCGCCACCACGGTCTGCGCGCCGAGCACGGTCCCGGTCCAGCGCTCTGTCCAGGCGGCAACGATCACCGTCGCCAGGCTCAGCGCCGCGCTCCACAGTAGCACCCATCGACGCGACGCGCCTACCTCCGCCAGCCCCGCTTTGCCCACGGTCACCCGGAAGATCCAGCGCCCGCGCTGATCCGCTGGTGCCAGAAAGGTGCTGCGCAATCCGGACACGGTCCAGAACGCCACCATCGGCACCACCGCTCGCAGCCCCTCCGGCGAAAACACAAATGCAATTCGTCCGTGCGCCGTGCTCACCCGCGTCACCGCCGCGAGCACCAGCGCCGCACCCATGCCGCCAACCATCACCAACACCATGCGGTAGCGCGGCACTCGCACCAGGTTCTGTCCGATGAACTGCCACATCGCGCGGCAGGCCGGCGTTCGCGCCAGCGTCGCATGCACCGCCCGCTCCATCGGAGCCCCGACCCTGCTGCGCCGCTCCTTCTTCGCCGCGCCCTCCACCAGACCGCGCGTCCTGCGCCACCACGCCAGCGGATACGCAGCGACAGCCACGCCCACGGCTGCGCATGTAGCCGCCCAACCCATTTGCGCCATCCGCACAAAAATCGGCAGCGTCGTCGATCCATGCAGCACTCGCTCGTAGATCCCCAGGAACCAGAACGATGGGACCCACGCCGCCATCCGCCCTGCTGTGAGTCCCTGCAAACTCCCCGCCATCGCGGGATACAGAAACAGCAGCGTAAGCAGCGCCGCCACAAGCACACCCTGCAGCCATAATGAGATTCTGCGAAACCAGCGATCGCCGAGCACGCCCAGCAGCACGCCCTCCAGCGCCAGGAAGAGCGCGGCTCCAAACACCCCGCTCGCACCCACCGCCGCCATATGCGCCGCCCAAAAGCGAAACAGATGCGGAGGATCGGTCGCAGCCGGCAATACCAGCGGCGCCAGAAAATTCACGTCAAACAGCGCCGCCCCCAGCAGCACCGCAATCGCCGTCACCCGCGCAGCAAACATCCGCGCATTCCTGACCGGCAGATGTCCCATCACAAACACGTCCAGCAGGTCAGGAAACAGGAGGTCCCACTCGAAGATCGTCACCAGTCCCAGCGCCACCAGCGAATACACCACGTAAAAGTAGTGATCCCCCGCCTGCGACCAGTATGGCCGAGGCCCCCAGAAGCGCCCCACGTGACCCCGCGGCAGATGATAGACCGGGTACAAATACATCGCGACGATCAGCCCCGGAATCCCCAGCGCGCATGCCACCTGTACCAGCCGCGTTTTCGCATCGCCGTCTGCCGACGCCATTTCATTGGTGAAGAATCGCTCCAGAAAATGCCGCACCAGCACGCGAAACTGTGTTGGCTCCACGCGCCGCTCCGTCTCCTCCTCACCCGCCAGCACCTGCAGCGACAGAACCTGGTGACGCTCCTCCCGCCGTTCCCGCAGTGCGCTAGCCATTGCCCACCCGCATCACCTCAACCATCGCTCTGGCCGACGCCCGCGTGTCCTGCTGCTGCACCAGCTGGGCGAACACCCTCTCCAGATTGGGCAGCTCCATCAATTGCGCCAGCTCGGCGGGAGCCGCGTCCGCCAGCACCTTGCCCTCGGCAATCACCACAACGCGATCGCACATCTGTTCCACGATCTCCAGCACGTGCGATATGTACAGCACCGCCTTGCCCTGGCCGGCCAGCTCGTGCAGCAGGTCGCGAAACAGCCGCGCCGACAGCACGTCCAGACCCGACAGCGGCTCGTCGAACACCAGCATCTTCGGATCGTGCATCAACGCCGCCGCCATCAGCACCCGCTGCCGCATGCCTTTGGAGTAGGCGGTCATTGGTGAATGCCGCCACGACTCCAGACCCAGCAGCGCCAGCATCGCCGTCGCCTTCTCCTCGATCGCGCGCTCGCGCATCCCGCGCAGCCGCCCCACCAGCTGCAGATATTCCATTGCGGACATCCATGCATAGAGATGCGCTTCTTCCGGGATGTACCCCAGCGTCGCCCGCCAGGCCTGCAGATCCGCCTGGATGTCCCGCCCGTCGAAGAGAACGCGTCCGTCATTGGGGCGCAGGAGTCCTGTGATGATCTTCACCGTCGTCGACTTGCCCGCCCCGTTCGGACCGAGAAATCCGACAATCTCCCCGGGCCGTACCGCGAAGCTCACATCCCGAATCGCGGGAATTCCCCGATAGCTTCGGGACAGTCGCTGCAGTTCCAGCATGCGCGCCTCCACCACCCTATGTAGCATACTTCTCTCGGACGGGTCAACAGAATGCTACATAGGGTGCTAGAATGACGTCCATGCCCGCCGAGGCAAGACTTTCTCATTCCGCCGCCATGATCCTCCAGGCCATCCATGCCGGCCACATCTACGGCTTCGGCGTCATGGAGGTCACCGGCCTGCCCAGCGGCACCGTCTACCCGGCCCTGCGGCGCCTCGAGCGCGACGGCTTCATTGCCTCCCGATGGGAGCAGCAGTCCATCGCCGACGCCGAGCAGCGTCCGCCGCGCAAGTATTATCGCGTCTCGCGCGTCGGCAGAGCCACTCTGGAAGCCGCCTGGAAGCGCTACCCGCTCATCGAGCGCATGCTTCCCACCCCGGAGGTCGAACGCGTATGAAGCTCTCTCGCCAGCCCTCCGCAGTATCGGCTCGCCTGTTGGTTCGCTCCGCTTCGCTCCTCGTTCCGAACCGCCGCCGCGCCGACTGGACCGCTGAATGGCTCGCTGAGTTGTGGCACGTCGAACACGTCTCCGGCACCGTGTCTGCCACCTCTCTGAACTTCGCCGCCGGCGCCGTCAATGACGCGTTCCAGCTACGCGCGCACAGCGTCCGCGCGCAGCTCATGTCGCGTCTGCGCTCCCTCATGCAACCGGGCGCGCCTGCGCGCTGTCTCCTGGTGCTCGCCGCCGCAACCCTCGCCGCGCTGCTCCTCTGCCTCGCACTGCCTGGAGCCCGCCGCGTCTTTCTGCCATCGCCTTACCAGCACGCGGCCTCTCTGGTTCTCATCAGCAGCAGCGGCTCCGCGGACCTGGCCACGCCCTCCATTCCTGTCTCCGATTATCGCGAGTGGACCACCAATACCGCCCCGCTCTTCTCCGAGCTTGCCTTTTATCGGGTGGCGGGCAAAACCCTTCATCTCGCCGATGGTCCTGAGCGCCGCCTCGTCGTCGCCCAGGCCAGCCCCAACCTTCTCCACCTGCTCGGCCTCCGCTCCGCCAGCGCCACTGCGCCCGCCCTCTTTCTTACTCATGCCGCCTGGCGGAAACACTACCGCGGCGATGCTCATCTCGTCGGACGCGTGTCCGACATCGACGGCACCCCCGTCCCAATCGCCGGCATCCTGCCCGCCGATGCGTGGCAGTTGCCTGGCTCCATTGACGCGGTTCTCCTCGAAAATCCCGCCACTTTGGCGCATCTCGCCCCCACAACCCGCGGCTTTGCCATCGCCCGCATCCGCGGCGCCGTCTTTCCGCCGCCGCGCCGCGGCTATCGATTCATGGTCGAAACCCGTCACGACGTCGTTTACCACTTCGACTGCATCAGCCTGCCATGGCTGCTCGGCCAGCCATTCGCCAACGTGCTCCTCGTGCTGTTTCTCGCCTCCATCGCACTGCCCGCAACTCTTCCACTCTCACTGAGCGAAGCGCCCGTCCGTCGCGGACCGCTGCCGCGCGCCACACTCGCCCGCCGCGCTGCCTTCCTGGTCGCCAAACTGACCCTCGTCCCGCTGCTGGTGCTGCTCTGCTCGATCGCGCTCACCTGGGGGCCCCGCTTCGACCCCAATACCGCATTCCTCATCCAGTTCGTCACCGGCGTGCCGACGCTGCTCTTCGCTTTTCGCTGGATCCTTCATGACCAGCGCCACCGCTGCCCGGAATGTCTGCGCGTGCTTTCGAATCCCGCCCGCGTCGGACAAGCCTCCTGCAACTTCCTGGCGTGGAATGGCACTGAGCTACTCTGCGTCCGGGGCCACGGGCTGCTGCATATTCCCGAGCTGCCGACCAGCTGGTTCAGTACGCAGCGCTGGCTCGCGCTCGATTCGTCGTGGCTCTGCCTGTTCGCGGAACAAGGCAATCCCTCGCCCGAGCCGATCTGACGTCTGCACCTTCGACCTCTGCGCCGGCATTGATGGCCGCGGCATTCTCTCCGCCGATCGGGCGGGCCGCTCAACCGGGCCAGGCCGAGTCCCAAAATGAAAACAGCCGGATCTGTCGACCCGGCTGTTGCCTGTTATCAATTGCGAGTTCCCTGTCTCTCTCAGGACGCCATGGCAGAGGGCGTCACCACCGTATCCATCTCCATGAGCCGTCGCGTGCGCGGCACGGCACGCACCCCGTCAACGGTTTGCTGCATCACCATGGCCTGCGAACAAACGCCGCACAGCCAGAAGTGCTCCATCCGGCGAGCGCGTTTGCCGCTCCCATCCTTATCCTTTATCGGTACATCGAAGACAAAAATTCGCCCCTCCCGCAAATAGTGCAGGGGCTTGGCGCATTTCGGATTTGCGCAATGACTCACCATAGGACCAACTCCTGATTGCGCTGCTGAGCCCTGCGAAGGATTGCCCTCCGCTGATTTCCGAGCGCTGTTGTTTGTCGTTCAGTTAGGCGCCGCACTGCGGCGGTGCACGGATTTCCAACCTTGATAGGATGCCGTCCGAGGCGCGAGCCGGTTGCCCGCCCAAAAATCGCATCGAAGTGAAGCTCTTGCGGTAACCAGTCGGTTATCTTTGCTGATTCTGGCACGGAGCCGGTACTTCCGACCCAAAAATTCGGTGAATCCGAAACGCCATTCTGCGCCCGTATGCAAAAATGAACTGTTTGTCCCGATTCGGAGTCCAATGTCCCTGCT
The DNA here is from genome assembly GCA_035656855.1 of Acidobacteriaceae bacterium. Classification (GTDB taxonomy): domain Bacteria; phylum Acidobacteriota; class Terriglobia; order Terriglobales; family Acidobacteriaceae; genus Palsa-343. The sequence continues at coordinate 15,512 of DASRRO010000006.1, read as the reverse complement.
GCGGTCCATCTTCATCGGCCTCTCCCAGTACTCGCGCCTTCGCGGCTTCGCCGAGAAATCCACCCTCGGCCGCCGCATGTCCTCGCGCTTTGTCGCCGGTTTCCGTATTGAAGACGCAATGAGCGCCGCTCACGCTCTGGGCGCCCAGAGCCTGGCCGTCACGCTCGATAGTCTTGGTGAAAACGTAGCCACCCCGGATCAGGCGCGCCAGTCCGCGCAGGTCTACCACTGGCTCCTCGACGCCATCGCCCCCTCTAAACTGGACGCTAATGTCAGCCTGAAACTGACGCAGATGGGGATGGATCTCAGCACCGACCTCGCGGAAGAGATCGTCTTCGGCCTGGTGCAGCATGCCACCCAAATTGGCTCCTTTGTCCGCGTGGATATGGAAGGCACTCCCTATACCCAGGCCACAGTGGATATGGTCCGCCGCCTGCACGCCAGGCCCGAGTTCCGCGGCCACGTCGGCATCGTCATCCAGGCGTATCTCCGGCGCAGCGCCGACGACATCGCTGCTCTCCTCTCCGACGGGATCCGCATCCGCCTGTGCAAAGGCGCCTACAACGAGCCGCCCGACCTTGCCTTCCCCGATAAAGCCGATGTTGACCGGAACTTCGTCGCGTTGATGCAGAAGCTTGTGCCCAGCGGCATCTTCCACGGCATCGCCACCCACGATCCGGCGATGATCGAGGCCACCAAGCAGTTCGTGCGGGAACGGAAGATCGATCCCGGAAGCTTCGAATTTCAGATGTTGTACGGCATCCGCCGCGATCTGCAGCGTGCACTCGTCGCGGATGGCTACCGCGTCCGCGTCTACGTTCCCTTCGGCGATCAGTGGTATCCGTATTTCATGCGGCGCCTCGCCGAGCGGCCGGCGAATGTGCTCTTCCTGGCGAAGAACTTCTTCCGTAAATAGGCACGGCCACGCCGTCACTTCTTCCACCGACAGCACAAAGGGCGCTCCACCCGGAGCGCCCCTGTTCCCTGAACTCTAATCTCTGATCCCTGCGTCACCGCGGCTCGTACGGCTCGATCGACAGCAGGCTCCCCAGCACATGCCGCTCCTGCGGGCTGAAGGTGTTCGAAAAACGCGCCGAGTTCAGAATCGCCTGCCGCTGCTCCGGCGGAATCTGCCGCAGATCGTTGAACGCCCGGCGCACCATGCGCTGCCGGTCTTCCGGCATCTGCCGCACCGCCTCGGACGCTCCCCGCACATCCTGCCGCTGTTCCGGCGAGAGTCGCTCGAACATCTCATTGCGCTGCAGCAGCCTCTGCCGCTGTTCCGGCGGCCGCGCATCCAGGTTCCGCAGCCGGTTCAGAACCCTCTGCTGCTGATCCGGCTCCAGGCGATTGAACCCCGGCTCCCGCCGCAACAAATTCTCCTGCTGCTGCGGAGACAGGTTCTGGTGCTGGTTCAGCCACTCCGGCAAATGCGCCTGCCCCGGCCGGCGCCCGAAGTTCCCGTTCGCTCCCGGCTGCATCACCGCCGGCGAACCCGCCCGCGCGCCGTAGTTCCCCGGCGCTCCCGGCGTGGGCGCATTCCGGTTCGGCTGTGCCGGCCGCATCGGGCTGGGCTTCATTTGCCGGCGGGGCGCCGGAGCCGGCCGAGCTGCCGCCGCACCCCCGGTGACATGACGCTGCGCCCAGGCTCCCGGCCCCGCCAGCATCGCCGCAGACACCACCGCTGCCAGCACAAACGCAACTCCGCGTCCGGGCCGCGCGCCCCGCGTCGTGGTTTCCTTTCTGTGGGTCATACGCCGACTTCCCCAAAGCAGACTGCCAACGTCCCCGGGCCGGCTTGTGATTCGTTTCTCCATCAGCCTTTGCCCGTCTTTCTGTTCCCTGTCCGATTACAAATTCCCGTTCGGCGCTCCGCTGTTGTCGCTCGTGTCCTGCTCCATCGAGTTCAGCTGCTGGAACACCTGCGCGTTCTCATCCAGCGACTGCAGATCGTTGATCACCGGCGAGGCCGACTGCACCGGCACCGGCTGCGCCGCATGCCCGTACCCCGCGAACCCCGCATACATACCGCCGCCCACCGCCACCATCAGGGCCAGCGCCGCCGCAGCCAGCGGCCGCATGCTCATCGAATTCCCAAACAGTAACCGCGCCCGCATCCGCTCCAGCCATCCGGCCGGAGCCGCTTCCTGCTCCTCGCGCAGCCGCACCGCCATCCTGCCGTCGAAATACGGCGAAATCTCCGGAGCCGCCCACGCATCCATCAGCGCCATCGTGGCTTCCAGCTCTTTCAGTTCCTTCCCGCACTCCGCGCAGTCCGCCACATGCGCGCGCACCTCTACCGGCACCCGCTCCTTGTCCAGCAGCAGATCCGGCAGCCTCGTCTTTATTTCCTGGCAGATCATAAAACCCTTCCCCCGTCCTTCAATCCTGCACAAATTCCTTCAGCCGCTCCCGCAGCGTCTGATATGCCCGGAACAGCAGCGACTTCGTCGCCGACTCGCTCAGCTTCAGCACCGCGCCAATCTCCTTGTAATCCAGCCCCTGATACTTATGCATCAGCACTGCGGTCCGTTGCCGCTCCGGCAGCGCCATCACGTGTTTGCGGATGGCCCGCATCCGCTCGTCCTTCACCAGCTCATCTTCGGCGAGGGGCCGGTCATCGGCCACGTCCGGCGTCGTCCCCGTCTCCGCATCCGGCTGGTCCAGATACACCGTCTGCGCCGACCGCTCGTACTTCGTATCCCGCGCGTGATTCACGCCCAGGTTGGTTGCGATCCGGTACAGCCACGTCGTGAACTTCGCTTCCGCCCGATACGTCAGCCGCGACCGGTACACCCGCAGAAAAACCTCCTGCGCCAGTTCCTCGGCCACCGCCTGATTGTGCACCATGCGGTACATGAAGTTGATGATCGGCTTGCGGTATTTTTCAATCAGGAAGCTGAAGCCGGTGTCATCGCCTTCCCGGACCCGGAGCATGATCTCCGCGTCGCTCACCGCCCGCCAGTCTGCCGGACCGCCAACCGTCCGCGTATCGCCGCTGGCCGGTCGTCCCTGCAACACCCCCGAATTGAGAGCCGCAGTCGCCATATCCCTGCTAACCCCGTTCGGGTCGGTGAGTTGCGGGGAATCTTCCTGGTTTTCGACCTCTTCCAGCTCCCCGTCTTCCCCAGCCTCCGCGTCCCAGTCCTCCTGTGACCGTGGCTCAGGGCCCTCCCCCGGCTCCCCAGGCAGCCCAAACCCCTCCCCGGCTTCCTCCTGGTCGCGGAAGTCCTTCATTTCTCCCGGATCTTCCGGCTCAGGCGGCGAAGGACGAAAGGCCATACGTGCCTGATCATTCTACCTTTGAGCGGAATTGTCACCCTCGCGGGCGGCCTTCCCGGTGAACCCTGTCGGCTGTCCGCTACCCGCGATCCGCTGTCCGCTCGTTTTTTGCTATTCTGATCGAGTCGCAACCCCGCCCAGGGGCGCATAACTCAGCGGTAGAGTGCCACCTTCACACGGTGGAAGTCGTAGGTTCGAATCCTGCTGCGCCCACCAAATCCCAGCAAATCAATCGATTGCCGCTGCGCCCCGCGCAAAAGCACCCCAAAACCGCGAAGGCTCCGCCTTGGGCGGAGCCTTCACAGCATCACATCCGCAAACCGTTCGATACACCGTGGGTGCAAGCGAGACGCGGATGAAGGAATCGTAAGGGAAACGTTTCCACAAGGGAAACGTCAATCCATGCCGCCGCCCACCCTTCAGTAATCCCCTGTGGGACTGGGTCTTGAGCCGTTCTCCCACCCGAGCCATCCCCGTGTGCCTCAGACCCGAGCAAACCCGACCCGCAGGCTTGCTCCCGCCCCCGGGCCGGCCTTAAACTTTGAGGCCAACTCCCCTTCCATAACCCGCTCCCTCATCCCGGAGGCCCGTGTGAAGCTCTCCGTCTTTTGCGGCGTCAGCGTCGATGGCTTTCTCGCCCGCCCTAACCACGGCCTCGACTTCCTCGAAACCGGCGAACAGGAACCCCACGGCTTCGAGGAGTTCTATTCCAGCGTCGACGTCGTCCTCATCGGCCGCCGTACCTATGAGGTCGTCCTCACTTTCGGCCGGTGGGGTTACGGACCGAAGCCCGTCGTCGTCCTCAGCCACAGCCCCCTCGACTTCTCGTCCCTGAAGGGCGCCGTCGTCGAATCCATGTCCGGCGAGCCGCGCGCCATCGCCGCACAGCTCGAAGCCCGCGGCTACCAGCATGTCTATGTCGACGGAGGCATCACCATCCAGCAGTTCCTTGCCGCCCGACTCATCGACCGCCTCATCGTCACCCGCGTCCCGGTCCTGATCGGAGAAGGCATTCCCCTCTTTGGACGCCTCCCGCACGACATCTTTCTGCACCATGTCGCCACCCGCAGCTACAAAGGCGGCCTCGTCCAGACCGAATACACGATCGATCACTCACGCCGGACGCCGGCTAAGAAAGCGGCGAAGGCACCGGTAAAAGCCGCGAAAAGAAAACGAGGCTAAAGCGGCAGGCGATCGGTGAGCGGCGGCGGAATGTTTTCCTGGTCCGCCCGGTTCCCTCGACCGTGGTTAGTTTTCGAGCGAGCCGGCGGCGGCCGTTGCTGCCATCTCGGGGTCCAGCGCGACCCTCGCACGGCGCGGCGACAAAAACAGACTCAGGATGACAGCCGCGAACGCCACACCGGCCAGGTAGACGATGAATCGGGGCTGATAGCCGCCGGCACGGTCGTACAGGTGCCCAATCCAGAGCGGCCCGGTGGCGCCGCCGATGGCGTAGGCCGTCCAGGTGAGTCCGTAGAGCACACTGAAGTGCCGCCGCCCGAAGTAGCGCGCCAGCAGATAGGGTCCGACATCGGCTTCGCTGCCCAGGCCCACGCCCAGGACCGCCGCGCCGAGCAAAGCCATCGGTCCCGTGCCGGCGAAAGCAAGAATCAGCGTGCCCGCGGCAGCCAGCGCCAGCACCAGCGTTTGAATCCGCTCCGGAGAAACGCGGTCGATGGCGAAACCGATGCAAAGCCTGCCGATGATCCCCGCTCCTCCGCGGATGGACAGAGCCAGGGCGGCGCTGCCGGCCAACACGCCATGCTGCATAAGAATGGGCGCCAGATTCGTGACCAGGCCGTTCTCACTGAAGGCGGAGAGGATGGTGATGAACGCCAGAATCCAGAACGCGGCGGTGCGCAAAGCGGCGGCCACCGACACGCCTGCCGCCTGACGGTCGGTGCGGACCAGCGGCCTCTCGGGCCGATTGCGCACCAACATCGCCGTCAGCGGCAAGCCCAGAAGTGCGATGCCGCCCAGCATGAGCCACGCGTCTCGCCATCCGTGATGCTGGATCATCCACTGGGTCAGTGGGGGAATCAGGATGGAGCCGACGCCGCTGCCCGTGAGCAGCAGCGCCAGCGCAAAACCGCGATGCTTCGAGAACCAGGTAAGGATCGTGCGCGTGTAGGCGAACTGCGCGGTTCCATTGGCCGCCAGTCCCAGCACAAGAAACGTGAGATAGAACTGCCCAATGTGGGAGCCCAGCCGGCTGAGCGAAGCCAGCGCCAGAGCGAACGCCAGGATGGCCGGCAAGATGATGCGACGCGGCGGGAATCGATCGAGGAGCAAGCCGATGAGCGGGGAAACCAGCGCAACCGTGATGGCCGCCAGCGCAAACGCCCCGCCCATCGCCTCACGCTTCCATCCGAACGAGGCATGAAGAGGATCGAGAAACAGGCTGAAGGTGTAGGGAACGATCGGCGCAAAGCTCACCATGACGCCGGTGAAGGCGCCAGCAAGAACGCCCCATCCGGCGTAGTGCAGTGATCCTTCGTCGGAAGGCTGCGGAGAGGTCGGGTTCATTCCTGGCTGCGCCGCCGCGCCAGGATCCTCGAAAGCTTCGGCCGCATACCAGAGCGCTCGACAGAACACACCATCCGCTTTTGCGGCGGGATGACAGCGTTCTGGAGTGGCAATCTCACAGGCTTGTCGATGCCCCCTCCGTCAGCGCGACGGTTAGCGGTAGCCATGCTCGGCGAGGTGCTTGCCCATCTCCGCATACATCGCCTCGTCGCGCGGCTGCCATGTGCCCAAACCGTCAACGTAGCGGTTGTACATCGAGAACGCCGCAGCAATCAGCACCGTGTCGTGGATCTCCATATCGGTCGCGCCCTGCGCTTTCGCTGCAGCAATGTCCGCTGGGGAAACGCGCTTGCCGTCCTGCTGCACCTTGCCTGCAATCGCCAGCAGCGTTTTGAGCTTCGGTGTCACTGGAGCAGTCTGAAAATCCGTCTTCACCTGCTGCACGATCTCGCCGCTGCCCAGGTGGCAGGCGGCTGCGGCTCCGTGACTGGTCTGGCAAAAATAGCAGTCGTTTTGCGACGACACATAAGTCGCGATCAGCTCCCGCTCGCCAGGCGTCAGACTGTTGGGCTCGTGCAGCAGAATGTGCGCCAGATCGCGCATGGGCTTCGCCGTCTCCGGACGAAACGCAAATCCTGCGCTGATCCCTGGCAACCCGTCGGGCAGTGCGATGTGCGGCATGTCTTCTCCTCAGCGAGTGGCGGCTTGCGCCGGCAGATAGTCCTTACTTCCCTCGACGTATCCCTTGCGCGCGACCATCTTGCCCCGCTCGCGATACATTGCCTCGTCGTGCGGCTGTGTCGTTCCCAGTCCATCGACATAGCGGTTGTACATGCAGAACGCCGCGGCGATCAGCACCGTGTCGTGGATCTCAATATCGGTTGCTCCCAGGCTGCGCGCATGCTCCACGTCGGCGGCGGTCACGTTTTTCCCGCCCCGCTGCACCTTGCCGGCAATCACCAGCAGCGCTTTGAGCTTGTCGGAGATGTCCGCGTGCTGAAAGTCCGCCTTCACCCGCTTCACCAGATCCTCATCGCCGCCCAGATGCGCCGCAGCGATGGCGCCGTGGATGCTCTGGCAGAAATGGCAGTCGTTGAGATAAGAAACGTAAGTGGCGATGAGTTCTCGCTCGCCGGGCGTGAGTGTGTGAGGGCCAAAGAGCAGGACCTCGACAAGCTCGTTCAGTGGTCTGGCGGTTTCGGGCCGGAAGGCCATGGCTCCGCGGATGCCGGGCAGTCCTTCGTGGAGAGCGATGTGGGGCATAGGGGGTCGGTCCTTTCAAGCTGGGGTGGAACCAACACTTCAAACGCAGGCGCTCGAGCATTTTTCGCCTGGCCGGAAAATGCAACGGTACCAGCATGACCCGTATGATCGCACCATCGAGAAGAACGAGATCGTCCTCCACCCAAAGGTGGAAGACAGCTGATACGGGAGTTGAGTAACGTGGGCAAGGCCTTGCATTTTCCAGCACACCCCAGTTCTGTTCATGGTTCAGCAAGTCGGCGACGGAGTCCGTGGCCCGCGGCAACCCGCCGCCTGGCGTCCGTGCTGCTGGTGGGTTCTCTGGGGCTCGCGGTGAGCTGTCATTCGGGTCTTCCGAATCCGCAGTCTGCCCAATACACGCAGTTCGTGCAGTCGTTTTACGTAGGTCTGGCGGCGATGGAAGTTGGCAACGATGTGCGCGCAGAAAGCTCCTTTGCCGCGGCGACGCAGCAGGCGCCAGGCGAACCGGCTGCCTGGGCCGACTGGGGCATTCTGGCCCTCCGCCAGCGCAATTATGAGCAGGCCAGCCAGCGACTCGATCGCGCTCACTCCCTTGCCTCCCGCAACGGACAAATCGAGGCCGATCTCGGAACCCTGGAAAGCACCCGCGGAGATTCTGCCGCGGCCATCGCCGATTTTCGCGAGGCCTTGCATCGCGATCCTCAAGACATTCGTGCTCTCTATCAACTGGCTCTTGAAATCGAACGACAGGGTGGCCCGGACAGCGAAGCGGAATTTCAGCGCCTGATCCAGCAAATCCTGGACGCTCGTCCCAACAACGTTCCCGCTCTGCTGGAACTGAGCCGCATCGCCGCCAAGCGCGGCGATACCGTGACGCTGCGCAACGCGGTGAATCGCATCGCGGCGCAATCTGCGAGCTGGCCCGACATGGCCCGCCGGCAACTCGCGCAACTCCAAACCGCGGCACAGACGGCCCCGCCCACTGCGGCCCTGCGCAGCGTCTTCCTGCGGAACGTTCTCATGCAGGTGCCCAGCTTCCGCGAAAGCCTTGCCGTCATTCGCGCTCAGCCAGGCCAGGAGGCGCTCCCCTTTGAAACATTCCTGCGTCTGCCCTCGCCTTCGTCGCGCCCGGCGCCCGCCGATCCGGCAATGCGCTTTGTGTCCGAACCGCTCCCCAATCCCCAAAAACAAAAGTGGGACTGGATCGGAGCCATCGCGCTCGACGGCCAGTCCTCGCCCGTGGCAATCACCGCCAACGCCACCACCGTCAGCCTCATCGGCGGCCCGTCGTTTCCCTTCCCTGGCGGCAAGGCGCAAACCGCGCCGGGGCCGGAGTCGATTGTCCCCATCGATTTCAACTATGACTTCAAAACCGATCTGGTTCTGGCGGGCCCCGGAGGCGTTCGCTTCATGCGCCAGGATTCGCCCCAGAAGTTTACCGACGTGACGGCGCAGACAAAGCTGCCCACGGCCATCCTTGATGCCGGCTACACCGGCGCATGGGCCCTGGACATCGAAGCTGACGGCGATCTGGACGTCTTGCTGGGCTCCCCCGCTGGACCGCCCACGGTCCTGCGCAACAACGGCGACGGCACCTTCACCCCCATCCATCCCTTTCCCGGAATCTCCGGAGTGCGCCAATGCGTGTGGGCCGATCTCGACGGCGACGGCAATCCTGACGCGTCGCTCCTCGATGGCGCCGGCCATCTGCACGTCCTGCACAACGACCGGTCGGGAAATTTCCACGAAATCGCTCCACCCCCGGGTCTTGGCGCCGTCGCAGCCATCGCCGCCGCCGACACACGTCACAGTGGCAGTCTTGATCTGCTGGCACTTCAGGCGGACGGGACAATCGCGCGGCTCAGCGATCACGACGGAACCTGGATGCAGGCGCAGCTTGCGCATGTGCCCGATGCTTCGACCGCTCTGCACGGCCCCGTCCGCCTGCTCACAGCGGACCTCGATAACAACGGATCTGTGGATTTATTGCTGGCGGCCCAGGGTCACGACGCGATGATCTGGCTGGGCAATCCTGACGGCACCTACACGCAGATGAATCAACCCTCGGATCTGAAGCGCGTGTTTGCCGCCGCGGATCTGGACCACACCGGCCGCCTCAACCTCGTTGGCCTCGATGCGGAGGGTCAGCCGATCAACGCGGTCAATCGTGGCTCAAAGAACTACCACTGGCAGGTAATCCGCACGCGGGCCGTTACGGCGGTCGGCGATCAGCGAATCAATTCCTTTGGCGTCGGAGGAGAAATCCAGGCCCGATCGGGACTGCTGTTGCAGGCGCAGCCCATCACCGGGCCGGAAGAGCATTTCGGCCTGGGCGAGTGGCCTGAAACCGACGTCGCGCGCGTCCTGTGGCCCAACGGCGTGGTCAACGCGGAGTTCAGCCTGCAGAGCAATCAGGAGGCGCTCGCCGAGCAGCGCCTCAAGGGCTCCTGCCCCTTCCTCTTCGCCTGGGACGGCAAAACAATGCGCTTCGTCAAGGACACCGTCCCCTGGGGATCGGCCATCGGCCTGCGCATCAACGATCTCGGTCCGTCCCGCATTGCGGCCACCGAAGAGTGGTACAAAATCCCGCCTGCGGACCTTGCGCCGCGCGACGGAAACTATGACCTCAGTATCACCGGCGAGCTTTGGGAAACCTATTACTACGATTGGCTGCAGCTGATGACAGTGGATCATCCGCAGGGCACCGCCGTTTTTGTGGATGAGCGCTTCGTGGTTCCTCCGGTGAAGCTGGCGATCACAGCGACCGATATGCCCCATGCCATTGCGCGTGCCGTCGACGACCGCGGCAACGACGTAACTGCGGTCGTGCAGTCACTCGACGGCCATTATCTCGACACCTTCGGCCGCGGCCAGTATCAGGGCATCACCCGCGATCACTACGTGGAGGTCGACCTCGGCCCCGATGCGCCGACCAGCGGCCCGCTCTATCTCATTGCTCGCGGCTGGCTGCACCCTTCTGATTCGTCGATCAACGTGGCCCTGAGCCAGGGTCATCACCAGCAGCCCGAGCCTCTGCGTCTGGAAGTCTCGGACGGGCACGGCGGGTGGGTCGTCGCCCGTCGCAACCTGGGATTTCCTGCCGGCCGCAACAAGATCTGCCTGATCGACCTGACCGGCATCTTTGTGCCTGGCGCGCCCCGCAACGTGCGTCTGCGTACAAATCTCGAAATCTACTGGGATCAGATTCAGTGGGCGCGCGGTCTGCCCAATACCCCTCTGAAAGTCACGCATATCGATCCGTCGATGGCCAACCTGCATTACCGCGGGTATTCGACAATTCACCAGGCAAACATGTCCTCGCCGGAGATTCCGGACTACTCTCACCTGGCCTCGACCACGCAGATCTGGCCCGATTTGCAGGGCTACTACACACGCTACGGCGATGTCCGGGAGCTGCTGAATAAGATCGATGACCGTTACGTGATCATGAATGCCGGAGACGAGATGACCTTCCGCTTCCCCGTGCCTCCTGCGCCCGAGGTCGGCTGGGTGCGCGATGTCCTGATTGCCGGCGACGGATGGATCAAGGACGGTGATTACAATTCCACCGATTCAGCGACCGTCCGGCCCCTGCCGTATCACGCGCGAACCGTCTACGACACGCCGCCCGCTCCCCTGGGAGACGAGTGGGTGTACCGGCGTCATCCCGGCGACTGGTTAAGCTGGCAGACACGCTACGTCACCCCGCAGAGCTTCCGTGACGCCCTGAACCCGCATTCCGCCGATGCAAACGAGGCTGCGGCGCAGCGATGAAGCGAATCTCTCTGGCCCGAGTGGTCCTCACGATTGTCTTTGCCGGAATGCTGGCTACACCGGCGCTGATGCGGCGATTTGGCCCCCAGGGTCATCAGCCGGCAGCCGTGCATACTGACTGCCAGACAGCCCTGTCGCGTTATGGGTTCTGTTTCGAGGAGGTGTCGAAGCAGGCGGGCGTTGACTTTGTGCACGAGGCGCCGACCCTTGACCCGAAACTGAACCGGATCATGCCGGAAGTCGCGTCCATGGGCGCTTCCGTTTCGATCGTGGACTACGACCGCGATGGCTGGCCGGACATTTACGTCACCAACAGCCGCACCGGCAGCATGAACCATCTTTATCGTAACAACCACGATGGCACTTTCACTGACGTCGCTCCTCAACTGGACATCGCGGATGTGAATCGACCGGGTACCGGTGTCTCGATGGGCGCTGTGTGGGGCGACTACGACAACGACGGCTACGACGACCTCTTCCTCATCAAGTGGGGCAAGCCGGAGCTCTTTCACAACGATCAGGGCAAAGGCTTCACGCGGGTCACCGATCAGGCTGGCCTGCCCCCGTGGATCAACGCCAACACCGCCGTGTGGCTCGACTACGATGGCGACGGCAAGCTGGACCTCTTTGTCGGCGGCTACTATCCCGAGGACGTGAACCTGTGGCATCTGAAAAACACCCGCATGATGCCGGACAGTTTTGAATACGCGAAGAACGGCGGCCGCAAATATCTCTTTCACAACCTGGGCAACGGTCGATTCGAGGAAGTGAGTGCGAAGGCGGGAATCGTCAGCCGCCGCTGGGCATTAGCCTGCGCCGCCGCCGATCTCGCGGGCACGGGCTATCCCGATCTGTTCGTCGCCAATGATTATGGCGTCTCGGAGCTCTACATCAACGATCATGGCCATTTCCACGAGGCGGGCGCCGACACCGGCGTCGGTTTTGCGCCAAAAAGTGGCATGAATGCCGCGTTCGGCGACATCTTCAATCAGGGCAAGTTCTCCATTTACGTCTCCAACATCTCCGAAGAAGGCGTGCTGATTCAGGGAAACAACCTGTGGGTGCCCGAAGATCGCTCCGGCCTGCACTACCAGAACATGGCCCGCGATCTCGGCGTGGAGTTGGGCGGATGGAGCTTCGGCGCGCAGTTTGGCGACTTCAACAACGACGGCAATCTCGATCTCTTCCTTGAGAACGGATATATCTCGGCTTCCCGGAATCGCAGCTACTGGTACGACTTCTCCAAAGTCGCCGGCGGCAACAGCTCAATCATCAGCGATGCATCGCACTGGCCCGCCTTCGATGGCCGCAGCCTTTCCGGCTATCAACAAAAAAAGGTCTGGGTCAACGATGGCGCCGGGAAATTTGAAGACGTCGCTCAGGCCGTCGGCGTGACGGATCGCCACGACGGCCGATCTGTGGCGCTCGCCGATTTGTGGAACACCGGTGCGCTGGATGCTGTCGTCGCCAACCAGAGCGGCCCCCTCCTGATCTACAAAGATGTGGTGGCGCCGGATCGAGACTGGATCGAATTTGACCTCGAAGGCACAAGGAGCAACCGCAGTGCGATCGGCGCCAGCGTCACTCTCTTCTGGAACGGCCGCGAGCAGGTGCAGTCCGTCTCCGGCGGCAATGGCTTCGCCTCCGAGGATGATCGCAGACTCCACTTTGGACTGGGCCAGGATCCTCAAATTCAGAAGGCCGTCATTCGCTGGCCGTCAGGACTCGTTCAGACACTCAACACACTCGCACCGAACCGCCTCTACCCTGTGAAGGAGCCCCAATGAACGCTCCCGCCGTTGCCGCTCCCCAGCCTGCTCCGCCGCCGCGCGCACTCTGGCAGACCCTCCTCGACAGCCGCTTCACGCCTCCGGTTTTCATTACCCTCATCCTTTTGGTGGGGAATTTCTCCTTCGGCATTCTCGAGAGCTATCAGAAGACGCTGCTCGCCATCGCCACCAGCATCGCCGGCGAAATGATCCTCGGCCGCATCTTCCTGCGCAAATGGCCGCATCCGGCCAGCGCCTACATCACTGGCATCAGCGTAGGCATCCTGCTGCGCTCCCCCGCTTACTGGACCTACGCCCTCTGCGCGGCGCTCTCCATCACATCGAAATATGCCCTGCGCTTCCGCGGCCGCCACATCTGGAATCCCTCCAACTTCGGCATCTGCGCCATGTTGTTCCTGGCTTCGGATGCAGTGGCCGGCCTCAGCATTCAGTGGGGCAACAACTTTGCCTCCCTCGTTGTCATCTGGGTTCTCGGATCGCTGATCCTCTGGCGGGCGCGCCGCTTCCACATCACAGCGGTCTATCTGGTTTCGTTCATCGCTCTCTCGGTGTTGCGTGCGCACATCACCGGCGACCCGTGGCAGGCGGAAGTCTCGCCCATCACCGGCCCGATGTATCAGCTCTTCATCTTCTTTATGATCACGGACCCAAAAACCACCGTGCGCTCGCGTACCGGGCAATGCGTTGTGGCCTTCGCGATTGCGCTGGTGGAGTTCTTCATGCGCCTCGACAGCAGCATCTACGCGCCGCTGTATGCCTTGTTCTGGGTCGGCCCCGCAGCTCTGTTTATCGAGATGGCTCTCGATACGCGCAGAAAGCGCGCAGCCTCATCCACTGCGGTCCTCAATCCCGCCACGGGCGGCTCGTATTAAGGAGCGCTGAAACCGCAGCGCGCCAGCATCGCGAGCACTTCCTCGCGCGTCGCCTCCAGCTTGTGCGCGTTCTCCAGCAGGTCGCTGGCTTCCACCGGATACCAGTTCCCCCTCTCCGGGCGTCCCAGCCCCGCCACGTTGAAAGGCTCAATGGCCCTGAGGATGTCGCGCACCAGTCCCGCCGAATCCGATTCCGTCAGCGGATGCAGCGCGCGTTCGAACAGGCGGTTCGACCGCGGTCCAAATACGGGATGGTCGCAAAGCAGAAACGACGAAGCCAGATGCACCCTTCCCAGCCGTCGCGCCGCTTCGGAGTAGCTGGCTGCCGCAAAGTACAGCAGCGAAATCGCCACAAACACCGGAAAGTTATCCATCGTGGCATAAAGTGCGCCAATGAGCCATGCCGTGGCCAGCAGTTCCCTGTCGGTTAGTTTGGCGTAAGCCTTTAGCCTGCGATCGAAGGCCGCCGTGTTCCAGTCCTGCGCAATGATCTCTGCAAGACGCGACACGCCCAGCAGCGTAAGCGGAAAGCCGGTCGACAGCAATGGATCGACAAACCCAGCCGCCGACGGCAGCAACGCCCATCGCGATCCCACAATCGCCGCCGACCGAAAGCTCAGCCGCGCCATGTGTCGAAAAGGCTGCTCCGCGGGTGCTCCCGCAAACGACTTCTGCAGCGCAGGAAGCTGCTGCAGCACCCGCCTCCAGGCCGACTCGCCCTCGCTCAGCCCCAGCTCTGCCGCCACCCGATCCGTCGCCGCCACACCCGCGCTGGTGATGCCGTTGTTGAAGCGCAAAACCCAGATCCACCCACCATCGAAAACATGGTGGACCGCCGCGTCGTCCGCCGGATACGGCGCCGCACCCTCCGCCCCGCCAACCCTGCTCTCCGCAAAGCGCCCCACGCTCGAAAAATGGCTGTACAGCGCCTGCGTTGTCGGATATCCCGGCAGCGCACTCTCCCCCAACTGCAGCGCCTCATGCAGAAATCCGCGCGGTCCCGTGGCGTCGACAACAAATCCGGCGTGCAGCGTCAGATCTTCACCGCCCCGCGTGCCTCTCAGCACAACCTCGCTGCCTGTATTGCGGAACTCGCGCAGCGTCACACGATCCAGATACTCAACGCCGAGGCGCTGCGCCTCCCGAACCAGCAGATGATCGAGATCCGCCCTGTACCAGTGCGTGTCTGCAATTGCATCGCGTGGACTCGCCGCCACCAGCAACTGATCCCGCCGCTCCGGATCGGCCCCGTCCGACGATCCCATCCGGTGGTGATAAAACGTAAATCCGCGCTTCAGCCCGCAAGCCACCTCGGGATGCGCCCTCTGCCAGCTCCCCCACTTGGCCAGCGGCCGAACAGCATCAAGGTGATAGCGCTCCGCTAACTCTTCCAGCAGCAGATTGGACAGCGGCGTCGACGACTCGCCAATCACCACCCGCGGATGGCTCCCACGCTCAATCAGAACCACGGACCGGCCCAGTTGCCGCGCGATCATCGCCAGCAGCGAGCCCGCAAAACCCGAACCCACCACCGCAATGTCGCAGCTCCGGTTCAACTCCCTCCCCCGCACGTATCGCAGCCGATCGCCGGCGGAACAAGCTGCTCCAGGTTCATCCGTCGCAGCCGTGCGATGCGATCCCCGCGACAAACCCCGCACGTTGCGAATCTCTCCACGTCCCACAAATCGGCGAACACCCGCCCTCGCCCCAGGCCGATGCCATACGCAGCCGCCTCCTCCAGCATCGCCAGCGGCGGCGGCGAGAAAAAACCCTCTCCCGACAGCTCCTCCATCGCTCCGTTGCCCGCCCTCGTCGCGATCAGCGAAACCGCCGTCGCTCCGCAGTCGAAAGCAAACTCCAGCGACCGTGCCGTCCATTCCAGCGTCTCCGACTCCTGCATGAACGGCGGCTTGACCAGAAGAAAAACCCGCAGGTCCAAATCGTTCGAGCGCAACCGATCCGCTGCCGCCGCAAAATCCTCCAGCGTCATCCGCTTGTTCAGCCTCTCCAAAACTCCCGGAT
The DNA here is from genome assembly GCA_035656855.1 of Acidobacteriaceae bacterium. Lineage (GTDB taxonomy): Bacteria > Acidobacteriota > Terriglobia > Terriglobales > Acidobacteriaceae > Palsa-343. The sequence goes on along the minus strand of DASRRO010000006.1, from coordinate 22 downwards.
GCGCGGTCTCCAGCCCCATCGC
>DASRRO010000005.1:0-1704 GCA_035656855.1 Acidobacteriaceae bacterium | reverse complement strand
TGGAGAGTTCCTGGTCGGCGACAGCGATGTGCTGCTGGCCACGCTGGGCGAGACGCCGTTCTATATGAGCCGCAGCCAGTTCGAGTACTGGAAACACACGCAGATCATCCTGGACGTAGTGCCGGGACGCGGCGGCATGTTCTCGCTCGAGGGGCCGGAGGGCGTGCGCTTCCTGGTCCGCTCGCGCGTGTTTACCAATGAGGAGATAGGTGCACTACGCGGTGCGGGACGGATTTAGGAGCGTTCTCAATCTCTCTAAAAGACTGGACGGTCCCGATGCTTCACACGTTCTTCAACATTCTTGCAGTTGAGTCATCCCGGCTGAAAAGCGCTTCCCAAGCATTAGCGATATTCCGCTGGACGAGCCAAAGTCTCCGAAGGAGGGCCATGTGTTTCACCTTTGTTGAAGAGTGAACTCATCATGGCCCCTGCCGGATCGCGTGTCACCCTCCGACTGGACGATCCAGACCCCAAAGGTCACCTTCTCTATGTTCCGGCCGGCTGAAAGATATCTAAATCCATGCTGCGGCGGGCCGAAGTATCGGATAGAGAACCGCCAGATCCCGCACGAACTCGCGTATGCGGGAACGCATAGCGCGCATTGCCCACATCCACATCAGGCGGCGGCCCCAGCGGCGCTTCATCAAAAAGCGGCTGACGATGAACATGAGTTTGCGTTGGATGTATCGCATTAGAAAAGCCTCCTGAGTGGTGAGATGCGGTGGACGAGGACCCGCGGCTATTGTATTAGGCAAACAGGCGAGCGGCGCCTTAGGTGCATAGGTGGCATAGTTGGAAGTGCTTGCGATACTCTGAGACGTTGGAATCCAGCATGCCCTTTGTCCGCCGATTCGCTCTCGCCCTTCTCTTCTCTACCGCATTCGCCTCCGCACAGCAGACGCCACCGCCGACCGCGCCGGAGCAAGCTCCTGCCGCGCCCGCAAGCAGCGCGCCATCCGGCGCCTCACAGGATCTGCCGGATTCGCCCGGCACGCAGACGGCTCCGGCCGTCGAGCCGACCGGACCGACTGCCGTAATGGACACCAGCATGGGCCGGATCACCTGCCGGCTCTTCGACAAGCAAGCACCGGTGACGGTAGCGAACTTCGTCGGGCTGGCCGACGGCACCAAGGACTGGACCAATCCCGAGACACATGTGAAGGAGCACCGCAAACCGCTCTACGATGGCACGATCTTTCATCGCGTGATCCCCGGCTTCATGGCGCAGGGTGGCGACCCCATGGGCAACGGCATGGGCGATCCGGGTTATTACATCCAGGATGAGATCGATCCGTCGTTGATGTTCGACGTGCCGGGCCGGCTGGCGATGGCGAACTCCGGGCCGAACACGGACGGCTCGCAATTTTTCGTTACGGAAGAGATTCTGCCCGACCTGAACGGTCACTACACCATCTTCGGCCAGTGCGATCCTTCCTCGGTTCTGGTGGTGAAGACGATTACGCGGGTGGAGCGCGACGGCCGCGACAAGCCGCTGGCGCCGGTGGTGCTCAAGAAAGTGACGATCGTGCCGGTGGGACAGCCGCTGCCACCACTTCCGGCTCCAGTTGCATCTCCGCCAGCACCGGCGCCAGCTACGAGCACCCCGCCAGCCACGACGGCTGCGCCGCCGGGGTTGACGCCCAGGCCCAACTGATTTCGAGCTATCTTCGCGGCCGGCGTTCTCGCCTGTCCGCCCCTGCCAAC
>DASRRO010000004.1:0-27145 GCA_035656855.1 Acidobacteriaceae bacterium | reverse complement strand
AAGCCGTCCAGGCTGGCCTCTCGAATCGCATCATCGGTGGTCTTGCAAACGCAGCTCCAGACCACCTTCCCGGTTACCTCGTTGGTGATCGTCCAGCGGCCCTCTGGCGTATCGGCCAGGACGTAGGACTGGTCTGACTGGTCTCCCGCTGCGGCGCAACGGAACTTCGTGGCAATGGTTGTTTCCATTTGGCGTCTCTCTTTTCCGTCCGGATGAGGAAAGAGAGGATTCGCGTCCGCCCACGGGTCGAAGGCCGTTGCAACTGAGCCAGCGACGCCAGGATGTAGGGCGGATCGAAGCCGTCACCGCAAGGAGTCGCGGGAGGCCGATTGTGTGGTGAGCCCGCTGGGACTCGAACCCAGGACCCACGCCTTAAAAGGGCGTTGCTCTACCAACTGAGCTACGAGCTCACACTTGATTCAACATATTTATATTAAATAAGTTGAAGGCTATTCAATTTTCTACTGCTCGCGGCTTTCCTGGTGATGGTAGCCCAATTTGTAGCCACGTCGTACCGAAACCGACTCGGGACGAACCCGGGTCTCCAGCGGATGCAATGTGTGCGCCGGCGCGAGATGGGCGTACCGGGCGGTCATCGCGATCGTCTTGTGTCCCATGAGTTCCTGCACTGTTTTCAAGTCTACCCCAGCCATGACTAACCGGCCAGCGAACTGTGGCTGATGGGATGCAGCTACTTCCCCTTGAACCAGGGCTGTGTTGGTGCTGGTGCTGGTGCCCGAAAACGCCGGCGAAGACGATGGTGTACCGCCCGGCCATTTGCCGGCGGGCGTCTGCGAATCCAATCCGGGAGGTCCATTCCTTCGAGGGGCAATCGCAGAGCGACGGAGCCAGCCGGTTCTATACCTCATTGGTCAGACTCGCATCAGGGATGGCCGATGCCAAGGAGCTGGAGGAACTGCGACCAGAATCCGGAGGCAGTCTGGACGCCGGTCGCCGATGCGGTGAGGAGGAGGGGCGCGTGCGGATCGTCGCTGGCGATGGTGAACTGCGCGGAGAGAGCGCCGCTTCCCGAAGGCGCGAACTGAATGGTGACGTCCGATTCGCCGCCGGCCGCAATGGCGAGGGGAAAGGAGGGTGCAGGGTTCAGGGAGAAATCTGCGCTGCCGCTGCTGAGGTTCATGGACGCAACGTTGAGCGCTGCAGTGCCGACGTTGAACAACTGGACCGTGACGGTCCGGTTAGTCCCTGTGGTTACGGTGCCGAAACCCAATGTGGAGATGGGGTTGGTCGCGAGGCGCTGCACCAGGCCCGTATTTACGCCGGTGCCGCTGGCGGCGATGGTCCGCGTCGACAGCGTGGGATCGTTGGTGGTCAGGTTGACGACGACAAGGCTGTCGCCGGTGGTAGTCGGCGCGAAAGTGACTTCGAAGGACTGGGTGGCCGCTGGAGCGATGGAGACGGGAATGGCCGGCGTGGCGCCGAGCGTGAAAGAGCCAACTCCGATGATGCTGGCCGCCGTAATGTCCAGCGACGCGTTTCCGCAGTTGTAGACGTAGAACGGCAGAGTGACGGACTGGCCGGTTGCGACAACGCCGAAGGCGAGGTTGTCGTCTGAGGCGAAGCTGGGGCCACCGGCCGGACGCGTGACTTCATAGCAGCTGCGGCCATAGGTGCCGACGCGCAGCACGGGTGGAGAAACGGAGTTGTCGATGGCCAGCGAGTTGCAACACACCATGGGGAGGCCGGCACCGTAAATTTTCCAGGTGGCCGTGACGGTTGCGCTGGATCCGCTGCCGGTGACGACGGCGTTGGTGCAGCGCAGCACGCCCGCGTCGCCCGCGACCACGATGGCCGAAGGGTCAGGGCTGTTGCTGGTGTCGAAGACGACCGATCGCAGAGGGAGATCGGGGAGATTGCCGGTCGGGCCGCTGCCGTCGGTTCCGCTCACGTCGTTCCAGCTGGCGCCGCCGTCGGTCGAGAGAAAAACATGGCGGGTACGGTACTTCGAATTAATGCCGGATACGCCTCCATAGACAACCGCAATGCGCTGCGTGTTTTTGGGGTCGATGGCGATGTGATTGACAGGGCCGATGGGCACGCCGGCACCGCCGGGAGTGGTATTCAGCGGCGCTGCATCCCAGGTGCTGCCGCCGTCGAGCGAGGAGTGGACCGATCCGTCGGAGAATCCGATCCAGACGAGCGGTCCGGCTGCCGGCGTCGTAACAATGCATGCGATGTACGGTGTTGGGGCAAGCGGCGTGGCGACGGGCAAGCCCAGCGGCTTGAGAAACTGCGGGGGAGCGAAATTAACTCCGGAATTGGCGCTCTTGTACAGCACCGCGCCTTCGCTGACGTATACCGTGCGCGCAGCCGGGTTTGCGCCTGTCATCTCCAGTGCGATCGCGCGAGTCGATGCCGGATTGGTGAGCCCGATTCCAACCGTGACAGGAACGTTGTAGGTGGCTTTCCAGGTAGCGCCCGCATCCGTGGACTTGATGAAGTACTGATCGTCGAAGCCGTAGACGATAGTGGGGTCGGAGGGATCGACAGCGACCAGCCAGCCGTCGCCGTTGATGCCTGCGTGCCACTCGCCAGTGGTGTCGGCGGGGCGATGACCGCTCGTACCGGTGTCCTGACAACCTCCATAGGTGAAATCGTTGGGAACACCTTTGCCGGAGTCGGTGGCGCCCTTGCCGATATCGATGCCGCGAAAGAGATTCGTGGCAATTGAACCATTGATCGGTATCCAGGTCTGGCCGCCGTCGGTGCTTTTTGTAATGCCGCCGTCGGTACCGGTGTACAGAACAGTAGCCGGAACCGGAGTGGGCGGCGCCGGGGGTGCGGGGCGATGGGTCGCGGGACTAAAGACCATCGCATGATTGTCCCAGTGGGTTTTCGACGCCGTAATGGCAGCGGGCTGAAAGGTGACGCCGGCATCGATGGAAAGCCACACCTGCTGGAAGCCGGCGTAGACGCGCTTCGAGTTGAGAGGATCGACGCCGAGGGTCAGGTCATAGCCGGTCTGGGTGAATCCTGCGTTGTTGACGTCATTCGTCAGATTTTTAGATGCGACCGCAGTGAGGTTATTGAGGGCAGTCCAGGTGGATCCGCCGTTATCCGAGCGGAAGAGCCCAATATAGCCAGGTATGCCGCTGGCCAGTGTGGTCTGCACGCTGACATAGATCACCTGACTATTGGCAGTGGCTCCGTCGAAAGCCGACTGCGCCACGACAAAGGAGCCGTAGGGCAGCTGCGGCGATGTCGGGTCGGAGAAGAGGTTGGCGGAGAACGTGATGCCGGCATTGGTGGACTTCAGCAGCCCAACGTTGGGGATGGGATTGTTATTCGCGTCGACGGAATTGCCGGCAACACCGCAATAGACGGTGCTGGCAGGCGTGGCGGAATCGAGCAGGAGGCAGCAGATTTTGCCTGGAACAACGGGCTGACGATCATCGAAGGCTGGAGTATTGGCTCCGAAATTGCGTCCGCCATCGACCGAACGATACAGGCCCTGGTTGGTGGCGACCAGCAGGCAGTCAGGGGCCGGACAGACGATGCGATTGATGCCTACGTTGGCGAACAGGGTTCCGAAGAATCCGCCGTCGACAATGCTCCAGGTCAGTCCGCCATCGCCCGAGCGGTAGATGCCCGCACCCTTAGTGAACGCAGAACCGCCATCGAACAGGTTGCCGCTGCCGCCATAGAGGATGTCAGGATTCGCGGGATCCATGGCGATGGCGCCCATGGAGATGGAAAACATCTGATCCGTGAGCGGGTGCCAGGTCGTGCCTCCATCCGCGGTTTTCCAGATGCCGCCGTCGTCAGTGGTGATGTAAATCGTCTGATCGGTGGCGCCGGATGGGTCGATGAGGATGTCGGTGACTTCCCCGGAATCGGGGCCGATGCCCATGAAAATCTGGTCGCCGTTGACGACGAGGGGCGCGGGGCCAATCTGGGACCAGAGCACGCCGGCGTCGAGATCGAGCTGATAGAAATCGGCAACCGCCTGGCGCCAGACGTCGGGGCGCGGCACTCCAGCGGGGTCGGAGTGGTCCAGCAGAAACGCCGGACCGCTCTCGCCTACATCGGAGGGGTCGATCTTTCGGATGGGATCGTCGGCCATAATCAGGGCTCCGCGGGTGAAATGGTATCCATCGAGAGGTGCTCCTCAGGATTTCGAATTGCCTGGGGGCGGCGGGGGCATCATGCGCATCCAGCCTTCGGTACCGGCCGCCGGGTCGGGACGCAGATGAGCATCCTGCGTAGCGTTGACGATCGGATCCTCGGCCCAGGTGGTGATGTCGGCGCGATGATCCCAACTCCAAGTGCCGTGAATTTCGTTGGGAACCGGCATGCGAATGGTTTTGGGATCGACCAGAACCGGCCCGAAGCGGAACGTGGGCGAAAGAATCGCCAGCGCTGAGGCAATCCACTCGCGGCGCATGCCGATTTCCTTGCGCGGCAGCAGGCCGCAGGTGGCATGCACCAGACACTGCGGCTCCACAAGCAACGTCAGAGCGACTTCCTGGTTTGGCTGGATGCTCATCAGGCCGGATGAATCGACGTACGGGTGATTCACCGGACTATTGCCCTCGGTAACCGTATCGCCGATGTCGCTGGAGAAATTCTGGTAGTAATCGGGCACGAGGTTGGCTTGCTGCAGGAAGCCACGGCCTGGGCCAACCTCGCGCGCGAAGCCGGCGATCGCGGCATCGGCGCAATAGAGGCGCGTGTAGTCGTCGTTGACGAAGTAGCCGAGGAGTCCATCCTGCCATTGGGGCACGGCACCCAGCCGCAGCGAGACCGGCTTGGTATTGATCACCGAAGTATCGATGGGCTCCTGCACTTCGAGCTTCACACGCGCGCGGAGGATCACCACGGGGTGGCCGACCAGCAGCGAAAGGTGTTCGTCGGTCGAACTGCCAAAGGGATCGACGGCCCACAGCGTCGAATCGATGATGCGCAGCATCGCGGAGAGCGCGTCCTCGGGCAGTCCGGTATTGGTGGCGTCCGCGAGCCCCCATTGCAACAGTCCCTGGGCCACGCCGGCAGCGTATTGGTTGGGAATCGCGCGCGCCGGGGACTGGCCAACAGTCGAGGGCACGCCAGGCGCGTCCTCCCACACGATGCCGGCTTGGGGATCGGGCCGGACAAATCCGAGGTTGGCGCCAGTCGCGTCGAAGAATTCCAGGTCGCCGTCCAGGTGATTCGGCATCAGAAAGCCGCACACGGGCAAGGTGGTGGCGTCAGCTTCGTTTTCAGAACCATCCGCAGACATGTAGCGGAACCAGAGACGCGCCGGCGAGGTGTAGCGCGGGGGCATGGCCAGCAGCTCGGTGCGGCCAGGGGTCTGGAGCGGCTCCGATTCGATCAACTGGGTGGAGTCGATGATCGCCGCATCGCTCGATCCGGCCAGGTCGAGGAACTGGCCGTATCCGTCCACCAGGCGCAGGCGCAGAATCCGCAGGAAGCCTGCGCGCAGTGGGACGAACGGCGTGGGAATGGAATTGTTTGCGGGCTTCGATTGCCCGTCGGGCGCATAGCCGCCGCGCATCTGGCGGGTGAAGTTATCGGCGGCGCCGGCGAGCACGTCCATCGAGTCCAGGGTGTCGAGAATGTCCTGGAGCGCACTGCGGTCAACCGATGGAACATTGCCGGTATTCGTGGTCCCGCTGATGGACACTTTTATGGTGCTCGCCATCTTCGCGTAGTCCGTCAGTGCGAGTTGGGCGTATACGGAGTGAAACGCGGGGTGGGTATTCGGCTGGAGATTCCCCGCGCCACCCGCGGCCTGCGCCTGGGACATAGCGGTGCGCAGGCTGGCGGCGGCGGTGGCGGCTGCTCCGCCAGTCAGGTGTGCGCGGCCAGAGAGAGTCAGGCTTCCTGGGGGCTGCGGTTGTGGCTGTCCATTGGGCCCGGTCTTCTGGGTTGGATCGGGCGCCGGCGGCGCGAGTGTCGGATCGGTCGAATAGTCGATCTCACCGAGCGTCCAGTCGGCCACGCCATTCGTGGAAGGAATGTATTCGATCTCCCAGTCCAGGTGAATCGGGTTCCAGGGCTGGACTGGCGGTGTGACGGCGATGGGGGACGGCAGTGTGCCGACGATTCCACTGTGCGCGATGAGCGGACCGTGATCGAAACGCGGATCGCGGGTGGCCCACCAGGCAGTCTGCTCGACCATAAAGTTCTTCGCGACGGCGTTGATCTGGGCCGAGGTGGGCGCGGCCGCTGCCGGCGCGGCGGGCACAGACGCCAGGGTGGTTGTTGTCGCGGCCACACGGAAGGGGACCGCCGGGGTGAGAGCAGCCTGTGCCAGATTCACCGCGGCCGAGGGATCGAGGATGACTACCTCGCGCAGCAGGTCTTCGCATTCCGGCGGAACGCTGCCGTTGGAAATGCTGCGTTCAAGAATTGGATCGGCGCTTGAGATCGGCCGGTAGATGAGGATATTTGGATCAGAAGAAGTGGGCATGGTGGAGCTGATCGCCTCGGCGTAAAAGCCGGTGAGACGGCAGACCAGCGTGTTGTCCTGAGAGAAGCGCGTATCGGCGCCGTATTTGAAGGTGCGACTCGCGCCCTCCAGCAAAAACACGGGCTCGCTGGGATAAAAGAGACGCGGCAGCGCGCGCAGAACCTCGGCGGTGTGTGCGGGAATCTGCTGCTGCACGGAAACGGTGTGAATGGCATTGATCGCGAAGGAGAGGCCGCCCGGCAGGATTGTGGTTTCACGCATCGTCTCCAGGGATTCGGAGAATTTGGCCGTCGCCGAACCGCCCAGGATTACGGTGTTCCGGGTGAATTTTCCACTCTGAAAGAGCGTCTCCTGTGCGTTGGTGGCAGCCACCTGGCCGGCGAAAACGCCAGGGCCAGGCTGAACCGGGTTGGGTAACGGAGGAGGCGTGTCCGGCATGGCGGGAATGTTGATGGTCTCCGTGGTGGAACCGCCGGCGAGCGAGCCAAACGCGGCTGCCTGCAAGAGGGCGTCGAGGCGCGCCCGGCCGTCGGGCTGCTCGAGATCGGCCAGCGAGCCGAGCAGAAATCCCTCGAGAATGCGCGCTTCGTCGGGGAGATTGTTGTGTTGCGCAACCAGAGCGGCAAGAGCTTCGGTCAGCGTGTTGCCGACCGCAACGTTGATCGAAGAGGCAGCCGGTGGGCCACCGGACTCCCCCGAAAGAAGGCCGTTCTCGTTGCCGGGCCAACCGACCGTGGGCCAGCCGACAGCGACCACGCAGCCGTGCATGAGCGTTGCGTTCGGCCACCACGCCCCATCCGTCGTATAAGGTCCCAGCGCATTGCCGTTATCGTCGAACTGGGGCATCTCGGTTACCGCAGCGGAGACGGCGTACCTGGATCTCGGAGCCGCCGACAGGAGCGGGTCGTTCGACAGGCTGCTGGTCGGCGTCAGGTTGGTCTCGATTCCCAGGTTGCGGACTGCAATCGCATAGTCGCGCGAGAAACGTACCGCCTCATCCAGTTCGCCCTCGGCAAGTTGCCACTGATACTGTTGCAATTTTGCGTTGAAATCGGTCAGCGAGTGAACGCTCTGATCACCCAGCGGATCCTGCCCCGGATTCGAATACCAGCCGCATACCAGATAACTCACCGGCCCTTCTTTGATGTCGCTGAGCGAATCGTAAAAGGCGAGGCGGTTCACGCAGTTGTCGTAGTAGGCAGCCCAGGCGACATCGCCGGTGCCCAGCACGGTAAGGGGATTGTTCACCGCATCCTGCGACGGCGGTCCTTCGACGAAAGAATCGAGATCGATGGGGACGGGGTTCTGATCGCCGGCGCGAAGAACCCAGCCACGAACCGCGCGAAGTCCGACGGTATCGGCAGTTCCAGCGGGTGCATTGGCCGAGGGATACATGCGCAGGATCAGCCAGCGGTCGGGCGCGGCGGGAAATGTAGCGGTAGCGCCATCGGCAACGCCGTTGGTGAGCGCGTCGGGAAGCGCCCAGTGCAGATAGACGCCGGCGGTGCGAGAGCCGCTCAGTTCGGCAAACGGCTCAGGCAGAATGTCGTAGCGGGTGACGGGGGTCGTTTGCTGGGGAGCCGCCTTGAGCGCGCAGTCGGCCCAGCTCTGGGCCGGCTCGTTGGGGCGCACGACCAGAGCGTCGACTGCGATGGGGACCAGCAGCCGCGGCGTGCGGATCAGATAGGGATTCCACGTCTGGATCACCTTCGGGTTGATCCGGTAAGCGGCCGCGGCGGAGAAGGCAGCCGCCTGATCGGTGAACGAGAGTTTCGTATTAATGGCCATAAGTGTTCACCAGGGTTCTGACCTGATCGAAGGTTGCGTTATCGGCGACTCGCTGCGCGACGAAAGTTTTTGCGACAAATCCGCCGGACGTGGACTGGGTGCCCGCCTCGTCGACGGTGCCTTCGAATCGCTGGCGCCAGGGCGGATCGAGCACAGCGATGCCGAAACTTGCCGAGCCCGTGACTTTGATCGCCGTACCATGCTGGAGAACCGCCTGGTTCAGTCGACGGCGCAGCTCAGTCACGTGCACCACGCGGCTGTTGGTGGAACGAAACGGGAGCGCGATCTCTGTGTAGGGCTTCGTATTGCCGGAGACTGGCACCTGATGTCCGGTGGCGTCGCGCAGATAAATCATGTCTGTGCCGTTGGTGACATGCAGGCCGAACATGACACCGTTGTGCGGCTCTTCAAGAATCACCAGCTGGGGAACCCCCTGGAACAGAGCGATCATCACGCCGGGGGAGAGCAGCTCCAGCCGCAGTGTGGTGAGCTGCTGCGCCTGAATCTTTGGATCGGCGGGATCGAACGGCTCGGGGGTGTCGGGAATGTCAGTCCTGTAGGCGCGGACGTCCATGTGAGGCCAGCCGCTGACGGCCGAGGAGCGCAGCAAAAACCCGGTAATGGTGTCGGCCGGCGTCGTGTTCTGATCGTTGCCGGACTTGGCATCGGTGAACGACAGAAGGCCTCGCTGGATGGTGCGCACGATGCGTTCGCTGAGATCGATTTGCTGGTTCACGGCTGGTGCGTGGCCCTGGTGGTGGGCCTGTTCGCGCGTGCCGATTTTCCCCACGGCAATGGCGCCGTCGACGAGGCGGTCCGTCCAGGAACGATCGATGTAAAAGAAGCGGATGGATTCGTCGGGAAGCAGGCGCTCGTCCGGCACAAGATAGTCGAACGGCAGGCCCACCAGCAGGCGCAGATGTGAGAGAAACAGCTCCATGTAAGGCGGCATCTCCGATTCGGGCTCAGTCGTGTCGAGCTGGATGGGGCGACGGAGCCGTTCCTTGAGTGCCGCGCTTGATTGAATCCATGCGCTACGCATGCGTTCCCCTTTGCGCTGTGGAATATTCGGCGATCGTCATCAGGAGCCTTCCATCTGGAGTTGTACGGCGTTGAGAGCCTGGTCGCGGGCCGACTGGAGGCGGTTGAGGGAAGCGGTGTCGGCGGCCACTTGCGCGATGGTGGTGGCACTACGCACAGTTTGCGTGGGGGCCTGGACGGTGGCCCCTGTGGCTCCCGGCTCTCCCCCGAGAATCTCCGCTGCGACCGACTCGCTGCTGAGTTGCCAGGTTTGCTGGAGCTGTACGGGATCGAGCCCGGGCGCGCCGCGGACTGCACCGATGCCATACTTGTCGCCAATCACGCTGATACCAGTCACGATGCTTCCCGCTGCATTGGCCGCGACCACGGGCACAACCGGCTGGTGGATGTCGAGCGTTTGATTGAGCGGGATCGCGGCCTGGATCGCGGCCAGCGAATCGATGCGCACGGACTGGCGGTAGGGCTCGCGCCGCCATCGCATCAGTTCCTGCGCCAGGCGCGGATCAGCCGCCGCCATCAGCCTCCCGCATTCAAAGGCTGCCGCGTAGCTGACGTCTTCGGCACCGGTCTCGGGCGTGACCCTGCGACACTGGTCGGCGCTGTGGTAGGTCAGCGGATCGCGTGTGAGCGGCATCGGCACCATCGGTCCGCGGTACCACACGTCTTCCTCGACGCCGGCGCGATCCATGACGGTGAGGGGAATATGGCCGGTATCGATCACCGGGGGATGCCCTTCCTCTTCGACGGTGCCCATGGTCGAGACATTGATGCGCTGCACGTAGTCGCGGAAGGTGCCAACTCCGGTGCACTCAAAAGTCCAGCTGTGCAGGAGGACGAGTTGTTTGGTCAGCACGAACACGTGATAGCCCGCGCCAGCCACGAAGCTAACCGCCGACGCAACATTGCGGTCGGCCACCGTGGCAAGAATCGTGCTGCCGGTGGCGTTTACCAGCGTTTGCTGCGGAGTGCCGGACCCCATGTTGGATTTGGCCTCGACTTCCGTTGCTCCGGAAAGTTCGGCCCGTGCCGGACCCGCCTTCTCGATTGTGGCTGCACCATCGTTCACTACGACGTCCTGGAGGAAGAAGATTGGGGCGGCAACGGGGGGTGGATTGGCCTGCACCAGGTCGGTGCGTTCTTCGAGCGAGACCAGGCAGGCGCGAAACTTCGCATTCGGCGCGGGAATGCGATTGCTCATCAGCACCGCATAGAGACCATCGCCGGAAGCGGCGTTGAGCTCTTTGTCATTCACGTTCACCTGGCGGACGTGCGCGAGCAGCGTGAGCTCATCGAGACTGGGCAGCACGGAGGCGAGGAGGCCGACCTCCACTTCAATCGAGTCACACTGAATGCCGTCGGGTACATCCAGCGCCGCGTAAACGTTAGCGGGAACGATGGATTTGAGCGCGACATTCTGATGCAGCGTGTATTCCCCTTCCTGGAAGACGAGCAGCGCAAGCCACGGAACAGGGCCATACTCCTGGGGCTGATTCTGAACGGGCGGAAAGGGGTTGGGCTGTGGGGTCCACATGTCGCGAGTGGGTGTGCCGATGACGCTGGGGGTCGATGTGAGGTGGCGCTCCCAGGGCAGCGTGCGCCGCGAGAGCACGATCTGCGGGATGAATTCATCGAACCCGCCATGGCCGTTGCGCGGCGGATAGACAGCCGCGACATCGGTGGCCGGGAGCGTGAAGCGTGGGCCCTGGATGTCAAAGTAGCCGCTGTTGGCGGCGAGGGGCGCCTGCTGATTGTCGTAGATAACATTCGTGACCGCGTCGATGCGATAGGTGCCATCCACCAGCGGCGGCGTGACGCAGTCAAACAGGTACATCGATCCAATCGGCGGGGCAGGCGTGGGTATGGTGCTCATCGAGTTGCTCCTGTGAGAGCCGGCTTTGCGGCGTTGTTTGCGGCTGAACCGGCGGCCGGTGCCGGCGGGCTCGCCACCATGCGGACCGAGATGCTGCCATCCGGGGTCAAGGGGCCGTCGGGGACAATGTGCTCGGGAACTTTGCCCTGCAGATCGGTGGCCCACTCCTGCGCTTTGCCTGGCATGCCGACGACTCCGGAAAGACGCCAGCCAGCGATGCTGGCTACGCCGACGGTGATATGGCCGGCGGTGGCATCGGCAGCGCTGACGTCATAGAGCAGCGCGCGGCGGCGTCCGCCGAGGATGCGGATGGGCGTCGGGGAGAGAGTCGCGCCCTGACAACTGAGGGCCAGGTCGCCGCTGTCGACTGCAGAAGCATCCTGCAGATCGAGAAGGATCATCACCACGCCGATGCCGGTGGGCAGCCAGGTCTCGGTCCCAATTTGTTCGGCGACCGCATCGGAGACGCGGATCATCGTTTGCGAGATGGCCTGACGGTTGCGCAGTGGGATGTGCGTCTGCGGCAAAGCCAGGCACGATCCGCGGCCAAGAATTGTGGTGGGCCCGACCTGCGGCAGCAGATTGCCGGCCTGCCAGCCAGCCACGGTTTTCTTTCCTGCAGGCGCCGCCGTGAAAGCCACCGCAGCGAAGCCGGGTGCAATCGTGGCTGCCCCTGCGGGAAGCTTCCCGAGGCATTCAATCGAAACCATGCCGCAGTTGGCGGGCAACACCACGGTGGTTTGCTCGGTCCCGGTTGGCGGTGTGGCCGGATACTCGACGTCGCTGAGAATGGAACCGCCGCGGGTGAGGAACGAGACGCGGAATGCCGAATCGCCGGTGACCAGGAGTTGGTCCTGAGCGCCTGCCGGAACATCCCATAGGTGGGTTGTGCCCGCCGGGACCGTAAGCCCGTTTCCCTGCAGGCTGGAGAGGGCGTTCGCCATCTCCTGCTGATGGCCGACGCCTGAGGTCCATCCGAGATCGGTGGTGCGCAGCGTGTTGCCAGGTTTTGCGAGTTTGGTTGGCGCAGGCGCGCTCGCAGCCTGCACGCGGATGAGACTCGATCCGAGCGCATCGACCAGAGGCGCAGCCATGCGAGTGACGCCTTTGGCCGCGGTCACCGACGTCACGGTGGTACGGAGGGTGGTCGGCACATCGCTCACCACTTGTGGCAGCCCGCGCAGTACGGCGCGCAACCGCGGCTGTGCCAGCGGAACGGGAAGGACGACGGGGGGACGATTGATCACCGGCGGCGCGGGCAGCGCCGGCGGTTTCATGGTCAGACCGGTGGTGATGGGCACCACCAGCGGCGGAGCGGAGCGGTCATCCAGAAGCGCCCGGTTGGCGACAGGAGCATTGCCCGCCGGGGGCAGTCCCGCAGTCGAGCGCTGGTCGGCAAAGAATCCCGTGCTGCCGGTTGTCATCGCGCTGGCAATCTGCAGAGTCCCGCTGGATCCTGCGGCAGCAGTGAGTGCGGCCATCTGAACCGCGGCTGCACCATAGGCCTGGTACTGCGCATAGGAAACGGTGAATGCTGTGGCAAAAGGCAGCGGACGGCTGTTGCCTGTGTCGTAGAGCTTTGCAATCGGAATCAGCGCGGATTTGCCTTCGTAGAAGCAGAATCCCTGAATAGTGAAACCAACCACCGCAGGAACCGTGTTGGCCGCCGCGGGCATGTTCGAAGGATCGTTCCAGTGCCAGGTGGCCTCCGACACCTTTCCGATGATCGGCGTCATGATCCAGTGCACCGTATCGATCGCGTAATCGGAATTCGGATTCTGATTCTGAACGCTGATCTCGGTCCAGTTGCCGCCGTCGTTGACGAACAGTGAGACGGCCATCGTTGTGCCCACCAACTCTTTATTCATTGGGGCCAGGTCGATGGAGTGCACCTGTCCGCTCAGGTCCTTGTCTCCGTTCACAAAGTCGTGGGTCGCGGTGGCGGGCATTTTGGTGTCGCACTGGAACGAGAATTCGCTCACCAGCTGCCATGGTTTGTCGATCGTGCCCGGTGCCGGCGCAGCTCCCGAGGGCGACGGTGGCACCAGGCCGGTCAGCACGTTTACGCGGAATGCATTGCCGTTGGGATCGTTTCCGTAAAGATATTTGGTAGCGAAAACGTTAAAGTCGGTGATGTAGGGGGGCTGCGGGTTGGCGTTATCGCCGAACGCCACCGTCACGCTGCAGATGGCCAGATCGACGGTCGCGGTCCCATGCAGCGGCGGCCCTTCGATGGTGAGCGTGGCGCCGAGCGAAACGGTCACACTGACGCTCACGCAAGCGCCGAAGAAACAAACGCCGATCGAGAAGGTGGCGCCTACCGAGATGCCAATGTCGATCTCGTAGTAGAAGGGGTCCCACGAAATGAGGAAGTCAGCGTAGGCAGTGAACCAGATGTACGCGCAGGAAATTCCGTATGTGACCTCAAGACGGCCGCCCGCCATGATGCAGGTGTTGGTCAGCGCGAAATAAGTTTCGCCTTTGAGACTGGCCCCGACCGGCAGCTGCCAGCGGAAGCCAAGCCTGGGAACCGTGGGGAACTGGGAAGGAGGGGTGAAGTGCGGGTTGTATCCGCCCAGGGTCAGCACGAACTGCCCCTGCGGGAACCACATGAAGTACGCAAAGCCGCCGGTCAGCTGGCAATCCTGATCGAAGATGTAGGAATTGTCGGTGAGCTGCGCCTGGATGGAGAGGACACCTTCGGAGCTGGAGTAGCGCGCCTTGAGCGCCAGTTCCACGCTCACCAGCGCCGTGTCATCGGAGGGGATGGCCATGCGGGCCACACCAATCACGCCGATCTCGATGCCCGCATCAAGTGCCACATACACGATCGCAGTAACGTGAACGATGACGAAGGTGGTTCCATGCAGACCGACGGCCAGCCATAAGCTGCCGCGTTTGGCGGGGATGCTGTCCCGAATCTGCATCAGCTCGCCCATCGGATCATTGGCCAGCGCGCCGCCGTCGTCCAAGGCCGCAACCAGGATGAAGTTGGGGATCTGGTTGATGTCGTCGGGCACGATGAGCTCGCGGTTGTATCCGACGCCGAGCCCGATCGCCTCCACTTCAATGACGGGCGGAATGCCGAGGATGATGAACAGTCCGGCAAAAATGAAAACGCTCGTGTAGTCGCCCTGGGCGTCCTTCGGTTTCGAGTACGCACCGACTGCCACCAGTCCGAATTCGGTGATCTGGATGAGCAGCATCCCGTCGTATTCGATAGCCGGTCCGGAATCGTTCTTGAGCAGCGCGCCGGCGATGGTGACGCCCGGGGTCTGGAAGCTCAGAGCGAGACCCTTCAGGTCGAGCGTCCAGTCGCCTGGAGTCATCAGCGATTTGAAGGGGATGGTGACGCCCAGCTCATCCACCTGGCCGGTTAACGGGCCAACCTTCACGGTTGCATCGAGCAGGAGCGAAGCCGATGTATTGCCATTGAGCGCGATGCCGATCTGGTCGAGATAGATGGGGCCGAGCGTCTGGTGAATGCCGATCCAGATGGGCTGGTCGTTTCCGGAGAACAGGATGTGGAAGGTGCCGTCGCCGGTTGGGCCCGACCAGTACCACGCCGCCACGTCGACGGCCGCGTTGGGCGGCTGGGTGTCGCCGGTTCCGTTGCCGCCATTGCCGCCACCGCCGAGCAGGCCGGCGGCGACCGGATTGTTGCCGCCAACATTTCCGCCGGTGGCCTGGGACAGCGGCAAACCGAGCGCATCGATCTCCGCACCGACGCCGGGCGAGTCGAAGTTGAAACCGCTGGAGAAGTCGCCGTGGAAGAACGAGTAGAGGCGCACACCGCCGATGCGGAAGCCGTTGCTGTTCACCAGCGGCGCGTCGTTGGATCCGGTCAGGCCGAGGCCCAGACCCGCGACCGTGATACTCGGAGTGAAGGTGAAATTCCCGCTGCTGGTTTGGAACACATACACCGTGACGCCGGCATCGAACATCGCTCCCCAGGCCGTGGGCGCGCCGAAAAGCATCGAGAGATCGTAGTCGCCGATGGTGAAATCCTGGCTGCCCTGAAGGCGCACGCCGAGTTTGCCGGAGTCGTTCGCGAGATACAGGTTGAGCGTGCTGGTGAGCGGCAGTTTCACGCCGGTGGCAAGCGTGCTTAGCAATCCGGCGATCATCCCCGTGATGCTGGGGAAGGTGGGGTTGATGATGAGTCCGCTGCCGCCGGTTACAGCGATTTCGGAGCCGGTGAGAACGGACTGGACTGTGGGTCCACCTGTCCACAGCGTTGTCGAGAATGTGCTGTTGACAGCGGCCAGCAGCGTGTTTCCCACCAGCGGCACCAGGAATTGCTCAACGAGCGCCACCGCACCTCCTGCAGCCAAATGTGCCGCTGGAGGGATGAAGTCGATGGTGATGGGACCCGTGGCGAAGGTACCACCGGAGCCAGAAGCCAGCGGGTAGAACTCCAGCTGGAAGTTGGTGCCGTTCTCGGTCAGCGAGAGCGTGGGAATCAGAGGAATGCCCAGCGCGCTTTCCAAATGCACGCCGAGCGCAGCCGAGACAGAAACGGAGCCGGCCGCATAGCCGCCAGCGGCGGTGATCCCAAGCGCGCCATCGCCAAGTTTCAGATCGGCGACTCCGACAGTCGCGGTTGGCCCGGTGGCATCCCATCCGAGCGCGACGGTGATCGTGCCTGCGTCCGCGCCGGAGAGCGGAAGGGACCAGGTAACGACGCCGGCGGCAGGCCCTGTACCCGCACTCACCGAACCGGGCAGAATGCCGGCCAGCGGAGAGGTTCCGCTGAAGACGCCGGCCACCGCCGTTGCGACGCTGCCGCGTTCGGTTGCGGTGAAACTGCTGAGGAAGCTGCCGTCGAGCATCGACTTCAGCGTGTCGGCGTGCGCCGCAAAGCCGCCGACGGTGTCGTAGATGCTGAGTGCCGACGCGACATCGAGAGTGAGGGTGAGAACCGTCGATGGACCGATGGCGGTGACGACCGCATCGAGCACTTGCGGGAGCAGTGCCTCCGCCGCGCCAGCTAAAGAGCCGAGTCCGCTGAATGTGGGCAGAATCTGGATAGGTGGCGTAGCGGGCGTGGAGACGGGCGTGACCGCCAGCGTAACGCCGGCCGAGCTGACGCCGAAGGCGACGGTCACTTGCTTCCATGGGCCGGGCAGCGTAGCTGGTGACGGTGGAATCGTGAGCGTGATCGATCCGGTGGGGCTCGGGTGGATCAGCTTGTCGAAGGAGACGCCGCCGGACAAATCGAGCACGCCACCGATCGGCGCTGTGGTGGCGAGTTGAATCTTGGCCGGATCGGCGTCGGTTCCGGCGCCGCTCGCCGTGAGCTGGAGATTGCCAGGCAGAGCGAGTCCGGGCCCAGCGGGAAGACCGGCGAGGTTTCCGATGAACTGCAGGAGTTGGGTGATCTTTGCCGAGTCAAGGCCGCCGCTGCCGTTACCCAGTGCAGTAGCCTGGGTGAGCACCGACGACATCGATGTGAAGAAGGTGTCGATGGGGCCGACCGTGATACCGGGTCCGGCAAGGGCTTCAAGCACAGCCGATGTAGCTCCCGAGAACAGCAGCCGCGGGAGCGCATTGGTGAGCGCAGCCTGCAGCGTCGATGCGCTGGGCGGCGGCAGCAGCGTAATCGGCGAAAGCCATGGCTGCGCGCTCGCTGTGAGCTGGTTAGTGGCGCTCGACCACGCCAGTGCAAATGCTCCCAGATTCAGGCTCGCATCGAGTGTCGGCGCGAAAGATGGGATAGAGACGCCGGCATCGAGCGTGATGGTTGTGCCTGCGGCGATCGTCCAGGAGGCATTGCTGCCTCCCGTCGATCGGGTGCGCAGCCCGATGGCCCACGGATTTGGCAGCAGGTACATTTCGAGCGGCAGCGAGCCGAGCGGGAGCGTCCACTCGGGAGTCGCTGTCACACCACGGCTCGGGATCACGATGCTGGTCGCGGTGAAACCGGCGAAGCCGGTGCCGGAGCTGAGCGCCGAGGTGAGCTGGCTGCCGAGATAACCAGCTGCGTCAGCGGTGACTGCATTGAAGGCGTCGGCGGAGATACCAATGCCGCCGTGGCTGTCGACCACCGCGATGTTCAGCGCCTGCAGGGTGGTCAGCAGGATTCCGGCTGGTGAAGTTGGCGTGGGTGCAGGGTTGCTGATGGTCTGCAGCACCGCGCCCAGCAGAGCCTGCGCATTGGCATCGGTGAAGGATGCCGCATCGACAACCGGACCGTGGTACGAGACCTGGTGGAGATTGACGACGGGATCGACGTGGAACGTGCCGCTGGTTTCGTAGATGTCGGCGCCGATCTCGGCCCATCGCACGCGCACATCGGCGGGAGGCAATCCGGGACCGGCAAATGCACTCGACTCCCCGACGAGCCAGCCGCCTGGGTTGGTGAGCGTAGTGCGTACGCGCAGAGCGTGCGCCGGATGTGGGGGCGCCGCCGCGCCCGACCTGAGTGGGAGCTGGAACAAGTCGCCGCGCACCGTGTTGTCGATGGCAAAGTTGCCGGTCGTCGTGGCGAGATTGACGTGAGCGCGCGCGCCGAAGCCGATGTGCGTAGGGGCAGGCGGAATGGTGCCAGGATTAGCAGCCGTGTTGGCAAGCGCGGAGAGCGCGGGCTTGAGCGCGTCGAGGAGTCCACCGCCGAGCTGGCTGCCGATGGCGAGCACGGGGCGACCGCCGGAGTCAATGGTGGCGGGCGCGGTGATCGACGCCGGAAACGATCCCGCTGGAAATGGCGCGGCTGGAGGCAACGCTCCCACCGTTGCGGGCGGCTGATAGGCGTCGATTGCCAGCACGAGGAAGTCGAGAGCATCGCGCAGCGGCCCTGCGGCGATCTGCCCACGCAGTTGCTGCGCGACGCGAAGCGCATCGCCGATGCGGCTGTCGGAGAGGAACGGGAGTGAGGAGCCAAGATGCGGCGCGCCCAGGGTAATCAGTCCCTGTACCAGGGTGGGGTTCGCTGCCGTAAAGGTGCATGCCGCAACACCCGCCGTCGAATGCGCAACGAGCGTCACCGGCGTTGCGCCGTTGAGCTGCTGCACGCGCGCCACCAGGCGGCCAATCTGCGCGGTTAGCGAAGCGAGATTACCGGTGCCATCATCGTCCAGGTCAGCGGTATACCAGGAAGCCTGGGCGGTGATCGTAGTCAGATCGACGGCCGACGGATCGAGACCGGGGACACGGAGATTGAAATTGGTGTTCGGCGCGGTGGTTCCGTGGAGGCCGGGATCCGCCAACAGTGCGGACCAGATTGTGTGATCGCTGAATGCAGGTCCAAGCAGCAGCACGGTGCGCGCGCCGCCCGCGCCGCCGGCCAGAGCATCCACCTGGGCGAGAATCTGCGAGACGGCGGCCGGGTCCGCTGGCTGCGCGGAGTGAGCACTGGCCAGGGTCGTACCCGCAGTCCAGCCGGCGCTCGTTGGCACCTGTGAGGCCAGCGGCACGACGCCGTCGCCGGTCGCAAAGAACGACGAAAGCGAGTTGAGCGCATTGGCCATCAACCCCGGGTCGTAGTTGCGCAGCGCGCTGCTCAGTCCGGGAAGAAAGGCAGCGACGGACTGCGTAACAGCAAGCAAGGCGCTGAAGTTCGCCGCTCCGGTTGCGGCCGCCACCAGGGGAGCGGCCCAACTCGGAGGCGGCCCGGCCGGCTCGAGCCAGACCAGCGCGTCTACACTGGCCGAAGCCGTCGTGGTAATGGGCAGCGCCCACGGGTCGTCGTAGGTGCCGGATCCGCTGATGGGCAGACTGAATCCTGCCAGTGGATTGCCGGGTGCGGAGGGCAGCGCATCGGCGAACAGGCCGCGCAGCCAGGGGAGGATCTGGGGCAGATAAGCTCGACCATCCGCCGACACGCCCGTGGCAATCGACTCGAGCCAGTTGCGGATGGCACTGAATGGGTCGCTGAGCAGTGATCCTGCGGCTCCCGGATCGCCGAGCGTCGGCCAGTCGGCAGAAAGCCCATCGAGGCCGGCGTGCACGCCCAGCAGTCCCGCGAGGGTGAAGGCGGGCATGCCACCCCACGAGGCGAGAGCGCGCGCCAGCACCATGCGCAGGAGCAACTCGAGATTCGGAATGGTGATGCCGAAGTCGGCGGCGATCGCGGCGGGATTGCTGACGTCGAACGGTGCGGCCAGGGGAAAGCCGATGCTGGCAACATCGATCGTCGTGCCGTCGACGGTGAGAGAGACGTTTTGGAGGGCGGCGGACCAGGCAAGCGGAGAGCCCGGCGTGAAAGTCATGTCCGCGGCAAAGTCGGCGATGCTGAGCGTGAAGCCCGCCACAGCGGGGATGGTCGGAATCGGCTGCACGCCGACGTGTGCGTGCTGACCGGCCATGAGCGAGACGGTTCCCGCGCCGGTTTGTGGCAGGTCGAACGCCAGCAGCTCCGCCAGCCAGTAAATTTCCACCGGCGATTGGGAGAAGGAGGCGCGCAAGCCGAGGCGCAGCTTCTGCGGATCAGTGGCCACGCCGCTGGTCTGATCGTTCCAGGCAGCAACTTCGATGTGGAAGGTGGACGGCGGTGCGAGTTCGAGCACCCATGGATCGGTGCGGGTGCCGGAGCCGGTGGCGGCAGTGGTGATGCCGACGAGGCCGCCCACTTCTTCCAGGAGGTGCGACCAGGGATGCGCGTTGTCGAGCAGGACGGCGCGATGCACGGCGGCAATGGCGCGCGCGGGATTCGAAACCAGCTGGGTGAAATCCAGAGCGTGGGGCGAGCCCGGATCGTTCGCGGGCGGAATGATTCCGATCAGCGCGGCCAGGTTGCTGCCCGGACTCGAGCTGCCGAGGTAGCCCTTGATCGTATTGCCGATCACGGCGGAAACATCGCTGGCCACGCTGTCGGCATTCGTCAGGTCGACCTTGTCGTAATGGGTCGTCGTTCCGGCAAGCAGGAAGTCCACTCCGTCGAGTTCGATCAGGGGCTGCAGCGCCGATCCGGTCCAGGTAAATCCTGCGCGGAAGGACTGGACGGTGACCACCGAAGTGCTGACCAGGGCGCCGGCGCCGATCGCGCCAGGAGCGTAGGCGGTAACGGATGCCGAAGGCAGCACGGCAGCTGACCCCGAGCCTGTGATTGGGATCGACGCGAGGGTTGCGCCGCCTTCGATACGCACCGGCGGATTCGCTCCACCCGGAATGACGCGCGCCTCTACGCCGATCAGAAGCGATGTGGTGGTCGCTGCAGTCTGGGTTGCGAACGTGAGGTTGAGTCCCGAGCCGGTGGCGCTGCCGAAGGGCAGCACGGGCGCTACCCAGGGATCGGCCGCAGTTCCGGTTCCGGTCACGCTGATCGTACTTACCCCAACCAGGCCGATCAGATGCCCCAGCCACGCAACCACTGGCGCGCTGGCGCCGCCTTGCAGCAGAGAGCTGAACCATGCATTAAGCGCGCCAGCATTGCCGAGCTGCGTGAATGGGAACTGCGGAATCGCCGGGTCGCCGAACCCGAGCAGTTCGAGCAGGTGCGTCGTCACCGCGCCCGCTTCGCCGGACGAAGCCGCCAGCCGCTTGAGTTGCTCCTGAATAAATCCGATGATCAGGTGGACCGCTTCGGACTCCAGATTGTTCGGGTCGAGCGTCACGTTGCTCGCGCCGGAGGCGTCCAGCTGCAAGCCTTCGAGATCGATGGTGAAGGTCGCCGGTGTGCTGCCGCCCAAAGGCATCAGACTCGCCGTGACCACAACAGAATCGAGGCCAATGGGATCGGCCGGATACACAAGCCCGAGATGGAGGCGCAGGCTCACATCGAGCGGGCCATTCGGAGTTCCCGCGACCGCTGTTACATTGCCGCCGCTGAAGCTGACCAGCGGCAGGTGCGCTTTGAGAGAAGCCAGTGGAGGCGGACCGTCAGTCGAATGAAATTCGCCCGCGAAACCGATCGTGACCCCGTTCGACGTATTGACGGTCAGGTAGGCATTGCCGCGCGCCTGATCGCCAAGCACCGGATGCCAGGTCTCATTTGCCGGCAGGTCGGGCAACTGCACGGGCGGCAGCAGCGCATCGAGCACGCGCAGAAACGCCGCGCGCTGCGAGTCGTCGGTCAGGATCGATTCGATCTCGTGAAGAGGGTTCTCAAACCAGTGGGGCTGCAGGTTGCCCCCGTCATCGAACAGGCCGATGGCTTTGCCGAGATCCAGAACTTCGTTGCTCACCCCGTCGCTCATGCGGCGCCTCCGGGCGAGTTGGTCAGTGCCGCGCCTGCCTGCAGGCTGAGTGAACCAGCGCTGGCAGAAAGTGCTCGCGGCGTCATCGTTCGTTCCGTTGCGTGATCGTTCGCTAATCCCATCAGGCTGGACCACACCGCGGACTGCAACTGCTGTCCCCACGCAGACGCCAGGACGCCGTCGCCGCGCGGCAGATCGTCCGTGGTCGCAACCAGGCCTCCGAGTTCACCGGCGCCGCTCACGGCAAAGCTGCACACCAGCGGTGTACGGCCGGTTTGGTCGGTTTCCAGATCCACCGACACCAGCACCATCCGATCGAGAATTTTCACCGCGGTTGAATCGAGGTGGACCAGGACTTCATTGCCGTGGTCGACCCAGATCACGCTGGTCGGGGGCGCTGTTCCAGCCGGAGTTGCCGGGAGCGGAACGCCGTTGGCAGTGGTGCCGGCGAGGCGCACGCTGATCTGCGTTGTCAGATCGGTCTCCCCGAGTTGATCGGGGATCGTGTAGGCAGGCGGACAGGGAACGGGCGGTGGGTACGGAAGAGGCGGAGGACAGGGGGGTGGGGGTGGATGGTGACTTCTCCACCAGAGCCACGCAATCAGAATCCCAATGCCGATACCCAGCACCAGGACGATCAGGAGCATGAAAACGACAAAGACGACCGCAACTGTACCCATAGGGGCTCCCTTGCGGTTGGAAACGACATTCGGGTTGCGTGGAGCCCGCCGCTGCCGTGCTGAGCGCACCTGGCCGTGGGGAGACGGAGGGGCTTCGGTGTGTGTAGAGGCGAGAAGAATTACACGCGGCGTGCAGGGTTCGTCAACAAAAATCGGAAAATTTCAAATACGCGTGAGTTGATTGGCAGTGGACAGGTGACTCCCGTCACTCATGCAACTTTTCGTTTTCAATCTCCGGGAATTCGGGCTAAGATGCCGACCATCGCTGGAGGCGGCATGGATTTCATCGAGCGCATATTCGGTGTTTCCCCGGACGGCGGAAATGGTTCGCTGGAGCTCCTGTATCTTTTGATTGTTGCCACGGCCGCCGCCCTGCTAGCTGTGGTGCGCATTCGTCGCCACGCAGCGAAAACCCCACCCGAGAAAGAATAAATTTCAGACCTTGCCGCGCCGCATTTCCCAGGCCACCGCCAAGCGCGTCCGGAAGTCCGCGATATTTCACCGCGGCCGCGTGAATCCGAGCCAGTCGAGCTCTTCCGGCGTCAGCGACTTCTCTTTTGGAATCTGGAGGAGGCGGCCCACCGTGTAACGCACAGCGTCGTTGAGCATGCGGGTGTCCTGGCGAAGATTGACGGCGGCGTCATCGGCGGCCGAGGGGCAGGTGGGATAGTCCAGCCAGCCGCGCTGGACCGGCCCTCTTATTTTGCGATAGGGGGGGGTAGTTGAAACGGGAGGAGCCTGTATTTAAGAGGGCGTTGCTCTACCGGCTGAGCTGCGAGCTCACGGAGTCATCCCGGGCAAGCTGGTGTTGCCGGGGCCGTTCAAAGAGACGGTGGCCATTCGATCACCTGCACGGCGGAGCCAGGTTACCACAGGGGGAGACGCAGCAAGATTTTGCCCCGATGAGGCTTGCATCGGGCAAAAGCGGTCGTGTGTACTGACGTTAAGACTCCACCGCCGTAACGTCGTTTCGTTACCGAAGAGGAATACCCTCGCCGATCGTGAAGATTTACCTTGGGGAGACTTCCGTTTCGTTCGAGAGAGGCCGCCCGGTTTTCGGTCGGAGAAGGACGCGACTGTCAGAAAGCACGTTAAGACAGAGAGTTGCCCGAAAAAGGCCATAGCCGGAAGAGGTTTCGGCCAGGGCAGAAGTGTACGCAGGGCAGCGACGCCAGGGAGTGAAACGGGCGAGAGAGAAGCACAACTTCCGCGACAGGGCGGGCAGGCCGGGATTGCCGGAAAAGGAAACAGCAGATGAAGCGGGAAGAGGACGAGAGAAGCGGGCGCAAACCGGAAGGTGAGCAGGCTGACGATGTGGCGACGCTCTACTCGTGGGCGAATCTGCATGGGGCGAAGTACCGGGATTTCAGCGCTTCGCGGCAGGAGGCGCGGGATCAGCTGCGGCAGCGGACGCTGGACGATCGTGCGCGGGTCGCACGGGAAGAGGCGCACAGGGTCGGTCCCAGGCCGGAAGACGAGAAGGATTTGTGGGAGACGCTGCTGCCGGGTGTGAAGCTGACGCGGAATGAGCCGTCGCGGGGAGAAGGTGCGCCGGAACGGGCTCTGGAGCGATCTGCCGAGCGAGCGACCGAGCGCCTGATGGAACGTCCGGCGGAGCGGCCGGCGGAACGGCCCGGAGAACGACTGATGGAGCGGCCGGTGGAACGGGTGAATGAGCGGACACCCGAGCGGCTGGGGCGGGCAATGGAAGGAATCGCGGCGCTCCCGGTGGTGTCCGGGAAGGAGCCGGAGACGCCCGCGGTGCGGACGCTGCCGCCTGCACGCGAGGAAGAAATTGCAAAGGACCGAACGGCAGACCGGGCGGGGGAGCAACGGTTGGGGAACGGGCGGTATGCCGAGGCAGAGGCAACTCCGATGCGTCCTGCGTGGCTGGGCGAAGCGGAACCGGCGACGCCGCAGCAAGCGGAGCCGGAAACGCTGCCGCCGCCACGGGAGCGGACCGGTTCACGGTGGTTTGCGCTGCGCGGGCTGTACGGACGGAGCCAGGAAGAAGCACAGCCGCAGCGGCAGGAAGGGCAGGTCCCGGTGCTGGCGGTGTTCTCGCTGGCAGGCGGCGTAGGGAAGACCAGCGTAGTGGCCAGCGTGGGCCGGGCGCTGGCGGCGCGCGGAGAACAGGTGCTGCTGGCGGACACGTCGTTGTTCGGAGTGCTGCCGTTTTATTTTGGAGCGCGGGAGATCAAGCCGGACGTGCTGCGGACCTTTAGCGGCGGGCCGGGCGACACACCCGTACATCTGCTGACGCTGGACGGAGAGCGGGCGGCGGCCGATGCGGAGCTGCTGCGACGCGAGGTGGCGAAAGCGGCGCGGGATGCGAACCGGGTGCTGATCGACGTGGCGACGGGCTCGGCGACGATGTTGCGGCAGGCGCTGCGGATGTCGCCGACGGTGCTGGTGCCGGTGGTGCCGGATATGGCGTCGGTGGTGAGCCTGCAGTCGCTGGAGACGTTCTTCAAGAATCAGGAAGGCCTGAGCGGGCAGCCGCTGCGGGCGTGGTTCGTGCTGAACCAGTTCGATCCTTCGATGCCGCTGCAACTGGACGTGCGGGAGGTGCTGCGCCAGCAGCTGGGCGAGAGGCTGCTGCCGTTTGCGATCCACCGGAGCACGGCGGTCAGCGAGGCGCTGGCGGAAGGCATGACGGTGATCGACTACGCCCCGAATTCGCCGGCGGCGGAAGACATCATGAATCTGGTGACGTGGATTCGAAACACGTCAGTGGCAGTGACGGCGAGCCAACGCGGGATGCGCTGGAGCGAACGATGACCCAGGCCGAGCTCTGGGACGGCTTCGAAAACGGACGCGGGCCGTTCTTTCACTTGCTGCGGCTGGGGATGGTGGCTTTCGGGGCGTTGGCACTGTTCTTTTTTGGATCGCTGCCGCTGGCATGGCCGCAGCAGGCGGTGCTGGGCCTGCTGATGCTGCTGCTGTGCATCTGGCTGAGCCGGGTGTCGGACTCGTATCTGATCACGCTGACGCTGATGATGATGTCGATGTTTGCCACGTTCCGCTACGCGTGGTGGCGGGTGAGCACGGTGATTGCGTTCTTCCACGATCCAGGAGCGAAGTGGGGTCCGGTGGACGCGTTTTTCATCCTGCTGCTGCTGGGGGCGGAGGCGTACGCATTTTCGATTCTGTATCTGGGCTTTCTGCAGACTGTATGGCCGTTGCGGCGGGCTCCGGTGGCGCTGCCGGACGATCCGGAGGAGTGGCCGGAAGTCGACCTGCTGATCCCGACGTATAACGAGCCGCTGGACGTGGTGCGGTATACGGCGCTGGCATCGCTGAATATCGACTGGCCGGCGGACAAGCTGCACGTGTACATCCTGGACGACGGGAATCGCGAAGAGTTCCGGACGTTTGCGCTGGAGGCGGGGATTGGGTACATCGCGCGGAACAACAACCGGGGGGCGAAGGCGGGCAATATTAATAACGCGCTGGAGACCCTGACGGCGCCGTTTGTGGCGGTGTTCGACTCGGACCACGTGCCGACGCGGAGCTTTCTGCAGATGACGATGGGGTGGTTTCTGCGCGATCCAAAGCTGGGGATTCTGCAGACGCCGCATCACTTTTACTCGCCCGATCCGTTTGAAAGGAACCTGGGGCAGTTCAAGGTAATTCCGAACGAGGGCGAACTCTTTTACGGCATCGTGCAGGACGGGAACGATTTCTGGAATGCGGCGTTCTTCTGCGGGTCGTGCGCGGTGCTGCGGCGCTCGGCGCTGGATGAGATAGGCGGGATCGCGTCGGAGACAGTGACCGAAGACGCGCACACCTCGCTGCGGATGCAGACGCATGGGTGGAACACGGCTTATATCAATATTCCGCAGGCGGCGGGGCTGGCGACGGAGCGGCTGAGCGCGCATGTGAAGCAGCGGATCCGCTGGGCGCGGGGGATGGTGCAGATCCTGCGGATTGAGAATCCGCTGTTTGCGCCAAAGCTGAAGCTGGCACAGCGGCTGTGCTACTTCAACGCGATGACGCACTTTTTGTATGCGCTGCCGCGGCTGATCTTTCTCACGGCGCCGCTGATCTATCTGATCTTCGGGTTCACGAACATTCCCGGGTACTGGATCGCGATTCTGGCGTACGCGCTGCCTCACCTGACGCTTTCCAGCGTGACGAACTCGCGGATTCAGGGGTACCACCGGCACTCATTCTGGAACGAGATCTACGAGACGGTGTTGTCGCCTTACATTCTGCTGCCCACGTTGACGGCGTTGATCAATCCCAAGGCAGGGAAGTTCAATGTGACGTCAAAGGGGGGGATGGTCACGCAGACCTTCTTCGACGCACGGATCGCGCAGCCGTTCATTGTGCTGCTGGCGTTCAACGCGCTGGGCCTGCTGATGGTGATTCCGCGGTTCCTGCACATTCCGGGGCTGGGATGGTTATGGGACGGGACGCACCCGGGAACGATCATCACGAACGCGTTGTGGACGTCGTTCAACATTGTGATCCTGAGCGTGTGCATTGCGGTGGCGCGGGAGGCGCGGCAGACGCGGACCCACGTGCGGATTAACTTTACGGCGCCGGTGCGGGCGCTGCTGCCGGATGGACGGATGATTCCGGGGCAGACGATTGATGTATCGAGCGGCGGGCTGGCGATGGAGCTGCTGGAGGGGATGGAGGCGCAGGAGGGCGAGCCGGTGCGGGTGGTGTTCCCGCTGCGCACAGGCGACGCGGAGCTGCCGGGGCGGGTGGTCGACGTCACGGGAGGAGTGCTGCGCGTGCACTTCGATCCGCTGACGGTGGCAGAAGAAGAGATGCTGACGATGGTGCTGTTTTCGCGGGCGGATTCGTGGCTGGGGTGGGGCGAATCGCGCGACGTGGATCAGCCGCTGCGGAGCCTGGGGCGGATCGTGAAGATCGCGTTCCGCGGGCTGGGGATGGCGGTTCGATCAATGCGGCCGCGCAACGGGAAGTCGCGGCGACGGGCGATTTCGACAGAGAACCTGACGGTACTGCTGCTGGCGCTGGGGCTGCTGGGATGGACGGCGCGGGGACGCGCGCAGACCACGCCGCCGAATGCGGCTGCCAGTCAGAATCAGGCAGGGAAGAGTCAGGCCGCAGCGGCGGCTGGAAGCGGAGCCGCAGCGAGTGCGGGGACGTTCAGGACGACGACAAACTTTTTCGATCTGGGGACCACACAGTCAATCAAGCTGCACGGGACGGATTCGTT
>DASRRO010000003.1:0-2794 GCA_035656855.1 Acidobacteriaceae bacterium | reverse complement strand
GCTTAAATCTTCTGCCTGCTGCTGCGTGAATCCACCTTCGATTTGACCATTGTCGCGGATCCCGCTCTCGATGTTGGCCACTTCTTTAATCTTGTTCTGCAGCACGATCGCCATCGAGGTGTTGACGTTCGCTGACGTGTACTTGTAGAAGCGGTCACCCGCCTCCGTCGTCAGCGTGAAGTTGATGTCCGGCCGCCCGTTCTGGTCCGTCGAAGGCTGCGCTCCGCGGAAGTCGGTGCCCTCCACAATCGCCGCCCGCTTCAGCAGATACCACTGGTCCGGTCCGCCCATGCCATTCGTCCCGCTCAACAGCTCCTCGTCCGGAGGCACCGGTCCGCCGATCGCCGCCAGGGCCTGCTGTTCATCCGGCCACGGGCCGCCCGGCAACACCGCATGGATTTCCAGCTTCGCCGTCGACTGGATGATGTCCTCCACGCGCGACAGATCCGTCACGCCCGGCAACTCAACCAGGATCTGGTTGTCACCCAGGCCGTACTGCTCGATCTTCGGCTCTGACACACCCAGCGAATCAACGCGCTCACGAATCGTGTCGATCGAGGTCTGCACCGTTCGCGCATACAGATCCCGAATCGCCGCCTGCTTCATCGTCATCACAGAGCCGCCGTTCGGCGCGCTCGTCACGTCGTAGCCGGCGTACTCATTGCCGGTCAGCACATCGTGAATGGCCGATTGCTGCGTCAGCGACCCGCCGGTAATCTGGATCACCTCCGGATGACCCGTCGGGTCGGGTTTGCTGGCCTTCGCGCCCGTCGCAGCCAGTGCCTCATTCAGCGCCTGCACATCGCGGTCCGTCGACGAGTTCAATGCCTCGGCCACATGCACCTGCAGCACCAGGTGCGTGCCGCCCTGCAAATCCAGTCCAAGGTGAATATTGCCGTCCTTCAACGCCTGAACCGGACTTCCGTGCGGCACGTTGCCGCCGTAGAAGATCCCGTAAATAAAGATCACCAGGATCGCAATAATGAATGCCGTCTTGCCCTTGAGATTCTTTCCCATCGTCTCTATGCCGTTGCTCTTCCTTCTGTCATTCCCGAAGGGAATTCGCTTTGCCGTGCTTTTCTTGCTGTCATTCCCGAAGCGGGGTCCCCGGGCTTGCCCGCTGGGGTGCAAGGGAATCTGCTTCTTCAATCTGCAAACACTGCTACGACTTCGGCTGCTCCTCGGTCGTCACCGCCGCAATCGCGCTCTTCAAAATCTCCAGCTTCACATTATCCGGAGCAGTCTTCAGCACCAGCACATCATCCTTCACGCTGATAATCGTCCCGCGAATCCCGCCGTTCGTCGTCACCTTGTCGCCCTGTTTCACATTCGCGAGCATCTCCCGCCACTGTTTCTGCTTGCGCTGGTTGGGCGCAATCAGCAGAAAATACATCGCCACAAACATCAGCAGGAGCAGGGGAAGCCCGCCCATCGAACCGAACCCCGGAATCGCCAAACCTAACACCGAAACAATTGAAATCACGCGGATTGCTCACCACGGCACAAAGCGCTCCACTCCAGCCGCGCTCCGGCCTTATCTCTCTTTGAAAACTCTCAGGAATTCGCCGCCGCGCAGGCAGCATTGGACGGTCGCCAGGGATCCGATCGCTCAGCCCAGCACACGTCGGCCTTCCCGAGGCAACGTACACCTGAGCCTTAAGCATCTCCGCTGCGCTTTGCCCTGTCAAGAAATCCCTTGCTGGGTAGCGTCTCAGTTCGCCGGAAATGACCAACACTGCTGGAAAACGGGTGCATCGAAATGGTGGCATTGTGGCTAAATGGTGGCGGCTAATTCGCCGAGGGCGGCTCGACGCGATCGATTGCAAAGACGCCGATCGGGGCTTTGACAGCGTCCAGCCTTAGCCCGAGCTGCTCCTTAATGGCGGTGAAAATGCCGGGCGGCGCGTTGGGGTCGGTCGCGTGGGCCTCGTCGTAGGTGTAGCGTACGGTGAAGTCGTGGCGGCCGGGGATGCCGGTCTGGTCAACCAACGGACGGTCCAGGAAGAACTGCATGCCCATGATGAAGTCGGCCATAGTTGCGCTGGTGATCGTCACCGTCACCTCAGTCCCGTGGCTGCTGGCGTCCTGGTCGGGTTCTGCCTCCGGGTGGGCGGCGGGTTTAAGTTTGGGGCCGCCTTTTGCAATCTGGATCGCATAAACCGGCAGTTCGCGCGTCTCGCGGTGGAACCTGAGTCCGAAGCGGTCGGCGAGCAGTTTCTGAAGCATCTCCTGCTGCTGGTGCAGATTCGGCTCGCCGGGAGTGTCGGTCTTGCCCTCGATGTCGAAGCGCTCGACGCCGGCCCACGCAGGCGCATCGACAACCTGGTGCTGATCGATGGAGTAGGCGAACATCATCAGGCTGATGATGGTCTGGTTTCGGATGGTGTAGCGGTCGCCAACGGCATTGAAGCCCTGGTGGTTCGAGTTGGGGTCGTGGGGCTTGATGGTGGCAACCGCGAAGGACGGATGCGCATCGGTGGCCATCGGCTTCACCGGCATCGGCATCTGCGCAGAAGCACTGGCGGCGGTTAGGGCCAGGGCGACCACAGCCGTCTTCCAGAGGGGAGTGGTGCGCATTGGAAGCCTCCTCCTGGTTGGGAACGCTACAGTTGGGAACGCTACATCAGAATACGCAGAATCGTCGTCGGGGTTCTCATAGATACCGGTGATGCCGGGCAGCGCGTAGAAGGAGCGGACGCAGAGCCACCTGCCAGCTGATTGAACTGCCCCGAGAACGGGAATCGATAACTTCGTGGCCCCGGACTTCAGACTGAAACACTACCCTTTGCTGTTG
>DASRRO010000002.1:0-34576 GCA_035656855.1 Acidobacteriaceae bacterium | reverse complement strand
GCCAGTACACCGGCTGATGCATCGCAGATCGGAGATAGGAAGACGAAGCCTGGTCGAGGGTGTTGCGGAGTTGCACCGCGGCGCTGGGGGAATCGGCCATACTTCCAGCCTGGAGCATTGGGGGGATTCTGTCGAATTGGTCCTGCCTCAGCTGGGCTCGTTCACCAGCCGACGGGCAACGTCGACGTACAGATCGATCGCTTCGAGCAGTTCCCTCTTCGCGAGCTTCTCGCGAGGCGTGTGCGCCACGTGGATCGATCCGGGACCGAGAAGAATCGGTTTGCCCCAGTTGCTGAGCCAGGGGACATCGGTCGTGAAGGCGGCAATCATCGTCGGCAATCCCGGCAACGAGCGAAGGCGGCGAAAGGGGATCTCAAGCGTGAAGTCGACGACAGCCAGGCCTTCGACTGCCTTTTCGATCGCGTGTCGGGTCTCGTCGGATGGTCCAACCAGCCGGACCATGACCTGCGCTTCCGCGTGGTCGGCAATCACATTGGGCGCGTAGCCGCCGCTGATCATGCCGATGTTGAGCGTGCTGGGACCGATGTCGTCGAGCGACGGCAACAAGATGGCCGTGATGCGATGCAGAGCTTCAACCAGCTTGTGTATCGCGCTGTCGCCGAGTTCCGGGTAAGCGGAGTGCGCCATTTTGCCGGTGGAGCGAACGACAGCGCGGAGGGAACCCTTCGAGGCCAGCGCGATGCGATTGTCTGTGGGCTCGCCGTTGACGAGGAAGCGGCTGCCGCGCGGCTGGAGATTCGCGGCCTTCGCCCCTGCTGAGTCCCGTTCCTCGCCGGCGACAAACAACAGCCCCACGCGCAGCCCCTGATCGCGGAGACGTTCCGCGGCGGCGATTTGCGCGGCGATGATGCCCTTGGCGTCGCAGGCGCCGCGCCCATAGATGAACTCGTCATCCTCGCTGGAGGGAATGTAGGGCGGAACCGTGTCCATATGCGTGGAGAACACGACCTCGGGCGTTTGCCCCGGAGCGCAGGCGTATACATTGAAGCGCTCGCTGGTGGAGCGGCTCTCCTGATGCTGCTCCACGGGCATTTTTTCGACCGCATATCCCTGTGCTGTCAGGAACTCCGCCAGAAACGCGCCCACTGCGCCTTCGTTGTAAGTGATGGACTCGATGTCGACTAGGCACCGTGTGAGCTGAACAGGATCGAGAGGCATGTTCAGCCAGAATACCTCCCGGCCGGGTTCGTACAATGAGAACGATGACGCAATCGCATGTCGGCTCCGCAGTGTTGCGTACCGTGGACGACCTTCGCGGTCCGGCAGGGCGGCTGGAAGCGCTTCTGAATCCCGGATCGCCGGAGGCGCCCTTCGCCGCGCTGGTCTGTCACCCGCAACCGCTGGGAGGCGGGACGCTGCACAACAAGGTGGTTTACCACGCCATGAAGGCGCTGCAGAGCTTCGGACTGCCGGTGCTTCGCTTCAATTTTCGCGGAACCGGCCTGAGCGAAGGCGTTCACGACTTCGGCCGCGGGGAACAAGATGATGTCCGCGCTGCCCTCAACTGGCTGGAGCGTGAGTTCGGTCGCCCTCTGCTGTTTGGGGGGTTTTCTTTTGGCGCGCACGTCGGGCTGCAGGCCTGTTGCGGCGATCCGCGCGTGGCTGGACTGATCGCGCTGGGCCTGCCAGTTCACGCGGAAGCCCGCGACTATCAATACGATTTCCTTCTCGATTGTCCGCAACCGAAGCTCTTCGTCAGCGGTGATCGCGACCCGTACGGGCCGGTGGCAAAAGTGGAAGCCGCGGTGCGTCTCGCGCTCGAACCGAAGGAACTTGTCTGGATTGCCGATGCCGATCACTTTTTCGCGCCGATATCGGGTGGAACTTCAGCGGCGCCGCACCAGCACGCAGGGAGTAAATTGGAAGAGATGCGATCGGCCCTTCGCGCATGGGCGCAACGACAGTTCCCCGCGCTCGCCAGCCAATGATCACCCTCGACGAGTTGCACACCGTTTCCCGGGACATTTTTGACCAGGCGCTGCGCGCGTGCGATATCGCCCAGGCTTTCGACCGCCACCTGCACTTCGAAGGCAGGACTCTGATCCGCCATCCTTCGCCGCGCCTGCCGACGATCACGGTGCCGCTGGATCGTTACAAGGAAGTGTTCGTAGTGTCCCTCGGCAAAGCAGCTCTCTCCATGCTTGATGTGTTGCTGGCGCGATTACCCGAGAAGACCCGCGTGCACGGCGTTTGCTCGGCTCCGCAGGTTCCGAAGGAGCGCCGCCGCAACGTTCGCTATTTCGCGGGTGGCCATCCCCTGCCCAATGAGGATTCCTTTGCCGCGGCGCGGGCGGCCCTGGACCTGCTGAAGCATGCAAATGCGGACACCTTCATTTTCTTTCTGATCAGCGGCGGCGGTTCGGCGATGCTGGAACTGCCCCGCGACCGGAAGATCAATCTGGATGACACCATCGCTTTTCATGAAACGCTGGTAGC
Source organism: Acidobacteriaceae bacterium (assembly GCA_035656855.1). Classification (GTDB taxonomy): domain Bacteria; phylum Acidobacteriota; class Terriglobia; order Terriglobales; family Acidobacteriaceae; genus Palsa-343. The sequence goes on along the minus strand of DASRRO010000002.1, from coordinate 32,119 downwards.
CAGCGGCGCCACCATCACCGAAATCAATACCGTGCGCCGATACTTTTCTGCGGTGAAGGGCGGGCGTCTCGCCCTGGCGGCGCCCCGATCGGAGAAGCTCTCTCTCCTGCTGGCGGATGTTCCCCTCAAAGACCTGGCCGCGGTGGCGTCATCGCCGACCCTGCCGAACCATTCCACGCTCGCGCAGTGCGCGGAAATTCTGGAACGCTTTCATCTGCTGGAAAAGTTTCCTTCCAGCGTAAGGGGATATTTTGAGAAGCTGCAGAGCAGCGAGGCATCTGCCGACACGCAAAAGAAAGAGCAGCAGCTTGCGTCAGAAGCCTTCGAGCATGCCCAGTTCGACACTCTGCTCTCCAACCACGATTTCGTGAATGCGGCGCGCGATTATGCCCAGTCGCTGGGGTACAAGGTCTTCATCGACAACGCGTGCGACGACTGGGATTACGCCAAGGCAGCGCAATTTCTGCTGTCGCGTTTCCACGACCTGCGCAGCCAGGACGAACGGGTCTGCCTTTTATCCAGCGGCGAAGTCACGGTCAATCTGAGCAGAAATCCGGGCTGCGGTGGACGTAACCAGCAGTTTGCGCTGGAAGCCGCGCTCGACCTGGCGCGGTATGAGGGCCAGCCGCTGGCGGTGCTGAGTGCCGGATCCGACGGTATCGACGGGAATAGTCCGGCGGCGGGAGCGATCGCCGATACCACCACCATTGCGCGCGCCCGCAGTTACAATTTCGACCCGGAAGCCACGTTGCAGCGCTTCGATACCTGCACCTTGTTCACAGCGCTCGGCGATTCCATCGTCACCGGAACAACGGGCAACAATCTGCGCGACCTGCGCATTCTCATCGCCGGCTGATTCGGTCTAAAACTTCACCTGGGGCGCATTTTGCGAGGCCGGACTGGCTTCAAAGTAATTGTTGTTCGGGTGGAATCCAGCCATGCGAGCCCAGATGTTGTTGGGGATCTGCTCGATATAGGTGTTGTAGTCGCGCAGAGTCTCGTTGTACCGGTGCCGCTCCACGGCGATGCGGTTTTCCGTTCCTTCCAGCTGATCCTGCAGCTCCAGAAAATTCTGGTTCGCCTTGAGGTTCGGGTAATTCTCAGCGATCGCCAGCAGGTGTCCCAGCGCGCCGTCCAGTTGCCCGTTCGCCGCCATCTTGCCCTGCGGGTCGTGAGCCGCCAGCAGATCTTCGCGCGCCTTGTCCACATCGGCGAAGACCGTCTCCTCATGCTGGGCATAGCCCTTCACGGTCGCCACCAGATTGGGGATCAGATCGGCGCGGCGCTGCAGCACTGCCTGAACGTTGCCCCACTGCTCATTGACGGCTTCGTTCTTGGCCACCATCTGCTTCTGCGCGCTCACAAAGCTGCCGAACACCAGCAGCGCCACCAGTACCAGCACGCCGACCACGGCCATTGCGATCCACAGCCCACGACGCATCATTGGGTCTTTCTCCTTAAAGATTCCGTATCGATGTTACCAACTGCCGCCCGCTCCACCGCCACCCGTACTGCCGCCGCCGAAGCCGCCAAAGCCACTGCCGCTTCCGCCCCCGCCGAAATTTCCACCGCCAAAACCACCGCCTCCGAAGCCGCCGCCACCGCCAAAGAACATGCCCAGCAGAAAGCCGAGCAGGCCGGTTCCACCGGCCCAGATGAGAAAGATGACGACAAAGATCAGGAAGACGATTCCACCAATCACTTGACCGAGGGTTGCATGCGGCTGCTGTTGTTGCGCGCCCCAACGAGTGAGGGGCTGCAGCTGAACCCCCGCATCCTGCGCGATGATCTGAGAGATTTCATCGACAGCCAGGGTCACGGCGCCGTCAAAATCGTTGTTGCGCAGCATGGGCACCATCTGGCGCCCGATGTCGCCGACTTTGCCATCCGGCAGAATGCCCTCGAGACCGTAGCCGGTTTCAATAAACCGCTTGCGATCCTTGACGGCCAGCAGGACGATGACGCTGCGATCGGTGCCCTTTTGTCCTACTTTCCAGGCATCTTCCAGCTCAACCGCGTACTGCTGAATGTCCTCTCCGTTCAGCGTATTGACAGTGACGACGGCGATCTGCGCGTGCGCTTCCCGATCGACTTCGCCGCAGACCCGGTCGATCTGCGTCTTCGTCGATTGCGACATCACGTTCGCGAAGTCGCTGACGTAGTCGGTGGGCCGGGGCAGATCCTTGACTGCCTGGCCGGAGGCAGGCTTAAGAACGCACACAAAGACAGCGATCCGGCACGCAGCCCTTCTGAAACGGAGCATCGCCTTTATTGTAGTCGCGCGGTTGCGGCGTCAACCCTGAACGAAAGGCGAACCTTATGAGGGCAGACCCTTCTCCATCACCAGCGCGTCAATACGATCGAGGTAGTAGCCGGGAATGCGCCCCGTCTTCACAAATCCATGGCGAGTATAAAACTCCTGAGCAGCCGGGTTGTTCACGGCTACTTCGAGGAGCAGGGCCACGGCCTTCCGTTCAAGCAGCCGCTCCTCGATGGCCAGCAGCAGCTGGCGACCGATGCCGCGGCGGCGCATGGAGCTATCAACATCGATGGTGATGAGCCGCCCGACCCTGGTTCCTCCGCGCAGCTGCGACCCGGCAATGGCGAAGCCGGCGATCCGGCCGTCCTCTTCCGCCACTACGGCAGTGTTTCCGGGATAGCGGAGGAAGTACTGCAATTCCGCCCTGGACCAGGAGATGCCCGGTACAAAACAGGACTGATCCAGCGCGTAGAGCGCAGCGAAATCCTCAGCGACGGCAGGGCGAAGCGTGAGAGCCACGAACTATTGTCGCGCGTCCTGGACCGCGCTTCCGCCGCGGGCGGTTTCGGCTGACGGCTGCACCACGACCCCGCTGTACAGGGAAGCGGCCGCCAGGCGCCCGCCGAGTGACACCACCGCGCGCACGGTCCAGCCCGCGTTCCACCACTGCCAGGTTCGGTCATGCGGATCGACTGCGTAGATCACGGTGCCTTCACCGGACGTGACGATCAGCCTCCCCAGCTCCGGATCCCAGGCAATGCTGTTGACCGCGACCACAGGCAAACGCCGCAGGGGAGCCCAGCTTTCTCCGCTGTCCCCGGAGTAGAAAACCCCTTCGCGGCCGCCGGCCCACAGGGAGCCATCCGGCGCAAGGGCCAGAGTTGCAAGAGCGGTCAACCCTGCCGGAAGAGGTACCGGCCGCCACGTTGTGCCTGCATCGCGAGAAATCATGATGCCCTCGCGACGCCCCCCGAAGACGGTCTGGCCGGAGACTGCCAGAGCCAGGTATTCGCCATCGCGGAAGAACGAAGTGGCATCGTGGGGGGCGAGGATCTGCTGCCACTCCTGCCCTCGATCTGTGCTGCGAAACACACCGTGCGCCGTCGCCGCATACCAGTCGTCGCCCGATGCCGCCAGCGCTGTCACCCGGCCGTGAGTCTCCTGTCGCTCTTCAGGCTTTGGCTCCACGACGCGAAGTTTGCCGCGGGTGCGACGCGCATGAACCTCAACCTTGACTGGAACCGCGGGATCGCCGCCGGCGATGGTGTTTGCGGCGAGCCACGTAGTGCCTTCCATGCGAAAGATACCGTCGCTGGTACCTGCGAGGACCGTGCCATCCGCGCTCTGAGCCAGCACAAAAACATCGCGCCCGCGCAGGCCATCGCTCTGCTGTTTCCAGGTACGTCCCTCATCCGAGCTGGAGAACACGCCACCGTAGGTCTTGTCGTTGATTACGCCGGCATACAAAGTGCCGCGCGAACGGCTGTCAGCGAGCAGCGCACTCACCTGCCGCTGTGAGAAGCCGGTATTGGAGTCCTGAAACCCGGTGCCTCCGTCCTCGCTGGCCAGGATACCGCTTCGATCCGTCGCCAGGAGCACATGCTTCGGGTTGCGAGGATCCACATACACGTCGTTGACAATCACGTTCGGATCGGTCGTACGGGTCCAGTGCTCTCCACCGTCCTCGGTCTTGTAGAGGCCCTCCGTGGTTCCTGCATAGACGGTATTGCGATTCACCGGATCCATGCGCAGGGAGCGGGTGCGCCGGGCTGTGGCAGGAATACCCTGCACCTTCCGAAAATCCCCGCCGTAGTTATCGCTGCGATAGATGCCGGAGCAGGCGCTGAGAAAAACAACACTGGGGCGAGAGGGATCGACGATCATGGAGAACACATCGGAGTCGTCGATGACACCCTGTTTGATATTGCTCCAGTGCGCGCCGTCGTCCATGGTGCGCCAGGGCAGATGCCACGTCCCCGCGTAGATCGTCCCGGCATCGTAAGGATCGATGGCCAGGGATTCCACTTCGTGGATCTCTTTGCTATCCGGCGGGCTAATCTCCCGCCAGTGCCGGCCGCCGTCTTCGGTACGATACACGCCGCGCAGCGTTCCAGCCACCAGCACGCGCGGATTCGAGCGCGCCTCGGTCAGCGATCGCACCGACTGACCGTGCATCTCCGGAGACTGGCTCCATGTGTGTCCGTCATTGTGGCTGATGTAGATGCCGCCATCCGGGTGGTCCATAACCCAGACCCCGGCATAAAGCGTGTGCGGGTCCGAACCATCGACGACCAGGCTGTCAACGACAAGGTCGTCCTGGTTGCCCAGATGCGCCAGGCGCGACCAGGTTGAGCCGCCATCGTTGGAAACATAGATCCAGCTATCGGTGGTGCCGACGTAAATCCGCTTCGGATCCTGAGCGCTGAAAGCAAAGCGCCGTGCATCGCCGCCGTCAGGACCGGCAGGATTCCACAAAGGAGTTGCCGCAACCGCTTCAAGGCAGCCGCAACCAGACAGAAAAGCGGCCATCGCCGCAAGCCACAAACGGTACCGCATCGATCTCATCGTCACATGGGGGGACAGTCACCGATCGCAACTGGCCGATATGACTAATCCTACCCGCTTTCAGCAAAGTTGCTCTGTCAGAGTGCAATCGGCGTTCCATCATCGGCAATGAGCCGCGGGCGCGCCCTGCCATTATGGAAGCGGACAGAAAAACAGGGCTGACCCATGAGAGGTCAGCCCTGTCGTTATTGCGTTTGGCCGGACTACTTCTTCGCAGCCGCGTGGTGGTGATGGTGATGCACCGCGTTGCGAGGCTGGGCCTTCACGGCGTTCTCGTCGACCGCCGTCGTGCCAGGCACGTCGTTGTCGAAGTTCGCGCCCGCCGGAACCAGGTAATTCTCCACCTCATTCTGGCCGTTTGTGCCCGTTCTCACCTGGATACGGCTGGCATCGATGCCCTTCTCCGTCACCAGGTAGTCCTTGGTGTCCACCGCGCGCTGCGCTGCCAGCTTGTCGGCTGTCATCGCGTTGCGAGCGTGGCGGCCTTTGTGCTCCGGCAGAGGAGCCGAGTTGCCAACAACCACCAGCGAGGCATCGGCTTTCTGCTGAGCGTTCAGGGCAACGTCGTCCAGGCAAGCCTTGGCTTCGTTGTCCACGCGAGCCGGACGGTGCTTGTCCTTGTCGAACTGGATCGAGCACAGGGTCTGGGACTTGGGTGCCGGCGGCGGTGGCGGCGCTTCCACATCCACGCTCGTCGTTGCCGAAGCGGTCTGGCCCTTGTCGTCCTGAACCGTGCCGGTTACGGTGATGGTTCCGGATGGCGCACCCGTCGTCGACAGAGTCGCCGTGTTCCCGGTCCCGTTCACTGACCCTGCAGAGGCCGAATAGCTGTAGGTGAGCGGCCGGTTCTGCGGGCTCACGCCGTTGCAGCTGATGGTCGAGCTCTCACCCGGCTTCACCGTTGTCGGATTCGCCGTGCAGCTGACGGTTGGCGGCTCAAACTGCTTCACGGTGAATTGCGCCGTGCAGTCGGCCGACTGTCCTGGCTTATTGCCCTCCGTGACATGACCGGAAACCGTGTACGTCCCCGGCTGCAGGTTGGCGGTATCGATCGTGGCGGTCGGATTCGTACCGCCCACTGTCACACCCTGGCCGCTCCAGTTGTAGTTGGCGGTCTTCTTCGGGTTGAGGTTGGTGGCCGTCCCGGTCACTGTGACCTGTTCACCCGGGAAGACAGACACCGGATTCATCGAGCAGGCGTACTGCACCGGCGGCGGCGGAACGATGTTGCCGAAATGGATCAGAATGCCGGTGCTCAGACGAGCGGCATCGATATTGGCGCGGCCTCCAATCTCTGGCGCCGGCCCGTAGTCAGCGTGCATGTATTCGTAATCTGCCTGGAAAAGACGAAGGCCAAACCGGTGATCCATGAACGGCAGGTCGTAGTCGAGACCTCCGCCCACGGTGAGGGCTGGCCCCCAGGTATAGGGATGCCAGGGACCAAAGGGGTCATGGTTGGGGCCGCCGACACGGGCGGCTCCTGCCAGAGCGTGCACAAATGGCGTCATGCCCTCAGCCGGGTAGCGGAAAACCAGGCCGCCCTGCGCTGTGGAGATGCCGTCGTTCTGCCCGTTGGGGCCGTTCGCATACTCGATCTGTCCGCCGACATAACGGTTGAAGTAATACGAAAAGCTGCCGATCGCGCCAAGATCAATCGACGAAAAACTGTTGCTGACGACTGCACCACTATTCATGGTCGTCGTGACCGTACCATGCGGGGCAAGATACGAGTAGCCCATGAAGGCATCGGCGCGCGAAACCGGGCGATCCGGTTTGGCAGCAGGCGCAGCCGGCAAAGAGGACGAAGCCTGCCCGAGGAGCGCCGAAACACCCAGTCCAAATGCGCATCCAACGAGCAAAGTCCGGCCCACGAAACTGAATGGACGAGAAAACATGCGTCTAATCCTCCGCAACCGCTGATAAGAGCTAAAGAAGACCACAACTGGCCAGTACTAATCCGACAACCGCAGGGGGCAAGTGAAAAAACTCCGCGCTAACGAAATTACCACAGGAATTCCGGCCAGAGCGCACTCTTTCAAGCAGTTGGCCGCATCATGACAGGTTCCTGAGAATTTATCGTAAATCGAGACTCCCGCTGTTCAAGCGAGCGTGAGCCCAGGCTTTCTTCAACCGAGGGAATGCGCAGCCGGATTTCGACCGCGATATCGTTGCCTTACACCTTAAGTTAACGAAGCCCGACAACTATTGCAAGTTGAGAACCCTCTTCAGGCTGCCTCGTTCATGCTGAATTTTCTCCTGCAGCAGAGTGATGGCATACAGAAGTTGCTCGGGCCGAGGCGGGCAACCCGGCACATACACATCCACGGGGATGACCTGGTTCACCCCCTGCACCAGGGCGTAGTTGTTGAACACGCCGCCGGAAGTGGCGCAGGCTCCCATGGAAATTACCCATTTCGGCTCAGGCATCTGATCGTAAAGACGGCGGATCACAGGAGCCATCTTCCACGAGACCCTCCCGGCGATGACCATCAGATCCGACTGTCGGGGCGATGGACGGAACACCTCCGCGCCAAACCTCGCCACGTCGAACCGTGAGGCACCCATGGACATCATCTCGATCGCACAGCAGGCCAGTCCGAACGTCATCGGCCAGATCGAATTCTTGCGGATCCAGTTGATGGCTGAATCCACGGTGGTGAGGAAGACGCCCTCGGGTTGCTCGTAGCCATAGCTGGCCTCAAAGACCTTTTCCCGATTTTTCGCGAGGCTCTCCATGTTCCCGAAAAGCCTGCGGTCTCGCAACGTTTCACTCATGTCTTGATGATAACGCGCGACCCCGCCCCCTTTCGCTTTCGACTGGATCCCTCCCCGCATTTGGTAATGCCCCTGCGATGAAAAAGAGGGGCCGCCGACCCGTTCCAAAATTCCCTGTTTTCGATCGTGAAAAATCATGTAAAAGTAGTTTTCAGGTTCATTGCACGGTCTCCCCGCCGCCGGCCGCCCCGCCGGTTGCATCCCGCGTCACCCCGTCGTGACATATCCCTTGCACCACCTACGGAGTGTTATGCCCTTTCGACGCTGGACTCGCCTGTCCCTTTTGCTGCCCCTCTTCTGTACCCCCGCCGTCCTGGCACAGACTGCGGCCACCGCGCCCACCATATCCGCCGGCGACAACGCCTGGATGCTGACCAGCGCAGCGCTGGTGCTCATGATGACCGGCCCCGGCCTAGCCCTCTTTTACGGCGGCCTGGTGCGGCGAAAGAACGTGCTCTCCACCATGATGCAGAGCTTCGCCATGATGTGCATCGTCACCGTGCTCTGGGCGATTGTCGGCTACAGCCTGGCCTTCGGTCCCGGCAACCGCTTTATCGGCGGCTTCCATTACCTGTTCCTTCACAACGTCGGCCTTGCGCCCGATTCCGATTACGCGGCCACCATTCCGGCGCAGACATACATGATCTATCAGCTGATGTTCGCCATCATTACCCCGGCGCTCATCTGCGGGGCCTTCGCCGAGCGAATGAAGTTCAGCGCGATGTGCCTGTTCCTCACCCTCTGGGCGATCGTCGTTTATTCGCCCATGGCGCACATGGTCTGGGGTAAAGGCGGCTTCCTGAATGCGAGTCTGGGCGGCAGGATTCCCTGCCTTGATTTCGCCGGCGGTACCGTCGTCCACATCACTTCCGGGGTCTCGGCCCTGGTGTGCGCCCTCTATCTGGGCAAGAGAGTCGGTTATCCCAAAGAGCCGTCGCCGCCCCATTCCGTCGTGCTCAGCTTTATCGGAGCCTGCCTGCTTTGGGTAGGCTGGTTTGGCTTCAACGCCGGCTCCGCGGTCGCAGCCAACGGGCTCGCCACCAGCGCTTTCGTCAACACGCATTTTGCAACAGCCACCGCGGCCATTGGCTGGAGCCTCGCAGAGTGGATCCGCAACGGCAAGCCCAGCGCTCTGGGCGCGATCTCCGGCGCGGTTGCAGGGCTGGTCGCCATCACACCAGCCTCTGGATTTGTTCAGCCCATGTCTGCCCTGATCATCGGCTTTATCGCAGGAATCTTCTGCTTCCTGATGGTCACCGTGGTGAAGAACTGGTTCGGTTATGACGATTCGCTCGATGCGTTCGGCGTGCACGGCGCGGGCGGCACCATCGGCGCCCTCCTCACGGGGTTCTTTGCCTCCAGCGCGATCAATCCGATCTTCGGCAATGGCAAACCCACCGGGGCTATCGACGGCAACTGGCACCAGGTACTGAATCAGCTTGCCGGCATCGCCATCGCCTGGGGGCTCTCCATCGTCGGCACCCTGATCCTGCTCAAGCTTGTGGACCTGATCCTCGGCCTGCGCGTCACCCGTGAAGAGGAGATCGAAGGGCTCGACGTGACCCAGCATGGCGAGGAAGGCTACGACTTCGCTTCCTGATTTCCTGAACGTATACTCTGTGTTGCCAGGAATTGAGACTCTATGCAAAAGATTGAAGCTGTCATTCAGCCATCCAAGCTTGACGCAGTGAAGGATGCGCTGCTCGAAGCGGGCATCGAAGGCATGACCATTCTCGAAGCCCGCGGCCATGGGCGCCAGAAGGGCCACACCGAGTTTTATCGGGGCCGCGAATACACGGTCGATCTGCTGCCCAAGATCAAGATCGAAATGGTGGTTCGCGACGAGATGGCCGAGCAGGCGATTCAGGCCATCGTCTCCTCCGCGCGTACCGGCAAAATCGGCGACGGCAAAATCTTCGTTTCGAAGGTGGACGACGCCATTCGCATCCGCAATGACGAGCGCGGCCCCTCAGCGCTCTGATGCCCGCCGGCTCGCTCGGGCAGCGCTGTTCCCCGTGCCGGCGCAATGAACGACCGTTGAGTATTGTCCATGGTGGCTGACCCGCTTTCCCTGGAGCGTCTCCGCAGTCGTTATCAGGACGACTTCACCCAGCTGCGTCAGAACTTCGAACGCACCGGAGATGGATCGGCCGCCATTCGGCGCCGCTCGCAGATCGTGGGCGCTCTGCTGTGTGAGCTGTGGGGGCGCCTGGTTCCCGGTTCTGCCCAGGCGGATATCGCCCTCGTCGCTACCGGCGGCTTTGGGCGCCGGGAACTCTTTCCCTGCTCGGACGTCGATGTTCTTTTTCTCTGCGCCAATGAAAAAGTCGAGCCGGCCTTTGGCGACTCGATCCGCGCCTGCATCCAGGCCATGTGGGATATCGGCCTGCGCGCCAGTCCGGCGACCCGAACGCTGAAGGAGTGCGAGCGCGTCCATCCCGACAATCTTGAATTCACCGTCTCCCTGCTCGATCGCCGCTTTCTTGCCGGGAGTCGCGCGCTCTATACCAAATTCGAAACTGAGCTCCTGCCCTTCGTCATCCAGCGCGAATGGGACACCATCGTCCAGAATCTGGCCGAGATGGCGCGGGCCCGCCACGCCAAATACGGCAACACCATCTTTCACGTAGAACCGAACGTGAAGGAATGTCCTGGCGGTCTTCGCGACTATCACCTGGCCCAGTGGCTCACACTGCTCAACTCCGTGCGAGAAGAGAAAACGTGGCCGCGCCCCGCCGCCGACGATTTCTACGGCACCCACGACGAGCCCGAGTCCGCCTACGACTTTCTCTCCGCCGTCCGATGTTTTCTCCATTACCGGGCCGGCCGCGACGACAACACCCTCGACTGGCATGCCCAGGACGAAGCTGCCGCTCGTTCCATCGGACTGGAAACCCGGGGCACTTCCGATCCCGCCTACTGGATGCGCACCTGGTATCGCCAGGCCCGCACCGTCTATCGCCGCGCCTCGCTCCTGGTCGATGCCGTCCCGCCGCCGCGCCGCTCGTTCTACAAACAATTCCGGCGCAAGCGCACGCCGGTTCCGGGAACTGACTTTTTTGTGGAGGACGGCCGCCTCGAACTGGCCGCAGGCACCACCGTCCACGACGGGGACAGCATCCTGCAGATCTTCGGCCTGATGGCCAAACACGGTTATCGGATGAGCCATTCCACTGAGGACCGCATCGCCGACGCGCTGCCGGTTCTCGCCGTCCAGATGCCTGAAGGTCCGTTCCTCTGGAATTGCCTGCGCGAAGTGCTGCTGGGGCCCTGGGCAGCCCACGCCCTGCGCACCATGCACGCCCTCGGCATTCTGGAGTTGCTGATTCCGGAGTTCCACGGCATCGATGCGCTGGTCATCCGCGATACCTGGCACCGTTACACGGTTGACGAGCACACTTTCCACGTCATCGACAACGTGCACCGCCTGCGCCAGCCGCAGCATGAGTGGGAGAAACGGCTCGCCGCTCTGTTGCCCGAGCTGGACCGGCCCGACCTCTTTTTCCTTGCCCTGCTCATGCACGACACCGGTAAGGCGCGGCGCAGCGGCAATCACGCCTCGGCCAGCGTCGAGCTGAGCGAGAGCCTTTTTGCCCGCCTTGAACTTGACGCGGATGAGCGGGAAACGGTCCGCCGAGTCATCCACAACCACCTGGAGATGTCGGCAGCCATGCGCCGCGACATCTTCGATAACGAAACGGTCCGTGCCTTTGCGGAGAAAATCGCCACTCCCTCCCAGCTGAAGATGCTCACCCTGATGACCTATGCCGACATTGGCGCCGTCTCGCCCGAGGCTCTCACCCCCTGGAAAGGGGAGAGTCTCTGGCAGCTCTACATGAGCGCATCGAATTTTCTCGACCGCAGCGTTGACGAGATTCGCTACCACGCCGCCGCCGATCCCGCCTTCTTCAGCCGCATCACCGCCCTGATTCCCGCAATGAACGCCGCTTCTGCCCCGCTGCCGCAAGGCCGTCTCGCGGCCGCCTCCCCAATACCGACAGAGGAGCTGCGAGCTTTTCTTGAAGGCCTGCCGCAGCGATACCTGAACACGCGCTCACCGGAACAGATTGCGGCCCAGTTCCGCCTCGGCCAAGCCCTCCGCGACCATCCGATCCAGGTAACCTTCCGCCCCCTTCGCCAGCTCAACGAAGTCACTCTCGTGACTCCGGACCGCCCCGGTCTGTTCGCCGATATGGCCGGCGTTCTTTCTGCATGGGGAATGAACATCGTGAAGGCGGACGCGTTTTCGAACGCCGCCGGCATCATTGTCGATACCTTCCAGTTCACCGACCCATATCGCACCCTCGAGCTCAATACGTCTGAGGTCGATCGATTTCTTCAGAGCATTCGCGACGCCCTTACGCACAAAGTCTCCGTAGACCAGCTGATGCGCTCGCGCAATCACAAGCCTGCGCGGCCGCGGGTGGCGGTGGATACACGCCTCGAGTTCGACAACGACGCTTCTTCCCACAGCACACTGCTGCAGATCGTTACCCAGGACACGCCCGGCCTGCTGCGCGAAATCGCCCTTAGCTTTACCGCCGCGCGCTGCAACATTACCGTGGCGCTGATCGATACGGAAGGCGAAGCCGCCATTGATGTTTTCTATCTCACCAAGGGCGGACAGAAGCTGGACGATGCGGCCCAGGCTTCCCTCAGCGCCTCCCTGATGCATCGCCTCGCCCAGTTGCGGCCCTAGACTCGCCGGGTGTAGATCTGTAAATAATGTTTAACCACAATTCATAAACTATGGTTAACACATTTCGTGTAGCCTGTGAGTAAGCCGTTTTGCAAATCCACAGGCCCCCCCGACTCAAGAAACCGCTTGCGTCCATCCGTATCCCTTTTTTACCTCGTGTTTGTCGCAGGATATTTCTCCCCTGCCCGCGCGCAGATTTCTGCCCTGCCGTCGGCGCCTGTGCCGGTCACTGCGCAATCACCTCAGTCCGGCACCGCGCCGCAGTCGCAGCAGACTCAGGCCCCCCAGCCGCCGCCCCCCGGTGAGTCGCCGCAGCTTACGATGTTCCCGCACAGCGCAGCGGCTCCGTGGTGGATCACCGGCCAGGTGAACGTCATCTTCCAGGGCAAGCCCGGTTTCCACTCGCCCTATCAGGGCCCGAACAGCCTCGACAATGCGTCCGAATACAAGACTTCGATGGTGGAAACACTGTTTCTCGGCTGGCAACCCCACCCCAGTCTGCGTTACAACACCGACCTGCTCCTCGATCTGGAGAGCGCCGGGGGCCGCGGTCTCGGCCAGGCCCTCGGTCTCGCCGGCTTCACAAATCTCGATGTCGTGCGCAATCCGAATCTCGGCTCCGCTCCTTACCTCGCGCGCGGCGGCATTCACCAGACCATTGGACTCACGAATCACATGGTCGACGCTGATCGCGGCGCTTTCTCCCTCGCCTCCCAGGTGCCCGCTCGGCGATTCGAGGTCCGTGTCGGCAAGATGGGCGCGAATGACATCTTCGATCAGAATGAGGTCGCCAGCGACAGCCACTTGCAGTTCATGAACTGGACCATCGACGACAACGGCGCGTGGGACTATGCTGCGGATACGCGCGGCTACACCGTCGGTGGCACGCTTGAGTACGACGACCACGCCTGGAGCGCGAGGTACGGCCTCTTCGCCATGCCCACCGTAGCCAACGGGATCGCACTGGACTGGGCCTTTTCCCGCGCTCGCGGCCAGAACTGGGAATTTGAGCTGCGCCACTCCTTCATCCCCGGCCGCAAGGGCACCACCCGCATCCTCGCCTATGTGAATACCGCCCACATGGGCAATTACCGTGAAGCGGTGCAGCATTACCTGGCGGGAGAGACGCCCAGGCCCGACATCATCTCCGTCGAGCGCTTCGGCACCAACAAGTATGGCTTCGGCTGGAACAACGAGCAGGAGATCACCGCCAACTTCCGCATCGGCACCCGCTTTGGGTGGAACGACGATCACGAGGAGTCATTCGCCTACACCGAAGTTGCGCAGACGGCACTGGTCGCAGGCGACTACTACGGATCCCGCTGGCATCGCCCCGCCGACAAGCTCGGCGTCGCCTTCGTCAGCAACGCCATCAAGAAGGATCATCAGAATTACCTCAAGGACGGCGGCCTTGGTTTCCTGCTCGGCGACGGCGCACTACGCTATGGCCGCGAGAACATTGTCGAAACCTACTACACCTGGCACGCGTGGAAGGGTCTTTTCTTCGCGGTTGATGGCCAGCACATCGATGATCCCGGTTACAATCGCGATCGCGGTCCGGTGTGGGTTGGCTCGGTTCGCGGCCACATCGACTTCTGAACGGACTCTGAGCGATGCGCGCCGCCTAACTGTCCTTCCGGTACAGCATGTCCCGCATTACACGCCGCCGCTCCGCATTCGCCTCGCGATCATTGCCGAACTTCCCGGCAGCCGCCGGCCCCTGCGGAACCGCATCCCCCTCCGGCGCGCTGCACGCAGGACACCGATTGGCAAACCCGGGCTTATCCGGTTTCAATTCAAATTCTTCACCGCAAACGCTGCAGGTACGAATCGGAAACGCCATGCCCTGATGGTAAAACCGACCCCCATTCCCTGAAAAGCGGCCTGGACATGCTGCTTTCCGCTGATCCATCCGCCGCGCCACCCTGCGCATCTGAGTTGCTCAGGCCGCCTCCGGCCTGTACTTCCGCACGATAAAACATGCGGTAGAAGATCTCCGCTGGGTCCCTGTCGATGTCAGCCTCTCCCCGAGGCTGCTAAGGAGATAACATCCATGATGCGTACCTTCAAGTACGTCGCCCTGAATCTCTCGCTCTGCACGGCAGCAGCGTGCGCTCAGGTTGCCTTGGCGCAAGCTCCAACCGCGGATGCCACCACCGCGTCCAGCACCTCGCCCGTCACCCTCGTCTACGTCGCCTTTACTCCGAAGAACAGCAACGGCAACGAGATTGCCGAGTATTCCGTGGCGGCCAACGGCGCGCTCACCCCGCTGCCCGGTTCGCCCTACTCCGGCAACGTCACCAGCATGGCGGTGAGCGGAAATTATCTCTTTGGCCCGAACAAATCCGCGCCCTATATCGAGACCTACGCCATCAACTCCAGCGGCGAGCTGCACTGGGTTGCAGAAGCCAACTACCTGAAGACCGCCCCCAACTGCGGCTCCGCGGGCCCGGTCTTCCTCGACCGCACCGGCAAAAGCCTCTACCTGACCGATATTGAGGGCGATTGCTCGAATAACTACTACGAATCCTTTGCCGTCGACGCTTCGAATGGCCATCTGACGTATCTCAACTCCGCCGAAGGCGGCGCCCCCTCCTTCGACGGCATCTACCTGGCGGGCACCGTCACCGCCAACGATCAGTACATCTACACCATGTCTCCCTGCTCCATGTATTACGGGGGATGGGCTTTCAAGCGCGCCAGCAACGGCTCGCTCACCACGATAGGGGACTACACCACCGCGAACGGTCCTTTCCAGATCACGATGCCCTCCGCTCCCTCGGGCGGCCTCTATTGCCCCTATCAGGCTGCGGCTGATCCCACGACCCATGTCGCCATGCCGATACAACTGTCCGTCAACGGCGCCACTCAGGGCAACCCGCAGTTGGCTTCTTTCACTGAGGCCAGCAATGGCGACCTCAGCTCCACCAACACCTCATCCAATATGCCCTCCGTCAGCGTCACCACACCCGCTGCGGTCAGCATGGCGCCCTCCGGCCAGCTGGTTGCCGTCGGCGGGATCGGCGGTCTCCAGGTCTTTCACTTCAACGGCGCCAGCGCGCCCACCACGTTCACCCCGCTGCTCACCACCGCCACCATCAACTATGCCTACTGGGACAACAGCAACCATCTCTTCGCCATCAGCCAGACAGCCAACAAGCTGTATGTCTTCACCGTCACGCCCACCGGATACAGCGCCGCCCCCGGCTCGCCCTATACGGTCGCCGATCCCCAGGCCCTGACCGTCAATGTGGAAGCGGGCGGAGCAGAATGCAGCGCGCCCACTTCAGCGGGCGTGAACCTGTGCTCTCCCGCCACTGGCGCGTCGGTGGCTTCGCCAGTGCAGGTGCTGGCGAGCGCCAACGTCACCGGCACCCTGTCGCAGATGCAGCTCTGGGTCGATGGCGTGAAGAAGTTCACTGAATCGTCCAGCACCACCCTGCAGACGTCGATCAGCCTTGCTGCCGGAACGCACCGATTCGCCGTTCTGGCCATCAATACCTCGGGCCAGAAGTGGGAGCAGGCCGTGAACGCGACCGTGCAGTAGCACGAAGACCCAGCGCTTCATGAAACAAGAAGAGGCCGCTCCCCGGACCGGCCTCTTCTTGTTGTCCTCTATCCGCTATACGCTGTTTTTCACTCGCAGATCGCCGCCCGTCATCTGCTTCGGCTGGGGCAGCCCCAGCAACGCAAGGATCGTGGGCGAGATGTCGCGCAGCGATCCGCCCGGCCTCATCCCATAGTGCTGCGCATCTTCGCTCACAAAGATGAACGGCACCGGATTCGTTGTATGCGCCGTGTGCGGGCCGCCCGTCCCTGGATCGACCATCAGCTCCGCATTCCCGTGGTCCGCGGTAATCAGCCACGCGCCACCGCCCCGCTGCTTCATCGCCTGATAGATCTGTCCCAGGCAGGCATCGACGGTCTCCACTGCCTTCACGGTCGGCTCCAGCCTCCCGGAGTGCGCCACCATATCGGCGTTCGCGAAGTTGACCACCACTACATCGAACGCCCGGTCGTTCACGGCCTTGATCACAGTATCGGCGATGCCGGCCGCCGACATCTCCGGCGCCAGATCGTAAGTGGCCACCTTCTGCGACGGAATCAGAATCCGATCTTCTCCTGGAAACGGCGTCTCGATCCCGCCATTGAAAAAATACGTTACGTGCGCGTACTTCTCCGTCTCCGCCACCCGCAGATTGCGCAGATTCGCCTGCGCCATCATATTGGCCAGAAGATTCTCCATCGACTCCGGCAGAATGACCATCGGCAGCGTGAAATGCCTGTCGTACTGCGTCATGCAAACGTAGTGCAGGTTGCTCGGAAGCGTGCTGCGCGGAATCGTCGTATCCAGTTCTTCCGCCGACGGCAGCTCCCGCCCCGCCTCTTTGCTCAGTCCGCTGTTCCGTGCCAGCACGCGCGTAATCTGCCGCGCGCGATCGGCGCGGAAATTGAACATGATGCACACATCGTCGTCGCGAATCACGCCCGTCGGCCGCCCCTGGTCGTCCGTAACAACGAAAGGCACAATAAACTCATCGGTGGTGCCGTTGTTGTACGATTCCTTCACCCGAGCGATCGCGTCGCGGTAAGCTCCACCCTCGGCGCTGCCTGTCACCATCGCGTCGAAGGCCTTCTTCTCCCGCTCCCAGCGCCGGTCGCGATCCATCGCGTAGTAACGACCCGAGACGCTGGCCAGTTTTCCCGTGGTCTCGCGCATCTTCTGTTCCAACGCGGCCAGATAGCCCGCCCCGCTGGTGGGCAGCGTGTCGCGCCCATCCATGAAGGCGTGCACGAAAACTCGCTCTACCCCCTGCTGCTTCGCCGTCTTCAGAAGCGCATACAGATGCTCCTGGTGCGAATGGACGCCGCCATCGGACACCAGTCCGAAAAGATGCAGCTGGGTTTTCCGCGCCTTCTGCATGGCCTCGACGATGGTCGGGTGCGTAGAGAACGCGCCGTTGGCAATGAGCGCATCGATCCGCGTGATGTCCATCTGGACGATGCGCCCGGCGCCAATGTTCAGGTGGCCCACTTCGCTGTTGCCCATCTGCCCGTCGGGCAACCCCACAAAGTGATCCGACGCATGCAGCAGCGTATTGGGATATTCCCGAAGCAGCTTGTCATACGTTGGCTTGCGCGCCAGCGCGATGGCATTGTTTTCCGTCTGCGGGCGATAACCCCATCCATCCAGAATGGTCAGAACGACAGGTTTGTGCTGAGACACGATCCTTCTCCAGAGAAATGCGGAAAACGGCGCGGCAGATCGCCGCGCCGCCAGTAGAAGCTACTCGCCGTAGTTCACGGCTTCCAGGCCCAGAAACTCCGCTGCCTGGCCCAGCTCTTCCTCAATGCGCAGCAGCTGGTTGTATTTTGCGATGCGATCGGTGCGCGATGCCGAGCCGGTTTTGATCTGCCCCGCGCCGGTAGCCACCGCCAGATCGGCAATGAACGTGTCTTCCGTCTCGCCGCTGCGGTGCGAAATCACCGACGTGTATCCGTAGCGCCGCGCCAGCTCGATGCACTCCAGCGTCTCGCTCACCGTCCCGATCTGGTTCAGCTTAATCAGGATCGAGTTGGCCGCGCCCTCTTCAATGCCCTTCTGCAGCAGCTCCGTATTGGTCACGAAGATGTCGTCGCCCACCAGCTGTATCTGGCTCCCCAGCTCCCGCGTCAGGATCTTCCAGCCGGCCCAGTCGTTCTCCGCCAGCCCATCCTCAAGCGACACGATCGGATACTGGCGCACCCAATCCGCATAGAACGCCACCATCTCCTCAGCCGTCCGCTCGCTCTTGTCGCCCTTCTTGAAGACATACTTGCCTTTGTCCGTGTCGAAAAACTCACTCGACGCCGGATCGAGCGCGATCGCGACATCCTCGCCCGCCTTATACCCGGCCAGCTCGATCGCTTCCAGAATCAGTTCAATCGCCTCGGAGTTCGACTTCAGCGACGGCGCAAATCCACCCTCATCGCCAACCGCGGTGTTGTAGCCCTTCTTTTTGAGCACGCCCTTCAGCGTGTGGAAGACCTCAACGCCCCAGCGCAGCGCGTCGCTGAACCGCTCCGCGCCCACCGGCATCACCATGAACTCCTGGAAGTCGACGTTGCTGTCGGCATGCGCGCCGCCGTTCATGATGTTCATCATCGGCGTGGGCAAAATCGACGCATTCACGCCGCCCAGATAGCGGTACAGCGGCACTTTCAGCTCCGCGGCCGAGGCGCGCGCCGCCGCCATCGAAACCGCCAGAATCGCGTTCGCGCCGATTCGCCCTTTGTTCTCCGAGCCGTCCAGCGAAATCATCGTGGCGTCCAGCAGTCGCTGGTTCGAAGCGTCCATGCCCGTCAGCTCCGGCGCCAGAATGCTCTCGATGTTCTCCACCGCCTTCAGCACGCCCTTGCCCAGATAGTGGCTCTTGTCGCCGTCGCGCAACTCTACCGCCTCGTGCTCGCCCGTCGACGCGCCGCTGGGCACAATCGCCCGCCCCATCGAACCGCCTTCCAGAACAACATCGGCTTCCACAGTCGGGTTGCCGCGTGAGTCCAAAATTTCCCGGGCATGAATTGCAGCAATTTCCGTCATAGTGCTCCTCACAATGTGGTGCTGGATGCGCTCATTGAGTTTAGGCCGCCGATCCACGCGAATCGGTTCCCCGGTGGCTGCGGCGATCGTTTCCAGAAAGGTCATCGAAGGCAGGCCGCCTTCGCAAAAATGCGGCGTTCCAAAGCAAATTCTAACAAAGCGAGGGCGAGTCGACCGGTGACGCTCGTCACGAGAACGTGAATTCGGAGGTGCTTTCCCACGCAACGGGGCATAGCGCCCCCACGATTGCGGAAAGGGCGGCTGATCGACGCGACCCCACACCGCACCGTGCCGGACACCCACCGCAAAGGCTGTCATCCCGACGTCAAGCGTGGCGAGACGTAAGGATCTGCGATTGCATGAAGCGCCACTCATGCCCAGGACGTGTACGCGTCGTGCTCTGTATCAGGGCGCGACTCAGGGGCTTGCGCAAGAATCCGGTAATCGACCGCTTTTGTATCAGGGCGCGACCTCAGTCGTGCCGTAAAAACGTCGCGCGAAGCGCCTTCCTTGCTGCCGCAGGCCCGTCGGCGTAGCGCCTGCGCGCAGCCGCCCCGGTTATGTTACTTTGTCTCCCGGGCAAAGCTGTGTCTCCTGAATTGCCGGCCACTGGCGAGTGTCGATCGCGAATACGCACTTCTCCCGCGCTTTGTGGAAAATCCTGTGAAGCCCCCCTCGACCGAACCAAAGTAACAGTCGCTGATACACAAGCATTTCCCCGCCAAAATTCCCTCGAAAATCTGGCAGTAAATCAGTCCAACCCTGGTATTCTGGACTTATAGAGTAAGAAAGGTCCGCCGCGCGCGGGCTTTTGTGTTGATCTCAGAACTGGCAACTGGCTGCCCGCTACAGCCACCGGCTACCGGCTCCTCCAGGGAATGTCACTCCTGGATGCGACCGATTCGAGCCATTGGAATGAACGACTACTCAAAACGATGCCATCGAAAACTACATCTTTTTTCCAAGCCGCGGGACTGGAGACTGGCAACTCGCAACAGGCAACTGCCTGCGCCACAGACTACGGTTGTGCTGCGTCGGGCGTGAGCGTCGCCGCCCCAACATTCCACCCTTCCACCTTGACGACAGGATTGGCCGGAGCGTCGTCCGGGAGCCGAGCCGTGAGCGTGCGCGACTCGCCCGGCACCAGCTCGATCCAGTTATCCGACCAGTACACCGGCGCGATCAGACCGCCAGACGCGGTGCGAACGGCCGCATTCACCTGGAACGCCAGCCCCCCGGAGCGGTTGTCGAGGTGCAGCAGGATCTCACGGCCCTGCGGGGTGGTACGGATCTCAGCGCTCGAGCTGACGGATGCTGCCGGCAGCTGGGCGAGGGCGGTCAGGTCGGGATACCGATCCGCGGGAGTGTAGGTGTACTCCGTGGCCCCCCAGTCAAACGCGGTGAGAGTGTAGGGCACCCAATAGAAGTTGCGGCTGACAATCTTGCCGGCGGAGTCGGCGAGAGTGAGGTCAATGAGGAAGATGCGGTCGGTGCCGTTGTAAAGACTCCCTGGCAGGCGAAGGATCTGCTGCGAGCTGTCAGAAGGAGCGTCGACGGTCGCAGTGGAGTGGTAGAGCTCGTTCCAGCGGACGCCATGCACGTCGATAGTGGCGTGCAGGCCTTCGACGGGATGGTACGTGCTGTTGACCACGACGATGGACTGGTCATCGTACGAATACTGAATGTGCAGAGGCGCGCAGGCATTCTTCACGGCATAATAGCCGGCATCGGCCTCGAGATTGTAATCGTAGAGGTGCCAGATCATCGAAGGCCAGGCGTTATTGAGCATCCATTGGATGACGCCGGTGGATTCATACTTGTTCCGGCTATACGACTCAAACATCGCGCGCTCGGAGTCGTACTCCATGGTGGAGGCAAGGCGGGTATAATCGGCCGCCGATGTAGGTTTGGCGTAAATGGCCGTCATGGCGTCGTCAAGGTCTCGGAGGTTCATGAATCCCCCGCCGCCGTTGTGGAGCGACCAGTCAGCCGAAGGCGGCCACGCGTCGGGATCGGGGAGAAACTTCGCGCGGCTGGCAAGCGAAGGGATGGCAGGGCCGGGGCTGGTTTCGGTGTTGTAACCCCAGGCGCCGCCGTGGGTCTTGTCGACGTACCAGTAGCTGGGTTCAACGTAGTCGTAGGGGCCGGTCATCTTGACGCCGCTTTCGCCGGTGACGGTGGTGGCGGTGGCTGAGGCGGAAGAGATGATGGGATTGGGCCAGTGCGTCTTTGCCTCGACGTCGAGATAGGCGCTTTCCACGTTGGCCGGCGGAGGATTGTCGCTGCCGTTGAGCCAGACCAGCAGGCTCGGGTGATAGCGGAGGCGCAGCATCTGCGAGTGGAGCGAAGCCGTGGCGACCGTAAGGGTGTCCGGAGTCCAGCTCCTCCAGTGCTCCCACGTATCGCAGCAGCACCAGCCCAGCATGACCAGGATGCCGTTCTGGTCGGCGAGCTGGAAGAAGTTATCGGTATCGAGTTTGCCTTCGAGCCGGATGGTGTTCAGGTTGAGGTCGCGCACCAGGCGAAACTGCTCGCGAAGGCGTTTGGGGTCGGTGCGCAGGAGCATGTCCTGGGACCAGCCGCCGCCGCGGATGAGAACCTGTTTGCCGTTGACCCGGAAGAGGCGAGCGCCGGTGCCGGTTAGAACTGAGGTGATCTCGCGGATCCCGAATTGAACGGTCTTCTCGTCGGTGACCTGGTTCTGGATGGTGAAGCGCACGGTGAGCGGTTCAAGATGCGGATCGCCCATCTGCCAGGGCCACCACAGCTTCGGGTTGTGGATGCGAAGCTGCGGGAACTGCTCCGGCGTGAAGGTGATGGTGCGTTGTTCGTGCGCGGCCAGCTCGACCGGCTGCTCGAAATTGGCGCCGGCAGCGGATCCGGAGACGACGCCGTGAACAAGATTGCCGGTGGCGTTCTCCACTTCAGCGTAGACGGTCAGATCGGCGGTGCTGAGATCGTCGTCAGAAAAATGGGTGACGGCCATCGGGGATCGCAGAGCGACGGCACCGGTGGCGACGAGATTCACATCGCCAATCACCCCCATGTCCTTATCCGGCGGAGAGGGATTCCAGTCGACCCAGTTGATGCCGAGATCGGTCTCGGTAGGCGCAAAGGTCTCGACCGCGAGGACATTGTGGCCGCCTGGCTTGAGGACGCCGGTGACATCGAGGTTGTAAGTGCGATAGGCGCCGGCGATCTGCGAGGAGTCAGTGATGCGGTGGCCATTCAGCCAGATGTCGGCCCGGTAGTTGATGCCGCCGAAATGCAGCCAGTACTGCGCAGCCTTTTCCGCCGAAGCGGGTGCGGTGAACTCGTCGCGATACCACCAGCCGCAGTGGTAAGGGCTATCAGCAGGCATGGCCAGGTTCGAAAAATTACGGCCGATGGGGTACGACGTGCCGGGGATCTTGCGGAGATTGTCCCCAAAGTAAGGATCGGGCAGGAGCCCGGCGGCAACCTGAGCGGCAACGACGGTGGTGGGCACCGTGGCGGCGATCCAGCCTTCGGTGGAGAAGTCGGGCGAGGAGATGGCGTCACCGGCCGCGGTGATCGTGCAGGCGGACTGCAGGCGCCAGCCGCTGTGAAGCGGCGTGACGGTGGCCGCGGAGAGCGATGGGACCAGCAGAGAGCAGGCGAGAAGACAGGACAGAGAAAAGCGGTTCATCGGCTGATCCTCCGGTTCACACTTCGAATGGTTGCAGGTGATTGCAATACGCTGCGGCGGTATTTCAATCGTTTGAATTCAATCTTCAATCGGCTTCCTTTGTCAACGCTGCTCTCCGACGAATGTTTGCGTTCCCTGGAAACGAACGAGGCGCCGCGGAGGAGGTGCGCACAACGAGTTCGGGGACGAGTTGGTGGAGGCGAGCTTTCGGTTGGCGGCCGCCGCGCTGGTCCACAGCTTCGAGCAGGCGCTGGGCGGCCAGCAGGCCCATCTTCTGCAGGGGCTGGCGAATCGTGGTGATGCCTGGCGTCGCGACGGCGGCCGGCAGGATGTCGTCAAAACCGACGACCGAGCAGTCGCCGGGTACTTGCAGGCCGGCTTCGGAAAGGCCGCGCACCACACCTAGAGCAGTGAGATCGTCGAAGGCCAGGACTCCGGTGAAGCCGATACCGGAAGCCAGCATTTCGTTGGCAAAGCGAAGGCCGCCTTCGAATCCTGAACGGGGATCAACCTGGTTCGGCAATTGAAAGGTCAGCCGCCGATCGATGCGAAGACCGGCGGCGCAGGCGGCATCCTGAATCCCCTCCCAGCGTGGCTTGCTGTCGAACATCTCGTCGGGACCACGGATAACAGCGACGGACTGGTGGCCAAGATCGACCAAATGGCGCATGGCAAGAGCCCCGCCCGCCTGGTTGTCAACCAGAACTGAAGGGATGCGGCGCGCGGTGAGATCGCGACCGACAATGACGATGGGCACGTTGTTCTTTTCGATGTCGGCGAGGAGGTTGGTCTCCTCGAAGACCCAGCTGGCAATGACGATAACGCCTTCCGCGCGGCGCTCCAGAAGCATGCGCAGATAGCGATCGAAGAGCATGCGCTGGGTTTGGGCGTTCACCTGAAGCGAGAAGTACTGCGCTGCCTGGAGGGCTTCCTCGATGCCGCGGACCACGGGAATGCAGAACGGGTCGGACATGTCGTAAGCGAGGACGCCGATGGTCTGGGTGCGGCGCCTCCGCAGGGAGCGGGCATGAACGTCAGGGTGATAGCCGAGACGCGCGGCCATGGCGCGGATCCGCTCGCGGGTGGCCTCGGCGACGTGGCGCGAGAGCGGTGCTTCACTAAGCACGATGGAGACGGTCGAGACCGAGAGATGGCAGGCACGGGCAACATCGGAGAGGGTTACGTGACCGCGTTCGAGCTTTGTCACCTTCGTACCTCCCTGCACCGTTCATTGTGCATGCAGCGCGGCGAACGGGCCACTGACCGGCGGGCAATTCGGATGCCCAGGTACAGGAACGAGCCGGCGCCGGGAACTCGCCCCTTGACAGAGGGCATAAATCTGCCTACATTCGTATACCATTCAAACGTTTGAACATCAACAAATCAAAGGGGCGGCCATGAAATTGAGAAATCTGCAGATCGCCGGTAGCCTCGCTTTTCTCTCACTAGTTCTCCTTCTGATACCGGGCACCCCCAGCGCTTTCGGTCAGGCCGGACGCGGCAATATCAGTGGAACTATTACCGATCCGAGCGGGGCGATTGTGCCTGGCGCGAGTGTGACCCTGCTCAACCCGGCCACGGGAGTAGCGCTCCACGCGATGACGAGCGCTGCGGGGCTCTACACATTCATCTCCCTCAATCCAGGCGTCTATCGGGTAACGGCAAGCCAGAACGGCTTCACCACTGCCGAGCGGGAGAATGTAACCGTCACCGTGGATCAGACGACAGTTGTCGATATTGCCATGCATGTGGGCAGCGTCAACACGGTCGTGAAGGTGAACGAAGAAACGAACCTAGTAGAGCCGAGCAACTCGACGGTGGGGCAACTGATCTCTGCCGATACCATCGACCGCGTTCCGCTGCTGAATCGGGATGTCTACGATCTGACCCAGCTCAGCCCCGGCGTGACGCCGGCAAACGGCTCGCCCAACTCTTCGAATTCGCAGTCGATTGCCAGCATCACGAGCGGCCGGCCGGGCGTGGATGTGTCGTCGTACACCATCAACGGTGCGATTATCGGGTCGGTCTACTACATGGTGGACGGCAGCCCCGTGGGCATTGCCGAGAACAATGCGGCGGCGATTATCCCGGCCCTGATGATTCCGGAAGATGCGGTGCAGGAGACGCGGGTCGAGACCCAGAACACGCCGGCGACCTACCAGAGCGGCGGAGCGGGCGTCATCAGCCTTGTGACCAAATCGGGCACAGACAAGATTCACGGGGATGCCTTCGGCGTCTTCCGTCCAGATATCCTGGCTTCGAACGAGTACTTCAACAAGCAAAGCGAGCTTGCCGGCGGCACAGCGAACACGCCGCCGTCGTTCCATCGCTATCAGGAAGGCGGTTCGATTGGCGGACCCATTCTGCACAACAAGCTGTTTTTCTTTGGGGATTATGAGGCGACCCAGCAGCAGCTGTTCGATGGATCGAACATCTTCACGGTGCCAACGAGCGCGGAGCGGACCGGAGATTTCTCCGCCGACAATTTCACCATCTACAACCCGATGGTGCCCGACAATCCGGACGGGACGCGGCAGGCATTTGCCAGCAACATCATTCCCAGCCCGAACCCGATCGCGCTGAAGATGCTGGCGGAGATGCCCAAATGCAACGCGCCTAACCCCAGCACCTGCGATTCGGATCCGACCGGCGCCGTGAACAACCTGTATGTACCGGGAACCGATCCGATGACGGCTCAGAAATTCGACATTCGTGCCGACTGGGACAAGAGCGAAAAGCAGCACATCTTCGGGCGGTTTTCGTTCGACCGGCTGTACAGCGCGCTGGTGAACGCCTTCAACAATGAGTGGGATCCGTTCTACGCGCAGAACGTCACAAACGGGCGCAACGTTCTGCTGGCCGACGACTATACCTTCAACTCCAACACGGTGCTGCAACTGCGCTACTCATTCACGCGGCACTATGAGAACCAGACCGGCGACCCCCGGCAGACCGGTTATGACATCACGCAGCTGGGATTTCCGGCGTCGCTGGCCGCGCAGGAAGTCTACAAGACGCTGCCTTACGTAATTTTCAACGATGTGGGCGGAGGCGTCGGCGGAACCGCTAACTATGACACGTTCGTTTACGCCAGCGAAAACAACGACGTGAGCGCGACCCTGACGAAGGTAAAGGGCGATCACGAGCTGAGCGCCGGCTTCGAGTACATGAAGCGGCTTCTGAACGTGGGGCAGCCGCCGGCGCCGTCCGGGGCGTATTACTTCGACGTGAGCGCAACGGACCAGGCGGTGGCCAACGGCGGAGGCGGCAGCGATTTTGCGTCGTTCCTGGTTGGGATGGGCGGAACTCCGGGCAGCGAGAGCTACAACTTCACCAGGGATCTTTTCGCGGCGGAGTCGAATCCTTACTACGGGGCTTTTCTGCAGGACACCTGGCATGCGAGCAAGACTTTCACGCTGACGGCGGGACTGCGGTGGGATATTTTCGGCGGCCGGACGGAGCGGCATAACCGGCTGGAGTATTTCGATCCCAATGCTTCGAATACAGTTGCCGGAGTTTCGTACACGGGCGCAGAGGTCTACGCGAACGGCAGCAACCGAACTCCGTTCACCACTAGCATGAAGGATTTCGGGCCGCGGGTGGCACTCGCCTGGGAGGCTCTGAACCATCTCGTGGTGCGCGGCGGCGGCGAGATCAATTACGGGCCCAGCCCGGAGATGGTGGGCAGCGCATCGCTGGACAGCGACGGCTACTCCTCGGTGACCAACTGGGATGCCACCTGCATCAACGCGGACGGCAACACGGTCTACAACGGGACGTCGGGCTGCTCCGGCGCTGCGCCTGGGAGCCCTGCGCCCAGTGACACCGGCATTTATTCTCTGAGTAACCCCTTCCCGAACGGAGTGGTGCCGCTGATCCAGTCGCCCTCCGGGCTGGGAAACAATCTGGGAAACAGCCTGAACACGGTGCTGCGCTCGCAGCGCACACCGACGACGTATGACTTCAATTTCGGCCTGGAGTATGAATTCCCGCATGAGGTGGTGCTGAGTCTCGGCTATGTGGGCAGCCGCGGACTCTTCCTGCCGATGGGCTCGATTGACCAGAACACGCTGAGCCTGGCGACGATCCAGAAGTATGGCGCGGCGCTGTGTGTGGACACTTCGGATCCGGCATGCCAGATGGTCAACAACACCTGGGCACCGACCCAGCCGGCCACCAACGCCAATTACGGAGCTTCGACGGTGCCGCTATGGGTATCGCTGCAGGAGTATCCACAGTTTGGCGATGGCAATTACGGCTCGGGCAACGGCGTTATTTTGAACGGATATCCGGGCGGAGATTCAGATTACAGCTCGCTGCAGGCCAAGCTGCAGAAGCGTCTCACGCACCATTTCACTACCCTGAGCAGCTTCACCTGGGCGAAGCTGATGACCGATGACGGGAATCCGCCGCTTGGGTTTGTTGGATCGCATGGAGGCGCGGCGCAGGACACGAGGGACCTGCAGTACGAACATTCGGTTAGCCCCCAGGACGTGAAATACCAGTTCACCGGCGAGGTGTCGTACGACCTGCCCTTCGGCAAAGATCGGGCGGTGCCGCTGCACGGCGTGGGCGACGCGATTCTCGGCGGATGGACGACGAATGGGATCGTGTATCTGAGCACCGGGATTCCGATTGCATCGCCAACGGTGGGAGCGCCGATCGAATATTTCAATCAGCGGCCGAATCTCACCTGCGATCCGGGCAAGGGGGCTCCGCATACAGTGGCAACGTGGTTCACGCCGGACTGCTTCGCGATTCCGTCGAGCCCGTTTGTGCCGGGCGCGGCGCCGGCGTATCTGGATCACGTGCGGACCATGGGAGCGCGGGACCTGGATATTTCGCTGTACAAGACGTTCCCGATGGGCGAGAGCCGGAACCTGCGGCTGGAGGTCTCTTCCTATAACCTGACAAACACGCCGCAGTATGGGATGCCGGGGGCGCCTTCGATCACAGCGGTGCAGACGCAGCCGGATCAGGCGGCGGCATTTGGGCAGATCACGAGTACGGTGAATACCCCGCGCCAGTTCCAGTTTGGGGCGCGCTTCACGTTCTGACGGGCCAGTCCCGCGGAGAACATTCCCGGCAACTCGCAGCGGGGTTTCTCTTTCGGTTGGATCCCCCAACGACCGCTTTGCGAGCCTGCGCCCTGGCAGGCCACTCCTGCCCGGGCATTCTGCTAGATCTCGGCGGGCGCCGGGGTCTGCAGAGTCAGAGAGCGGTACTCGAGGAACATGGCAGCCCGCCAGCGAAGGATCATGCCAAAAGCCAGGATGAAGAACAGGCCGCCGGTCTGCTCGATGGTCATAATCGTGTCGAAGTAGCCGCGAGCAAAGAACCGGACTGCGGCCAGCACAATGATGACGATTAGAAAGGCGCTGGAACGCTTCATCATGATGGCGTCGCCGTCGCGCTGCAGGCGGGTGGTGGCGAGCAGCGGCCAGGCGAGCAGGATGGCCCCGATGAGAAAGGCGACCAGGGCCCAGAGCCATGGCACGCGGAAAGCGGGCACGATGAACATGGAGAATCCTGTGGCCATGCCGAGCGGCGGAAAGATGATCTTTTTGATGGTGATGGCGCGGCGCCCCTCCTGGACGCGCCAGGCCAGAACAGCGACTGCGCCGAAGGCGGAAGCGACGGCGGAGGTTGTGGCAGAGATATGCATGAAGCCTCTTCAGCGCCAGAGCGGCTGCGGAGCAGCCCCATTCCAAGAATAACCCGCACGCGCTGCGCCAGCGGGCGACCGCTGTGCGATCCGTCACTGAGCGGAGCGTCCCGTCGCTGTCAAACTGGCCGCAGAGGCTGGGTGTTGGTGTGTTGCGGCTGGATTACTTGTCCTGTTGTTTGACGGTGCTGTCGACGGTCCTGGTGGGACGGAAGCTCTGGAGTGGCCTGGTGGTGGCCGGGATCAACAGCGTGATTCTCTGCGTGATTGGACTGCGAACGGCGCAGTTGGGGTTCATTCCCGCGAATCTGTTCTGCATTGCTGTCTACGGAGTGAGTCTCCGATCGTGGATGCGGGCCGGTCGAAGAACCGCGTCGCAGGTGAGCGATTCATTGCCTCGGCCGGGGAGCAGGGAAATCTCTGGCGGATTAGGGTCGGAGCAAGAGACCACCCGCGCGAGGCCAACTCCGGCGGCGAGGTGGCCAATCTAACCTGATTGCCGCATTAAGTATCTGAAATAAAAATAGATACGATGCCACGCCGCCGCCGCCGCGACATCCAATTGTATCTATGATCGGTTCCTTGTTCAGGGACGATGCCAAGTCCCCTCCGCCTGGAATACGCGCGAGGATCGCCCGCTGTTGCCGAACGGTGAGCATTTTGGCGCTCGTGGCAAGCCATCCGTGCATTTGGGCTCAGGTGAAGATTGCGGCGAACCCACTCCTGTCTGTCGGCCTCCCTGACGCTCCTGCTCCCCAGGAATCGAGTTCGCTTTCCGGTACAGTGGCTGACCAGAATGGCGCCGCCGTGCGGGACGCGCAAGTGACGGTAACAACAGAGAACGATTCGGTCCATAGGAGTGCGAGCACGAATCGGCGCGGCGTTTTTCACTTTTCGGCTCTGATGCCGGGCAACTACACCGTAGTGGTGACGGGGGCCGGGATCCAGTCGATGACTCCTCAGCCGCTGGTGCTGGCCCCCGGACAGCCGCGAACCTTCCCGATTGTCGTCTCGCACATTCCACAATTCACCTCGACGGTGCGGGTGACCGCCTCCCCGGTACAAATTGCCACCGCGCAGGTACACGCGGAGGAGCAGCAGCGCGTGTTCGGCGCGATTCCGAATTTCTACACGAGCTTTGCATGGAACGCCGCGCCGATGACGCAGAAACTGAAATACCATTTGGCACTGCGTTCGACCTTTGATCCATTCACCTTTCTGACGGATGCCGGGCTCGCGGGCGCGGAGCAGTACCACGACACATATCCCGGGTACGGATCGGGATGGGAGGGGTACGGAAAGCGCTTTGGGGCAACGCTGGCGGACAGCTTCGACAGCCGGGTGATCGGCGGGGCTTTGCTGCCGGCACTCTTTCACCAGGATCCCCGCTATTTCTACCGCGGCAAGGGCAGTGTCGGCAGGCGACTGGCTTATGCTCTCGAACAGACGATTGTGTGCCGGGGCGACAATGGCCGCCAGGAAGTGAATTACTCCCGCATTACCGGGAGCTTTGCTGCCGCGGGTATATCGGACGTGTACCACGCGCCCGGCGACCGTTCGGCGGGTCTCACCGTTCGGGACGGCTTCATCATCCTCGGTGGCAATGCAGTAGAGAATCTCCTGCGGGAGTTCCTGTCGCACGGCCTCACCTCGCACGTTCCGCCGAACGAGAACGGTAAGCCGTAAGGTCCGGGCGACTCCATCCTGATCCGCATCATGAGCGCAATGCAGGCTGACTGCGTCCGTTGATTTGCAGGCCCGCCCGGCAAATCGGCGATGCGGCTGCTTCAGGATTGGCGCTCCAGCTTATCCGATTTGGATACGGAGCCTTTGGTTTTGCGATAGCATAAACGTCGCGGAAGATTACAACCATGGAACAGAACCCCGGACGACGGCGTCCGCTGCAAACCGACGCTGGTTTTACGCTGATGGAGCTGCTGATCGTCATTTCGATCATGCTGATCCTGATGCTGATTGCTATTCCCAACATGCTGAACCTGACGGCCACGGCGAATGAGACGTCGGCGATCCAGTCGCTGCGGACGATTCACGAGGCGGAGATCCAGTTCAACACCACCTATCCGCAAAACGGCTATGCGTGCTCTTTGGCGGCTCTGGGCGGAAATGCCAGCTCCGGCGCGCCGAGCGCGCAGTCAGCACAATTGCTGCAGCAGGATCTTGCCAGCGGGGTTAAGTCGGGCTACGTCTTTAATGTCACCAACTGCACGAAAACCACGGTCAATAACCAGGACATGTACACCAGCTTTGAGGCGACCGCGGTGCCGCAGGCCGTGGGCAAGACCGGCCACAACGGGTTTTGTCTGGATATGAGCGGTGAGATCCGGAAGGATCCGACCGGCGGAACGAACTGCACGGTGCCGCTGCGTTGACGTTGGGCATCCAGAAGAAGAGCCGCCGGAGTGTTCTGGACCTCCGGCGGTTTCTTTTTTTGCGGGCATTCTGCGTGCTGAGCCTGGCGGTTCCGGCCGGGGCGCAAAGCACGGTGAAGCCGGCAGAGATTGCAGCGCGGGTCGACCGTCATTACAACGCCCTGCACTCGCTGGAGGTGCACTTCGTCCAGAATTACGAAGGGATGGGAATGCATCGGCACGAAGCGGGGGTGCTGCTGCTGAAGAAGCCGGGCAGGATGCGCTGGACCTACACCGATCCAGACGGCAAGCTCTTCATTCTGGATGGGCACGACGGATATTTTTACTCGCCGGGCGAGAGCGAGGCGCAGAAGGTCCCCGAAAAACAGCTGGATGACTTGCGCTCGCCGCTGCAGTTCCTGCTGGGACACACGGAGCTGGAAAAGGAACTGAAGAACCTGACCGTGACTTCTTCCGGGAGTAGTTCTTATGTTCTGGCTGGGGTGCCGAAAGGGCTGGAGCAGCGGGTGGCTTCGCTGAAGATTACGGCGGCGGCGGACGGGACGATCCAATCGATGACCATCACCGAAACGGATGGGGTAACGAACACCTTCGACTTCAGCGGCGAGGCGGCGAACGTCCCGGCGCCGAACTCAGCCTTCGTTTTCACGCCGCCGCCAGGCGTGCATGTGGTGATGGGAATGCCACCGGTTTAGAGGCAGAGACGGTGCGCGGCGAGGGCCGATTTTCCCCCTACCCCCCACCCCCCTGGGTGAGGGCTCTGACTACTTAATTGAAAAATTGGCACATCGAGGGTAATACCTTTTGGGTATTACCCTTTTCTCATGCACCATTTGTGAGGCAGCCACTTTTGCCCAGCCGGCTTCGATCGGTGCGAGTCGGTTATGCTGGCGGCGTGATGCGCGTGCTCGGTTGGCTGACTTTCCTTCTCTTTCTTGTGCCGATTCTCGCCGCGGGACAGAGTTTGCAGGAGAACTCCGGACCGTGGGTGATGGAGCGAAGCGGGACGACGGCGGGGCTGCGCGGGATTCATGCCGTGGGCGGCGGAGTGGCCTGGGCGAGCGGGACCAACGGGACGGTTCTGCGGACCGAGGATGGCGGTTACGAGTGGCAGAGCTGCGCGATGCCTCCGGGAGCGGAGAAGCTGGATTTTCGGGGCATCTGGGCCTGGGACGACAACACGGCCATCGTGATGTCGAGCGGCACGGGGGATGCGTCACGGCTGTACAAGACGACGGATGGGTGCTCGCACTGGAAGCTGCTGTTTACGAATCCGGATAAAGAGGGTTTCTACGATGCCCTGCTCTTCGTTAATCGGGATTACGGCCTCGTCCTGGGCGACCCCGCTGGTGGAGACACCAGGGGCCCGGTTGCGTTTCGCATTCGCTTGACGAACGATGGCGGCGAAACGTGGATTCCGGTCGGGGATCCAGAACTGCCGCATCCAAGCGTAAATCTCACGCCGCTTTCGGGAGAAGCGTTCTTTGCCGCCAGCAATTCCTCCATGACAGTTGCCGG
>DASRRO010000001.1:0-2670 GCA_035656855.1 Acidobacteriaceae bacterium | reverse complement strand
GTGGAGCAGCTCAGCGCGCTCGGCAAACAGCTCGGCTTCGCCGTCCACATCTACAAGCCGCTCCAGGTGCGCGGCATGGACGCCTCCAGCAGCCGCATCCGCCAGCTTGTTTCTACAGGAGACATACGCCGCGCCCGCTGGCTGCTGGGCAGGCCCTTCTCCATCGTCAGCACGCCAGCCCCGGGCCGCGGCATCGGTAGCCGGCTCACTGTGCCCACCCTCAATCTCGCCAGTTACGATGGTCTGGTTCCCGCCGCCGGCGTTTATGTCACCCGCATGGCAATCGCCGCGGGCACGCCCGACGAACTCTGCTTCGACTCGGTCACCAACGTCGGCACGCGCCCCACCTTCGCCGACGCCTCCTTCGCCATCGAAAGCCACCTGCTGGACTTCCGGCCGATCGCGCTTGACGCGGTCACACCCCTCCGTCTCACCTTCCTCGCCCGCCTGCGCGATGAGCGGCAATGGCCCTCGCCCGAAGCCCTGCGCGAACAAATCGGTCGCGATGTGGCAGCCGCCCGCCGTTATCTGCGCCATCTCCCTCTTTACTGAGAAGACTCCACCCGGCCAACTCCCTCCCTTCCCTCCAGGCATCTCGTTGGCGAAACTTCAACTGGTTTTCGCCTGCTCGGGTGTAGGATTCCCGATGTCGTAACTCTTTGGGAGGAATATCCATGCACAAGTTTTTGAAGCATTTTCTAGGCCAGCTCTGCATCGCCGCAACGCTCACCGGCGTCGCCTCGGCTGCCGATGTTGACAAGAAACTCACCGATCGCATCGATGCCGCAACCGCCGTCGTGCGCGAACTGATGGCTACTCCCGATAAGGGCGTGCCGCTGTGGGTCGCCGCCAAAGCCACCTGCGTCCTGGTCGTACCCGGTTACAAGAAAGGCGCCTTCGTCGTGGGCGGCCAATATGGCCAGGGTCTCGCCACCTGCCGCAATCACCATCGCTGGAGCGCCCCGGTCTTCATTCAGATCACCGGCGCCAGCTTCGGCTTTCAGATCGGCGGCCAATCTACCGACCTGGTTCTGGTCGGCACCAACCACAAGAGCGCGCAGGACATGCTGAAGGAGAAGGTCAAGCTCGGTGGCGACATTGCCGCGTCCGCCGGACCGGTCGGCCGCAACTCGCAGGCCTCCATCTCCGCGCTCGCCAACGCCGAGTTCCTCACCTACTCACGCAGCAAAGGCCTCTTCGCCGGCCTCGACCTCACCGGCGACTACATCAACCAGAACAAGGACGATACCGCCGCATACTACGGCAGGGACATTCACTACGAAGATATCCTCTCCGGCCGGACTCGCGTCCATGCCTCCTCGCGCGCCTTTGTACTCGCGGTCTCCCAGCTCTTCCGAGAAGGCAAAGCGGCACAATAATTCACAGCACCAGCAACAAAGGCCCGCGTCAAAAATGGCGCGGGCCTCGTTATTTTGGCCACTGGCACAGTGAGTTGGAGCCATGCATCCGATCCACTAAGACCCGTTGACCCGATGCTCTCAAGAAACCCCAGGGGGGCCAGCCAGTTGACTTCTATGTCCCTGGAAAACGCTCCTCGTCTTTCCCCGCATCCGCCGACTTCATAAAGTCCATCCAGATCGGCAGCGCCGCCCGCGCGCCGGTCTCCTTGTCACCCAGCGACTGCCGCGTGTCATAGCCCATCCATACCCCGCAGGTCACCGACGGCGAAAATCCCAGGAACCACGCATCCGTAAAGTCGCTCGTGGTCCCCGTCTTTCCGCCCAGCGGATGGTTGAGCGCCCGCGCCGCCGCCGCGGTTCCGCTGGTTGTCACCTGCTGCATCAACAGCAGCATCGTCCGCGCTGTCTTTGCGTTAGTCGATTCGTTTACCTCTGCCTGATCCTCGGAGAGCGTCATCCCATCGGCATTTGTCACCCGCCGCAGCAGATGCGGTGTTACCCGCACGCCATCGTTGGGGAAGCTGCTGTACGCCGCCACCTGCTGGGCCAGCGTCACCTCCACCGACCCCAGCGCCACTGGCAGGTACGGCGGTATGTCGCGCGTGATCCCGAAGCGATGCGCCACATCGATCACCTTGCGCATCCCTACCCGCTCTGCCAGCCGCAGCGCCGGGATATTCCGCGATTCGGCAAATGCTTTCTCCAGCGTGATGTTTCCCAGATAATTCGGCTCGTAATCGTGCGGCGTGTAAGGGCCGCCCCCGGTCTGGAAGGTCACGGGCGAGTCGGCAATCTTCTCCTCCGGCGTCGCACCGTTTTCGATCGCTGCAGTGTAGACGTAAGGTTTGAATGAAGACCCCGTCTGCCGCTCCGCCTGCGTCGCTCGGTTGAACTGCGACAGGTTGAAATCGCGTCCGCCGACCATCGCCAGAACGTCGCCCGTGCCATTGTCGACCGCCATCAGCGCCGCCTGCGCGCCGGAGTCCTGCTCCAGCGTGCCGTGCAGCACCGGATCGCTGGGCGAGCTGTCAATCCGCACGTAGACGATGTCGCCCACCTTGAACAGCTTCGTCGGATCCTTCTCCCCGGTCCACGCCCAGCCGTCGGGCTCCAAACCCAGCCGCGCATCGCCGATCCTCACCGTTACGCGACCATCCAGGACCCCGACCACCATTCCGTGAAAATACGCACCCTGCGTGATCGGCATGTTCCAGTCCGGATGCCGGAAGCTCTCCATCGATTCGCCCGC